>NZ_CP047158.1:365000-655000 GCF_009834045.1 Anoxybacillus sp. PDR2 | reverse complement strand
AATCTACCACGTCTTTTTTATCAAGTCAATAGTTTTTTTATCTTTTCTATCCAATCTTGTTGCGAATAAGTAAAGGCCCTTTATATTATGCGTGGAAGAGGGCCCATTTATTTAGAATTGAGGGAATTAAGGGTGATCTACAACCATGTAATAGCGATGAAAAATATTTTGTCCCTTTGTCGGTACCTCTTGAATAGCTAAAAAATGTTTATCCACCAAATATTCCAGCATGATAACAAGATCGACAGAATAAACTTGCAGTTCTGGATGAGATGCTATTTCCCCTATGCTCCAAGCCCCTTCTTTTTGCTTCAATATCTTTAACAAATGGGCCGAACCAGACGGAACTCGAGAATGAATTAAAAATTCACTTGCCAAAAAAAGCAACTCCAATCTTTTATCTAAAGGCTCCTCGCTTTCCACAAGCTCCTTATAAAGCTTATAAATTTGTGCATCGATTTGCTTCACCTGATTCCATACAGTCACCTCTGGATGAAACCCCTGCTCAATGACTGTAAGTCTTGCTAAATGATGCAAGGCATGTACAACATGGTTATATGCATCAAGCAATTGATCGGTTTCTAAAAAAACTTTCCCATCTGTATACCTTCGAATTAATTTAGCAAATTCAATTCCCATTTTTAATTGCCGCTCTTGTTCAGGAAATTCAAGCAGTTGCCTTCTTAATCCTTCAATATATTCATTGCGATCAAATAGAACTTTCCCGTTCAGAACCCAATCGATTACTTTACGATTTGTTCCCAGAAGAAGCCATTCATTTAATTTTTGTTCATTAACAATATACAACGCTGCTTTCTGATATTCGTAAGAATAATGCTTAATAAAGAAAGGATAATCCGTATCTTTTGCAATGACTAATAAAATGACATCAAACGTATCAGTGCTAGCAGAGTGATTAAATTTTTTTTCAATCATTAGAATGCCTAGGGTATTGCGTTGACTTGCTCTTTCTTGATAGATGGGGCGGATTAGCTTCTCCATATATTTTCCTCCATAAATATTTATCCGAATGCTATTACCAGCTAATTCGACAAAAATCGCAAAATTCCTCTTACAAAATTGCTTGAAATCAGATTAAATCATGCAATTTTATGGTATAGTTGTTGTTAGGAGGGAAGAGTAAAATGTCAATAAAATATTCCAGCAAAATCAACAAAATCCGCACATTTGCTTTAAGTTTAATCTTTATCGGCTTTATTGTTATGTATATAGGAGTATTTTTCCGTACTTCCATGCTGATTATGACCATATTTATGATTTTAGGGCTTCTTTTTATTATTGCCAGCACAGTCGTCTATTTTTGGATCGGTATGTTATCGACAAAAACGGTTCAAGTGGTTTGTCCAACATGCGGAAAAACGACAAAAATGCTGGGGAGAGTCGATATGTGCATGTATTGCCGAGAACCGCTAACATTGGATCCGGAACTAGCTGGAAAAGAGTTTGACGAAAAATACAATCGGAAACGAAAAAAGAGCTGATAGCCTTTTACTGCTATCAGCTTTTTAATGAGAATGATGCCCGTGTTGGCATTCAGCACATACCCCATACACTTCCATTCGATGATGACTTACTTTAAATCCTGTTACGTGTGAAGCCAACGCTTCGACTTCATCTAATCCTGGATAATGAAAATCAACAATCTTGCCACACCGCTCACAAATGATATGATAATGGTCAGAAGTGACAAAATCAAAGCGGCTTGATGAATCACCATAAGTCAATTCTTTTACAAGCCCCACTTCTTTAAAAACGCGAAGATTATTATAAACCGTGGCTACGCTCATGTTCGGAAACTTTCCTTCCAAAGCCTTATATATCTCATCTGCCGTTGGGTGTGACATGGAACGAACCAAATATTCCAATATCGCATGACGTTGCGGAGTTATGCGCACTCCTGTTTGTTTCAACGTATCAAGCGCTTCCTTTAACATTGAGTTTTCGGGCACCGCCATGCACCTCGCTTTCTTATTAAAAAAGAATTATTATTTTATAATTTTTATAATTAGTCTACCGCTATTTCATGCCTTTTGTCAATATTCCTATCATTAATATAGTATATAATCTTATTGAAGAATTTTTCACAAAAAAATAAGCGGAAATATTTTCCGCAAAACATCGTTTCATTTATGAGGAGGTATGCCCTACATTTTTAATATATTCTCCTTATTTTCTTTTGGCATGGACATTTACCTAGACCCCGATAAATTATTTATGTACCCCAAAGCTTCCTCTACATGTCCTTTTACTTTAACATTTCTCCATTCTTTAATTAAAATCCCTGACTTATCAATGACAAATGTAGAACGCTCAATGCCCATATATTCTTTTCCAAAGCTTCTTTTCAATTTCCAAACCCCATATTTTCCAGCTACCTCATGCTGCTCATCAGCTAACAGCAAAAAGGGGAGTTCATATTTTTCAATAAATTTTTTATGGCGCTCAACCGGATCTGTACTTATTCCTAAAATAACAGCCTCTAAGCGGTTAAATTGTCCATGATAATCCCGAAAGTCGCATGCCTCAGTTGTGCAGCCCGGCGTCATATCTTTCGGATAAAAATAGAGCACCACATATTTTCCGCGAAAATCAGAAAGAGATACTGTTTTGCCATTGCTTGCCGGAAGCAGAAAATCTGGGGCAAGCTGTCCAATTTCAAGAACCATCTGCTCTTCCTCCATCTCAATTTTTATCAATGTATCGCTAGACCAACAGGTTTCGTTTTCAATCTCTTATTAGCGTAGCGAAAAAAAACGAATGTTTCAATGTTCATTTTTTATTCCCATCAATAACAAAACGAGTAATAAATGTAGCTGGCATAATATACCCTAATAAAGCTTCGACCACCGCAATCCATTTCCCAATTCCTACAGGAACAATATCGCCATAGCCGACAGACAACAATGTCGTAGCACTTAAATACAAGCCATCGAGTAAAATATGACCAAATCTGTTGGTCTCCTCTTCAATATTTCTTGTAAACACATTGTATCCGTTTATTTGCATCCACGCATATATCAGTCCAAACCCCAGCATCATTGTAAAATATAGTAAGAGCAGCGCAACAAAATTTTCCGCTGAGATATATGGCTTTCTTTTGGATTGTGCTACCCACATCGAAGCAATGCTTGCGTATAAAATAAATATAACGGCACCTAATACTAACATCGCAATCACCCCATACATATCTATACATGGATATGTGGGACAAAAAAGAGATATTCCATCCGCATACTTGCGCTTATATCTAACATTTGTACGGCCCTATTGTTGTTTTGAATTCTCGTTATTCACTTGACACAACACCGATTTCCCAAAGAATCAATGGGTTTCAGCAATCAAGGGCTCATCTCTACACTATGCGTCCCCCCATAAAAAACATAAACATCCAAAAGTGACCTACGTCTAAACAGAGCAGAATTCCTCTCCTTGCTTCCATATGATACACTCATCCGCCTGCGGCTTTGTTTTTTTATAAACTAAAAAAGACAGGAACCATGCGATTCCTGCCTTTTATTAATTTCCAGCTCCACGATACCGTTTGATACCTGCGTTCCATAGCAAAAGGGCTAAAACAAAAAAGGCCACTCCCATGACAGGGGTCAAAAAAGAGTACACATACCATTCTTTTTTGCCAAGAAAATAAGCAGATGGATACACTCCCACAAAAGCGAATGGCAGAACCCATGTTAATATATAACGAATCACGCGATTATAAATATCAATGGGATACCGGCCATAGTTGCTGATGTTATACATCATCGGCATAATTGAGCTTCTCGCATCAGACCAAAAGCTGATGGTCGCCAGCGCAATAAAAACACCTGCATATATGAACATTCCACCAATCACAAATAATAGAAAGATCGGGACATCATACCAGTGGAAATCTAGATCTAAACGCGATCCTGCATATCCCATAATAATGAAGCCTGTAACTGCTCCAAGCAGCGATTCAAGCTCCATTCTCTCCAATATAATTTGAAACAAACTGTGCACAGGACGTGTCAATACACGATCCAGCTCTCCGCGCACAATGTATCTCTCATTAAAATCCCAAATATTAAAAAAGGCACCAAATAAAGCGAAAGGCACTAGAAAAAAACCATAAATAAAAATCATTTCATCCCGCGTCCAACCATGCAGCAAATCTGTATGACCGAAAACGACAAGAATAAAGATCAAGTTCACAGCTTGAGACATAAGATCGGAAAAAAACTCCACTAATAAGTCTGTACGATACTGTAATTTCGTTTTTATATATTGTGCCATATATTGAAAAAAGACAGATAGATAAAACAAGCCATTACCCCCCTTGAATCACAAGCCGCTTTTTCGCTGCCTTCCAAAGCATATAAATAGGAAATAACAGCACTACACTCCAAATAACTTGAAACAGTAGCCCATTCACAACTGCCTGTCCTTGAAAGCTTTCAGTGAAAATCATGCTTGGAATATAGCTAATCGCTTGGAATGGAAAGTATTTCATGATTTCTTGCGCCCAATCAGGGTAAAAGCTAATTGGTAAAATCAGACCCGAAAATAAATCAATAATAAATCTCTTTGCCCTCAGCAATCCTTCATTATTCAGTGTAAAAAACGCTATTACTCCCGCAAGTAAATTCAGCTCTGAATTAATAATAAAGCTCAGCATAATAGATAGTCCAAAATACATCCATGTATGGATATCAGTTGAAAAATGAAGGGGTAAAAGCAAGGCGGTAATCACGACTCCGGGAAGCGAAAGAAATAACAAGCGGAAGATCCCTTCCCCCAATCCTTGCATCGTCTTCATGCCCAAGTAATTATACGGACGGATTAATTCCGTTGCGACTTGTCCTTCTCTAATTTCCATCGCAATTTCTCGGTCGATGTTATTAAAATAAAAAGCTCTAGCCATCCATGATATGGCTACATAAGTGGCCATTTTTTCAATAGACATCCCTTGAATCGACGATTTCCCGCTATAAATCGCAGACCATAGAAAATAATACGCTCCGATATTAATGCAATAAATAAGAATACCTGTATAATAGTTGGTTCGGTAAGCCAGCATCATCAAAAATCGAATGCGGATCATTTCCATATATTTATCCATGCGCAACACCTTCTTCATAAATGTTGCGAATGATTTCTTCTGTAGAGATTTCATACAAATTCAGGTCCTGAATCTCATAATGGTTCACAATACAGCTGATAATCTCTGATACATGGGCTTTCGGTACATGTGCAATCCAACTGTTGTCTTGTTCTCCCCTACTCCACTTCACACCCCAAGCAGCCGTTAAGGGATGCAGCTCTGCAGACGTAATTTCTTGAGAAAATGTAAACTGAATTTGCTTTCCTTCTCCCCAATTTTCTTTTAAGCGCTGGAGTGATCCATCATAAATGATTTTCCCCTCATCGAGCATAATCACGCGATCACACAATGCTTCAATATCCGAAATATCGTGGGTTGTCAATAAAATGGTTGTATTATATTTTTGATTAATTTCTTTTAAAAACTCACGAATCTTTAATTTAACTAATACATCTAAGCCAATTGTGGGTTCATCCAAAAATAAAAGCGGGGGATTATGAATAAGGGCAGCGGCCAATTCGCAGCGCATTCGCTGGCCAAGTGATAATTTGCGGACAGGCTTATCGAGCAGCGGACCGATATCTAATGTTTCAATGACATGCTCCATATGCTCTTTATAATCACTGTCAGATACCCGATACACTTTTTTTAGCAAACGAAACGATTCCTGTACGGCAATATCCCACCACAATTGCGAGCGCTGGCCAAAAACAACTCCGATCGTTCGCACAAACGCTTCTCTCTCTTTATGAGGATTCATTCCATTGACGCTTACTTTTCCAGCTGTCGGCGTTAAAATCCCTGTCAGCATTTTTATCGTCGTTGACTTTCCAGCGCCGTTTTCTCCAATGTATCCCACCATTTCTCCTTGGTTCACTGTAAACGAAATATCATGAACCGCCTGAATGATTTTATAATTTCTTGTAAATAAATCTCGAAATGCTCCCATCAGCCCGGAGCGGCTTGAATAGGCTTTAAATTCTTTGCGTAAATTTTCAACTTCAATTACGTTCCCCATACTTCTCTACCTCCACATAAGCAATAGTTTATCTAAAGTCAAAAAGAGAAACAAATGGTATGCTCAAGTAAATATGTTAGAATAAGAAGCGGTAAAGAAACTCTCGTAGGAGGCTTTTGAAATATGCAATTTACAAAATCTGAACAACTTTATGAAGAAGCTCTGCAACATATCGTCGGCGGTGTAAACAGCCCTTCCCGCTCTTACAAAGCGGTTGGCGGAGGGGCTCCTGTCGTGATGGAACGCGCACAAGGGGCTTACTTTTGGGATGTAGATGGCAATAAGTATATTGATTATTTAGCCGCATATGGCCCCATCATTACGGGACATGCCCATCCACATATTACAAAAGCCATTCAACGCGCGGCAGAAAACGGGGTGTTATACGGAACACCCACTCCTTATGAAATTACATTTGCCAAAATGTTGAAAGAGGCCATTCCTTCATTAGAAAAGGTACGCTTTGTCAATTCCGGAACTGAAGCAGTGATGACGACAATTCGCGTTGCGCGCGCCTACACGGGAAGAGATAAAATTATGAAATTCGCCGGTTGCTATCATGGACACTCAGATCTTGTTCTAGTCGCTGCTGGATCTGGCCCTTCGACATTAGGTACTCCTGACTCTGCTGGCGTGCCACAAAGCATTGCTCAAGAAGTGATCACTGTTCCTTTTAATGATATTGGCTCATTTAAACAAGCAATGGAAAAATGGGGGGAAGAAGTTGCAGCCGTTCTTGTTGAGCCGATTGTTGGAAATTTCGGCATTGTTGAACCGAAGCCAGGATTCCTTGAAGCCGTGAATGAAATCGCTCATCAAGCCGGGGCACTCGTCATTTACGACGAAGTTATTACGGCATTCCGATTTATGTATGGAGGGGCACAAAATTTGCTGGGTATTGAGCCTGACTTAACTGCACTTGGAAAAATTATCGGCGGCGGTCTTCCAATCGGAGCATACGGCGGCCGGAAGGATATTATGGAGCAAGTTGCTCCGCTCGGTCCAGCATACCAAGCTGGAACGATGGCCGGCAACCCCGCGTCTATTCTTGCTGGAATCGCCTGCTTAGAAGTATTGCAGCAGGAAGGGGCATACGAGCATCTTGACCGGCTTGGGGCCATGCTGGAAGAAGGCATTCTCTCTCATGCAAAAACACATGAGATTCCCATTACCATTAACCGCCTAAAAGGAGCTTTAACCATTTATTTTACAACACAAAAAGTGGAAAATTATGAACAAGCACAACAGACAGACGGAGATATGTTTGCTAAATTTTTTAAATCGATGTTAAAACAAGGGATCAACCTTGCTCCTTCCAAATACGAAGCTTGGTTTATTACACTTGCCCATACAGAATCAGATATCCAATATACGATTCAAGCAGTGGAAAATGCATTTAAATCACTCAGATATGAATAATTATACAAAAATGAACGGAAGCCCCTTATCTTCCGTTCATTTTTTATTTCTATTGTAATCGTTTACAAGTCTATTTTTACACTTTTCCTCAAATGAATACAACATCCATAAATATGAATAAATAATTGATTTCGCTTAATAAAAATGGTAACATAGACTATAAATTCTGAATATTTTTTATCTGCAGAACTAGTCGCTCTCATAAAATAAGCACCCTGAAAAATGGCTGCTTATCTGTCGCAGCCGGCAAACCATTCCTTGTTAGCGGCCCATTTATAAAGTTTTTATTTTTTACAAGATGAGGAGTTCATTCGGTGGTCGGATGGCCAAACAACGATATTTCACAGATTTTCACAGGATTCTATTACGTGAATATGTGATAAAGACAAATCATAACGTTTCGATTTTCCAGAGAGCAGGCTTTTCATCTCCGAGTTGCATTTATATATACAGGTTGGCTTGAAAACGCTTAGCAAACAAGGAGTGAAGATAAACAAGGCCAGTGATACAGGCTGAAAGCGTTTATATTGGCAATGGGCGCTAGCATATTCAGCAAACCCACATGATTCTAGATCCCCTGGTTGTTGGGGTTTTTTCTTAAACCAAACACTGTACACAGGAGGTGAAGGCCGAGAAGTGGATATCCCCCACTTTAAAGCCACTCAAATGAAACAACATTGGAGTCCAGCCCTTTTCAAGGATTTTCATCGTGCAGAACATGACGCATGCGGCATTGTGTCAGCTCTCGAGAAACGACGCATTCCAACAAAAGAAAACATTATGACCTGTATTCAAGCACTTGTCAAAATGAACCACCGCGCCGGATTTATCAATGGGGAAGGTGATGGGGTCGGCGTTCACATTGACTTGCCAAAAGCTCTTTGGATGGAAAAACTGGCAGCCGCTGGCCAAAATCCGGAGATAGCAAATGATCCTTCTTTTACAGTTGGTCATATTTTTATTAACCGAACAGCGGATGTTGAAAAAATAAAAGAAACGATAAAACAACAATTCCAGCAGTTTGGTTTATCCATGATCTTTGAGTCTGACCGCGTTACTCACTCGCGTGCACTAGGACCGATCGCTCTTCGTCAAGAGCCTGTTTTTTGGCAGGTGGCTCTGCTGCCTTCACAAAACGGTCACTACTTATCCCGGCGTCTTTTTGAGCTTCTTATCGATATCGAACAAGACGAAAATGTTCATGTCGCATCTTTGAGCCATTTTCATGTTGTTTATAAAGTAATGGGAGCAGGAGATATATTGCCAAAATACTATGAGGATTTGGCCAATCCCCTTATTGCTTCGACGATTACCCTTGGACACAACCGTTACTCAACAAATACGTTATCAAATTTTTTCAGGGTCCAGCCATTTAGCGCTCTAGGCCACAATGGCGAGATTAATACAATCGCTAAGCTTCGTGAAGAAGCATTGATGATTGATGTTCCCCTTCCAAAAGACGGAAGTGATTCACAGGATTTAAGCCGCACCATCGAAACACTGATTTGCCGTCATGACTACAGTTTGTTTGAAGCAATGGATTTAATGTTTCCGCCAATTATTAACGAAATCAAATCCTATCCTTCTCATTTGCAAGATTTATATACGTATATTCGGGAAGCATGGGGACACTTTTCCCAAGGACCGGCAGGCATTATTTCCCGCTATGGAGACGAAGCTGTCTTTAGTGTCGACTCGCTAGGATTACGGCCTCTTTGGAAATTAGAAACGGAAGATCGCTTCATTTTTTCTTCTGAGCCTGGCATTATTCCGACCAGTGAATATACAGGCGAACCAAAGCCCTTGGCACCTGGCGAAAAGATCGGGTTTAAATGGGGAGCAAACGGGGCGATCCAGATGTTTGAATATGCTGATTTTCAAGAGGAAGTATATGCGCGTTTTGCCAAGCGCTTCGACATTTCTAATTTTCGCAAGCGCCTTGAACCGCCTGCTTTGGCGAAACATGTATTTATGGCGTCCACAAACAAAGTGCATAATGGTCAGTATGCTGCTTTTGGATGGGACCGAGAACATATCCAGCTCCTTGAACAAATGGCGGAAAAGGGCGCTGAGCCGATTCGTTCACTCGGTCATGATGCTCCTCTTGCCGCTATTGATAACGGGCGGAAAAATCTCGCTGATTTTATTAAAGAAAGCGTGGCGGTTGTCACGAACCCAGCCATTGATCGCGACCGTGAAACCGAACATTTTTCAACACGCACCATCATCGGCAAACGTCCTGCGCTCTTTGGAGAGCAAGATGTATCTTATGCAATAGAGTTGGCTTCTCCTATTTTAGTGGAGGGCAAGCTTGGCCATGAATGCGCAGATTTATTGCAGCATCCTTCCTATGATCAAATTGTCCATTCGTTCCAAGCGAAAAAATTAGCCTATACGATTTCGGCAACCTTTTCAGCCGATGAAACGATCCCAGATGCATTACAGCGGCTGTCTGCCGAGGCATGCGACGCAGTCCGCTCAGGGAAAACATTGCTGGTGATCGACGACTCACAAGCGCATCAGCGCGAACATTTGTGGCTCGATCCATTGCTTGTCACATCCATGCTCGATCACTCATTAGTCGAACAAGGATTGCGCCGTCATTGTTCGATTCTGCTTCGCTCTGGGGCCATTCGCTCCTTACACGATTTCATTGTCGTTTACGGGTTAGGGGCTGATGCCATTAGTCCATATTTAATGATGGCTACAGTTGCTTCTGAAAGCACCCCTCTTCCGGTTGTTCATTTATTCAATGCTTTGAATAAAGGATTGGAAAAGGTCATTTCCACTATTGGCATTCATGAATTGCGCGGATATAGCCGCCTTTTCTCATCAATCGGCTTGCATAATGACGTTGCTGATACTTTAAAAATTGACAACTTCTTTGGGTCTGATTCTTTAACCCATAATTTTGCTTCATTAAAAGAGGACGCGATCGCCCGGTTAGCGGACTATGGCGATGAAAGCGCCAAGCCAAGAAAAACCTTCCACCTCTTCCCTCGCATTTGGAAAGCGATTGGAGAGGTTGCGCAAACTGGAGTTTATGACCATTATCGTGAAAAACTAACCGAATTGGAAACAGAAACACCGACAACCATCCGCCATTTACTTGATTTAAAGAAAACAAAGAACAGCCTTTTAGCGGAAAAAGTAGATATTAGTGTCGGTGAGCATAGTTTGCCATTTGTCATTGCCTCTATGTCGTTTGGCTCGCAAAACGAAGTGGCATTTCGCGCCTACGCAGAGGCGGCTGATCGTCTTAATATAATTAGCTTAAACGGTGAAGGCGGAGAAATTAAAGATATGCTTGGAAAATATCCGCGCTCGCGCGGACAGCAAATTGCTTCAGGGCGTTTTGGGGTCAACGCCGAGCTGCTCAACTCTTCTAATCTATTAGAAATCAAAATCGGCCAAGGAGCAAAGCCGGGCGAGGGAGGACACCTTCCCGGATCAAAAGTCACTGCCAAAATCGCCGAGGCACGCAATGCGACGATTGGTTCGGATTTAATTTCTCCATCGAACAATCATGACATTTACTCGATCGAGGATTTAGCGCAAATGATTGCAGAATTAAAAACCGCTAACGATCAAGCTAAAGTTGCTGTAAAAGTACCTGTCGTTCCAAACATCGGAACGATTGCAGTCGGCATTGCCAAAGCAGGAGCGGATATCATTACACTAAGTGGGTTCGATGGAGGAACAGGAGCAGCGCGCATCCATGCGTTACAGCACGTCGGTCTCCCTGTAGAGATTGGGGTCAAAGCCGCACACAACGCACTCCTTGAAGCGGGATTAAGAAATAAAGTCGAAATTTGGGCAGATGGCGGGATTAAAAGCGCTCTTGATGTCATAAAAATCATGCTGCTTGGCGCCAATCGAATCGGTTTTGGCACTCTTTCTATGATCGCCATCGGCTGTACAACGTGCCGCGGCTGTCATTTGGATACGTGTCACGTCGGCATCGCTACGCAAATCGAATCGGAGGCACAGGCAAAGGAGCATGGATTACGCCGTTTCGTACCGCGACAATTCAATGCTGCCGTGCAAGGATTAGTCCACTTATTTACTGCTTTTGGTCATGAATTAAAGATGTTAACGGCTTCGCTCGGCTATGAGCGGCTGCAAGATCTTGTCGGACGCTCTGATTTATTAGAGCAAACAAGGGGATTAGATCAACTGAATTTGGCAAGTCTGCTGAATGTATTAGAGATTGAGCAATTTTCTCAAAAAGAAGCAGCAGCTAGCTTAGAAGAACCGCAGCTGCTTGTAGCGGCTGGAGCAGAGTATTTAGACCACCGCGTAGAGGATCTGCATCGTTCTCGGGAATTTTCTACCGTTACATCGGAGCAGCGGGTTCTTGGCAGCCGTGTCTCTTGTCATCGCGTTCGCGGCCGCCTAGACGGCTCGTATAAAAAATTGCCAAACATCACATTGCGCTTTAAAAATGGCTCCATCCCCGGAAACGGTCTCGGCGCTTACAATAGTCATGGAATCGACATTCATGTAGATGGCGGAGCGCAGGATGGAATTGGCAAAACATCGTTTGGAGGCAGCATCCTCATCTTTAAATCAAAAGGAAAAGATGGAAAGTTTTATAACGGCTCTGTCGGAAAAGGATTTGGCTACGGAGCACAAAAAGGATTGCTTGTCGCTCAAGGAAATGCAGATGCGCGCGCAGGCATTCGCCTCTCAGGAGCGGACTTAATTATTGGCGGTCAAGTCACCGCGCCAATCCCGGAACAAGAGCATGGCAATATTGGGGCTCGCGCGAATATTAAAGGATTTGCCTTTGAATATATGACAAATGGACGCGGGCTTGTTCTCGGCGATCCAGGACCATGGATTTGTGCTGGTATGACAGGCGGGGTCGTCTATTTACGTCATCAACCGGAGATAGGGTTAACAAGAGCTGCTCTTGAACGCCGAATCGCCAAGGGGGCCCAAGTTCGTATTGAACCCCTCAACGGGCAGGGCCGAGCAGATGTAAAAGCGCTATTGTCTCAATATATCGCTTTACTCATCGAACATGAGCAGGAACAGGAGGCCGAGGCCCTAAAGCCTTTACTGGAACATCCTGAACATCATTTCTTCCAAATTAGTCCGACAAAAGAGCAAGCTGATCCTTCCGTTTCAACAGAATGATCATTTTTATCCACTTCCTACAAAAGGGGCTGTCTGATAAGTCCCTAAAATGAAACAAGTGGAGAAAAACGAGCCGTTTTTCTCCACTTGCTTTTGTATTTTTTCGATTTTTCTTCGAAAGTAGCTGGCGGATGCCTGCTACTTTCAGTATGTTGTGGGCTAACGCCACAATCCCAAACTCGACATGTACTTTGTCGAGGCCCCGCAAAGAAAATCTGCGGAACGACCGATTGCCCTTGATGTGACCGAACACACTTTCTACTTCGACTTTGCGCCGAGCGTAGATGGCGGCTTTCTCTTCACATTCAAGGGCTGTTTTTGCCTTCGCTTTCATTTCTTCGAAGACGGTATTCCAGTGAACTTGACGATTGCCCTTCGCCTTCGTGCATTTCGCTTTTAATGGGCAATCTGTACAATCTTCACATTCGTATATTTTGAAGCTTTGTTCATAACCAGATGGATTCTTTTGGTTTTGATATTTTTTAAATGTTACTTTCCTTCCATTCGGGCAAATAAAACAATCATCCTCTTCACAATAGGTCCAGTTTTTCGCGTTTTTGATATCCTTTTTGTCTTTGCGTGTCTGTTCTCGTACATAGGATCCATAAGGAATGAGAAAATCCAATCGAGGCTCTTTCTCATCACCAATCGCATATACATAGTTTTCTTCACTGCCATATCCTGCATCCGCGATGATGGTTTTGGGCATCGGTAAAGAAGTAGCCGCCAGTTTCTCCAAATGTGGGATAAAGCAACGTGTATCGGTTGGTCGTTGATGAATGGTATAAAACAAGATAAACTGATTCTCTGTCCCGATTTGCACATTATACCCTGGCTTCAGTTGACCATTTTTCATATGATCTTCTTTCATTCGCATAAAAGTTGCGTCTTTATCCGTTTTTGAATAGCTGTTACGATCGCCAAAGATTTCGTTCTGCTCCTTGTATTTGGCTAGTCGAGGTAAAAAATTTTCTCGAATCAGTTTTAAAGGTTTTTTCCATTTCTTGCGTTCTGCTCGTTTTTCCTTCCGAACTTTTGTATCGGATTCCTGTTCGATTTCCTCTGTTAGGATTTCGACTTTTTCTTCTAATTTTTGAGCGATGGCTTCCAAGTTCTGTTCCGTGATTTCTGGATCTTCGTTCGCCTCTTTTTGTGCTGTTCCTGCTTCTAATTGGGTTAATTCTTGAATGTACTGAAGTGTTTCTTGAATTTTTTCTTTTAATGTTGCTTCCCATTTCTCTGTTGATTTTTTCCACACGAAAGAATACTTATTGGCGTTGGCTTCCATCTTGGTGCCATCCAAAAAGTAGTTTTCCATTGTGATGTACTTTTCTTCAATCAATTTTAGAATCATGGCTTCAAATAACTCATCCATCAAGGCTTTCATCCGTTCTCCGCGGAACTCATTGATCGTGCGGAAATCGGGTTGTTGCATCGCAGCTAACCATATGGCAGGAAGATTTTCTTTTATTAGTTTTTCGATTCCACGGCAGGAATAAACCTTTTGGGAATAACTATACAGAATGATTTTCAGCATCATTTTGGGATGATAGGAACTTCTGCCACCACCTTTATAATGAGAAAACAATAGCTCATCTGGTACAGATTCCACCATTTCGTCCACTACTCGTGCGACGTGATGTTCTGGTATAAGGGCTTCAATATCAAAAATCACTTGAGTTTGACGATTGTCATAGGGTTTAAAAGTAGGGGCTAATGGTCTTTTAGAGGGCTTTTTTTCCTCTGTCTCTGGAAAAAGTGTCATTTGCGTGTTATAATTTTCAGTAGTAATCATTTGATTGCTCATAAAAATCGTCCTTTCTGGAATGTTGTGCTGGTACCTTCATTTTACAGGATAGGACGATTTTTTTGTGTACTTTTTTAAAAAATGAAAAAAATGAGAGGGGCTTCAAAAAGTCAGTTACCCTGACTTTTTGGACAGCCCCTTTTTGTTGATAATCCCGTATAAAATGAGCCTACAACCCCTAGCCGATGTTAAACTAAGGATAATGGCCATTTTTCTCCTTCAGCAAACCGTACCATGCGATCATAAGAATCAACCTTGATGATAATTCGAGACTTTTGAGCACTGCTCCATACGAGGTCGGGTAGCTTTAAACCACTGAAAACATAGCATGAAGATAAGAACAGCATCAATCACATCTCCACCGTAGTACATTAGCATCCCTCCCATTTCCGCCTGCTCTGTAGAGACGCCATGAGGCGGGTGAGCATAGATGTATTTGGATAAGATGCTGTGTCCAGCTAACGCAACTGTTAATACGACGGCCCGACAGACGAAGCTAGACTTATGCGGCATTGGATCAATATAAATCATAGACACGGTAAAAACATATCCAGCAAGGAATACATGTATATGTACCAATATATGCAAAAGCACATTTCGCTGCATCATAGCATACAAGTCAGTCGTATAAAGTAACCATAGTCCTCCGACATTAAGACAAGAGGCGACAACAGGATGTCCCAAAATACGAATCGGCCAACTCTTCAGCACGTTAGAAAGACGTCGGGCGAGAGTCACATTGAGTGTTCTCAGGACAAGAGTCATCGGCGCCGCTAACTCCATCAGAAGCGGAGCAAGCATTCCAAGTAGCAAATGCCCCATCATATGTGCTGTAAAATCCATATGAGCACGATTCGCTAGAGGGCCAATCACTGCGGCAATGGCGCACAGAACTCCAAGCGCCCAAAAGATCGTGCGATGGATTGGCCAGTGCTTATGGCGGCGATTAGATATAAATGCAGCGAAGATATAAACAACTAATAGCAGAAAAAACGGCAATGCCAATAGTAGCTGTGCTAGTATCCCATTTGCGTAATCAATATGGGTGCCATTGCTGTGATGAACGTAATTATTGATGTTCATGTGAATGCGTCTCCCTTGGCGGTTGTGAATCATTTCGTGCACGAATGATGAGAATCGCACCTGCTATCATCATACCAATCGCAATGATATTCCATGTCAAATCATAAGGAAGAAGATTCACATTATAGCGAATTTGATGCAACCGCATCAGCTTATGCTGGATTGTGCCATCGTATAACTGGAATATTCCTGCCCATAGCAGCACCCCTCCCCACCATCTAGTGAGCCGCAACGCGTTTCGCCGGCGAAGATCTGCGAGCATAAATAGCGATCCGACTGTCGCAAACCAACTAAAAGCATGGAACAAACCATCTGAGACCAATCCAATACTTGTCGTGGACTTGTCATAAAAATGGTGCCAGTGCAACAATTGATGAAAAACCGCTTCATCGATAAAGGCCACTAAACCAAGGCCGAACAAGAAGCCTGACCATAGGTTACGGGCTAAGTATGGGGAGCTAGTTGCATCATGTGAAGGATTCTTTAGATTCATCTTTCCGGCAGTCATATGATCCTCCTCTTGCCTATGTCAATCTACTTAGCACTTGAATTTTCACATCGCTTCTTTCCACAGCTTTTCCCGAATAAGCAAACTATAATCAACCTCAACAAGAAATCGACTCCAATAAATTGCACAAACAAAACATAATAGCCATCGTGTTTGCTCATAGATGCCTTCTTATCTACTTTACATAACTTCATTTTTTTAAGGGTGGCTGTCCCTCGCCGGATATGTTCAATCAATGGCGACCACCCATTATTCTGAATGAAAAAAACAGCCCAGCATATACATAATACCGCTGCTGTTCTTTTTCAGAATGAGGGGGATTTTCCTACTTGATATCCTTCGATAAACCCTGTATATTACTAAATTGTTCACAACTATAATTCCAGATAAAAAGGAAGGATACGAAAACGAATATGAAACTCGGAGCCCGCATTTTCAAAACGGGAATTGCTGTTACATTGGCGCTTGTTTTAGCCAGCATGTTGAAGCTTCCTGCCCCATCCTTTGCAGGTATATCGGCTGTGTTTGCGATGCAGCCAACGATTTATCGCTCTTACTTATCTTTGATCGAGCAATTGCAAGCGAACGTGATCGGAGCTGTGTTTGCGATTGTTTTCGTCCTGTTATTTGGGCACAATCCTTTTATCATTGGATTGACAGCCATTTTAGTGATTGCGCTTTGCTTACGGCTTCGGCTTGAGTCCACCATTTCCGTTGCATTAGTGACCGTAATTGCCGTCATGGAATATACAGAAACAAACTTTATTCAATTTGCTCTGATTCGTTTTTCAACCATTATGCTTGGCATACTCGCCGCCTTCATTGTGAACTGCATATTTTTGCCGCCAAAATATGAAAAAAAGCTGTATGACAGCATTGTTGAAAACACCGAGACGATTTTAAAATGGATTCGGATTAACACACGGCGTGCTTCTGAGCATCACGTTCTCAAAGAAGACATCGAAAAACTAAAAGAAAATATGATGAAGCTCAACCAGCTTTACTTAATGTATAAAGAAGAACGAATCTACTTCGCGAAAAAACGCTATCAAAAATCGCGGAAGCTCGTACTATACCGTCAAATGATTACAGTTACCAATCGAGCGCTAGATGCTTTAAGAACGCTTCATCGCTTTGAGAATGAGCTTTCCCAAATGCCACCTGAGTTTCAACAAACATTGCGCTCACAGTTGGATTGCTTGCTTCATTATCACGAGCAAATTTTGCTGAAGCTGGTCGGCAAAGTGAAGTTTCAAGCAGAATCTAAAATAGCGGATGAGGCATACGATGAAAAAAAGCGACTTGTGGAGGCTTTTTATCAATACAGTAAGCATGGAAATGAATATCATCTATTGTCGCTCGTTGGAACGATTATTACTTATGGAGAACAGTTGGAGCATCTTGATAAACTTGTGGAGAGCTTTCAACAATATCACAAAGATGACGAAGAACCTCTGCAGCTTTCCGGACAACAAGGATGATATCGCAAAGATGCCTGCCGCCATTTTTATCACAGAATCCATCATTTTAGAGAGGCAGCACCCTCATCAGAGAACCGCGCGCCTCTTTTTGTTTTCACGAAAAAAATCAGCGAGCGAATATAGCAAGCTTGATGTGTCAATTAGTCTGCCCTCCTTCAAACAACGTGAGAAAAGAATCTTGTTCAATGCTTGAAGGATGATGCGAAAGATGTGAATGCGAATCGATTCGTTGAACATAATATGTTAGATTGAACATGTAGGCCTTTCTTCGAGAAAAGAAAATTCAATGTTCTCCCTCTCTCCTTCTTTTTGTCCATGATGATTTCCATTTGGTCACCTTTCCCATACAGGAACATTCTCTTCTTGGTATCTTCTATGTTCCTCCACGCATAACTTTTCTAAAATCTCAAAAACAATTTGCAGTAAAGGGATTAAAATCATCCAATAAATCTATTTTTTGTATATGTATGAAGTTGATTTTTTGGAAGTATATGCTATTATAAATTATGGAAAGTGTTATAATTAAAGGAATGTATAAATAAGCTTACAAAGATGTTATCAGTCATCCCCCTATCATTTACAGCAGCATATCGTGATTCTTATTCATTTGACATTGCAACAAAGGTGACCGGTACAAAGGTTCATAAGCTAGCTAACAAAACAACTACTAGTTATACAGGAGGAGATACATACTGGTATAGTGGATCTGTCTCTTTCCAAAAATCTGACTATAAAGTAGAGCTATATAAATCCTGGCTCACTAATTATCGTTTTACCAAATCAGCAAACGGTTATTACGCTACTAAAAGTTGGGGAGTTGTTGCTGCCGGGGATTATACTGTCAATGTCACGAAAACTGGTGGCGAAAGCGACAAGGTAATCGGCAGTGGAAGCATCGACCAATAACGATATAAGAACAAGTCTAAATTCGATGACTTGTTCTTCTAATCTTTAATGAATTAAGGATGATTTACTTTGAGACTACTGATGGATATACTGCTATTTTCAGGGCCCATATTACTTTTTTACTTGTTCATTAGGCTTTTATTCATTCGAAAATCTAAATTAAGGATGATGAAAGAAGTTTCAAGGATTACTTTTCTTGCTTATATCTCTGCTTTAATTTTTATTGTTTGGATTGACCAGAGTACCCCGGTAAACTATCTCTTATATAATTTCGTCCCTTTCAAAACCATATTTACTTACATTGAAGATTTCATTTCCGGGACTAATCCATTCATTGCCTTTAAGAATATATTGGGAAATGTCCTCCTAACATTCCCCATTGGATTTTATTGTGTTATTTTTACACGCGGTCTTTCTAAAGCCAAATTAATTGGTCTATCAATAGTAGTCCCCCTCATAATCGAATGTGGACAATACCTTTTGTTTTTGACGAAATTAGGGGGGCTTAGATCCGTTGATATTGATGATTTAATTCTAAATTCCATTGGCATTATAACGGGCTACTATTTTACGATGTACTTATTACAAAAAAGCCATAAAAAGCAGCAACAAGTAAATAACTATAACTGAAAGATTCGTTAAAAAAGGAAAATAAAGCTTTAGCAAAACACAGGTTAAAATCTCTCATATAGCTGTAACCCAATTCCCTACTTGCAATAGAACCATAGTGTCAGCGAGAGGAGCTATGGCTCATGATTACGAGAGGGGAATTTTTATGATTAAAAGGGAAAGGCTATTTCCGATATCGCAAATGAAATGAGGATAGATCAGAAAACATTCCGAAAATTGATCCATTCTCTTTCCCATACAATGTTTGTCATACTTTAACTGAACCAATCTTTTTTTCAGCAGCGTCTTCTAACATAACGTGATCCATTCTACTGAATGTATCGACATGTCCCCCCTCCAATAAACAGGTGTGACGGTCGAGCGATGGAATAACATCGATTAAAGAACGATGAATAGATTGGAAAGCGCCTGTGTTTCAGCCTTCGTCATGGCAAAATTTTCAGCGACAATATATGAAAAAACGGCTATCCTTCGTTTAGGATAACCGTTTCGGTGATTCGTTAGCTTTTCATGCGCGGATCAAGCGCATCGCGCAATCCGTCTCCCATTAAATTAAATCCCAGCACCGTCAACATAATGGCAAGCCCAGGAAATACCATCGTCCAAGGTGCCTGTGTTAGAAAATCTTTTGAACTTGCTAGCATCGTTCCCCATTCCGGATTTGGCGGCTGCGCCCCTAAGCCGAGAAAACCAAGAGCAGCCGCTTCAATGATGGCAGTAGCGATCGCTAACGTTCCTTGCACAATAATCGGCGCCATACTGTTTGGCAAAATATGATGGAATAAAATACGAGCATCACTCATTCCTATCGCTCTTGCTGCCACGATATATTCCTCTTGCTTAATACTTAATACACGTGAACGAATCAATCGTCCAAAATTCGGAATATTAATGACCGCGATCGCAATCAATGCATTTTGCAGTGATGGCCCCAAAACAGCGACAATTCCGATGGCTAATAAAATACTTGGGAATGCCAGCATAATATCAAAGATACGAGAAATAATGGCATCTATCCATTTTCCGTAATAACCCGCTACAATACCGAGTAAAGATCCGACAACAACCGAACCGAGCACAGAAAAAAATCCAACCCAAAGCGAGATTCTCGCTCCATAAATGACGCGCGATAAAATATCGCGGCCAAAGTCATCGGTTCCAAAAAGATGCTCTTTCGATGGCGCCTGCAAGCGTTCGGAAAGGTTTTGCTCACTAATTTCATACGGAGCCAAAAGTGGAGCGAACACGGCTAATAAAATAAAAAACAGGACAATGGCCGCACCAACAAGCGCTATTTTATTTTTTTTAAAACTGCGCCATCCTTCCTTCCAAAGTGAAACCGATTCTTCTTTGTCTGGGTTAACAGGGATTGGCGCTTGATTTCGGGCTAATTCGGCCATTTTGTTTCACCCCTTTGCAAAATTAATTGTACTTAATGCGCGGATCAACAGCAGCATAAAGAAGGTCGACAACTAGATTAATAAAAATAAAGATCGTTGCTACGACTAAAATTCCTGATTGTATCACGGGATAATCACGATAGCCGATTGCTTCATAAATATAGCGCCCAATTCCCGGCCAACTGAAAATCGTTTCCGTTAAAATCGCTCCTCCAAGCAACAGCCCTGTCTGCAAACCAATAACCGTCAATACAGGAATAATCGCATTTTTTAGTGAATGCTTATAAACGACCCAAAACATGCTTAACCCCTTCGCTCTCGCTGTACGAATATAGTCGGATTTCATCACTTCAAGCATGCTGGAACGGGTTATTCTTGCGATAATTGCCATAGGAATCGTAGCCAAAGCTATACTTGGCAGGATTAAATGCTGCAATACTTGCATAAACTGCTCTGTATTTCCTTGCAGCAATGTATCGATTAAATATAGATGAGTAATAGGTTCTATCGGATTTCGCACTTCCTCACGCCCAGATGTCGGAAGCCAATCCAAATGAATCGCAAATACCCACTGCTCCATGAGCCCCAACCAAAAAATCGGCATTGATACGCCTACTAGCGCTAATATCATCGCTGTATAATCAAACCAGGAATTTTGAAACCAAGCGCTTATAATTCCTGCATTCACGCCAATCACGATGGCAATCAACATCGCCGCGATAGACAGCTCAAGCGTCGCTGCTAAATATGGCCAAATTTCTTGCGATACCGATGTTCCGGTTCGAATGGATTCTCCTAAATCTCCTTTTAGCAGTCCCCCTAAATATTTGACATACTGAACATACCACGGCTGATCAAGCCCCAGCTTATGCGTCAATGCTTCGACTGCTTCTTTCGTCGCTTTTTGTCCTAAGATGACCTGTGCCGGATTTCCGGGAATCGCCCGAATCATAAAAAAGACAACGAGCGACATTCCTAACAAAACAGGAATCACCATCAAAATTCTCCGCAGCGTATAAGCAAACACGCTATCACTCCTTCCTTGCGAAATTCAAAGGGAGAGGTATCCCCCCTCCCTCTCAACCTAGAATTTATTGAATCTCTACTTTTGTAAATTTATCGGTGCCTGTTGGATGTGGATTAAAGTTTTTAATCGTCGTTTTTCCTGCTAGCAGCGGTGTTGAGTGAACAAGCGGGATCCATGGTGCGTCTTCTTTGATAATTTCTTGCGCTTTTTTGTAAAGCTCATTCCGTTTATTTTCATCGCTGACTGTTTGCGCTTCAACTAAAATTTTGTGAAGCTCCTCATTGGAGTAGTACGTATAGTTGTTGCTGCCGATGCTGTCCTTATCTAGTAACGCGTATAGGAAGTTATCAGCATCACCATTATCCCCGGTCCAGCCAAGCAAGAATGAGTCTGCTTCTCCTTTCGCTGCTTTGTCTAGATAAGTCGCCCATTCATATGTGACAATTTTTGCCTTGACGCCAATTTTCGCAAAGTTGGCTTGCAACGCTTCAGCAATTTTTTTCGCATCTGGCATATATTGACGCGGAACAGGCATTGCCCATAATTCCATTTCAAATCCGTTTGGATAGCCGGCCTGTGCCAAAAGCTGCTTCGCTTTCTCTAAATCAAACGGATAGTCCTGAATCGCATCATTATAGCCAGGAATGCTCGGAGGCATCGGGTTTTTCGCAGGTTCTGCCTGCCCAGCATAAAACGCATCAATTAGCGCTTGTTTATCTACTGCATAGTTTAGGGCTTGACGAACAAGTTTGTTCTTCAAAGGCCCCCTCGTCGCGGTTAAACCAACGTAGCCCACGTTCATGGAAGGACGTTTAAACACTTGGAAATCCTTGTTTTCTTCAACCTGTTTTAGATCTGATGGATTCACATCTTCCATTAAGTCAATTTCGCCTTTTAACAGCGCATTTAAGCGAGCTGAGTTGTCAGGAATAGAGACGAAGATTAACTGATTTAATTTTGGGTATCCTTTCATCCAATAATCCTTATTTTTCTCAAGCACAATCCGCTCATTTCGCTTCCATTCTTTAAAAACGAACGGACCGGTTCCTACAGGATTTTCCGCAAACTTATCGCCATATTTTTCGATAGCTGCCGGACTGGCGATCGCAAACGGCGGCATTGCAAGGTTTTTCAAAAATGGCGCTTGTGGACGTTTTAATACAAACTGAACGGTATGATCATCCAGAGCTTTTACTTCTTTAATCACATGGCTTTCGTCATTTTTATATCCGCCAAACATCGATCCATAGTATGGGAATTGGTCGGCATTTCCATTAGCCCATCGTTCGAAATTAAATACGACAGCTTCAGCGTTAAAGTCAGTGCCATCATGAAATTTAACGCCTTGTCGAAGCGTAAATGTGTACGTTAACCCGTCTGGAGAGATATCCCATTTTTCAGCTAGTCCAGGCTGGACAGATGTGTCACCTTCATTATAGTCCAGCAGTGTATCAAAGATATTTTTCGTTACCTTCAATGATTCGCCATCTGTCACTGTTGCAGGGTCAAGTGCAACCGAGTCTCCCCCGCGCCCATATACTAGCGTGCTTTGTGACGATGTTCCTCCCTTCCCACCGCTGCTTGTCTTTTCTGATTTTCCACAGCCGACAAGCGCTACAGACAGTGCCAGCATAACAGCAAGCAATGTCATCAATGACTTTTTCTTCATAACATATTCCCCCTTTTTCCAGTAGCCTTATGTTTATGACTTCGTTGCTTTTCATCTCATTGATAAAGATGGCAAGCAACGTAATGTCCCTTTTCAACCTCTTGGAGCGTTGGCCTTGTCGTTTTACAAATGTCCATACAAGCGCTGCATCTTGTATGAAAAGCGCAACCTTTTGGCGGATTAGCCGGGCTTGGCAAATCCCCTGTTAAAAGTTGCCGTTCCTGCTGATATTCAGGATCTGGAATAGGAACGGCCGATAGCAGCGCCTTTGTATACGGATGTTTAGGAGATTCGTATAGTACATCACTATCAGCTAACTCTACCATCCGGCCTAAATACATGACTCCTACACGGTCGCTGATATGGCGAACAACTCCTAAATCATGCGCGATAAAAATATAGGTGAGCCCAAATTCCTTTTGCAAATCCTCCAGTAAATTTAATACTTGCGCTTGAATCGATACGTCTAACGCGGAAACAGGCTCATCGGCAATAATCAGCTTCGGCCGGGTCATCAAGGCACGGGCAATGCCAATTCTTTGGCGCTGTCCCCCGCTAAATTGGTGTGGATACCGCTTGGCATGATAGCTTCCAAGGCCTACAACCTCCAGCATTTCGTAAACTTTCTTCTTCCGCTCCTGCTTCGAGCCGATTCCATGTACAATTAGCGGCTCTTCAAGAATCTTTTCTACCGTATGGCGCGGGTTAAGAGAAGCAAAGGGGTCTTGAAATACCATCTGCATGTCGCGGCGCACTTTTCGTAATTCTTGCTTCGATAAATTTGTAATCTCTTGATTCTCAAACACAATTGAACCTTCTGTCGGTTCAATTAAACGCAGAAGCATTCGCCCCGTTGTTGATTTCCCACAGCCGCTTTCTCCAACAATGCCTAACGTTTCTCCTTTATACACAGTAAAAGTCAGATCGTCGACAGCTTTTACCTCGCCAATTTTTTTGCTGAAAACACCGCCCGTAATCGGGAAGTATTTTTTAAGATCTTTCACCTGCAACAACGGCTCGGTCACCCTTCGTTTCCTCCTCTCTTTGATGCAAAAAACAACGAACGCGATGCCCTGTTTGATCAATGGAGTATAGCTGCGGTGTTTCTTGAAAGCATCGAGCAAACGCATGCTCACACCGTGCTGCAAACCGGCATCCTTGTTTGATCGTTCCCGGTTTTGGAACATTGCCCGGAATCGAATAAAGACGTTCCTTTTTTTCACGAATATCAGGAACAGACTGAATTAAACCGATTGTATAAGGGTGTTTTGGTTGCTTAAAAATCGTATGTACGTCGCCTTCCTCGACAATTTTTCCTGAATACATGACAATCACTCGCTGGCACACTTCTGCCACGACCCCTAAATCGTGAGTAATCATCATAATAGCGGTCTGGAAGTTTTGGTTTAAATCCTTCATGAGCTTTAAAATTTGCGCTTGAATGGTCACATCTAACGCAGTCGTCGGTTCATCGGCGATCAAAACAGCCGGACGACAAGCCATTGCCATCGCGATCATGACCCTTTGCCTCATTCCTCCCGATAATTGGTGAGGATATTCGTCGATGATGTCTTCCGCTCGCGGAAGACCGACTAGCTTTAACATTTCAATCGACCGCAGACGCGCTTCTTTTTTTGTGAGGTCTGTATGTGTACGAATGGCTTCGATTAGTTGATTGCCGATCGTAAACAACGGATTAAGAGAAGTCATTGGCTCTTGAAAGATCATCGCAATTTCATTTCCCCGAATCGCTTTCATTCTTTTTTCCGGCGCATTGACAAGATTTTCGCCTTTCAACCAAATTTCGCCACCAACGACTCGTCCGATTCCTTTTGGTAACAGCCCCATAATCGATAACGAGGTCACGCTTTTTCCACACCCTGATTCTCCAACAATCCCCAAAACTTCCCCCTCGTTTATATAAAAATCGATATCATCGACCGCCGGAATTTCTCCATCATCTGTAAAAAAGGATGTTTTCAACCCTTTTACTTCTAGCACTCGCTGTTCACTCATGACGTCACCTCCTATCTAAATAAAAAAGAATAGTAGTACAATTCGGCCATTTTCATTTAAATTATGCCATGCATAGAAGAATAATACAATAATAATATTCTAAAAAGTTCAAATTATATAAATAAAACAAAAATAGCTGGATGAAAGAGGAAAACTATTCCTTTCCAATATGAAGAAAAGTATCTGCGAAATCTCCGATATGATATTAAAAATCCTCGCCGCGCAGCATGTCCGATCAATAACTGGTTGTGCACGCTCTCTTTGTATTTAATTTCCTTCAATAATGATGAATATTTTTTTACTTTATCTCTTTATCAATCCAAAGACAGCGGCTTCGTCTCTTACATACAACTACAAACCTACGGACAAAGGCAAATCACCTACTTGCCCTGATTGCACTTTGGAGTGACGCATTAAATTGTATCTATAGCCTATGTTCATTGATTTTTCGACATCCCCAATCATTTTCTGGACGTTTGAACAGTTTTATTTTTTATTTATGCCGCTTTTCCAATCTGAATCTACACGAAAAAATGGGGCTGTCTGATAAGTCCCTAAAATGAAACAAGTGGAGAAAAACGAGCCGTTTTTCTCCACTTGCTTTTGTATTTTTTCGATTTTTCTTCGAAAGTAGCTGGCGGATGCCTGCTACTTTCAGTATGTTGTGGGCTAACGCCACAATCCCAAACTCGACATGTACCTTGTCGAGGCCCCGCAAAGAAAATCTGCGGAACGACCGATTGCCCTTGATGTGACCGAACACACTTTCTACTTCGACTTTGCGCCGAGCGTAGATGGCGGCTTTCTCTTCACATTCAAGGGCTGTTTTTGCCTTCGCTTTCATTTCTTCGAAGACGGTATTCCAGTGAACTTGACGATTGCCCTTCGCCTTCGTGCATTTCGCTTTTAATGGGCAATCTGTACAATCTTCACATTCGTATATTTTGAAGCTTTGTTCATAACCAGATGGATTCTTTTGGTTTTGATATTTTTTAAACGTTACTTTTCTTCCATTCGGGCAAATAAAACCATCATCTTGCTCACAATAGGTCCAGTTTTTCGCGTTTTTGATATCCTTTTTGTCTTTGCGTGTCTGTTCTCGTACATAGGATCCATAAGGAATGAGAAAATCCAATCGAGGCTCTTTCTCATCACCAATCGCATATACATAGTTTTCTTCACTGCCATATCCTGCATCCGCGATGATGGTTTTGGGCATCGGTAAAGAAGTAGCCGCCAGTTTCTCCAAATGTGGGATCAAACAACGCGTGTCTGTAGGTCGTTGGTGAATCGTATAAAACAAGATAAACTGATTCTCTGTCCCTATTTGCACGTTATACCCTGGCTTGAGCTGACCGTTTTTCATATGATCTTCTTTCATGCGCATGAAGGTTGCGTCTTTGTCTGTTTTGGAATAACTGTTACGGTCGCCAAAGATTTCGTTCTGTTCCTTGTATGTAGCTAGTCGTGGTAAGAAATTTTCCCGAATCAGCTTTAAAGGTTTTTTCCATTTCCTGCATTCTTGGCGCTTTTCCTTACGAATCTTTGTCTCTGGTTCCTTTTCTATTTCCTCTGTTAGCGTTTCAACTTTTTCTTCTATCTCCTTAGCGACTGTCTCTAAATGATGTTCGGTGATCTCTTCACGTTGTTCGGTTTCCTTTTCTCCCGTTCCAGCTTCTAATGGTGTCAATTCATGAATGTACTCAAGTGTTTCTTGAATTTTTTCTTTTAATGTTGCTTCCCATTTCTCTGTTGATTTTTTCCACACGAAAGAATACTTATTGGCGTTGGCTTCCATCTTGGTGCCATCCAAAAAGTAGTTTTCCATTGTGATGTACTTTTCTTCAATCAATTTTAGAATCATGGCTTCAAATAACTCATCCATCAAGGCTTTCATCCGTTCTCCGCGGAACTCATTGATCGTGCGGAAATCGGGTTGTTGCATCGCAGCTAACCATATGGCAGGAAGATTTTCTTTTATGAGTTTTTCGATTCCACGGCAGGAATAAACCTTTTGGGAATAACTATACAGAATGATTTTCAGCATCATTTTGGGATGATAGGAACTTCTGCCACCACCTTTATAATGAGAAAACAATAGCTCATCTGGTACAGATTCCACCATTTCGTCCACTACTCGTGCGACGTGATGTTCTGGTATAAGGGCTTCAATATCAAAAATCACTTGAGTTTGACGATTGTCATAGGGTTTAAAAGTAGGGGCTAATGGTCTTTTAGAGGGCTTTTTTTCCTCTGTCTCTGGAAAAAGTGTCATTTGCGTGTTATAATTTTCAGTAGTAATCATTTGATTGCTCATAAAAATCGTCCTTTCTGGAATGTTGTGCTGGTACCTTCATTTTACAGGATAGGACGATTTTTTTGTGTACTTTTTTAAAAAATGAAAAAAATGAGAGGGGCTTCAAAAAGTCAGTTACCCTGACTTTTTGGACAGCCCCATTTTTTTGAACACTAGTATTAACTGCGATATGAAAGAAACTTCTCATACCACATGTCAATAAAATCAGGCGCAAACGGTCCTTTTCGCTGCTGGATCCAGCTAACGAGCTTTTGAACATTATTTTTTAAAATGCGATCGATCACAGCTGGATAATTCATCTCCTGTCGATGGCGCTCATACTCATCTTCATCTAAAAGATTATAGGTCATGCTTGGAAAAACTTTTATATCAAGATCATAATCAATATATTTAAGCGCCTCTTGATCCCAAACAAACGGCGAGCTTAAATTGCAATAATAATAAACGCCATCCTCGCGAATCATTCCGATAATATTAAACCAATGCTTCGCGTGAAAAAAACAAATGGCAGGCTCTCTAGTAATCCAAGTCCTTCCATCAGATTCTGTCACAACTGTTCGATCATTTGCTGCAATAATATAATTGGACGTTCCTTTTAATACCAATGTTTCTTTCCAAATTCGATGAATCGAACCATTATGCTTATAGCTTTGAATTTGGATAATTTCTCCTTCACGTGGATATTTTGTCGTCATTTTTCTTACCTACTTTCATATGGACACTTTCTATATATAATGATCCAACCCAAACCAATAAACCGTATTGAATTTCTCGCTTTTTTTGCCCTAGTCGGCAAGACTATTTACTTTCCGAACAAGTATGCCCTTCTCAAACAAGGGACGCTTGGTAGATACATTTGAATATATTATAAATAATTTCGCTCCGAATTGAAAACAAAAGAGCCACCAACTCATTATGATGGCTCGCCCGCATGACAATAATGGCGCTGGTAGGATCGAATGACTTCCTCCGTTTGTTTTTCAAATGTTTGCTGAATTTCTTTTAATTGCTGCTTCATTTGCTGAATTTCTTCTTGAACCGATTGCAGCTTCGCTTCATTTTGCAGTTCAATTAATTCTTCTTCTATGGATTGACATCTCTCAATTTCTGATTGCAAAAATAATAGCTGCTCCATCGTTTTTAGCTGCTCGCCGACTAAACGATCAAAAAGCTCCATACCCTTTCTCCCCTTTCATCATTCTATCTTAATACATTCGGGAAAAGAGCAGGAATTTCCTTTGACTATATCTGTAGAGTAGTGATAACTTTTGTCGAGCATGTAGATAAAAAAGCGCAAAACGTCCCGCCGAGGAGAGATTGCGCAGATAACTCAGCAAAACGGCTCAACATGTCGCTGCCACAGTGCGCAAACTGATGGCGCTTGAAGGTAGACAGCACCTTACGAACAGGATATAAAAAGGCACCCCTTTACCGAAAAAAGGAGTGCCTATAATGATATAGTCAAGCATGTTCACGCATTGGACGCTTAGCGTGATGATTTTTGTGATTTGCGCGCTTCAGCTTGAGCGTTTTGTTGTTTTACTTCTTGGACATCTGTTTCAGCAGCAAATTCTGTGCCAAATTGTCCTGCCGCACCAGCTTGAGCGTTTTGTTGTCTTACCTCTTGAATGTTTGTACCAGCAGCCGTTTTGTTTGGTTGTTTTGCCATCGTTATCACCTCCACGACTTTAATGTGTCCAGGAGGTGATTTTTTTATCCGCAAAAAATTACGCCGGCAGACGTAAATAAAATCAAGTTGAATTTCTTCGTCTGACAAGCGATAGATAGCAGCCAATGGAACGAAAAAACAGCCCATATCCATTCATGAACCTTCCCCCCGCTCCGTTAAGAGATGGAAGACTTCTCAGCGCAGTATGTTAAAAATTCGGATAGCCTAAGAAAAAAATGGATCAACCATGCTACATTAATAAAGATCTGCCACCATCCACAATAATGGTCTGTCCTCGTATCATTTCCGCTTGATCAGATAATAAAAATAAAACAGCATTGACGATGTCCTTCGGCTCGACCATTCGTCCGGCTGGCGTTTTGGCAACAGCATCAGCCAACAATTCAGCGCGATTCGGAAAATGTTTCAATGCGTCTGTATCAATTGCCCCGCCAGAGACGGCATTGACAGAAATATTTTTCGCCGCTAGTTCTACAGCTAGATAGCGAGTCAACGACTCAACAGCTGCTTTTGAAACCCCTACCGCTGTATAGTTTTCTAAATATCGGATGGAACCGAGAGAGCTAATGCTTACAATTTTTCCGCCTCCGACCTTTTCCATACGCTTTGCTGCTTCTTGCGCGCAAAAGAGCAAGGCCTTGCTGTTAATATGCATTGTCCAATCCCAATGGGATTCTTCCAATTGCATCGCTGCCCGCAATACTCCAGATGCAGCATTATTAATGAGAACATCTACTCGACCAAAAGCTTCGTCAATTTGTGCAAACATTTCCTGGATCTTTTCAACTTTTCCTACATTCGCTTTGACTACAAGCGCATGTTGACCTAATGCTTCAATTTCTTTCGCCGTCTGTAAAGCTGCTTCCTTGCTTCGCGCATAGTTGACAACGATATCGTAACCTTCCTGCGCTAATCGAAGGGCAATCGCTTTGCCAATTCCCCGGCTGCTTCCAGTCACTACTGCCACTTTTTTGCTCATTTCTTCCTCTCCTTTATTATGTATAAATTTACGGGCTATTTTTTACACTATTGAGAAAAAGGAGGAATAGCCCATGTATGTTGGTCGTGATATGACAGAACTTTCCATGATACCAAAATCGAAATGGAAAGATAGCGAACTCGCCTTCTTTCACCATTCATTCCAGCAAATAGCCCCGTATTTAAACGCGGAGGGACAAGCCATTCATCGCGAAATCATTGAAGAAATTGAAGCGCGCGGTGTAAAACGAACAGAAGCTACCTATACAAAAGGAACAAGGCCATCCTATGACTAAGGACGATTTTTTAGTCTGCCTTCCATCATTCACTCTCATGTTTTCACATCAGACGACTAGCAGACAAGAAGCGCAGTCATACAAAGTGCAGATCCGCCCAAGGCAGCAGTTGTTAACAGTCTGAGGCGGATTTTTATCCGCCTTCCTGTTTGAATTGCTTATATTCTTTCCAAATGCGTTGGTGTGACACAGGAAAAGCAAGCTGCTGAATCTCTTGCTCGCTCACTAGCTTTAGACGATCTGTTTCCGCTATATCGCCCATGATTGTACCACAATATACAACAATATTCCAAACCAAGTGGGAAAACACATGCTCTAAAGCGGCAAAAGGAGAATTTAGCTCCACGCAAGCGCCATATTCTTTTTTAAGAAAAGCGGTCAATTCTTTTTGCGGCTGTTCTTTTCCTACCTCACAGTTTGGAAATTCCCATAAATTCGCTAAAAGCCCTTCTTGATCCCGCTTATGAATGAGAATACGCCCCCGTTTATCCATAACAACAGCAGCAGCGATAGAAACCTCCTTCACTTTCGCTTTTTTTGTTTTCACAGGCAGCTCTTCTTGTCTTCCTTCTGCAAATGCTCGGCAATGGGCCTGAACAGGACAAAGCAAACAAGCAGGTTTCCCTGGAACACAAATGAGAGCTCCGAGCTCCATCAAAGCTTGGTTAAAATAAGAAGGATTCTCATGAGAAATAATCATTCTTACGATGTTTTCGAATATTTTCCTCGTTTTTACCTTTGCGATGTCTTCCTCTACTAAAAAAATTCTCGATAATACACGCATCACGTTGCCATCTACAGCTGGCTCTGGAAGCCCGTACGCGATGCTCAGCACCGCTCCAGTCGTATACGGTCCTACACCTTTTAGCTTTGAAAATTCCTCGGCGCTGTCAGGCACTTTCCCTCCGTACCGCTCCTTTACTTCTTTTACCGCGGCATGCAAATTGCGGACGCGCGAATAATATCCGAGCCCTTCCCAAGCTTTGAGCACTTTCTCTTCATCAGCAGTTGCCAAAGATTCTAAAGTGGGAAATTGCTCCATAAACTGATGAAAATAAGGGATGACCGTATCGACTCTCGTTTGCTGCAACATCACTTCAGATACCCAAATTTTATACGGATCACTGTCCTTTCTCCACGGCAAATCGCGCTGCTCGCGCTCAAACCACTGAATTAAATCACGCTGAAACGCTTCGATCTGAAATTCTTCAATAAATGGTTGCATTTGTTGGTTCACGTTTGCTCCTCCAAGATGTTAAACTAATGATAGTATAGTGTGGATGTACAAAAAATTTCAATCGTTTGGTACATACCCAATCATCTAAAGAAAAGATGGATATACTATGAAACAGAACACTATAAGGAGGCTTCTTCGTTGGACACAGGAACACATATTGTCATGGGAGTGGCATTAGGAAGCATCGCCACTTTAGATCCTGTTATTGCACATGATCCAGCTTTAGCACAAGCTGTTTTAATCGGTACGCTAATAGGCTCTCAAGCTCCTGATTTAGATACGGTTTTAAAGCTAAAAAATAACGCTAAATATATTCGCAATCACCGCGGCATCACTCACTCCATTCCAGCTTTATTGATTTGGCCTCTACTCATTACAGGAGTTATTGCTCATTTTTATCCTATATCCAATATGTTTCATTTATGGATCTGGATTTCAATCGCTGTGTTTTTTCATGTGTTTGTCGATATTTTTAATGCCTATGGGACACAGGCTTTGCGGCCATTTACAAAAAAATGGGTTGCTCTTGGCGTGATTAATACGTTTGATCCGGCCATTTTTGGAATGCATCTTGCTGGCATCGGACTTTTGTTTCTTGGCGCTCATCCAGGCTATACGTTTTTAGCGATTTACGTGCTGTTAGTCGGCTATTATATCATTCGCTTTCGCCAGCAAGCCATGATTAAAAAAGCGGTGATGGAAACCATTCCGCATGTGGAGCAAATCATTACCGTGCCGACCTTGCGTTTTCGTGAATGGCATTTAGCGATTACGGCCAAAGACCACTTTTTCGTCGGCCGTGCCAAAAACGGCGCAATCCATATTTTAGATACATTTGAAAGATGCCCAATTCCTTCTCATCCCGCGATTGAAGCAGCCAAAAAAGATGAAAATTTAGCAGCCTTTCTCTCTTTTTCACCTGTTTATCGCTGGGAAGTCAATGAATATAGCGATCATTATGAAGTTCGCTTTACCGACCTGCGCTATCGAAACAAAGGATACTATCCATTTGTGGCTGTTGTACAGCTTGATCGCCATTTTCATGTTGTCAGCTCTTATACAGGGTGGATTTTCAGTGAAGGAAAATTGCGCAAAAAGCTCGAATTAATTCCGGGCTAATAAGTGATTGAAATCCCCACAATCGCTTCACGTTGTAGACAAAGTCAAATGGGCTTTGTCTACAATCATTTTAACGTCCTCATTATCTTGTGCTGGCTGCATATCAGACCGGCTTGAAAACGCTTGGCAAGCAAGGAACGCAGCCGAGTGAAGACGCAAATCGAATCAAAACGTTTTAAGCGGACAAACAAGGTCAGCGACACAGGATGAAAGCGGTTGAAACCACCAACCACCTATTTAGTGCTTTAAATAGTCGTCTCGGTTTAGTAAATGCTTGTACTTAGGATTTGTGGCCTCGAATTCATGGAGCTTGGCACCATATTGCCTAATCCATTGTCGAACCACTCTTTCTGTTAATTCTTTTCCCTTATAGGAATAACCGGCACGCGCATAAGTAGCTTCAAAATCCTCCCATAATAGCTCTACCCACGTTCGTGCTTGTGCATATGCCAGCGCATCATTTTGGTCGAGCAACTCCTTTGTCAGCCGCTCAAAATATGCGTTCATTGTCATCGTTTTCCTCTCCTTTCCTGCCAAGATTTGAACACATAACATGTCGACAATTCGCTATACTAAAAATGTGTTGGCAAACAACACAAACAGGAATGACGAAAGGGGAAACAGAGTCATGCGCAATAAAGAACGCAACTTCCCTAACCAAAATCATAACAAATTAGAAGGCGAACCTCGTGCCAAGGCAGAATACGCTTCTAAGCGCGCAAATGGCACGATTAATACCCATCCGCAGGAACGCATGAGCGCTTCAAATCATCGGGATGAATAACGTCTTACACTTATTTAATGACGTCCATCGTTTTTCATCCGTTTCCATGTCTTGCTTATGTCAAGTTTTTTTACCTTGAATGTATCTATAGACGTCCATGACGAATTTTTCCGGCTTAGGCGTCTATACAGGAGGTGCCGGATCGTGAATCGTCATTCTCGAAAAAAATTTTACAATAATCTTTATTCCAATCCGTTTCAGCAGCCATGGGCGAACCCAAAGCATGCCCACTCCCAAGTTAATGGCGAAACGCAACAAACCGTCGATTTAATGATTTTGGAACGACAAACAAGAAAACAATCGTAAGCTTGCGTAACAGCCAGAGAGCTTTCACATCTCTGGCTGTTACGCCTTCATTAACAAAGAAATCGGCAAAGCCTCCTCTTCACCATCGCCATTCAATCGGTATCCCCATGCAAACACTCCGTTTAAATAATGAATTTTAAAAAAAGAGCCAGGATCTCCATCAATTTCATATATATCTCCGGGCTGAAAATCCTCTGGATTCAATAAATACGCCTTTGCCATAGCGATTTTCCGCTCATAAACCGCTAATTCATTCACCATTCCCATTTGTTCTGCTTTGCGCGCCTTTTCCGTCAGTGCGGCTATTTCTTGCTTCAGCTCATATTCTGTCATCTCGCTATACCGTTTTTGCATTATCTTTCATTCCTCCTCGCTTTTCATTATAGTATAATTTGGACATCTTGATCTCCTAATAAAAACCTGTTATGATTTTCAAGTTGTATACATGGATGAACGGATAGGCTATAAAGCCATTATTCAAGCCACGATGGATAAAGAACAGCAGTCAACGGAGGATAAGCATATGGAAGCAATCGTCATTACAGGGGCAGGAACAGGCCTAGGAAAGCAATTAGCTTTGAAATACGCTAAGAAAGGGCATCCCATCATTTTAATGGGGAGACGAGAGTACCCTCTTTTCGCCGTTAAACAAGAAATTGAAGCAAATGAAGGCCAAGCATTTATTTACACATTAGATATCCGAAGCTATGAAGACGTTTGCCAAGTATCAGCACAAATCATCCAGCAGCATAAAATAGGGTGTCTAATTAATAACGCTGGGATCGGGCATTTTGGTTCTCTCGCTTCCCTCACATGCGAACAAATTCATGAAATGATCGAAACGAATGTTTGCGGAACCATTTATATGACAAAAGCTTTTCTTCCCTATTTTCAAACATTGCCTAAAGCAAAAATCATCAATATTATCTCGACAGCCGGACTGCGAGGAAAAGTAAATGAATCTGTTTATGTAGCCACTAAATTTGCAGTTCGCGGATTTACTGAAAGTCTTGTTAAAGAGCTTGAGAACACTCCTATTTCTATAACAGCCGTATACATGGGAGGAATGGACACGCCTTTTTGGGAAGGAACCGATCATATTCAAGACCGTTCCCGCCTTCTTCCTCCTGAACAAATCGCTGAGTATATTATTCAAAATGAAAATGGACAGGCTGAAATGATCATTGAATCGAATAAGTTGTTATAGCCATCCATATCAGTGATCGTCACATCCCCATTTCATATGCCGGTGGAACATTGGCTTCTGATCACGTCAGCAAAATATATCGCTCCAGCTGGTTTTATTCATGAAGGGGGAAGCTGCATAAGAGCGTTGCAATAAATCAATGAATTTTCCAACGCCATCCCATGGCTTTCATCGTTTCCTAGTCGACTTAAATGCCCGCTCATATCGTTTTTTACAGATGCCATAAGAAGTTGGGACTGATGGCCGCTTCAAAAGCAGAATCTCATTTTTTTCGACGGTCGGTGTTTAATCGCCCGACCGTCGACCGCTCGCGTAGAAACAAATGTTGAGAGATCTGTTGCATCTCATGCACACCGAGCCCCACAGATAAACATAGGCTTATTTCTACTTCATTGATTTTCCTCTTCTTTTAGCTTATTTAGCATTTCATTAATTTTTTCAAGCGAAAAACCTTTTCGATATAGCGCTTGCTTCATTTTTTGCTCATATATCAAACCATTATAAGCCTGATAACGACGATGGGCCTTCCGCGCATGGTGCTCAAGCGCCTCCCATTCTTTTGCTTCGTCTGGAGCTTGTGCATGCTCATCCGTTATTTTTTGAGCCATCCATCGTGGAAATCCTTTGCGCTGCAATAGCTGTTCAATATATTGCTTCCATTCATAAACAGAACGATGCTTGGTCTGTTTCATCGCTTTTTCATATAGCTTTTTGGCAGCTTCTAGCTGGCGATCCTCTGTCAATAACAACAAGGACTGTTCAATGAGGTCTTCTGCAATCCCCAAACCTTCAAGCTCTCTGCGAATAACGGCCGGCCCCTTTAAAGTGGTTTTTATTTGTGTTTGGACATAAGCTTGCGCAAACTCTTCGTCATTTACATATTGATGTTTCCTTAATTCATGTAGCACGTCGCGGATAACCGCTTCCGTTTTCCCTTTTTTCTTTAGATGATTGACCACTTCTTGTTCAGAACGCATGCGATACGAAAGAAAATGAAGCGCTATTTGATATGCTTTTTTCACTTCATCTGCATATACTATTTCTTGAAATGTAAATTCATCCACTTCCATTCCTTTTTTCAGCCGAAACTCAATCAGCACATTTTGATCCACACTAAACGAGAAACGTTCTCCATTTTCCTTAAGTGCATGAATCATCAAACGTTCCCGGTTTTCTTGCTGCACCTCAATTTTAATAATAAGCATGATCAACCCTCCATCATTTATGATATCAAAAAAGGAATCAACCATCGATAAAGCGAACTATGTAAAAAAGAAAAGAGGTGGATGAATTGAACATTGCAATTGCTGGAGGAACCGGTTTTGTTGGGAAAGCGCTCACACATTACTTACAGCAAAAGAATCATGAATTATACATTTTGACAAGAAGAACCCCTCCCACATCTTCGTTGCCAAATGTCCATTATATACAATGGATGACAGCTAAAAGCCGCCCAGAAGCCGCGCTTCCCTCACTTGATGCGATCATTAACTTGGCTGGAGAATCCATTAACAGCGGAAGATGGACAAAAAAACGAAAAGAGCGAATCGTCCAAAGCCGATTATCTTCCACGAAAGAAATCATTCGTTTTATGCGCCTTTTGCCTTCTCTCCCCCGTGTGTTCATTAACGCTAGCGCGATCGGCATTTACGGAACTTCCTTCACCGATACATTCACCGAAAACACGGAAATGATTGGAAACGATTTTCTTGCGCAAACCGTCAAGAAATGGGAAAAGGAAGCAAGTCAGGCCCAAATACTCGGAACTCGTACCATTTTTGCTCGTTTTGGCATCATTATCAGCAAAAACGGAGGAGCGCTTGGAAAAATAGCGCTCCCATATCGCTGCTGGATGGGCGGAACAATCGGATCGGGGAAGCAATGGGTCTCATGGATTCATATAGAGGATGTTGTTCGAGCCATCGAATATATGCTAACCCATGAACAGCTTGTCGGACCTGTCAATCTAACAGCACCGTCTCCTGTTACGATGGATGAATTAGGGAAAACAATAGCTTTCGTTCTAAAGCGCCCTCATTGGTTGCCTATTTCCGAACCAATGCTGCGGTTGCTTTTAGGAGAAAAGAGCAGCCTCGTATTAGAAGGTCAACGAGTCATTCCCAAAAAGCTACAAGAATCAGGATTTTCGTTTTCTTTTCCTTCTCTTGACACGGCACTGCTCCATCTATTCAAAGACAGCGGCGAATCATAGGCGCAGACTGTCGTAGCTATTTCCTATCATCAGAATATAGCTTTGGAACATTTGGCTCTTTCATATGAGATTCTTGCCGTTTTTCAATAGTGGAATGACGAGATCCATGGATGGATCTTCAATCTTTTTACACATCCGTTTGATAAACGCAAGTCCCAAATTGCCTCTGGCCGTCAACAAGGTAACTGCTCCGCCTTTTAGTTATACGGCCATGATTCTTTATCGATGGCGATAACACTCAAGTGATCGCTCCGTCTGAAGTTTTGGAATTCTTCATCACAAACCCGTGCTTAAAGAACAGATCAAACACGGACAACAAGGGAGTTGGCGATGAAAAAACGATTATTAACCAATGCAACGATTCATCCTATCACAAGTGCGACGATGCATCAGGCAGATTTACTTATAGAAAATGGAAGAATCAAAGCAATCGGCTATCAATTATGTCCTGATGAACAAACAGAAGTGATTGATTGTGGAGAAAAGCATTTATTTCCTGGTTTCATTGATGTTCATACACATCTTGGCTTGTATGACGAAGGAACAGGCTGGGCAGGAAACGATGCCAATGAAACGATCGAAATGATGACACCTCATATTCGAGCGATCGATAGCGTCTATCCTTTTGATCCCGGCTTCCGTGATGCTATTTCTCATGGGATTACAGCCGTTCACATTATGCCGGGCAGCGCCAATGTGATCGGCGGAACGACTTCCGTTATTAAAACATATGGAACAAACGTTTCTCGCATGTTAATAAAAGAAACGGCCGGTTTAAAAATTGCGCTCGGGGAAAATCCAAAGCGCATCCACAGCAATGGCAGCGAAGCATCCATTACCCGCATGGGCATTATGGGAATGCTTCGTGAAACCTTTTATAAAGCAAAATATTGCACTCATCCTGAAGATTTGCGCACGGCCCCAATTGTTCGTGCACTCAAACGAGAAATCCCTGTACGCATTCATGCTCATAGAGCTGATGACATTATTTCCGCTATCCGCTTCGCAGAAGAGTTTCATCTCGATTTACGTATTGAGCATTGCACAGAAGGACACTTTATCGCCAAAGAATTAGGTGAGAAAAAATTAAAAGTATCGGTCGGGCCAACCTTGACACGCCGCTCAAAGGTCGAACTGACAAATAAAAGCTGGATGACATATAAAATTCTTCATGATGCCGGTGTCGAAGTGTCAATAACAACCGATCATCCCTATACGCCTATTCAATATTTAAATATTTGTGCTTCCGTCGCTGTCCGTGAGGGACTGGAAGAGCAAAAAGCAATCGAAGGGATCACGATTCTTCCAGCACGCAATTTAGGAGTGGATGACCGCATCGGCAGCCTAGAAGTTGGTAAAGACGCGGATCTTGTTCTATGGAATGCCCATCCGTTCCACTACTTGGCAAAACCTATTTTCACCATGGTAAATGGGGAAATAATATACACAAAAAATTAACAAAAAAGCTATTTCCTTTTTACACATAATCATGTATGATGAAGGAAGCCATTACATGAAAAATGGACCTACAATTAGATAATGACGCTTCAAATCAAGGGAAGGCAAATGGTGCGCCACCAGCCGAGATGCTGGTTCTAGTGGGTTCGATTCCCACCCCGAAATTTTTTGATTGAAATACATTAAAAAATTTCGAGGGTGGTTTCCCACGTGCAAGCTGCCCTCAAAACAGGAGGGAAATGCAATGTTAAAAAAACGTGAATTGCAGGATTGTCAAGCTCTTTACGAACTAATGGTGCACCCTGAGGTCTTCCCTTTTGTGCGCCAAAAAGCCCATTCCTATGAGGAATTTCTCTTTATTACTAAACAAACCATCGAAGCTGAAGAACGCGGTGAGCTCATTTCGCGGACCATTTTAGATGAATGGGGCAATCCGATCGGCACGATTAGCTTGTTCGATGTTCAAGATGGAGCAGGATTTTTAGGAACATGGCTAGGCAAGCCTTATCACGGCCAAGGTTACAATCAACAAGCAAAGCAGGCATTCTTTAACGAATTATTTTATGAACTTTCTATTCAAACCATTTTTATGAGAATTCGCAAAGTGAATGTCCGCTCGATAAAAGCAGCAGAAAAACTCCCTTATGTCACATTAGCAAATGAAAGAAGGAAAAGCTTATTTGACGAAATCAACCAAGGTAAGGATATCTATCATTTATACGAAATTTCAAAAGACAACTACACACTTTATACGATGCGCTGTCCTCTGCTTTTAGAAGAAGAACAGCAAAGAAAAGAAGCGTAGACAAAGAGGAACTCTCACAGTTGGCTGAGCAGTTCCTTTTTTTGCATAAAATGAAGGCGGATAGGGAAAAATAACAATGAAAAAACTGCCGTAAAGCGAGGGCGAAACGATGAATGAGAAACGAAAACGCGAAAAAACAAAAAACACCCTGTCTAGCGCTCAAGAAGTGATCTATTCACGCGAGTTCAAATTGGCTGATCGAGCCGGGGGCTATACAGCAAAAAAAGCCCGTCATTAATCCAATCCTGCTATTGACAGCTGTGTTGATGATCCTAATAACAACCATCTGACATCGTTTGATGCTTAGCATTCCTTTTCTCGAATAACGAACGCCAGCGGGCAAATGAATGGGCCTTCTGGCGTTTTTGTCTGAGAAAAGAAGGCAGAAACGAGACCATCCTGTATTTTTTAGTAAAATAATGGATCATCAACACTTATGTACTACTTATACTTTTTCCGCGCTGTGTCATCCTAAACATGAATCAAGATTGATTCATCCTAGCTATGAAGGGGGCAGTTGTTATGGGCAGATCTCACGGACAACGCACACGCGACAAAAACAAAGCATCTCTTCCACAAGCTCCAAAACAGCTCAAATCGGATGGTTTAGATGTTGAATATTCACGTGAACTTGCCGATCATGAAGATTTAGAAGCTGAAGCACGCGCAGCTGCTTCCGGAATTCGTCAAAGTCAAAGACGAAACAACTAGAAACTGTTTTTAAAAAACAGAAGCAATCAGGTTGTAGACAAAGTCCACATAGACTCTGTCTACAACCATTTTAACATCCCTCATTTGTTTGGGATCAGTGTGGTTCGATCGCCCAACTCGTGAAAGCGGATCACCAATCGATATCGATCATGTGACGCTCCACTAGTACTATGGGTTCCGTTTCTTCTTCATGATTAATCGTCAGTTCCATTTTCGCTTTCATGTAAATCTTGTAGTTCTAAAACGGATTCAATTCTCATCCATTCCGGGCGCAGACGATATTCTTTTATTTTTTTTGTAATGACTTGCTTTATCGCCTCTTCTGGCGAATGAGCATACACAAGGCTTCTTCCTTGCAAAACGCTTCCATCCTCTACGAACGAATTCCAGCATACACGGTACGTTTTCATTTTGTTCACCTTCTGACCTTCTGGTACTTGCTAGCCTCATCTTATTTTCAAACATTCACCATCTGCCATTTCCCCATATCCCCGCTCTACAAAAAAGCCTCCTGTCAGCTATATGCAAGTTATCCCATGAATCTTGCGATAAAAAAAGGAGCTTGTACATGCTTTGATTTTCTTCATTACTACCTAATTACATGGTTCCTTTTTCCTTTAGAATAGACAGAAGCTTCCAAGCTGCTCCTCTATTTTTTCATTCACGAAGAAAAATCGACATTTTTTGCAATCTATGATCGTACAAATGTCACCTTGGTCTGTTCATTCTAATCACAAAATCACGAAACCGATGCACTTCTTTGCACCGCTACATCTTTTCATCAATACATTTACTAAATCCTTTTATAAATAATATATGGTGGCTCTCCATCTTAAAGAATGTTTTTTTCAAAATTTAGCTGATAAACCTTTGCGATGAGCTGGGAACGATCTTTTACTTCTAATTTTCTAAAAATATTCGTGATGTGATTTTTAACCGTATGTATACTAATATATAGTTGTTCCGCAATATCACGATTGCTTAGCCCTTCTACAACATATTTGAGTACATCCAGTTCTCTTGGCGTTAGCACTTGGGAAAACACCGCTTGATCAACACTTAACGATTTGTCTTCAGAAGATGGGAGCAACTTTTGTAAATGAATGGCCATCATGTTTGTCAGTAAAGCAAGGCAGACTTCCCGCTCTTCTATCTGTTCGGGCTGCGTGACATATATAGCAAACACCCCTTGAACATGCTTGTTAATATAAAATGGACACTCAATGACCATCATCCGCCCCATTTCGATCGAGCGCGGTACCATACAAGCGTGCATTGGCTCATTGTGCAAATAATGCTTCCTTACATATTCAAGGTAATAAGATAAATCGCTTTTTTTGTGTGAAGTTTGAGAATCAGCAATGATTTTTTGCTCATTATACTGCTGAAGGACAATGACACTTTGCTCGCCGTCCATTAAGTCAAGCGCGGCATTCGCAGCTAGCTGCAATATTTCATCGCTATGTTCTTTTTCTCTCATCGATGCGCTTAGTTCATTTAGCTTTTTTAAGCCAAGAAAGTGCTGTTTCGTGCATACCAGCTGTTCGTGGGATAAGCATGCTTCCATTAATTTCACAAGCAAATAACCTTTTTCTTTAATCTCTTTAGAAAATCGTATTTTTTCTTTACTTCCAACAAAAATAGCCCCTGATACGATCCCATTTTGCTTAATTGGATAAACAAACAGCGTTTTTAACTCGTTGCGGTCCGTCCAATCGCCAAGTTTAAGCTTCGCTGATATGTTTTCTAAATATAACGGCTCCCCTTCTTGAATCAGGCGGTGGATGATCGGATGATGTATCGTATAAACAGGTTGCAGCCAGCTTTGTTTTTCCTCTTGACTTACGAATTTCTGGATCACAAAACGTTGGCGGTTCATACGCTTCGCATAAGCTGTGATATGAATAGATGGGTGGAGCTGTTGAAGCATGCGTAAATATGTTTGGATCGGTATCGATGGAAAAGAATTCGATTTCACAGCACGTTGCAGCAATCTAACCGGCTTGCGATATTCCTGTTTCAGCAGCTCATTTTCGAGTAACTTAGCGCAAACAGAGGCCATTTTTTCCATCATATAGAGCTTGGAACGAATGCTGGACAGTGAATGCGCAGGCGTGTTCGCCGAAAACTTTTTCTGTTTTGTCCCGTCTTCCGTCTCATTAATTTGTGCCTTTCTATTTTGTATAACAAATGGCCCAGCCCAAATTAATGCCTGCGACTGTCCTCCTACAACAACAGGCGCAACCAATCCCTTTACTCCTTGAAATGTTAGATCAATCACGGCCGGAGCGGTCAGCTGCAAATAAGATTTCCATCGTTGCCGCATCACTTGTTTTATTTCTTCCCTCTCAGAAGTAAGCAGGCATTGAGAAAATGGATCGATATTTGAAATAGAGGTTAATGATGTTTGCTGAGAATCTATAATCACCATCGGCAGTCCAACGAGAGAAGCATAGGCTTCTTGAACGCTTTGCAACAATTCATTTACATTCAACCTTACTTTCCTCCCTGTTTTTTTGTTCATACTCCATCGACTTCATAGGACCATAAAAACCCATTCATAAGCTATCTTACCTACACACATCTCTCTTTGCATGAGAACATTTAACCAATACGCCTACATTTTCATTAAAAAATGGCACACGCGTCAAAACGCTCGTACCTTAAGAAGTAAAAGGATGGATTTTCAATTTTGATTTTCCAAGACTCGTATGGCTTCTTTTACCTATAAAACGATCCACAACAAACAATGGGAACATGGATTACGCCATGTTTTTTCTAATTGGACAAACGAGATGATGAATAGTGATGTAACCTAGCGTGTTAAAAGTTGTATGGATGTGAAGTTTGCGTCATTCTCCCCTTCTACCAAATGTGATGAGGGCAAGTTAAAAAAGTGTCTCTGATGGTAGAAAATTTTTGGATCCATTGTCCCGTCTTCAAGATGTATTTTCATTTACATGAACAATCCGTTGCTACATTTGTTACTAAAGCTACATTGTCATGATAAGCCGAAAAGCGCAGACATCTCTCCACACTTTCAAAGCTCTTGCGGCTTAGCTAAATAATACCCTTGACCAAAATAGATGCCTAATGATTGGGCGCATTGCATGTCTTCTTTTGTTTCAATTCCTTCCAATATCATTTTTGTTCCCTCATTAAAAAATTGCATCGTTGATAAGATGGCCCTTTGCTTTTTATGGCTTTTTGCTAAATCCTTTGCAAAATAACGGTCGAGCTTGATTACCTGCGGTTCAATCTCGATCAACGCTTGAAGCGAATATTCTCCTTTTCCTAAATCATCTAACGCCACGACAAATCCTTTTTTCTTTAGTAAATACACATTTTGCAGCATTTCATCTAAGTTTTGAATTCGTTCCGATTCGTTAATTTCCAAAATAATTTGCTGATGAGCAAGTGAAGCTGCCTGCACTAGCTGTTCCAATGTTTCAAGAAACATTGGTGCTGCAACTGTCGAAGGATACACATTCAGCGACAAAAACAAGTCATGTGTATTGGCAGCCTTGATATAAGCTGCAAAACACTTGATAGAATTAGTAATGGAAGCCATATCAAGTTCGTATAAATAACCGTTCTCATGTGCATCATGAAAGAGTAAATCCGGGCTTTTCACAAATGGACAACGCAACAAGCTCTCATATCCAACGATGCTTTGACCAGGCAGATAATAGATCGGTTGGAACGCATTCGTAAATAAATGATCATCGATAATTCTTTTCACGGATTGTGTAGTTATTGCCACTAGTCTCCCCCTCCATTGCATTCGAACACTGCAATATACAAAAGCACATAGTATAAACATACGGATACAAATATCCTACGGTTTAGATACGAATTTCTCAGCATTCAGGCCGACATCATATAATCCTTCATAGTGAAATAGCGAATCGGTCATAGATAGGGCCAGATTAGAAAATCGGCATAAACAAGACGCTTCTATCGACTATATCAATACAACTTCAAGATGGAACGAATGGTGTCTGTCAACATCCATAGTCAGAGGCAAGACGGTGACTTGCCTCAGTCACGTTAAAGCGTGACTGAGTGCCGATCAACAAACTTTAGTGTCAATTATCCAAAAAACAATGAATAGTACTGGCGTTCTCGCTTTTCTGCTATAGTCAGCAAGTCTAACGGCATGCCCTTTTCGAACCATGGATACTCGGTGAACTAATTCATTTGTCCACAGGCGGCGTTCATGGCTTGAGGGAAGAAGCAAAAAAGCAACATTAAGCCGTATCATGCTGTTTTTAAACAAAATAATGGATCATCAACACTAGTGTTAGAACCATTGACTTTAGACCTATTATGGAAATTAGTCTGAACGAAATAAAACTGCCCTCTATATCGAATTAAAAGAGGGCAGTTTTTACATACTATTCCAGTTAAAAACAAAAACCTTCTTTATTACTTTCATCCATAAGAAGGGCAACTGGCTGGCATGTCTATTTGAACAATAGATTTAGCCCCTTTAGCTTTGCGTCCTACCCTTTCGAGTAGTTTGCCGTTTCTATATTCAGTTTTTCAGAATAAGATGTATAAAACATACAAGCTTTAACTCTTCTATACTAACACTATTAAACAGAATATACAAATCATGATGCTAAGATTTTGTTGTATTTTGTCATATTAAGTAATATTTTGTCTAAACATGCAAACAATTCAATGATAGCATACATAATATGAAAAGTGAATCGATTTTTTTATTTTCTCCAATTCAAGACAAATCGCTCTCTCCCTATATACCCGAAATGAAGTATGTAAAACTGAAAGATGTAGTATCTTGAAAAATCTTCAGATTGTAAAAAAGCATCCCCCGTATCTATGCCAATGTTAACATGTCAATAAGATGATTATCCTCATATAGAGGAAAATGATAAATAACAGAAACTGAGATTTATTTCATAAAACAAAAAGATAGAGCCGAAACGAAATCGGCTCTATTTTGTGCATCCAGATGGGATATAAGGCTATAAACGGTTGACTGCTGAACGACACACCTTTTTCACTTACATTTTCCATCTCTGCTTTCTTTTCTTCCTTAACATATACCGTTCCTCCGCATCCCTGTATTGCTGTTTTTCCTCTTCTGTTTCTGGGATCACGGCTGGCACAGAAGTTGGTTTTCCTGATTCATCTAACGCAACAAATGTTAAATAGGCATGAGCTGTTACTCTCCTTTCTCCTGTCAATAAATTTTCCGCCTCTACTTTCACAAATACTTCCATTGATGTTCGATGGGCCCATGTTACATAGGCCTCTAAATAAATGGCTTCTCCTGCCTTGATCGGAGCAAGAAAATCTACAGAATCGCTTGAAGCTGTCACCACTGGCTTCCGGCAATGCCTCATCGCCGCAATACAAGCAATTTTATCAATATATGCCATAACTTTTCCGCCAAAAATAGTATGATGATGGTTCGTATCTGATGGGAGCACTAAATCGGTTAATAGTGTCCGTGACTCACTTGCTCGTTTTGACTGCGTCATAGCGTTTTCCTTCCTCCCATTCTTTTTTCTCTTCCAGCAATCTCGCACGCACCAACTTGGCAGCAGCCACCATATTTTTTAAAGAGGCTACTGTCTCTTGTTCTTTCCGCGTTTTTAGCCCGCAATCGGGATTGACCCAAAATTGTTCCGGGTTCAAGACTTGCAGAGATCTTTCAATCATTTCCGCCATTTCCGCTACAGACGGAACTCGCGGACTATGAATATCATAAACGCCTAATCCAATTCCTTTCGGATATGTTTCTTTTGCAAAAACAGAAATCATTTCACCATGGCTTCTGGATGTTTCAATTGAAATTACATCTGCATCCATTTGATTGATGACAGGCAGATAAGACGAAAAATCACAATAGCACATATGAGTATGAATTTGCGTCTCATCCTTTACAATGGAAGTGGCTACACGAAACATCCGTACAGCCCACTCTAAATATTCCTGCTTCTTTTCTTCTTTTAGAGGAAGTCCCTCAAGCAAAGCGGGCTCATCCACTTGAATGACTGAAATTCCTGATTCCTCTAGTGCTTTGATTTCGTTTCGCAACGCAAGGGCAATTTGCTCCGCTACTTTATGTCGAGGCAGATCATCACGAACAAATGACCAATTTAAAATAGTGACAGGACCTGTGAGCATTCCTTTGACTATTTTTTCTGTTAACGATTGTGCGTATACACTTTCCTTAACCGTCATCGGCTGCAAAAATTCGACATCGCCGTATATAATCGGCGGGCGAACGCAGCGCGAACCATATGATTGCACCCATCCATTTTCAGTAAAGGCAAAACCCCCTAATTTTTCGGCAAAAAATTCGACCATATCGGTTCTTTCAAATTCACCGTGCACCAAAACATCTAATCCTATTTTTTCTTGAATATCGATCCATCTCTTAATTTCCGCTTCAATAAAGCGCTCATATTGCGGCTGGCTCCACTCGCCTTTTTTGAGCTTTTGGCGCGCTTTCCGCACTTCTGCTGTCTGTGGAAAACTGCCAATTGTCGTCGTTGGCAATATTGGAAGCTGGCTTATTTCTTGCTGCTTCTTTTGCCGTACCAAATAGGATGATGCTCTCTCAAGCTGCGCCTTCGTTAGGTTCTCGCACTCCTTGTGCACGTTCGCATTATATCTTGAAGCATCCTTTTTCCATAAATGAAGCGCTTGTTGATTTTGAGCATAATAATGAGCGCGCTTTCCTTCGCCATCGATGAATCGTTCTGTTAAATACACAAGCTCCTCCAGCTTTTCATCAGCAAATGCCAGCATCTGCTGCAAGTTCAAAGGCAATGTTTTTTCGTATGTTGTCGTAACAGGGACATGCAGCAAGCTATTTGATGGCTGCAGCCATAACCGTTCAGATGGGACAGAATGCAAAATTTTTTCCACGAGACGGCTGGCTGCCGACAGGTCGGTCCGCCAAATATTGCGTCCATCAATCACCCCTGCCGCTAGCACTTTATCTTCTGGAAAACCGCTCTTCGATAAATGGCGCAAATTTTTCTCTAGGCCATAAACAAAATCAAGGCCAATCCCGCTAACAGGAAGCTTGATTAGTTCTTCATACCAGTCTACTGCCTCAAAGTATGTCTGCAACATCATCTTTAAGTTAGGAGCAGCTTGAGGCAACCGCTCATAAACAGATACAAATTCCTCCATCTCTTTTTTGGTTAAGGAAGTAGCAAGAATGGGTTCATCAATCTGTATCCATTTTACCCCCTCGCGCTCCAGCTCCTTTAGTATTTGCTCATAAAGCGGAAGCAGCAATGATAGAAAATAGGAAAATTGCTTTTCATCATAGCCTTTGGAAAGCTTCATAAACGTATAAGGTCCGATCAAAACAGGTTTTCCTTCAACTCCTAATTTCTCCTTCGCTTCCCGAAAATCCTTTAATGGTTTGTTTTCTGTTATATGCAGGCGGGAGCTTTGTTCCTTGCTCCATTCTGGAACAATGTAATGATAATTGGTGTTAAACCATTTCGTCATTTCGCATGCTGGTGCTTTTTCATTGCCGCGCGCCATCGCGAAATAAACTGAGAGAGGAACCTCTCCCCCCTGATAATCGAAACGTTCAGGAATGAAACCAAACATAGCCGCTGTATCAAGCATATGATCATAAAGGGTAAAGTCGCCAACCGGCACAAGATCAATCCCTATTTCCCGCTGCTTTTTGATATGGTTTAGACGAATGGACTGCATCGTGTCCAAAAAAATTTTTTCGTCTATCTCTCCATTCCAGAAAGATTCTAATGCTTTTTTCCACTCTCGTTTTTCCCCAATACGTGGATAGCCAAGATTGCTTGATTTCATTTCCTCACTCTCTCCTATCATTTTATTTTTATCGTTTTTCCACTCTCTACCTGATCTTTAGGCGGGACTTGCCTGATAGGAAATCTATGTTGTCCATTCGATGGCTCGGTTTCCCGTTCATCCTTCCAGCTGAGTTGCTCTTCTCCTCACATCTCCCCGCATTCACCGCGATTTGACGTCATGTTTCTTTTTCCGAATAAAAAAAAAGCATTCCTAACGCTCCAACGGAAGCTAGAAATGCCATAAAAAAGGATTAATCCCTTTGTCCATGATGAACACCTCCCTATCCTCCGTAGGTAAAAGCAGTGTTGTCAGAACAGGCAGGTCTCCTGACTTAAGGATCATTGCTTTCCGCTCGCCTTCCCAATCTTTGATCAGTGGCAGTAAAGCGGAAAGCTCCTCTATTACAGTGGCGGGACCGTGCCGGAATCTCACCGGTCTTCCCTTTTCATCCGCAGGGAGCCTTGGACTGGGCCATTTAGTCTTGACTCACCTTTGGAACCTGTTCCCACATTTATTTTCTTGTTCGCCAAGAAAAAAACGCTTCAAACCTCCATTCTAAGCCTGTCATGAAGTATCAGAAAAATTTTACAATAACCCTATCATTCTTCGAAAAAATTGTCAAGGAGATTAAGTCTTCTGATTCATGGCGCAAATCTAATTTCGACAGAAGTCGATCGCTTTTATTAAGATTAACCATTCAAAAAGAGCATTCCAGTTTCAAAGCGTAACAAGTATCAACCAATAAGCTGTAGACCGTGTTGTTCGAATGCTCAACCGTCGAAATCGGAGCATCACCTTCTCATTTTTCATCCTTAAGTTATATCTAGATAACTTTCATGATCGAACACTGTCGGAAGCAGCCCAGGCCACCTGTTAGAAAGTTAAGAATTTTTTTGTTTTCGTCTCAGAAAAAATATGATATAGTGAACTTGAAAATTGAATAACTTTGGTTAGGATCAGGTATCGGTAAGCAAAAGAGCGCTTGACCGGTTTAAAAGGGAAGTTCGGTGCAAATCCGACGCTGTCCCGCAACTGTAAATGGGAGCAACCTGCCAAAACCACTGTTGAATGCTTGACATATCAACGGGAAGGGGCTAGGAAGCGATGAACATAAGCCAGGAGACCTGCCTGATTCGGTCCACACCAAAAACCTACGAGGATAGGGGGTGTTGAGGAAGCGGAAAAAATATATGTTTTTTTGTATATGTTTTTCATAGGGAATCGTATGCGCTTTTTCAGCATCTTCATTTGCGAAGATGCTTTTTTTATTTGCTTCAAGCGCATGTCCATCATTCGAATCGTATTGGAACTTGAGAACGAAAGGACAGACATCATGCACAACACATTCGGAACAAAGCAATATTTTTTGGAAGCGTTTAAGCAAACGGTCATGAACAATTTTACAATACATCCACCCGTTTCTTTAATGGATCTGTACGATCATTATCAATCGGAAATTGCCGTCCGCCTCCCTTTGTCAGAACAGCCATCATGCCGTGCTAATTTGCAGCAAGCATATCAAGAAATACGACAAGAACTTGTTTTCAGCAAGGAGGCGGCAGACGAAAGCAAATGATTTTAAATTAAGGAGGGATCTTTTTGGAATTTCGTCCAGGATTAGAAGAAATCATAGCGGCTGAAACGAAAATTTCATTTCTTGATGTGGAGAATGAAGAAATCGTCATCCGGGGATATGATCTGATCAAGCTTGCAGAAACCAAAACATATACCGAGGCAGCACATCTGCTTATTGAAGGAAAACTACCGTCACAGCCAGAAAAAGAGCGCTTTGAAATGCAGCTTCACACACAAAGAACACTGCCGCAAGAACTGGTGAAAATTTTGAAGCAGCTGCCGCAAACTACCCATCCGATGGATGCACTGCGAACCGGTATTTCCGTTTTAGCCAGCTTTGACCCACATCTCGATGAACGAACAGAAGCGGCTAATAAAGAAAAAGCGATTAAGCTTTTGGCTCAAGTACCTGCCATTATTGCAAGCAGCCATCGCTTGTTGCATAACCAGCCAGTCGTTCCATCGCACCAAGAACTCTCTTACAGCGCCAATTTTCTATATATGCTGACAGGGAAGCAACCAAGCGAGCTGGAAGTGGAAATATTTGACCGTTCGCTCATCGCTTATATTGAGCATGAGCTGCCAAACTCGACATTTACAGCGCGCGTCATTTCCTCCACCCACGCCGATTTGTACGGAGCATTGACAGGGGCTGTGTCATCGTTAAAGGGGCATCTTCATGGAGGAGCCAACGAGGCCGTGATGTATATGCTCAAAGAAGCAGAATCGCCAGAAAAATACAAACAGCTGCTCTATCAAAAGCTAGCCAATAAGGAACGAATTATGGGATTTGGTCATCGCGTATACATGAAAAAGATGGATCCACGAGCCTTGCTTATGAAAAAGGCGCTTCAAGAGCTTAGCGAAGTCCGCGGCGACACGACTCTGCTCGAAATGTGCGAGGCGGGAGAAACAATTATGAGAGAAGAAAAAGGACTCTATCCAAATCTAGATTACTATGCTGCTCCTGTCTATTATTTGCTTGGTATTCCAATTGAGCTTTACACACCGATTTTCTTTAGTGCCCGAACCGCCGGCCTTTGCGCCCACGTGATTGAACAGCATAACAATAACCGGCTATACCGCCCTCGCGTCAAATATGTCGGAGAGCGCCACCTGCAAGTGAACTGAAAAAGCAGATTAAACGCTCACCCGAAGAGGAATTGGGGCCAGCAATTCCTCTTCTTTTTATCATAATATAAATGGAGTCTAGAAAGGAAGAGATTCATGAGTGAAGTTTTAATAAAAAATAATGAAAAACAACAAACAGACGAATTGCTCGTTCAAATTGCGGATTATGTTCTTCATGGAAAAATCGAAAGTCATGAAGCATTCGAAACAGCCCGCTATGTCCTATTGGACACGTTAGGCTGCGGCATTCTTGCGCTCCGCTATCCGGAATGCACAAAACTGTTAGGCCCCATTGTGCCAGGGACCGTCGTTCCTAACGGCTGCCGCATTCCCGGAACTTCTTTTGTTCTTGATCCCGTCCAAGGCGCATTTAATATCGGCTGCATGATTCGCTGGCTTGACTATAATGATACATGGCTAGCTGCGGAATGGGGACACCCTTCTGATAATCTCGGAGGCATCTTAGCCGCTGCCGATTATGTAAGCCGCCGCAATATTTCGCAAGGAAAAAAGCCGCTGAACATGAGCGATGTGCTGAAAGCGATGATTCAGGCCCATGAAATTCAAGGAGTGCTTGCACTGGAAAATAGTTTAAATCGCGTAGGATTAGACCATGTACTCTTCGTTAAAGTGGCGTCGACAGCTGTTGTCACCAAGCTTTTCGGCGGGGGGCGCGAAGAAATAATCAATGCCCTATCGAATGCTTGGCTCGATAACTCCAGCCTGCGTACATATCGTCACGCCCCAAATACAGGATCGCGAAAATCGTGGGCTGCTGGAGATGCAACAAGTCGCGCTGTTCGTCTTGCACTCATGTCATTAACAGGTGAAATGGGATATCCAACCGCTCTTTCCGCACCAAATTGGGGATTTGAAGATGTGCTATTCAAAGGGCAAAAGTTGAAGCTTGCTCGTTCTCTTGGATCATATGTAATGGAGAATGTTCTTTTCAAAATTTCTTATCCTGCTGAGTTCCATGCCCAAACAGCAGTCGAGTGCGCCATTGAGCTCCATCCTGAAGTGAAGGATCGCCTGGACGAAATTGAGGAGATTATCATTACAACCCATGAATCAGCTATCCGCATTATTGATAAAATCGGGCCATTGCATAATCCAGCTGATCGCGACCATTGCCTTCAATACATCACAGCGGTCGGTCTTATCTACGGAGATTTAACGGCTGATCACTATGAAGACGAAATCGCGCAAGATCCAAGAATCGATGCGCTTCGCGAGAAAATGACCGTTATCGAAAATAAACAATACAGCCGTGACTATCTTGATCCAGAAAAGCGTTCGATTGCTAACGCCGTACAAATTCGCTTTCAGAATGGCAGCGAAACAAGGCAAATCGTCCGCGAATATCCGATCGGACATCGTTTCCGCCGCCAGGAAGCAATCCCTAAATTATTAGAAAAATACACGAAAAACCTTGAAACACGTTTTCCAAAAAAACAGATTGACCGCATCTTAGACATTTCTCTCGATCAAGACCGGCTCGCAGCTACCCCTGTACATGAATTTGTCGATTTATTTGTCATTTAATCATTTAAAAATACTAAAGCAGGTTTCTCTTGAAGCTAGGAGAAAATGAATGCTTATGCCTTGGAAAACTCATAGGAAAGGGAGGGAGCTCCTTTGGTTTGGATTGTCGAACGTGAATCAACACAACACGAACTTGCCGAACGATTTCGCTATTTAATGAACGCTCCAGAAATTTTGCAAATTCCAGGCGCTCATGACGGAATGGCGGCCCTTATTGCCAGAAAAGTCGGCTTTCAAGCTCTTTATTTATCAGGAGCAGCGTTTACCGCCAGCCGTGGGCTTCCTGATTTAGGCATTATTACTTCAGAAGAAGTGGCACAGCGAGCACGAGAGCTAGTTCGTGCGACCAATTTGCCGTTGCTAGTGGATATTGATACAGGGTTTGGCGGCATTCTTAACACGGCACGCACAGCAAAAGAAATGGTGGAAGCACGTGTGGCTGCCGTGCAAATCGAAGATCAGGAACTGCCAAAAAAATGCGGCCATTTGAACGGTAAGAAGCTCGTTTCTCCAGAAGAGATGGTACAAAAAATTAAAGTGTTGAAGGAAGTAGCCCCTTCACTTGTGGTCGTGGCTCGCACCGATGCGTATGCCGTCGAAGGAATTGAGCAAACGATTGAACGGGCACGCCGATATGCGGAAGCAGGCGCAGATGCCATTTTTCCAGAAGCATTAACAAGCAAAGACGATTTCGCTAAGATGAAACAAGCCATCTCGATTCCGCTGCTCGCAAATATGACAGAATTCGGAAAAACTCCATATTATACTGCTGAAGAGTTTGCAGCTCTCGGCTATTCTATGGTCATTTATCCGGTCACTTCGCTTCGGGTTGCTGCAAAAGCGTATGAGCGCGTATATGAAGCGATTTTAACAACCGGCACGCAAAAAAACGATCTTGACCAGATGCAATCACGCAAAGAATTATATGATGTCATTCATTATTACGATTTTGAAGCTCTCGATCAGACCATTGCAAAAACCGTTCTTCCTGATGATGACTTGTCAAATGAAAGAGAAGCTGATCAACAATACAAATGAACACATGTTTTCCCTGACTCCATAAGTAAAGGCGCACTCTCCTCATGTTCATCACTGATGAGCATGAGGAGAATAAATTATAGACAAAGTCAATGCTGACTTTGTCTATTGATGCTTTCAAAACGGTTGACAGATAAGCACCACAGCCGAGCGAGGATGCAAACGGAACAAAAGATGTTTATATGAAGGTTGTTTGTCAACAATCTAGCATTTGCGTTTTAGTCCTGCTTCTTGATCGCTTGTCCTCTCCTATTCCTCTATCTTTTTCCTCCATGATTCAATATTTCAAGGTAATAAAAAGAAGCCCTATGCTGATGACCGGAACGCTAATCTATCTAAATGATAGATTTCTCCGTAGCTAGAATTGCAGCTGGATTTATATGTAAAATAACAGGGGTGTTGATGATCCAGTAAAAACCCATTGACATTGCTTGATTCCTAGCCTTTCTGTCGTAGTCGGCAAGCGAATGGCTCATCAACACTTGTGATAAAATCATATTGAATTTTTTGGCCTTATACAGAACCACCCCAGCATCAAATCGTACGAATAGAAGATGAATCCTTGCCAAGCATTGAAACGTACTGCATACATAAGGGAAAGATAAGAAAAAAACGGAGGTGAAAAAGGATGAAGCCCGACGTCAAAGAAAAAATAAAAAATTGGTTATTAGTGATTATGATTTCAGCACTTGTCGGTTCATTTTTATTGTTCTTTTTAGGCTATTATCGGACAGGGTTAGCTGTTGGAGCCGTGTTTATGTTTCTTTCCCTGTTTTTGGGACAATGGTATTCCGCTAAAAGGGTAGATGATTTATATCATTCCGAATACAAAAGAAACAAAAGATAACGAGCCATTTTCGATCTACTCAACGATATACATCCATAGAAATAATCTCTTCCTTATCTGAAGCTTTTGCTGTCCGCGATCGCTTCTATACAAAGCAAAAAGGACAGAGAGCGTTTTTCTCCCTGTCCTTTAAAATATAATGACGTTTCAAGCTTTATTTTCTCTTGCTTTTTTTACAGCATGCGTAATGCTTGCTGCAAGTCCTCCCCAAATCACTACAATTCCCACGATCATCATGACTATGGCACTTGTTTCCATGTATTGAAACCTCCTCCCTAGTCTACTTTAGATGTTGCCCCTGCAGGCCACCGTTTTGCTGAAAACATCCATCCAACAAGTACGACCAGAGCCGCAACAATCCAACCAAACACTGTCACAAACCAAGTTTCATAACCGCCATAGTTTTCCGCAATGTTCGTTCGAATATTATCAAACATCATGTAGCCTAGCACAAGCGGTGTAATGACACTTAAGCAAATTTTCCACCAAGCTCCTAACATAATATCTGAAATAGCGTTAGCATGCGTTTGCAAATGATTCAGTTCACGCACAATCCATGCAATGAAAATGACCTCAACCAATCCTGCTAAGGCAACCCCGAAAGTATTAATAAAGTAGTCAATTGTATCAAGGAAATAAAGCCCGCCTTTAGAAGCAAACAAAATCGACAAAATAGCGGCCAAGCCCCCGCCTATCGCTACTGCTTTATGACGGGAAACGCCAAACTTTTCTTGAATTCCTGCCACATACGTTTCTGAAATCGAAATCAGCGAAGTTAATCCTGCTAATGTTAATGATAAAAAGAATAGAACGCCAAAAAACTGATTAAATGCCGGAAACTCATTGATAATTTGCGGGAAGACAACAAACGCCAGACCGACGCCGCCAGAAACGACCTCTTCCACAGTTTTTCCTTGCTGCTGTGCTAAGAAGCCCAACACACTAAAGACTCCGATTCCTGCCAGCAACTCAAAGCTGGAGTTGGCAAATCCTGTAATAAAAGCATTGTTTGTCAAATCTGACTTCTTTGGAAGATAGCTTGAATAAGTAATCATAATGGCAAATGCAATAGATAAGCTAAAGAAAATTTGGCTGTAAGCAGCGATCCAAACTTTTCCTTCTAAGATCCGGTCCCAGTTTGGCTTGAAAAATGTATTTAGCCCTGTTGCTGCTCCATCCAATGTCACGGCTCGAATGACAATAATTAAAAATAACACGACTAATGTGGGAAGAAAAATCTTATTTGCTGTTTCAATCCCCTTCTTAACTCCATTAAATAAAACGATAAGCGTAACCGCCCAAACAAGAATTAATGGAATAAAAACACCTGGAACAATTCCGCCAAACTGTCCTGGGGTTTCCACAATCTTCAAATAGTCTCCAAATAAGAATTTCTCCGTATCGCTTCCCCATTTTAAATTAAATGAAAACACAGTATAGGACATCGCCCAAGCGATAATCACCGCATAATACGTAGAAATAACAAAAGAAATGAGTACTTGCCACCAACCAATCCATTCGGCCTTTTTGTTGATTCTTAAAAAAGATAAAGGCGCAGAACCGCGATACTTATGACCAATCGTAAACTCCAGAACAAGAATAGGAATCCCTGCTGTCAGTAGAGCAAATAGATAGGGAAGAAAAAACGCTCCGCCACCATTTTCGTAAGCAACAGCTGGAAATCTCCAAATATTCCCCAATCCAATAGCAGATCCTGCAGCAGCTAAAATAAATCCAGCGCGTGTCCCCCATTGCTGTCGATTTTCCATGCCAATAGCCCTCCTTTAATTTGTTAGTTTTTTGGCTGAACACCCTCTCTTTTTGCCATCTCCAACAAAAATCAATCTGAATTAATAGTTTTTTCATATTTTTTAAATTATATAAAAATTATACTCTTTTCTATTATCACTGTCAAAATAATATTTCAGAAAATATACTTTAATCAGTATATTCCAAATTCAGCTTGACACATTCTTTTCATCAGCATGGAATTTGAATTGTTTTTTACGTTTAGGCAGCGAACAATGCTATCTTAAACTCAAAAATATTAAAAAGAATCAATTGTATTATCTATAAAAATGTATAAATATAATATTTTGTTTAAAATAATAAATCGTCGATTCCCTTGCTGAGAATCGACGATTGGAATCAGACACAATCATCCAGTTGTTTTAGCTCGGCTTGGTTACGCTTGAAAAGCCCCTGTTTGCTGATACGACCATCCATTCATACTGGCGCAGCTTGACAGCAAATAACGTGAGCGGATCATGATACATTTCTGGATTTGTTTTCATCTTTTCTAAATCTTTTTCTTTTTTATAAATCTCTGTTTTCATTTCATCCACTGTCTGATTGAGCGCAGCAAACGATTTACGGAAGAAAATAGAAATATCGCGCTCAAGCGTTTTTTCAAACAGCTCGAACTGCAGAAGCAGCTGCTTGATAATGGATTCTGTCACATCGATATAATCCTCATTTTCAACAAATTGTTTATATCTATTATATAACATGAGATTATTTTGCTGGAATACTCCAAACAATTTTCCGGCACCTTTCAATAATATTTGATATGGGGTACGGCGCAGAAAAATATTCACTTTTTCCAGCTCTACACTGCTCGTCATTCGATCAGCATCACGCTGCCAGTCATCAAGCACTCTAAAATCGCATAGCAGCTGAAGCCGTTCTTCACCAAACAATTTATTAAATCCTTCGCCCATTTCATGGAGGAACGCTTGGCAATCGTTCAGTTCATCATTCGCTGTGTCAATCCAATCTTGCAACAAACGATACAGCTTCGGCAATACGCGTTCATGTACATGAGCGTCGATTCTTCGATTCATTTCATCATTTAATTCTAAATGAATGCTGCGGAAATCGCTGTCTTCTTGAATCATCTCAGAGCATCCGCGCAAAATCTCCGGAATCTTCTCCGTTAAATCTTCCTTGACTTCCGCTAATACTTTATCGAAGGTCCTTGTAATCGTCCGCACTTTTTCATTTTTTAAATCCGCCAACTGATTGATGGCACCGCTTAGCTTTGCCACCATCTCTTCATTCCAGCGAATGGAGTCCGCTAATTTTTCCTCCATTTCTGTCCATTTACTCAATAAATGATGAATAAACTGCTGGGTAAATATTAGCATCTTTTCGACCCTGTCCGCTTCTGTAACGCCATGGTTCAGGCTTCTAAAAAATTCGTGAATCTCATGCTGCTGCTTCCGGCTTCTTAAATAAGAGGAATAGGCCAATACCTTTGCGTTTGGAAAATAAGCCTGCACCCTTGAGCGTGTCTCCTCTAAAATGGCAGCTGCTTCATGCTCATCATAAATTTCATCCATTTTGTTTACTAGAAAATGCACAGGAAGATGCGGCGCGCACTCCCGAATATACATAAGAATTTCTTGTTCATTTTCAGTAAACGGATCATTCACATCCAATACAAATAAAACGCTATCCGCTAAGTGCAAATAGTTTTCTACCGCTTCTTCCAGTCGGCTTCGATGATTAAATCCAGGTGTATCAATAAGCGCCAGGCGATTCTCTTGTAAAATAGGCGCTGGCAGTGAAAACTCCATAATGGAGCTGTTCATTTGCTTGTTCAGTCGTCTATCAATCGCTTCCTGAAACTCGTGAAAGTTTAAAGTAATTAGCTCATCATCTGATACCTTTCGAATCTCCGTTTCTTCTCCTCCTCTAAAGACAATAATAGAAGAGGTCGGAGCCGTTAAAATATTTTCGCCAAGAAGTGAATTGACAAACGCAGATTTGCCGTTTCCTGAAGCTCCCGCTACAAAAACACGGTATGTCTGCAAATCCATCAATTCCTGCATCAGCCATCTATAGCGGTAGCCACGGTCTGCCTTCTGCGACTCCGCCCATCTAATAATCGAATTAAATAATTCAAGGCTGTATTCTAAGCCGTCAAATTCATTTTTCGCTTGAAAGATAAGATCTTCGGCCTCGCGGACAATCTCGTCATTTAAGCTGTTCGGAAATTTCTCACTCCATGCCAGCACAGCCGCAGAAGCAAACAAAACATAGGAATGATTGGCGATTTTGATCCAGTTTGTTAAAAGATTAGGGATAAAATTCTCCACATCTCTTAATAAGTAAGCTCCGCTAATTAATTCAAAATACGTATCCTGATACAGTTCGGATAATCTTTTCCACGATTGCTTGCGGTTCGCTCCTAAATGAAAGAATAACTCATTAAATTCCTGAAGCCATGAAAAATAGGCCCGATCATTTTGATAATGAGTCCATAGCGCTTCCGCCAGCTGTTCAAATCTTCCTTGATCCAATTCATACAATACAGCTAAGCACTTTAAAAAATACGATGGCTCGAAAAGCTTTGTATAGCCGCGTTCTGCATAATCGATTAACATATCAAACCAACGCTGCGACTCTGTCCGAATGGCCTCATTTGCCGCCAACTCGATTGCGCTTTTCCAATCTCGATGCTTTTCGAAAAAGCTACGAGCCATTTCGGTCACATCTCCATAATCAGGATGAAACGCTACCGCTTGTTTAATAATTTGATCCGCTTTCTCCATATTGCCTTGATCGATATACAAGGAAAACAGCTGCAGCAACACCTCTGCTTGCAAAACGGCGCTTTCTGCTTCAATCGATTTATAAATCTCTTCAGCCATCGACAGCTGTCCAAGCTCATAATAACAATCAGCAATGTTTTTCTTCGCCCACGGCTCTAAGTCATTGTGGGTATTTTCCCATTTAAAAATCGCCGCTTCATAATCCTTTTTGTGAAAATATACCTCTCCTTGGGCAAAACGAATGGCCGAGATATCAGCTGTACCGTCTTTATATCCTTCAAGAAATGCCTCTCCAAGTAAATGAACGGGATCCTTCTCTCCCGGCGTCATAAATGTTTCATAAAATGTTTTTTTGATCAGTTGATTCTCCAACATCATTCTTATCCCCCGATCTCTATATTTCATTGTCTATCATCCTTATAGACGATATCATCTTCATGTGAGGCATGATGATGAACGATGACAACAATTTATATGCTTAGGCTCCCGATCACATCATGTATTGAAAATATACGGCAATATAATGGCGCTTGTATTCCTTTGATCGAATACCAATAGACGAATGTTCACCAAGATATAGGTGATAACAAAAAGCTTACGGAACACGAATGATCCAATCAGTATTTGTTGCTACGCCAGCAAAATTTTATCGAACAGAATAGAATCTTTGATTCTCTGTTATCGTCATTTTCCCATATCTATTTAATATATTAGATGAAAAAAGTGAAATACCTTTTCTTTTTTACTCTTTCCTAACTTCATCGGTTTCCTTTGCGATTCTAGCAGTCTGATCATCAACACGCATCATTCTCTTTCCGTCCACAGTATTCTAGCAGACTTACATTTTCATAAGGTTTCAAATTGCTTTCATTTATGATACAGATTTTTATCACGATGTAAAAAACAATCCAGTTTTCGGAAAAATAGATCCCATATAGAGGCCCATAACTAAAAATTTCATCAACAACAGAAAAATGAAAATCACACTTTGCAGAATTCTCTCTACCTCCTTCCTATAAATTAAATAAATGGAATCAGGTGTGTTGATGATCCAATACCCCCCATTGACATTGCTTGATTCCCCGCTTTTCTGCTGTAGTCGGCAAGCTAGATTGCATGCCCTCCTCGAACAAGAACGCTGGCGTCTAGCTCATTCATTCCATGTTTTTAGTAAAATAACGGATTATTAACACTTGTAAAATGGAATATTTTTAGGATACCGTATCGTTTTTCGTCCAATGACTGGATCGAATCATAAACCGTTTCCTGAGCTATAGATAGCTCTGAAAGCAGCGTTGCTTTGAGCTTTTTGTAGCGTGTGACAAAAACTCTTCCGGTGATTTGTCTCCAGTTGCCAAAAAATCATTTATTTGATCTCCAATATACCGATGACATGATAAGGCATGATGATCGATATCACTTGCTCCCTCAACCTTTGATCCCATATGTGCGAGCGTTGATCATCCGCTTTCGCCGGTCGAAAGACAAGTCAGTGACTTGTTTTCCGACCACGAGCTTTAGCAGATACCGTTTATTCATCAGATGTATATAGAACGAGGGCAATAAATGTAGCCATTTTCTCTAGCGCTATGAGTCTTCAATATGTATATCATGATTTTGGTGAGATCATGTCAGCTTTGCTTAGCCTGCGGAAGAAAGAAACTTGAAGAAGAAGCATTCCATATAAAAAAGGATAGGAGATCGCTGAATACCATAAATTCCAATGATGATGATATAAAAAACCGACACGTACCGCTAACCACTCATAAAAAGTGGAAAAAATGCTCCAGCCCAACAGATATAAGCTTTTTTTCTTCCATGTTCCATCGTAAGGATACCAGTTAATAATGAGCATGGAAGCGGCAGGATATATTCCGAATAAAACCAATAACGTTTTGGCTTCGATCATAAAAGGATAGAAAAAACCATACAGATCATATTTTTCGGCAAATCGGTCGACGATCTCTGAAGTAAACAACGCAAATAAAATGCAGCTATAATATTCAATGCGCATTAATTTCTTTTTCATCATAATCGCAATAAGATTAAATACAATAATGGAAAAATAAGGAATCCACAATCAAAACCACTCCTACCATTTATTCTGCATTCTTTCTTATATTCTTTATGGTTTGTAGCTTTCCACTCTGCATATCCATTGATAATATTTTAAAATCAGTATGAGCAAAAAAGGATAGCTCAATGCAGAATAGATTAAATTCCACCAGCCGTAACGCAAATAGCCCCACGGTTCCGGCAATAAAGCACTCGCTTCGTATAAAACGATCAGAATCCAAAAACTTATAAAACAAACAACGCGTTTGGATAACGAATCTCTAAAAGGATACCAGCTTAAGAAGAGCATATTGACAGCTGGGATCAGCACTACTCTTGCAGGAAATGACTCCCATTTAATCTCTTTTGTAAAATACCAATACGCTTCGTATTTGGTGCTTAAATACAAATCGACAATATTCTGAAGCGCAATCGTAAAAGTCCAAATGTGTATGATTTGATTTTTTGTCAAGCGTTTATTTGTCATAAAAGCCGCACAATTAAACAAAAGAGCGGCAACAATTAATCCGAACACTCTATTCATCCTTTTTTTCTTTTTACTAACAGTTTCATCCTCTCTTGTGCAATTTATGCGAAAACTTAATAAAAACCAATCCTTCAAGCTTTATAAAGATATAGACATTTCGACGGGTGGGTCCTTGAACAACACCACCTTGTTTCCGACCATGGATTTTTACAGATATCGTTCATTCATATTTATATAACCCAATGACAACAAGTGAATCAATTTTATCTGACACCATAAATAGAAACTTATGGACACACTATCTTATGAGAATAAAAACTTTTCTCTATTTTTGTCGAATGGATTTATAAAATAAATAAAACTTGTCCAAAATCCTAATATAGATACCTTTTGAAAAGAGGAGCAAAAATATATGTTCAATCAAACCCTTCTTTGGATTTCGTTTATTTTTCCTTGGTTTCTGCTGCTATTTTTTCATAAACAAAAAATTAAACGATTTATGGCAACCGGCTTTCTTTGTGCGTTAATCATGACGATCATTTTTCAATTGGGCGAAAGGCTCCATTGGTGGACTGTCAAAGAAACCATTTTTCCTCTCACACATCTAACGCCGATGATTTACAGTTTCTATGTGGTTGCTCCCATCATTGTTTTGTATTTTACTTTCGGAAACTTTTGGTTTTACATGCTTGTCAATGCGGTGATGGATATCATCTATGCTGTCGGTCTCATGAAATGGTACGAATATCTAGGGATTATGGAGTACCACAATATCAACGACTTCTCAAGATTTTTGATTCTTCAAGCCGTCGCTATTCTTATTTACTGGTTTCAAAAATGGCATGACTCTTCCTCCCTTAGCGGTTCTCCCTACGCCTAATCATAACGGAGGATTCGCCAGACTAGATCAACGGAGCATCTCTGGATAGAATGGCAGCAGACGGTTTCGAAGGTCATGTCAAAAATAGGCATACACTTCCTTCTTCATGTAGGCGTGTGGCAAAGGCCTGAACAACACGTCCCCATGCAAGTCGGAGTGTTGTTTAGGCACTCGACCAGCGAAAAAATCATATAAAGCGACAAATGTTGAACGGCCAAGCTTTTCTCTGTAGTGGGAATGTTGCTTTGCGGTTGATTCACTCAAGGAATGACAGGATAGATGGACTACCAATGATAGGATACCTCTCCCACCTCTTAGCGGAGTGGAAATGGAGGAAATAGCTTTGCTTTAAGATTCCAGACCTTGACAGAACAATAACCGCCCCCTTTTTAACAGGGGGACGGTTATTGCTTTTTTATTTCTTCTTTATCACTTGTAATCACAGACTTCTTGAAAGAAAAGGCTTCATTCAGCATAAGATTAAAACCTAACCACCAGCACTGCGCTAGGAATGGGCCATTAGCTTTTGAATCGCTAAAAAGAGGCTCCAGGCCGCTACTCCTAATCCAATGGACAAAGCCAGTGGAAATGAAGCTCTCAAGGATAAAGCGACTATTAATAATAAACAAGCAGTCGCTGGAAGCCCCCATAAAACACCGAACGCAAACTCACTTAAACGCTTTGTTGGTTCACCTTGAACATAAAGCCAGCATAAGCTTAATAAACTGACTAACGGCAGTGCTGCTATAGCTCCGCCAAATGTAGGGAATCTTCTCGCCACTTCCGTTACAATCCCGATCATGATGGCAGAAATCACAATTTTCACTAACGAAAACATTTTTCTGCCTCCTCACTCAACATCGAAAAAGCCTTCCGTATCATTTCTAAGTCGGATGAACTAAAATTCTCTAATACTTTTCTTAGTTTGTCTCGATCAAGCCGAGTATGCCGATACAGCACGCGTCTCCCTTCTTCCGTTAAAGCCACAAACACTTTTCGTTCGTCTCTACTGCTTCTTTGTTTTGTTACAAACCCTTTTTGAATCAGCCTTTTTGTATGCTCAGAAGCGGTATTATGAGATATATGGAGATGTTCCGCCAAGTCTCCGATCGTCGCTTCCCCATTTTTTTCAATGTACTGAAGCAATCGAACCGCTTGATGAGTAAGCGGCTCTTCGTGAACGTAGTGCAGTAAATAATAAATATTTGTCCATTGTTCATTCATCGCTTCAATCATGTCATCCAATGACATTCAACATCCCCCCTCCTTTTATATCATATTATACGATATATTCTTAAAAAAAGACATATAAAAATCGTTACGCATAAAAAACGGGCCAAAAAGTAATAAACTGAGGGAATGAATGATCACTTTAACAAAAAATGAGAGCTCGAAACCGATCTCTCATCAACCACTTGCTTATTGAAGGTTTTCCATTACGTCCCACAAAACGTCCGATAAGGGCGATCGGACGGCGGAGGCAGTTGGGCATACTCATTTTGTTCCGAAGAATAAGCATAAGGATCGGAAAGAGCATGAAGCAGCCGCTCCATTACGCTGTAGTCCCCATGCTCAACCGCCGCTTCTAATGCTTCTTCAACCCGATGATTGCGCGGAATGATCGCCGGGTTGCTGTTGCGCATTAACTCATATACTTCTTCTTTTGCGTGCGGCTGTCTTTTAAGCCTTGCTTGCCACTTCTCATGCCAAGCGCGAAATTCTTTTGCGCAAAATAGCGGCATTCCTTCAAGCTGCCCCAGTGTCAATGATCGAAATGTATTCGTGTAATCCGCCTGATGTGTTTGCATCAGCTGCAATAGCTCGGTCATAAGAGCGGCGTCTTGCTCCTCCTCTGTGTACAGGCCCAGCTTCGCCCGCATTCCCGTGAGCCAATGCTGCTGATACAGGTTAGGAAATGCCGAAAGCGCCGCTTCAGCCGACTCGACGGCCTGTTCCTCCTCCTCATGCAATAACGGCAATAAACTCTCCGCCAGCCTTGCTAAATTCCAGCCGCCGATATATGGCTGGTGGCCGTATGCATAACGGCCTTGCGTATCAATCGAGCTAAACACCGTTGCTAAGTCATAGGTGTCCATAAAGGCACAAGGGCCATAATCTATCGTCTCGCCGCTGATCGTCATATTGTCCGTATTCATCACCCCATGCACAAAACCGACTAATTGCCACTTGGCAATCAGCTCGGCCTGACGCTTGATGACTTCCTCAAGCAAGAACAGATAACGGTTAGGCGCCGTCTCAAAGTTCGGAAAGTGCCGTTCCAGTGCATAGTCAGCCAACGTTCGAAGCTCTTCAACCGTTCCCCAATTGGCCGCATATTGAAACGTTCCGACGCGCAAATGGCTCGAAGCAACCCGGGTTAAAATCGCTCCCGGTAATTCGGTCTCGCGAAAAATGGTCTCACCCGTTGTCACAACGGCTAAGCTGCGCGTAGTCGGGATGCCAAGGGCATGCATCGCCTCGCTAATGATATACTCTCTAAGCATGGGGCCAAGCGCCGCACGCCCATCCCCGCCACGGGAATATGGTGTCCGCCCTGAACCTTTGAGCTGAATATCCAATCGTTCGCCCTGAGGCGTGATTTGCTCCCCAAGCAAAATCGCTCTTCCATCCCCTAACATCGTAAAATAGCCGAATTGATGCCCCGCATAGGCTTGCGCGAGAGGCTCCGCTCCCTCTGGAACCTGGTTTCCGGCAAGTACGGCGACTCCTTCCTCACTTGCAAGCGCTTCATCATTTAATCCGAGCGAAACAGCTAATGGGCGATTCAGTATAACCAGCTCCGGAGAACCAACAGGAGTCGGAAGAAGCTTGCTGAAGAAACGATTGGGCAAGCGCGCGTAGCTATTATCAAAATTCCATCCCTCGTTCAATCATCTCATCTCCTTTTGCGGCAGATCGATGCCGCGGTTCGTTAAGCTTATTTTACGTTTGTTATGATGATTATATAAAGAAAAAATGTCTATTTCTTCTTTCGTGAATTAGAAGATAAATCGTTCATTTTCTATGCTCAACCTATGCTATAAGTGAACTACCCACCCACTTATCAACCTTACGATTTGATTGAAGTGGGGGCTTCTCGGGTAATCCCGTCTAGTGACAGGAAAATGGACCGAGCGAATCTTCTCGTTCCAAGAGTTATATTTTTTATGCTAACACCAGTAAGCGTAATCCTTCGTTTTTAATACTGATCGCTGAATTGTGATCTCGATCTAATACAGCGCCGCAAGAACACTTGTACACACGTTCGGATAACGGCATTTCTTGTTCTTTACCGCAACAAGAACACTTTTTCGTTGAAGGGAACCACTTATCGATTTTAATCAGTTGTTTTCCTCGCTCTTTTATTTTGTATTCTAAAAATTTTGTGAACATACCCCAACCGTTATCATGAACGCTTTTCCGGGAATGAAGGGCTTGAGACATCCCTTTCATGTCCAAGTCCTCAATGATCACAGCATCGTAAGTTATGACTAATTCTTTTGACTTGTGATGAAGAAAGTTCATTCGTTGATTTGCTACTTTTTCATGTAGTTTAGCCACTTTTAAGCGCTGTTTTCCCCAGCGTGCAGAACCTTTCTTTCTCCGCGAAAGAATCCGTTGTGCCTTTGCTATATTGTATCGCCAATGGCAGTGATTATAAAAAAACAAAGCCGATTTTGCTAATTACATTTACTACTCCAATACCAATAGGAATTTATGTTGATGATATATCTTTCCTGTCACCTTTGCTTTGCGATTATCATGGTCAAATGCTGTAAAAACAAAGCGACCTTCGCATATAGGTCGCCCGATAACATCAAATACTTTCTTTTGTCTTTTTCATATACCGCAACAAAATAGCCGTGCCTCCCATATTCATGATAATGCTTGCTCCAAGTAAAACCGACCATAGTATGGTAGGCATCGATAAAGTTAATGATAGCATGAAGAAAATCAAGCCGATCGACACACAAATAAGCCCTTGAAGCAGTTTAGACAAGTGAATGCCCCCCTTTTTTTAATTTTATTTTATCACACATTCGTCCCATCATTATAAAATATTGTTAAAAATTGTTTGGATCGGGGCAATAAACCAACTTTGAATGTTTATTGCAAAATAAAAATGCAGAGCTTTGCAGAGAATTTGGCTTATGCCAACTTTACATGGAGTGGTGGGCGTGATAGCCTTGTTAGGCGAAGCCAGCCCTTGATATTGCTGGCTTTCTGGCTTTTTAATCACGCCCACAGAGGCTTCATGTCAAGTTGCAATTCTCTGCACTTTTCTTTGCAAAACTCTGTATTTTTTCTTTGCTAAAAACATTTGAATGTTATTTTATTATTACTTGCTTTCTTCAGTGGTGTTCATGAAAATAAACTGAATGGTTTACTTTAGCATTCTTTTTCTAATAAACAGAATAGCAAGACAAAGAAACAATAAGGCTAAAATGGCATAAACCACATTGGAATAGATATCCATGTAACCCACAACAGTTTCCCACGATCCACCAACTGCAGCACCAATATTAACAAGAGCTAAATTCCAAATCAATGTTCCTATCGTAGTCAATACTAGAAAGACGCCAAAATTCATATGTGCCATTCCCGCTGGCAAGGAGATCAAGCTTCTAATTAAAGGGATGAAACGACAGAAAAAAACCGTCCAAACTCCATACTTCGCGAACCGTTCATTTGCTTTATGAATATCTTTCTTTGTCAACCGAAGTAGATGTCCCCACTTCTCCACGATTTTCTCGATTCGCTTTACATCAACAAGTAATCCAATACCGTAAAGAACAATCGCTCCTGCTACCGATCCAATAGTAGAAACTACAGTTACCCCAAAAACACTTAAGTTGGTATGATTAGTCATAAACCCTCCAAATGTCAATATAACCTCCGATGGAATTGGCGGGAATAGATTTTCTAAAGTAATCAACAAAAAAATCCCCAAATAACCAAATTGCTCCATTATATTCGTAATCCAGTTCGTATCACCCTTTTAATAATCAGAAATTTTCAACATATTTTATGCAGTCAATGACTGTATCAATCATTCCCATACACAAAAAAGATACCGAAACAACAAAATAATACTATCTAGACGTATTTTATTGCTCCTATAACACGGTTTCCTTTCTCTCCAGAACTTTTTACCATTCCGGCGGTCGTTTTCCCGTTATTCATCATTCTATGTACATAATTGGACACTTTCATCTACCATGCATAGCATCTTCATCAACCATCGTGGCTTTCCTGTCCCCCATGAAGATGAGAGTGTCCCCTGTTTCAATGGCAAGTATAGCGTTGCTTCTTGAATTTCAAGTTCACCCTCAGTCTTCTCTTTAACGGGTTTAGAAATTTTGCATTCGTACCTTTCTTTCTTATTCTTTCACTACAGAAAGAATAAGGAGAGCGATATTTCCTTTTAATCATTCTTTGTTCAGCTCGCAAACTCCCATTGAATTACTTAACATTATCAAATATATTTCGATTATAAATTATACCCGTGGTGCTAGATAATTTTGAATAAGCAAAAAAAAAGAGCCCTTGCTTGTGGATCTCCTTTAAAATGAAAGTGCGACCAACCATTCGAAAGGAGAATCCCCATGCAAGAGCACTTTCATTTTACTACAAACCAAGCAAACATTCAAAAACAATACGAGGCGATTCTGTCTTTTGTTTCCACTCAACTTTCGCTTATGGATTCATATCTTCAACGTCACAATCGCCACTTGATGAAACCAAAAGATGAGGTGATCATCGCTATTCATATCCTTGGGAAACTGTTTGGATTTACTTCTGAGCGCGCGTGGCATCGCTTTGTGATTGGGAATTTGTTTTCAGTTGATGATTTTCCCAAACGTTCCCGTTACAATCGTCGCGCTCGAGCCCTTCGTTTCGCCATCAAATGGATTCGTCAACAGGTAGCCAAGCGTGGACAGCACCATGCCTATGCCGTAATCGATAGCCTCCCCCTAGAATGGTGTCATGCAGCTAGAGTGTATCGTGTGAAACGGTTTCAAGGCATGGCAAATATCGGCTATTGTGCGTCCAAAAAGCAGCGTTATTATGGATTCAAATTTCATCTGCAGGTGACAAATCAAGGTCTACCTATGGGGTATGTGGTAACCGAAGCACTTTGCCATGATAAAGCGGTAGCCGAAACCGTGATGACACAAGTTCCACACCCCTATACCTTAGGAGATAAGGGATATATCAGCGATGTATTACAAAAAAAAGCTATACAAGGAATATCAAATGGCACTGTGGACGCCTACTCGGAAGAATCAGAAGAAGCGCAAATTAAAACGATGGGAACAGTGGATCAAGCAAAAGCGCAAAGTCGTCGAAACCGTGTTTTTTGTTCTCGTTGGTCAGTACCGCATAACAGAGATTCGCGCTAACTCTATTGCAGGTTTTGAAGTTGCGCTAGATGGCATCTTGTTGGCCTATTCACTTGTTATACTCGGGCTAGTTGAGCGTTAATGTTCAACTAGCACCACGGGTTAATTATATGATTTAAATCCAGCAACATCGAATCCCTTTTTTGGCTTTTTATAACCGTTTCAGAGTAATCGGGTTTAGCCACTTTTGCTGATAATATTACAAAGCAGGCGGTTTATATCTTCACCATCCTCAATGATGGGAATATTGATTGAATCATTCATCTTGCTGATCCGCACAAATGATGATGATTCACTAAATAAGACCTTCTCATGCCAGATTTCGCTATACCAGTTCTGCCGCTTCCGCAGAGGCCACATTCCAGCTTATTGCTGAAAGCAAATTTTCTGCTTGTCTTTCACACCGCCTTCGGTTCTCGCCTTTTCGATGCAATATGTCCTACACTCCCTTGCTGCCAATCGGCTCGCGATAACTTTTTGACATAAAACGAATCTCCTCGCCGTAATTGCCCAGTTTTCTTTTGAACATTAAATCGACGGTAACGTCCCTTCTTGGCAACAAAGCGCCTTTACACTTCACATGTACCCTGCCATTCGAATCTTCCGTACTTGGTTTTACCTCCCCCCATTCCGTTTCTTTGTAATAACATAAGCGCCGATTCCGACCATAAGGCAATCGAAAGGATAATAGCGTAAATCCCGAAAGCACATATCCATGATATGTAAACAGATAAAACCCCCTTTCGGCCTTCAATTTTTCAGGAGAATAAAGCTTGCGAACCGTCAAAGCCCTGCAGCTCTACTCAATTAACAAATGTCTCTCACTAAGCAACCGGTAAACTCTTACGTACGTTAATCACTTACCACAACAACTCTTTCATCGTCATGATCAAACTCTCCATTTAATTCATTTTGAATAGCCGATTCATTACAATGATCTTATGCGGTCTAAATTGGGCTACCGTATAAGAGGATACCACCCCCCTTCTCATTCATCATTCTTCCGATTCGGGGTAACGATTAACCCCTGCTTCTTTAACTCAGCTTTTATTTTACGAGTTCCATAATTCTGGCGTGGGAGATCCCAATGATTTTAGAAGTTAAATCATCCTTGGATGCCCTTTCTTTCGCTTCATAATATAAGTACTTCTTGGTAGTTGTAGGACTTTGCACATTGCTGATATCGGATATTTGTGCCTGTTATTCTTGATCACATTTACTTTCGTCCTAGTACCAGTGTAATCACCGGTGATAAAATCCCCAATAACAGCGGTTTAAAATTCCCCAAAAATAACAGATAATCGTTTCGAAACAACATCTTAAATGGAGTGGAGAAACGATGCTGAAGGTAGGGGAGTTTTTTATGATTCGAGAGTTATATCAGAAAGGCTGGACTCAAACAGCGATTGCCAAAGAAACAGGTTTTGATCGGAAAACCATTCGTAAGTATCTAAAGGGGGACAAGCTTCCAGAGCGTAAAGTCAGTGAGAAAAAAAGAAAAAGCAAACTAGATCCTTATAAAAGCTATCTTCTTCAACGAATACAAGAAGGTACGACGAATTGTGTTGTTCTCCTTGAGGAGATCCAAGCGATGGGATACACTGGCAAGATGACGATATTAAGAGATTTTGTTCGACCGTATCGAGAACAGCCAAAGAAACAAGCTACCTTACGGTATGAAACACCACCAGGCAAACAAGCTCAAATGGACTGGGCCTATGTGGGAAAGTACTTGGTGGATGGTCAATATCAAGATATTTATGCTTTCGTGATGGTACTTGGTTATTCCCGAATGAAGTATGTGGAGTTTACGACCAATATGAATGTAGAAACATTAATGAAATGTCATATGAACGCATTTGCTTACTTTAACGGCATTCCTGAACAGATTCTTTATGACAATATGAAAACCGTTGTTCTGAAACATAGTCCCATCGAAATTCGATTTAACCGGACGTTCGAGGATTTTCTAGCGTATTACGGTATTGTTCCAAAAGCATGTCGGCCGAAACGTCCACAAACAAAGGGAAAAGTAGAAAGAGTGGTAAAGTATTTGAAAGATAATTTCTTTCAGCGAAAACACGAACCTACTCTCTATGCATTAAATGAAGCTGTTCGTACATGGCTGGATCAAGTGGCCAATCGAAAGCCGAATCAAACGACGAATGAACCGCCAATTCAACGTTTGGAACAGGAACAGAAGTTCCTTCAAGCATGGGGAGTCAAACCATTATTCCCGACATGTCGCTGGGAGACACGAGAGGTAAGTCGAGATTGTTTTGTTTCATACAGAGGAAAAAAATATTCCGTTCCGTATCGCTATGCAGGACAGGTTGTAAAAGTGAAAGAAACTCTCGACCATCATATCGAGATTTATGATGAACAGGAGTGTATTGCCAAACATCCGATTTTGACAGGAAAAGCAACTGCTCATATTCAAATGGAACATTATGAGGGCTTACATACAAAAGAAAAAGGACAGAGAAGAAAAGGCGTTCAAGGTTTGGCGACCAACGACCTTTCTTCTTCTGCCCCATCTCCTAAAGTAGAACAACGCCCTCTCGCTGCTTACGCAGCATTGGAAGAAGGTGAGACTGTATGATGAACGAGCTGTTAATCGAACGCTTAAAAAAGCTTGGTTGGCACCACACAGCCCACCAACTAGATAGTTTATTAGAAGACGCTTCTAGAGATAATGTATCATATTCTGAGTTTCTAAACACTATTGTTTTACAAGAAATTGAATATCAAGAGTCTCAACAACTAGAAAAGCGAATGAAACGAGCCAAATTACCTTCTATCAAAACGATTCATGACTTTGATTTTTCCTTTCAACCGAGTATCAGTGAAAAGAGAGTCAAAGAAACGCTGACCTGTCGGTTTATTGCCAACGGGGAAAATCGAATCTTACTAGGCCCACCGGGTGTTGGAAAAACGCATTTAGCGATTTCCTTTGCGGTGGAAGCTATCACTCAAGGGTATACCGCTTTATTTTTAACCGCAGACGATGTAGTGGCTGAATGCCGAAAGGCAAACGAAAAAGGGACTCTCCAGCGATTAGTGAATCGTTGGAGTCGTCCAGATGTACTCATTATGGATGAGGTCGGTTACTTTCCTTTTGATGAGCTAACGGCGAATGTCTTTTTTCAGGTCGTATCGAAACGATATGAACAAGGCTCTATGATCCTCACATCGAATAAATCCTATCTCGAATGGGGGAAAGTATTCGGTGATGATGTACTAGCGACAGCGATTTTAGATCGCCTATTACATCACGCCATTACCTTTAATATCAAAGGTGATTCTTATCGTCTACGAGAAAAGAAAAAAGCAGGAGTTTATCCTGCCCAGTTGCCTAATTAAACGTTCATAATGGGGAATTTCATTTCGTTGAAATTGGGGAATTTTAAATCGTTATTGACAACCAGCGCAGCTTGCTTTAAAATGTCGTTCTCCATTTCCAGTTGCTTATTTCGTTTTCGCTGTTCAATTAGTTCCTTTTGTTCTGCTATTAAATGGTCTTTTTCTTTAAAAGAACCCGAGTTTTGATTCTGCTTCAGCCACTTATCTAAGGAAGAAGAAGTAAAATCATACTCACAAATAATCTCCTTTCTGAGCTTACCATTTTGATAGAGTTACACTATCCGTTGCTTAAATTCACCAGTAAATGTTCAACGTTCTCTTTTAGTCATTGCAGATTCTCCTTAAATGTATTATCTGTAGTCTACTTGACCTTATAATTATAGTCACTCCATTTTATTGTTCACAAAGTATGTAATATCTAAATCGTATTCGGAAAAAAGATCAATTGGAAGCCGCAGAAGATCTCAAACTCATTTATCGTGCGCCGAATAAGGAGTTAGCGTTACAGATGTTTCAATAGTTTGAGTCTAAATGGTCAAGCAATTATCCGAGGGAGTTCAACCTTGGGGCCATGAGTTGGATGTCCTCCTCACCTTTATGGACTACCCAAGCAGTATTCGAAGCATGATTTACACGACCAATGCGACGGAACGTACGATCAAGGAGATTCGGAAACGTCTCAAGCCCATGAACAGAGTAGCTTAGAAATTGCTGAAAAAATCGTGTATTTGATCATTCAAGACTTTAATGAGAAATGGGCAAGACGAAAGTTGCGAGGATTGGCTGAAGCTCATGAATCCCCTCAACGAATGTTTGAAGAACGTTATTGTTAACCAAATGTTGTAAATCAACAAAATAAGGGGATTCTTCCTTTCCACGCAGGAGACTGAATAATTTAGTCTCCTACGCGGAAGAAACAGCTCCCTCTATCCCAAATCCATTTCAGAAATATCCTATCTATCTTACATTACACATACACAAAATTCTTGATGGTACCTCAATTTTTACTCAACTAAGAAAAATTCATCTAAATATTGCCAAATTTCAATAAATATAATAATATAAATTCTATAATACCAAAAAATCTTAATTAAATAACAACTGAAATAAATATACAGAATTAAATTCCATTAAAATTTTTTTGAAGAAAATAGTAATCTTTCAAATGCTCTTAGAATAAGATATAATCACAATTCCATAAAATAAATGCAATGAAGAGAAGAGTAGGTAAAATTAATTCTTCACAGAGAGCTCCGATAGCTGAGAAGGAGTAAGAATATTTTACTGAACCAAGTCTCTGAGCAGCATTTTGGAACCTAGTTTAGGGGATAATGTGACAGGTGCTCCTGTTATAGAGCAAGGGTATAAATATTATTTATTGTACCTGATAAGGTTAATATGGTGACATATTAACAAATTGGGGTGGCACCGCGAGAAAATCTCGTCCCCAAGGCAGAAATGTCTTGGGGACGAGATTTTTTTATAAAAATTTAAAATAGGTAACATAAGGAGGAATCTTAATGAGTATTAAAAAAGTATTAGAAGCCTGGCGTTATCCATTAATCCTATTGCTGAGTATCGGCATATCTGGTGTAGGGAGTTGGGTTTATTTTATAGCACTAAATCTTATAGTACTTAATATTACTGAATCCGCACTTGCTGTAACAGGATTATATATTATTAGAGCTTTATCTACTTTGTTTACAAATATTTGGGCTGGTAGTCTCATAGATCGTTTGAATAAAAAATATCTAATGATCGCTCTCAATATCTTTCAAACAGTGTTAATAGTATTACTTCCATTATTTCCTTCTTTAGGATCGATTTATTGTATGGTATTTTTTATCACAATTGCTAGTTCTATGTATCATCCAACATCTATGACTTACATAACGAAATTAATACCAGCGGAACAAAGAAAAAGATTTAATTCATTGCGAAGTTTACTTGATTCCGGAGCTTTTGTGACAGGACCAGCAATTGCAGGAATGATGTTTACAATTGGAACACCTAACATGGCTATTTATATTAATGGCTTAGCTTTATTTATATCCGCATTAATCACTTTAGTGATGCCAAATGTTGAAGCCTCTACACAACTTGAAGGAGTTTCACAGAGAAAATTATCATTTACATTATTAAAAGAAGATTGGAGAGTTGTTATTAGATTTAGCCGTGAATACACACATATTATGATTGTATATTTTTTATTTAGTGCTATAGTAGTCTTGATGACTGCTACAGATTCTTTAGAAGCTGCTTTTGCAACTCAAGTATTAAATTTATCTGAAGGAGAATACGGGGTTTTAGTCAGTATTGCTGGTGTAGGTGTATTAATAGGCTCTTTAGCTAATACAATGATTGTTGAAAAGACTCCAACATCTTGGCTAATAGGCATGGGGTCAATGGTTATTTCAATTGGTTACTTAATTTTTACGTCTTCAAACACATTCCTTGTAGCATCCGTAGGATTTTTTCTTCTGTCATTTGCTACCGCATTTGCAAATACAGGATTCTATACTTTTTATCAAAATAATATTCCAGTGGATGTTATGGGGAGGATTGGAAGTGCATACGGTTTTGTTGAAGCATTCTTAATAATCTTATTTACAGCTATTTTCGGGTTTGCTTCTGAACAATTATCTATTAGGTTCGTTGTATTTTCAGGCTCATCAATTATGTTATTAGTCTCTCTCGCACTTTTTATATTCATAGTTCAACCTTCCAAAGCAAAATTAAACACTTAATTTTCAGAGCTTGAAAAATCGTTCAGTAATATACCTCTAATAAAAAGTTTATTAAATAGTTAGCTGTCCTACAATCAAGCAGACAGTCAAATGAAAATGTTAAAACAGCCTTGTCTGTTTTCTGCAACTAAAAAGTTAAGCGAAACGCAAGACTTTTTTCAGCACCCCAAGCCTTTTCATTTTATATGTTCATATAAGAATTGTCAATAACGATTTAAAATTGGTTCTCCCGCAATTTTGGTGAAACCCTCTCGTGGTCATTATAGTAGTAAACTATTACCACGGGAGGGTTTATTTTGGAACTGCAAACATTCTATAAGGATTGGAAGTTGCTATTTTATTCTGTTGATCGTTCGTGCGTCAAGTTGTATGTCCAATCTCAACAAAAATTGAATCTTTGTCCATCATGTAACATGCCTTCTTCGCGTGTCCACAGCCGATACTGGCGTGTGATTCAAGATGTAACTATTTTCTCGTTACAAGTATTTCTGTATGTACGTGCAAGGAAATTCTTTTGTGATCATTCTGCCTGTTCACAACGTATTTTTACGGAGCGAACTCCAGATTGGTGGTCTCCTTATGCTAGACGTACCAGTCGCTTGACCGCCTTTCTCAAGCATCTTGCCTTTACCCTAAGTGCAGAGACTGCTAGTAAAGTTTCTAAGCAGTATGGGATTCCTACAAGTGCAGATAGTTTTCTGTATTTGATTCGTAAGGAAGAAATACCTCCTATTACAGAACCTACTATCATTGGAATTGACGACTGGGCCATGAAAAGAGGGCAACGATACGGAAGTATCGTTTGTGACTTACAAACCCAAAAGCCGATGGCGTTATTGGAACATCGAACGGTACAAGAGGTGTCTAACTGGCTGCGAAAGTATCCTTCTATTCAAGTTGTAACTCGTGATGGTTCCACGGAATACGCGAAAGGAATTCGTGAAGGATGCCCTCATGCGGTACAGATTACAGACCACTGGCATCTCTTTCACAACTTAACGCAAAAGGTGGAGCAGTTTTTAAAAAAGTGCTTTCCTCGTCCTATTTCTATTTGTGTTGCAGAGTCGGATGACTACAGACCTTCTAGACAAGAGTGCCATTCTCTCACTGCTAGTGAGAAGAAAAAATGGGCGCTGATTCAGCAAGTACAACTACGGTATAAGGAAGGACAACGTAAAGCAGACATCATAAGGGAGTTTGGCATGGATAGAAAAACATTAGACAAATACTTACAGCTGAAAAAGCCCCCGAAGTATATACGGCGTGGTAGACATCGTGCCGATCTCTACCGTTCGGAAATCCTAGAGCTTCTACAAGCACAGGCAACGGTCAATCATATCTTTTCTGTGATACAAAAACAGGGATATGATCAGTCATTGTCTACATTACAGGACTATATTGCAAGGCTAAGAAAGCGGGAGATGAATGAAAAAAACACAAACAAGATTCGTATTTCTAGATATAAACTACAAGCATACTTGTGGTCCCAACTTCCCCCTACGCAGGAGGAACCAATCCTCTTTGACAAGTGATGAAACAACATCAAGCTTTGCATCGGCTAAAATCCGTTATTCAGGCCTTCCAGAAGCTGATGAACGAACAAAAGAATGAACAAGCACTTCAGGAATGGCTCTTACAGGCTGAAGACAGTAAGATACATGAAGTACAACAATTTATCAAATACATACGATCAGATATAGAATCGGTCAAACACGCATGATCCTACTCTTGGAGCAACAGCATTGTAGAAGGACAAGTAAACCGTCTAAAGGTCATCAAACGCCAAATGTATGGGCGAGCCAAGTTCGATTTACTGAGCAAAAAGGTCCTTTACCCATTCGTTTAATACTTTTCTAAAAAAATATTAGTTAACCACATGAATCTATCCTTGATTTCTTCACCAAAATTGCGGGAGAACCATTTTATCACCGTTGATTACACCATACCGTCTATATTCTTTTCAATAACACTATATCCACTTTTATTTTGCAAAATACATCTCTGGGTTTAAGAATGTTTTTGTTTTCTTTATATATCTATCTAATTAGAAACTTCCTTTTTTAAAGATTAGTTGGAAAACTGAATAATCATATGCTTATAATAAGGTAGATCTTTTAAATTATAACTAATTATTTGACTATTCGGTATTTTATATTCGACTGAATGACATTTAAAATTTTGTTCTTATGAATGTTCAAATAAAAATGGTCTCCTTCGTATATTGTATAAGAAAATTCATTAGTATAATGCTTCCATTCTAATAAATCATTTAAGTTTACAACATCATTATCCCCTATAAAACACGTAATCGGTACTGGTAACAGAAACGGCACGGACCTATAATAGGATTCAACTATTTTAAAATCAGAAATAATTGTAGGTAAATAAATATCCCTAAATGATTGATTTTCTAATATTTCTTTAGGTGTACCGTTTAATTCCTTCAACTCTTCAATAAATTCATCATGTGGTAAGTTATGTAATTTTTCATTACATGGAATATGAGGAGCCCTACAACTAGATAAATACAAATGATTAGGAGTAGGATTATTTGCATTCACTAAATACTTACAAACCTCATAACTTACTATGCTCCCCATACTATGTCCAAAAAACGCATATGGTTTGTCTAATAATAAACTTATTTCACTTGAAAGCATTCCGACTATTTCTTCAATGCTATCTAATGGGGTTTCATTTATCCTTCTTTCTCTTCCAGGGAGTTGTAATGCTATTAATTCTATATCTTTTGGAACATGTGCAAGCCAAGAATTAAAGAATGAGCTACTTCCTCCTGCATGAGGAAAACAAAACAGTCTAAATGGAGCATTATCTATCGGATTAATGCTTACCAAACTATTTGAAATAAATTTCTGTTTAATAAAAACCACATCCTTTCATCTTTCAACGCTTTAACTCTGTATAGATTAATTAATAAAGGTTCCCCAAATTCAAACTATTCACAATATACTTAATGTTACCGTAGCCTTTGTTATTTTTAACAGCAATCGAAAAGACATATTCATTAGAAAAATTATGTGTATAAAATAAAACTCGTCTATCTTCGTCTTCGTCCAAGATAGCTGGTACTGAAAAAGATAAAGGATCTAACGAAAAACCTTTGCCAATCATTTTCATATAAGCTTCTTTCCTAGTCCAAATTTTATAAAAAGCATTAATTTTACAGAGCCGATTATTAAATGAATTTACATATCGTATTTCTTCTGGCGTAAAAACAAGATTCATTATTTCAAGAAAATTTTTATCGTTTTTTTCGATATCAACGCCTATTTTTCCTATTTTAGTGATTCCACATAAAATCATATTATCGGTATGTGATAAATTGAAATAAACTTCCTTCTCATATAATTTATTTATGAACAGTTTTCCATATTTATTTTTAATTAGAGAAACTTGTGATGGATTTACTCCCAAAAACTTGCCCAATAACCCTTTTAAAACATACCTACCTACTAGAAACTCTATTTTTTTCCTTTGTATTTTATATCTTTTAAATTGAATCAAATCGTTACTATCTAGAATATACATAAATTTATTTAACTTTTCTTCTGGCATTGATTCTGGTATGCTAGTAAAATTTAATAGTACAGCAGAATTGAGATTGGAAAATTCATTTACTTGAAAGTTATTCATAAAAATTCTCTCATCTCCACTACGTTAATCTAAATACACATCTATATGTAAAAAAAGAAAATATTCAGAGAGAATCTCCCTATAACATAATATTAGCCTTTGTTTAGCCAAAAATAAGAATTATTATTCAATAAGTATCTTAGTACACATTCCTTAGTTTTGTATAAAATAGTAATTGCTTCCCGCAAAATATTATTAATAGTGGGTGAAGAAAATAATCCCCACCCATTCAAAAAAGTGTTACTAACATGTTGTGGTTGCTTGAGCTATGGTTTCAATAATTGAATATAAGACTATATCCTCATGCTCTTGTAAAAAGAAATGTCCTCCATCGAACAATTTTATTTCACAATTCGCTGAGCTTAATTCGGTCCAGTCCTCAAGTTCAGCTATTTCAATTCTGTCATCTTTACCTCCATAGATTGAAATTGGGAAAGGAAGAATCTTTAACTCCCCTTTGTAAAGATAAGTTTCAGCTAACTTTTCATCAGCCCGCATGGTAGGAATCATCAATGACAATAATTCTTTATTTTTTAATAATTCATCAGACAAACCACCAAATTCATTTACTCGAGTTAGAAACTCACTATCGGGTAAGTGATATCTAGGTGGGTCTTTTAATTCAACGTGAGGAGCTCTACTAGCTAGTGCAAACAACCTATTAATTCTGATTCCCTTCTTTAATAATATACGACAAGTTTCAAAGGCTAAAATGGCACCTCCACTATGACCTAGAAATATTAGTGGCTTGTCAGAGTACAATTCTATTTCAGATGCTAAGCGATTAGCTACTTCAAAAGCAGAATCAAATGGTTTCTCTTTAATCTTTGTTCCATGACCTGGTAAATCAATAGTTATTATTTCAAAATCGGGTGCTAAAAGTTCTGGCCATCTCTTAAAGAGGTATCCACTTGCTCCGGCATATGGAAAACAAACTATACGGTATTTAGCTTGAGGAGCTTCATGAACCTTAAGCCATGATTGTTCTATCTCATTTAGTTCTCTGATTAAATCTTTACGTTTGTTTTTGTTGAATGTTTCTTTTTGTTTAACTAGATTTGCTAAGTTCTCTACAGTTGGTGATTGAAAGAAATCAATCAAATTAATATCCACATCAAATCTATTTCTAATTTGAGAAACAACCATTGTCGCTTGTAAAGAGTTTCCACCAAGATCAAAAAAATTATCATTAATCCCTATATTTTTTACACCAAGAATTGGACATAGAATTTCATCACATATCATTAATTCTGTTTCATCTCTTGGTAACAAATGATTAGAGCTTTCTGGTATTAACTCAGAAGGTCTAGGTAAGGATTTTCTATCTATTTTCCCATTAGGAGTTAGAGGAATTTCATCAATCTCAATAAATCTAGACGGAACCATATAACTAGGTAAATTCCCCTTTAAACTTTCACGTAGCTCTTTAATATCTATTGCAGCCCCTTTTTCTAAGACTATATATGCGATTATTTGAATATCGTTATTAATTTCATCACTAACATCAACTACAGCCTGTTTTATATTTGGTAGTCTTATTAAGTTGGACTCTATCTCTTCAAGTTCTACTCTAAACCCTCTAATTTTTATTTGTCGGTCTGATCTACCTAGGATTTCAAGATTCCCATCTGGTAACCACCTTACAAGATCTCCTGTTTTGTATAATTTGGAATTCTTATCGTTACTAAAAGGGTTATTAACAAATCTTTGGGAATTAAGTTCATTACGATTTAAGTATCCTCTCGCTAAACAAGCTCCTCCAATATATAGTTCCCCAGGTACCCCAATAGGTACAGGTTGTAAATTATTATTTAGTACATATGTTTCAATATTATACATTGGTTTACCTATTGGGGGATTGGTATTCCATTTACCTTTACAATCAAAAAGAGTAACAGCAACTGTTGTCTCCGTAGGCCCATATCCATTTACAAAGCGTCTCTTTGGTGATGACCATATGCTAACAAGATCTCCAGAAAACTTCTCTCCTCCAACAGATAATAGTCGCAACATTGGAAAATCCTTTGGATTAAGTAATGGTAATAAAGCTGGAGGAAGTTCAGCTACAGTAACTCCGTATTTCCTCATTAATTCAGTAAGCTTTTCAGGTGACTTTCTTTCTTCCTCACTAGCTATACAAAGTGTTGCACCATTACATAAAGAAGTAAAAATATCGAACACTGAGACATCAAAGCCAATTGAAGCGAATTGTATAATTACATCATTTTTGGTAATCTCGTATTCTTTAGAGATAGAAAAAATAAAATTGGTTAACGACCTATGTTCAATCATTACCCCTTTTGGAGTTCCAGTACTTCCTGATGTATAAATTACATAAGCCAAGTTATTTAAGTTTACATTTCCTTTAGGGTTTTGAGAGGGGGTGGTTAATATTTGTTTTTCAAGCATTTCAATTTTAATTAATTTTGTATTTAAGTTTACGTTATTAATATTTTTACTTAATTTATCATTTGTAATAACAAGACCTGCTTGTGAATCCTCTAAAATTTGATTTACTCGATCTTTAGGATAGGATGGGTCTATTGGTAAATATGCTCCACCTGCTTTTAATATTGCTAAAATAGTAATAATCATATCTAAAGATCTCTCTAAAAACACCGCAACAATTGTTTCCTGATGAACTCCTTGCGTATTTAAGTAATGAGCTAATTTATTAGCTTTATTATTTAATTCGGTATAAGACAATGATTTATCATTAAAAATTACAGCATTTTTGTGAGGGTTTTTAATTACTTGTTCCTCGAACAACTGATATGTAGTCATCTTCGGAAATTCACAAGTTTTCCCTTTGCTCCACACTTCAGTAACTAAACGGTACTCATTCTCTCCAATGTTATAGTTTTTATCAAGATCTATATCATTGTCTACATTTAAATTTGGAGCTTTGACCGAATTAATTTTTTTATTAATAACATCATTATTAATAATATTATTTCTAATTATCTCCAAAATAGGTTTACTTTTATCGATTGGTAAACGTTTCAACCTTGAAGTCAAATCCATAACGATACTCCTCCATTTATTTTGTACTATTGTGAAAAGAATGTAAGTTAAGCTTACCCGCTTCAATCCAAAGTGATTTTGGGGTACCTAACCTTACAGACTCAAAAGCAATAAATCGATAATATTTTTCTATTTTTGCTAGTTTAGTCATTCCAAATGCCCCATGTAAATGTAAAGATTCTCTGGAGATTTGTAGTGATAACTCAGAAATGTATGCTAACGCCTCCGTTGCTAGTTGTATTAAATCATCCCTTTCAATATCTAAAGATGCGGTATAATGAATTTTAAGTTTAGCAGCCTCAAGTTGCCCTAGTAGAGATGCTAATTTAAAACCTATACTTTGATTATCTATTAGTTTTTTTCCAAATTGCCTTCTAATATTTACATATTTAATTGCCTCACTTAATGCGCCTCTTGATAACCCAAGTAGATATGAAGCCTGACGAAGTCTAGCAGAAGCAAGTATTTTTTTTAATTCATGTTGTTCTATTTTTACCATGTCTTCTTTATGTAGTGTTAAGTTCTTAAACTCTAAACTGTAGATAGTTTCATTAGTTATACTATTTTGTGGGGTAGCAATGATCCCATTTCTTTCGATAGGTATTAAAAATACATTGTTATCTACTACAATAATTAGCTTACTTAATTCGCTGAGGTTTATAGCGAAATTATTTCTTCCACTAATAGTCCATTCAAAATCAGCTTTTTTTAATAATGTATTTTTTGAGGTATTATTTATCCCTATAACTGACATGAACAAATCTCCAGATACAATTTGCTCAATTTCATTTTCAAATAGTTCAGGAGTCTCAGATTTAGTTAAAATATCTGCGGCAATCATAGTATCTAAATAAGGACTTCTAAAAAGGTGTTTCCCCATGCTTTCACATATCATCAGTACCACTTCTGTTCCCAGTTCATATCCACCATCTTTCAAGGGAATATTGTAACCGGGAACACCTATATCTTTAAGATTATTCCAAATTTCTGATTGATTTGTTTCATCTTGATAGTAGTCTTTAACATTAGAAATAAATTCTAGACCATTTATTAAATTAACAGATTCTCTCTGAACAATATTGTTTATTACTTGTTCTAAACCTTCCAACATAGGTGATTGATTATATAACATTTTCATCATTCCTTTTTTCACTTATATTTAATTGAAACTTTGAAATACTTTCTAAAAGTATTTCAGAGGTACCTGCTGAAAGTGTCAAACCAGGCGCCTCCCTATACGCAGCTTCTAAACTTCCATAAAGAGGATTGTATCCATGTTCTTCACTTAAAGAAGCTTTTATTCCTCTTAGTTCTAATCCTTTCCACACAATTTCGCAGGCAAGTTCACTTGAATACCATTTTGAGATAGCTGCTAGAGATTCATCCACAGATCCTGTACTCTCTAATTGGTCTAAAACTTTGTATGTTAAGTATCTTGATGAGTCAAGCTTACATTTTAAGCGTGAGAACTCAATTAAGAAATTCTCACTTTCAACTTCATTATCCATAATTGCACGTTCAAAAATTAAATTAAACCATCTAATTGCTCTAACGTAGTAGTCAAGACCAGTTCTTTCAACTGAAAGGGCTTTGTTTATAATTGACCATCCTTCATCTTTTTTTCCAATAATATCATCTTCGGTAACAGTCACACCATCAAGTATTACTTCAAATAATGACTCATCACTTAAGCTTGGAATAGCGTTTATAGTGACTCCTTTGCTATCCAATGGCACCATAAATAAAGTTAAACCTTCGTATTTTGAGGACTTATTTGAAGTCCTAGCAGCACATAAACCATAGTCAGATAAGTGTGTTTTCATACTATATACTTTCCGTCCATAAAGTTGATAAGTACCATCTTTACAAAGAGATGCCTTAGTTTCTAGTGCACTTAAATCTGATCCTATTTTGGGCTCTGAATATAGGATGCAAGCAAATTTTTCGCCTGTAGCAAGTTCCGGTAAATATTTTTGTTTTTGTACTTTGGTAGCAGAAAGGTACAGCAGATTTGCAACTATTAAAACTGAAAGTACATGTAGAGATTCTGGTACCCCATTCAAAGACATTTCTTCAATTAAGGCTGCTGTTTCAAATAAAGATTTGTCTAATCCACCATATTCTTTTGGTAAATTTGGCGCTAACAAGCCTTGTTCACCTAAAATTTGATAAATTTTTCTTGGATCATAATCTTTATTGCCTGACCTTACCTCATCAATGAGCTTTTTCATCTCTGCTGATTGAAAAAGATCTTTAATTCTTTTTCTAAATTTTTCTTGCTCTATCATATTTAGTGATTGCAAAAAAATCCCCTCCGAAAATACCGAAATAAATTTAATATTCAGTTTATTGGTGATATAGCTTCATAAAACTTAAAAGTGTAAATGTTCATTATCCTCAATATAAACTGGCCTGTCCAGCTTATGAGAATTAACCCATCCTGTAACTAGCAGAATAATAATTATTGTTGATAATAAACTAATTTGCAACTTTTTGTTCCTATTAAATAATTTGTATATTGGTTCAAGGAAAGATAAAAGTATCGATGTTAAGATTGTTAACCCTATATTTAAATAAGGAGGTAAACCAATAAACAATAATTTATAGACTGTAGTGAAAAGCACAATTGGGAAAAATGAAATGATTAACATTGTTAGTAAACTATTAATGACCTTAAATGGGTTACTACATCTGATTGCTATACTTAAAACCATACCATTAATCAACAAAGGTATTAAAAATAGATAGCTCGCTCCAGGAAGATATATAACTGTTCCGATTAAAGCTGTTAAGAACAGCAAGGTTCCTGCAAACATGTTTTCAAATTCATTTGTTTTTCTAAAATGGTTAGAAACTATACAACTCATTAAAAAAGTTACAAGCACAAAGGACGTATTGTATAATATCGAGTCATATGTCGCATCAGTAGATAAAGTCATTTTTTTTACCCAAATATTGTTAATCACTATCCATAATGAAATCGATGTGATTAAGGATGTTAAAATAATTATCAATATTTTAAGAGTACTCAATAATACACCTTTATATGTAATAATTCCTCTGTTAATACTTGTACTAAAAATAGTTATTATAAATAATGTTAATAGGATACTAAGTGGAATAACATATGATTGGGGGAAGTGTATCATTTTCCCCAACAAACTAAAATAGATTTCATTAGGTGACTCCAAGTTTTCTAAATTTAGGTTCCCAAAATGTTTAGCCATTGATAGAGCATTTTCCCCTTGGTGTTGTAAAGAAGATTTGTCAACGTTGTCTATATTATCATAAGGTGTATGATAATATTCCCATCCATCAATGTATGCAAAGTTAAGTCCAGGAATACCAGCATCTAATGAAATTGTTAGATCTGTATCATTAGGCATTTTCTTATAAATGTCACCCATAAAAGAATTAGCTAATGGTTTAGGGGCAACTTTTGAAAATTCTTGAATAAGAGTCCCATTATGGTCGCTTGTTTGATACATCATAGAAGGCCCTTTTGAGCCTCTACTTTCAAAATTAATCACTAAACCAATCGCATTTCTATAGCTATCTTTTTTCCAAAATATTTCAGCACCAAGTAGTCCAAGTTCCTCGCCATCAGTAAAAACGAACCATACATCGTTCTTTAATTTATCACTGTTTTTTAGCGCTCTTGCAGTTTCAAGAAGAGCAGCTACACTAGCCCCGTTATCATTTGCACCTGATCCATTAGGGACTGAATCATAGTGGGCAGATAGCATAAGCGCTTTTCCATCTTCAGTTCCCTTTAAGATACCGATAATGTTATTCAACTCAATGTCTCCATTAAAATATTTTGTTGATAAATCCCCACTAAAAGTATCAACTATTGTATACAGCTCAAGTTTTTCTAATTCTTGTAAAATGTATTCCCTTACTAAATAGTTTTCATACGATCCTGTAGGATGGGGGTGTTTTGCTATGTGCCTTATATGTTGAAAAGCTCTCTCTGCAGAAAAGCTATCAATAGCAGTTTCATTATCTTTTGGATTTGGAGGCATCTCCAAAAATATAGTTATAGATATAAGAAAAGCAATGTATAAAAGTATAAACACAGATTTAGTTTTGGAAATGTTAATCTGTAAAAAGGCTTTCTTCAATTTATTCCCCTTCCCATCTCAATTAGAAAAATCACATGATCAAAGCTTCTAGGTTCATGAATCAATAATTTCTTTCAAAGTATCTATATAATACTTAATGAGTTGTTCTACTGTAGATTTCTTATATCTTTTATTACTATACGACCATCTTAAAATGTATTTCTTATTTGATACCCAGCTACTAATATCAAACTCTACATTTCGCTTGTTTCTTGGGTCTCTTTCATTACCAACAGATTCATCTGATGGTGTGAGTAGTAAATCCCTATTTAGCCCACTATCTACATGCCCTTGGTAATCAAAACCAATTATAGGCTTTGGAAACTTTGATAATTTCTGTTTAATATCTTGATCATCATGAAGATATCTTAATAATCCGTAGTTAAATCCATTATTAGGAATATTTGATAACTGATTTTTTACACTTTGGATAGTTTGAATGATATCTTTATCTTGATCGTATAGTTCTAAATAAACAGGATAATTGGTTGTGAACCAGCCTGCTGTTCTTGAAAGGTCTATATTGTTTGAAATTACTTCTCTTCCGTGGGAACCCGTTTCAACTAAAATATGTTTGTTCCCTGTCCATTTATTGATCGTCATTAATAAAGCTGTGAAGGATACAACTCGCATATCTACTCTTAAATCTCTATGGACTTTAGAAAGCAAAGATTCTGTATCTTTTTGATTTAAACTAGCAAAAAGTAACTCCGTATTTAATTCAGTATTCTCGCCTTCTTCAAAGTCTATAGGTATGTAAAAAGGCTTATTGAAGATATCACTTTGCCAGTATTTTTTTTCACTTATATCTATATCTGTGTTTGCATATTCAATTAATTTATTCGTCCAGTCATAATAAGAGGTTGTTTTTTCAGGAAAGCTTGGATTTTTACCATTCAAAAGTTGAGAGTATACTAATTGAAAGTCCTCCGCAAATATTTTCATTGTAATTGTGTCTGAGATAAGCCTATGGCTAATTATTAATAAGCGATCCGGAACATTTCCACCTAGCGAAATTAGGACAACCCTTAATAACGGACCATTGTTTATATCAAGTAAAGTTTGATGATAATTAGCTAAATCTTCTATTTTTTTCTTCTGATGTTTAATATCAACATCTGACCAATCATAATAGCTAAAGGCTATCGTATGTTCGGTATCAGAAAAATATTGTTTCCATCCATCTGAAGTTTTTTTAAAGAACAAACGAAGAGCATCATGATGATTGGATATAAATTTTAGTGTTTTCTCAACAATATTAGGGTTTAACTTAATATTCACTTTAAATATCCATGAATTGTTAAAATGATGATAATTATGTAATTCTTTTTCGAAAAATCTTAGTTGTGGTGGAGTTAATGGAGCAATTCCAGATTTCTTTTCTTGTTCTGTATTTAAGTTAACCCCCTCTTTTACAATTTGAGATAACTCTGCTATTGTTGGATGTGAAATAATATCTTTAGGACTTAGAGTAAAGCCTGCTTTTTTCATTTCAGAATACGTTTGAATAGATAAAATGGAATCTCCACCAATTTCAAAAAAGTTATCAAACACCCCAATATTTTCTATATAAAGTACACTGGACCAAATTTTTGAGATTTTCTCTTCAATTTCATTTCTTGGGGGAATTTTATTTTTTTTCGAATCAGTCTGTGTTACTTCATTTAGAAAATCGCTATTTAATAGATCAATTTCATCATCAATCCATATGAACTCTACTGGTATCATTTCCTCAGGTAACCTTTTCAACAAATAGCTTTTCAACAAATGATTAGATCTGACTTGATTCGGTTTACTTAATAAGTAAGCGACTATTCCCCCCCCTTTATTTAATTGTATTATCGCATCTTGGATTAAAGGGCTTTCTTTAATTGCATTTTGAATATATTGTAAATCTACTCTTTCTTCTGCTTTTTCTTGATTATCATAGTTTATATTAAAACTAATTTCTGGAAGTTCATTAATTACACTATTAATATTTGATAACATTTGCTCTAGCATCAAATTAATGTGATTTACAAATTGTGTAATAATGTCCCTAGAAAACATTAAAGAATTATATTCTACAACGCCGGTAAAGACATCTGAATCATCTAATTGTATAGTAAGGTTTTTACTAGCGAAATCCGGCAGGTCGAGATGTATATTATTCATACTTATTAATACACTGTATAAAGGATTATCATATTTAGAATACTCAATATTTAATTCATTAATAAGTAAATTGAATGGATATTGTTGATTATCGTATGCATCCAATAATGATTGTCTGACATTTACCATTAATTCTTTACAAGTCATTTGGTTAGTTATTCTGTCCATTATCACCAATACATTTCCTTGTGAGTTTGAAGTTTTCCCTTTTCTTGAGGGACTTCCAACTGTAACAAATTCAGTATTATTATATTTAAACAAACAAATTTTAACTGCAGTCATTACAATTACATACTTAAGAAATGAAGAGCCCCCACTTAAGTCATTTATTTTCTCAACTAAAGAATCTTTTAAAGTGAACTCTATTTCATTTGGTACAAACCCTTCATCAGTATTATCACCAATTCTCACAGGTAAGCCGGACTTAACCGTCTTACCTGTGAGCTTTTCTATCCAATAATTTTTAGCATTTATCAGATTTTTATCAAATATTAAAACCATATCTATTTATCTCCCTTCAAATAAGTCAAGGTAATTCTTCTTTCAAAGTTTAGAGAAAAAATCAAAAATTGAAATTATCTTTGTAATCAGAGTTATCCGAATTAACAACGATTAAATTTTGACTCTCGGTCAGAGGAATATCGATAAGTTTTATAGAAGGATTATCTACCACATACTTTAAAAGCTTTAGATATAAACTCACCAATATTTTCATATCATCTTCTTCAAAAATATCTGTATTAAAAATTAATAATCCTTCTGTTTTTTCTCTACCGTTCATGATTACCATTTCTAAATCACACTTAACTTTATCGATGTATTCCTTTAGAGGAGTTACTGAAAGATCTGGTATTATAAGTTCCTTAATCATACTATTATGATGATAATCAAACATTACCTGAAACACTGGAGTATAACTTAAGCTTCTAGTGATGTTAAGTTTATCGACAACCAAATTAAAAGGTAAGTCACTATAATTAATGGAATCTGATACCTCTCTTCTAATATTTTTTAATAATTCCTTAAATGACATGTTTTCAGATAATCGACTCCGTACGGCAACAGAGTTTACAAAGTTTCCTATTATACCTTCGGTTGCGACTTTCCTTCCTGCGACAGGCATTCCAATTACTATATCTTCTTGTCCAGAGTACCTGTAAAGTAAAGTTTTCCACCCAGCTAATAAAGTCATATATAGTGTAGTTCCTTCTTTGTTACTTAAATTAGTTAGCTTATTTATTAATTGAGTAGGTATATTAAATGCATAGGTACTTCCTTCAAAAGATTGTACCTTTGGACGTCTTTTCTTTGAAGGGAGTACAAGTAACTCCGGTGCTCCAGATAACTTTTCTTTCCAAAAATTTATATATTTTTCTATTTCCTTTTCGGACATTCTTTTTCTTTGCTCGATAGCGAACTCACTATATTGCATTTTAATTTCTTCAAGAGATAAAGTTGATTTATTAGATATTGTTTGATATAGAGTTACTAATTCTTTTAGGAATATTTGATATGACCAATTATCAGATATTAGATGGTGCATATTGAAAATAAGAATATGACAGTCTGACCTTATTTTCAATAAAGTAGCTCTAAACAATGGACCTTCTTCAACATTAAACGGTCTTAGAGATTCTTCTTTATTTATACGATCTACTTCTTCTTCTTTTAAATTTTCATCTAAAGTCTGTAAATCAACTATTTTTAAAGAAAAATGTGCATCGTTATTAATTAAAGCTATTGGTTTTCCGTCCCTTAGAGGAAACACAGTTCTTAAACTTTCATGTCTTTTAATAATTTCTATAATACTTTTCTCTAAAATATTTATATCTAAATTCCCAACTAATCTTATCGCACACGGTATATTGTACGACGAAGAATTTGGATCGAGATAATTTAAATACCAAATACCCTCTTGTGCAAAAGATAGTGGATATTGATTTATTTCCTCAATTATTTTATTTTCATTTTTTAAATCCTCCGTATGATTTCCTTCTTCTATTAAAGATAATAAGTATTGGCTTAATTCACGAACTGTCGGATAATCTAAAATAATGTCATAATCAAGTTCTATATTAAATTCATTCTCGAGTTTTTCAATAATATGAATTGAAATTAATGAATTCCCACCAATTTCAAAAAAGTTATCTTCCACATTCAATTGGTCTAGGTTTAGTGCTGTGCACCAAATTTCCTTAATCTTTTTCTGGATGTGCATATCATTATTAATAATTGTTCGAGTTTCGTTTGAGTTTAACTCATTCTTGGGAGATATATTATTAAAAGATAAATTACAGTTGTTTTCATTAAAATCTAACCAACATTTGGTTTTCTCAAACGGATAAGTTGGAATTTCTAATCTCTGAAAATGTTGTCCCTCGTAGTATTTATCCCAATTAATATTTCCCCCAATAGAATAAATATCTGAAATAGCTTTGATTAAAGAGCAATAATTATCTTCTTCATAAGAAGCAATTGAACTTACAAAATCCAACTCATTTCTAATCTCAAGAAGCTCTTTGAATAGTTCGCCATCCTTATTCATTCCTAAAAATATTGGATTAGATTTTTCATTAAATGATAAAATGAGATTTTTAAATCTATTTTTGTCAAATGTTATAGTTTCATCAAAATCAGTAGCATTTAAAATAGCTTCCTCAAGAGTTATCTTACCCATAATTACTTTGACAACAAGATTTCCTAACCCAACACCTATAACTTTTTCAGGTATTATTCCTTTTGAAATCCAATAAAAATATAATAAATATTGGAAAATAAATTTTCTCACACTCTCATTATCATTAGATGGAAATTTTACGAAATATTGATTATATATATCTTTGCATCGTGGATGATCAATTGTTAAGTATTGAAATATATTTTCAGGAATCTCAAAGTCGTGAGAAAATAGAAAAATAATAGAAGGATTCTCTAAGCATCTTTCTGTTACATTGATTTTATTAAGCTTTTCTATTAGTTCATGTCTACTACTAGCGACACAAGAGATTCTATAGTTATAATCATCTCTTCCTTTATTTAGAACATAGCTAATGTTTTTTAAATTATCTCTACTATTTTTTAAATAAGAAATAAGTAATTTTTTATACTTTTTTAAAGAGTCAGTAGATTTAGCCGAAAATGTAAACAAATAAGGTCCCTTTTCTTCCTCTTCATCTTGATAGTTAATTACTGGAGCTTCTTCCAAAACCACATGTACATTGGTACCACTCATCCCAAATGAACTAACTCCAGCTCTTCTTTTCCCATTATTCTCTATATTCCAATCCCTAAGTTCAGTATTTACCATTACAGCAGAATTTTCAAAGTCAATATGTCTGTTTAATTTTTTTATGTGTAAAGATGGAAAAATTTTTTTGTGTTTCAATGATAGAATAGCTTTAATAACACCCGCTATACCTGCCGCTTCTGCTAGGTGACCAATATTTGACTTTAAAGAACCAATATAACAAAAGTTCCTTTTGTCAGTAAATTGATTAAAGGCATCTGTCAATCCTTGAATTTCTATTGGATCCCCCAGTTTTGTACCAGTTCCATGCGCCTCAATATAAGAGATAGTTTCAGGATTAACGTTAGCTTTTTTCCATGCACTAATAATGACTTCAGTCTGAGCCTGAGGACTAGGAGCTGTAATTCCATTTGACAAGTTGCCATCTTGATTCGAAGCACTTCCTTTAATAACTGCATGAATAACATCCTTATCTTTAATTGCCTTCTCTAATGGCTTTAATAATAAAATTCCTCCACCTTCTCCTCCAACAACTCCATCTGCAGAATCATCAAATGCCTTACACATATTACTCTTCGATTCCATTCCAAATTTGATATCAGATGGAAAGTTTAAATTCGAAAGAAGTCTAACTCCCCCTGTGATTGCATATTCTACTTCTCCGAGGATTAGTTTATTGCATGATTCATGTAATGCTGTTAATGAAGAGGAACAAGAAGTATCTATAATCATTGATGGTCCTCTTAATCCAAGAAAATAAGAAATTCTCCCTGCACTAATGGCATATGAGTTACCAGTTAATAGTGTTGGATGAAATTTACTAGCTAAGTGTATATATTCAGGTTTAGGTCCACCAAAACCACTTAAAATTAAAGATGTTTTACTCCCCTTAAAATCCTCTAATCTGTATCCTGCATTTTCTATCGCACTGCAAACCAATTGTAATAATATTCTTTGATGGGGATCCATATGATCTGCCTCAGATTTTGAAATATTAAAAAAATTATAGTCAAATTCATCTATTTGTTCTAAGTACCCAAAAAGAGCAGATTGATTACTACCTGATGTTTCCTTACGTCTTAAAGGAAGTTTTTTTACACTAAAGATACCATTACTTAAATTTTCATAAAATTTATCTAAATTTTCTGCATCAGGGAAAATTCCACTCACTCCTATAACTGCAATATCCATCCTATACTACCTCTCCCTCTATAAAATAAGGATTTTCTCATTATTTCGTTAAATTTCTTCAATTTTTATAAGCATCCATGTATCGTAGGCATCAGAAATAATGAAATATAATTAACCCGTGGTGCTAGTTGAACATTAACGCTCAACTAGCCCGAGTATAACAAGTGAATAGGCCAACAAGATGCCATCTAGCGCAACTTCAAAACCTGCAATAGAGTTAGCGCGAATCTCTGTTATGCGGTACTGACCAACGAGAACAAAAAACACGGTTTCGACGACTTTGCGCTTTTGCTTGATCCACTGTTCCCATCGTTTTAATTTGCGCTTCTTCTGATTCTTCCGAGTAGGCGTCCACAGTGCCATTTGATATTCCTTGTATAGCTTTTTTTTGTAATACATCGCTGATATATCCCTTATCTCCTAAGGTATAGGGGTGTGGAACTTGTGTCATCACGGTTTCGGCTACCGCTTTATCATGGCAAGGTGCTTCGGTTACCACATACCCCATAGGTAGACCTTGATTTGTCACCTGCAGATGAAATTTGAATCCATAATAACGCTGCTTTTTGGACGCACAATAGCCGATATTTGCCATGCCTTGAAACCGTTTCACACGATACACTCTAGCTGCATGACACCATTCTAGGGGGAGGCTATCGATTACGGCATAGGCATGGTGCTGTCCACGCTTGGCTACCTGTTGACGAATCCATTTGATGGCGAAACGAAGGGCTCGAGCGCGACGATTGTAACGGGAACGTTTGGGAAAATCATCAACTGAAAACAAATTCCCAATCACAAAGCGATGCCACGCGCGCTCAGAAGTAAATCCAAACAGTTTCCCAAGGATATGAATAGCGATGATCACCTCATCTTTTGGTTTCATCAAGTGGCGATTGTGACGTTGAAGATATGAATCCATAAGCGAAAGTTGAGTGGAAACAAAAGACAGAATCGCCTCGTATTGTTTTTGAATGTTTGCTTGGTTTGTAGTAAAATGAAAGTGCTCTTGCATGGGGATTCTCCTTTCGAATGGTTGGTCGCACTTTCATTTTAAAGGAGATCCACAAGCAAGGGCTCTTTTTTTGCTTATTCAAAATTATCTAGCACCACGGGTATAATTAATATTTATTAATACTTGAATAGGTAGGGTGTAGTAGGATAAACTCCATCATCCTTTTTTTTGAAAATGGAGGTCATTTCCCTATGATCGCACCTTTGGATCTTCATTTGTCTTATGGCGGTGTACCCTCCCAAGTCTCACGGAGTCCTTTTACTCCTACATTTCTTCATTCAACCTATCCATGAGGTGGAGATCGGGTGTATGCTCCATAGCTAGCTCTATGCCTGTATGGTGTGATAACGACCGACTTCTCCGTGCTTCTGATGTCTATCTTCGATACGTCTTTTCAGTTTTAGCGACTACCCGCAATGTCTTTAATTGTGGAATATCTTGTATCATTTTTTCTTTATTGAATGGGATCGGTTAATGGATTAACATGCCGTGTGCGATAGTACTCATGTAAGGCTTTAAAGACTCTGTTTTTCGCTGTTAGGGGCATCGCCACCCGAAATAAGTGCTCGCAGTCATTTTCTCCTCCGTTTACTAATCGACTCTTTCCCACGATGTTTCCCCGATTCATTCTTTTTTAGGTTCAGCTCCGCGAGCTTAATGATTTGGCATAGATGCCGGTATTGGTGGAGGTCGCCCACCTCAGCGAAAAAACCAACTACCGTCATTTCTCCGATTCCTTTGATGTCGCACATCTCTTTGGCACCTGGAATCTTTAAAACCTTTCCCCTAACTACTTTCCATACTGTTTCATTATGAAAAAGCTAATCAAAACATGGAATTTGTTCTTTTTCTTTATAAGAACATGTGTTTTTAATGTCTAGAGAGTATATCCATCAACTTTTCCAGTGTTTTTTTCTACACTCAATTTTTGATCAATATAAAAACTTAACTTTTCAACAGTGTTATATTTAAATAAGTCAACAAGAGTTACTGTATCAGGATATATTTGATTAATTAAATAAAATACTTGTGAACACTTTAATGAGTCTCCTCCAATTTCAAAGAAGACATCTTGGACACTTATCATTTCAACCCCCAACACACGTTTCCAGATTTCTGCAATTTGTTTTTCTGTTTCAGTTTTTGGTAGTACATAGTGTACTTTTTCGTTCTTCTTTCCTGTTTGTGTAATTTGTTGACTACGTTCAATATAATCCTTTAAACTACCACCAGGATTATCAACCCATATATAACGTGAAGGTAAAATACCACCAGGTAGCTGATTAGATAGATATCCACTTATTAATTGATTTGATCGTAACTTATCCGGCATACATACTAAATATGCTATAATATCTTCTTTGCCATCAGATTTATTTTCAGTTACAACTAGGGCATCTTGAACAATTGGGTGACTTTTTAGAACTTCTTCTATCCTTAATAAATTATCATTAGAATTTTCAATACAATTTTCTTTTAATGACTTAATTTCATCCAAACATATCACCTTTCCTAATTAAACATCGATTTTATTGTTATTTCTGTTTAATTCCTATTCAGATTATTTAATTCACAAATTGTTTTAAGCTATTTCGAAAACAGGAAATTTTTACCGTAGGATCTTCTAGGATTTTGTCAAAAACATCCAAATAATTAAATATAAGTTGGTTTATATCTTCCTCTCTAAATAAATCTGTACAAAACTCTATTCTACCCGAGATGATTTCTGAATCATCAAAAATTTCTGCAACTATATCATATTGAATAGATGTTAAATTAATAGGCATTACTTCTAATGTTAAATTATTTGAAATTTCAACTTTGCTTTTTGAGTAATGATATGTTAAGAATATTTGACATAATGGTGGTCTACTTGGATCTCTATGGGTTTTTATTGTATTTATAATTATTTCAAAAGGAACATCCTGATGAGAAAATGCTTCTAATATTGTTCTTTTAGAATCTTTTAATAATTCCAAAAAGGACCATTCCCCATCCAGCTTTGTCCTTATTGGGAGAGTATTTACAAAAAGACCAACTAGATCTTCGGTGTTATCGGTTCTTCCAGAAGCACTAGTACCAACTATAATGTCTTTCTGGCCAGTATAACTATAAAGCAGTAAATTCCATGCTGTCATGAACAACATGTACGGAGTAACTCCCTCTTTTTGTGCAAGTTCTCGTAACATTTGACTTTTTTCTCTAGAAATTTGAAAGTTGATGGATTTTCCATTGAAGCTTTGTACTTCTGGTCTAGGCTTTTCTATAGGTAATTTTATATATTGAGGTGCACCTTTTAACTTGTTCTTCCAATATAGTAATCGATTTTGAAACTCATCAGTATTAATATATTGGCTTTGCCAATGAGCAAAATCTGAATATTGAATTTTTAGTTCTGGTAAATTACAAGGATTTTTATTAACCATACTATTATAGATAGTGAAAGTCTCGTTTAATAAATTCTTAAATGATATAGCGTCTCCAATTATGTGATGAAGTGTAAAAATTAATATATGTTCTTCTTTACTTTTTCTTAAAAGCTTTATTCTAAAAATTGGTCCTTTTTCCAAGTCGAACGGCTTTTGCCCTTCTAATTGTATTTTTTGATATACAAATTCATCATTGACGTCATCAATTAATTCTACTTCCAAGTTAAATTCAGGTTCTTTTAATTTTTGTATTGGCAAACCATATTGATTAATAAAGACTGCTCTTAATGTTTCATGCCGCTGAATAATTTTGTTTATACTCTTTTCTAAAATACGAATATCTAATTTACCAATTACTTTAATTGGTAGTGACATATTGTAAACATTTGTATCTTTGTGGAGTTGTTCTTGAATCCAAATTCCTTTTTGTGCATATGACATTGGGTAACTTGCCTTATCTGGTCGCTCATGAATAATCATTTGTCTAAAATCTTTTCCAGTTAACTTATGCGAGTTGTAATTGATTAATTTCTCAATTGTCGGATGTGAGAAAACTGTCTGTATTGAAACATCAATTCCTAAATTTTTGCGCATTTTCGATACCAATTTCGCCGCTAGTAGTGAATGCCCGCCTACTTCAAAAAAATTATCGGTTATCCCGATTTTATCTGTTTCCAGTAACTCCTCCCATATTTTTACCATTCCCCTTTCAAGTACAGTCTTAGGTTTAACATAAATCTTATCTGCAGGCTGATGAAGTGTAGATGGACTTGGGAGTGCTGAACGATTTACTTTTCCGTTTGGAGTCAACGGAATATTCTCCATTTCAATGAAGTGTGCTGGAATCATATAATCGGGTAAACGCTTTTTAAGATATTTGCGAACATCGTATTGAAAATTAGCATCTTTATTAAATAACGAAACATAAGCTACTAAAGACTGATTTCCATTGGGTGTTTTATGTATTATAACTGCTAATTCTCTTACATTATTGTGTTGTCTTATTATAGACTCAATTTCACCTAATTCTACTCGAAATCCCCTTATTTTTACCTGATCATCTTTCCTACCAATATACTCAATATTTCCATCAGGGAGATAACGAGCTATATCTCCAGTTCTGTATAATCTATTTCCCTTACTAATTTCAGGTATCTCTAAAAATTTATCAGCTGTAAGCTCAGGGTTGTTAAAATACCCTCTAGCTACACTTTCTCCACCAATAAAAATTTCACCAGGTACACCTATTGGTACAGGCTGATAGTATTCGTCTAAAATATATATTTGGGTATTACTTATCGGTTTCCCAATTGGTACTGTATCAGTACTAAATTTTTGGTTAATGTTTTTCAGAACAAAATCTATTGTTCCAATAGTAGCTTCAGTGGGTCCATATTCATTTATAATGACACATGAATGTTCATAATTATAAATTCTTTCTATTAAATCAAAATGTAATGATTCACCACCTACTATTAAAAACCGTTTAGGCAGAATATATTTACCATCTTCATTAGATAATAATAACGATAAATGAGATGGAACAACCTTTAGGCAATCAATGCTATGGAGTTTAAAATATTCTGCCAATTTGCTAGTGTCTAATATTCTTTCTTGAGAAATGACATGTAAGTGCCCGCCTGTACATAATGAAAGAAAAATCGGGGTATTCCCTAAATCTGCAGCTAATGTTGATACAGTTGCATAACTAAGTCTTGGAGTTTCATTTAAATTTAGCTTAATAATCCGATCATAAACATAGTTTAGTAGCTGCTTATGTTCCACACATACACCTTTTGGTGTACCTGTAGAACCAGATGTATAAATCGTATATACTAGGTTACCAGAGTTACAATTAATTTCTAAATCCTTTTCACTCTCATTAGAAATACTATCTTTATTTTTATCCATTAGTATAATTTTATTTTTAGGTAACATAAATTTTTCTAAATATTTTTCTTGGGTTAAAACAATAGAAACTTTTGCATCTTTCACAACAAAGTTTAGTCTATCTGGTGGATGTTCAGGTTCCAGTGGGACATATGCCCCTCCAGCTTTTAATACTCCCAAAAGAGCAATTATCATGTCTAATGATCTTTCTAAGCAAATACCAACTAAACTTTCTTTGTGAAGTCCGTTTTTTAAAAGGTAGTTAGCTAACTGATTTGCACTAAAGTTTAACTCTTGATACGTTATCGATTGATTTTCATACGTAACAGCAATTTTGTTAGGGTTTAATTTCACTTGCTCTTCAAAAAGATGGTGTATACACTTTTCCTTTGAAAATTCTTTTTTAGTTCTATTCCATGTAACTAACAATTCCTTTTTTTCTTCATGTGTTAGAATAGATAAATAAGACACTTTTTTATCTGGATTATCAACAATATTTTCCAGTAAGGTAATAAAGTGACGTGTCCATCTTTCAATTGTAGATGATTTAAATAATTCATTATTATACTCAAAAACACATTCCATTCCGTTTTTCGATTCTGTTACTTCCAGAGTTAAATCGTACTTACATGTACCATTATAATTTCTAGATGTTTCTATTGTTAAATTATGCAAATTCAGTTTCTGCTTAGGAGTGTTTTGAAAAACAAACATTACTTGAAAGATTGGTGAGTAACTATTGTTCCTTTTAAAATTAACTTTTTGTAGTATTTTTTCAAAGGGTACTTCTTGATTACTTAATGCACTTGTTGTGTTCTTTTTTGTTAGATTTAATAATTCACGAAATGTTGGATTACCCGACAAATCTGTACGAAGGACCAAATTATTAACAAAACATCCTATCAATTGCTCAACTTCTTCCGTATTTCTATTCGCAATTGGAGACCCTACTATTATGTCTTTTTGCCCTGATAAGCGATAAAGTAAAATTTTAAAAGCTGAAAGGAGTGTCATATAAATAGTTGAACCTTCTTTGAAGCTAATTTTTTTTAATGATTCCGACAATTCTAATGGGATTTCAAACTTAAATAACGCGCCTTTATAACTTTGTTGGAGTGGTCTAGGCATATCTGTGGGTAGTTCTAATATTGGCAATTCCCCCCCAAGATAATCAGACCAAAACTCCAGTTTACTTTTCATTTGATCGGACTTTAATAAATCTCTTTCCCAAACACTATAGTCTCCATATTGAATAGATAAATCTGAAAGATTATCAGTTGTACCGGAGTATAACGAATTGTATATAACTGACATTTCTTCCATAAGTAACCCTAGAGACCAACCATCTGCAATAATATGATGTAAAGTAATGAATAATTTAAATTTTTCTGGAGCAACTTGAACTAATAACACTTTAATTAAATTAGAATTAGGGTCATTTAAATTAAACTGATGGTTGGCTTCTTTTTCTGCGAGAAGTGAACATTCTCTTTCTATAGATTCCTTTGTTAGATGTTGTAAATCTACATATTCAATTTCTATTTCTTGACTAGGCTTAACGATTTGTAATAATTCACCGTCATCCATTTCAAAATAGGTTCTTAATATTTCATGTCGTTCAACAATCCTATTTAAGCTTTTCGTTAAAATTTCAATATCTAAATTACCAGTGACATCAATACAAGAGGAAATATTATAGACAGATTTATTTTCTAGGATTTTATCTATTAACCACAATCTTTGTTGGGAAAAAGAAGCTGGAAAAACATACTCATGGCTACTTAAATGCTCATTAATATTTTCTCTACTCATTTTTTCACCTCATTTCGACGGATACGAGAAGATCGGTCTACCTTTTTTATTTTCCTTTCTATTTGAAAAGTGCCCTTTTTACTATCTACCAATTTAGCTAACTTTCTAATATTTGAGTTTTCTAAAAATTCTTTAAGTGAAATTTCCAAGCCAAAATGATTTTTAATTCTTAAAAGGATTCTAGTAGCTAAAAGAGAATGACCACCTAAATCAAAAAAATCAACAGTTACCCCTATATTTTTTATCCCTAGCACCTCACACCAAATTGATGTGATTTTCTTTTCTGTATCTGTTATAGGTGTTATGAATTTTGTTTCTAATTCTACAAAATTAGTATTATACTGTAATTGTTTTCTATCCACCTTCCCATTTATTGTCAATGGAATCTCTTTTAAAAAAACAAACTTCGTAGGTATCATATAATCTGGTAAATATACTCTTAAGTAATCTATTATTTTAGAAATGTCTATTTCTTTAGAATCTTTTGTTACTAAATATGCCACTAAAAAAGTTTCTTCTTGTATAGAATGGCTTAGAACTACTACCTCCATTATTCCATTAAATAATGATAATCGTGACTCAATCTCTCCTAATTCAATTCTGTGCCCTCTGATTTTTACTTGATGATCTATTCGTCCCAAGTATTCTACATTACCATCAGGCAGCCACATTGCTAAATCTCCAGTTTTATACATTCGATTGTTTGGTAAAAAAGGGTTTGAGATAAACTTCTCTTCTGTTAGCTTTTGATTATTCATGTAACCCCTTGCTAAACACTTACCAGAAATACACAATTCCCCTGGAACACCAATAGGTTTTAGGTTGTTATGTGCGTCAATAATATAAAAGTGAACATTTTGAATTGGCTTTCCAATAGGTACGGTACTTAACTCAGTATTCGTAGGGCAATGAAAAGAAGATACCTCAATTGTTGCCTCGGTAGGACCATATAGATTAACTAAGTTAATTTTTAAATGTTTATTTACTAACTTATTAAAACGACTAACATGTTTAGGTTGTAAAGCCTCGCCACTACAGAAAACAAACTTTAAGCTTTGTAAATGAGATAGTAGTGTTGAATCTATCAATACATCCAAAAAGCTACGCAACATAGATGGAACAAAGTGAATAATTGTTATTTTCTCTTCAGCAATTTTTTCAATTATTCTCCTAGGATCCCTTTCATCACCGTGACCTAAAAGGCATACTCGAGCACCTATAAACATTCCAATGAACAGTTCCCATACTGATACATCAAATACATATGGAGTTTTTTGTAATATTGTTTCATTTTCGGTAAATTGATATTGCTCGACCATCCATTCCATTCGATTAATAACTGAATGATGTTCAATCATTACACCCTTAGGATTACCTGTTGATCCAGATGTATAAATCACATACGCGAGACTTTTCTCACTATGAATTGGTTCTGGATTTTCATGATTTACATTTTCAAATGATAAAATGTCTATAGGCCATACTTCTCCAGTGAAAAAGTCTAACCGCTCTTTATAATTTTTATGAGTCAGTACAATTTTTACTTTACTATCTTTTAAAATATAATCGATACGGTTTTTGGGATAATCAGTCATTATTGGTAGATAAGCTCCACCTGCTTTTAATATTCCAAATATACCTATTATCATATCAAGGGAACGTTCCATAAAAATTCCTACAACACTATCTTCTCCAACACCTTTGGTCCTTAGTAAATTGGCAAGTTGATTTGCTTTAATATTTAACTCTTTATAAGTCAATGACGTATCATTAAATGTATATGCAATTTTGTTTGGTGTTCTTTTCACTTGTTCTTCAAAAATATGGGTCAAAGTCTTTCCTCTAATTAAAGGTACACTTGTCCGGTTAAAATCATATAATATCTTACTTTGTTCTTCTTTTGGTAAAATATTATATTCATCAAAATTTTTAAAAGGGTTTCTTAAAATATCACATATAAGTGTATACAAACGTCTATAGTGATTATCAATTTCATTTCTTGAAAAATATTCTGTCCAAAAATCTAAATCTATTGAAATTTGGCCTCTTTCTTCTCTATCATTTATGTGGATGATAAATGGATATTCTTGATATCCATTAAAATACCACCTAGTTTTGAAGTCATTCTCATTATTAATAAATTTTGAATTTTGATATGAATAAAGAATTTTAAAATAGTTTTGAATAGATGTTTTATGTTTATCTCTAATATCTTCGGCAAAAAAGTTAAATGGATATCTTTGATGCTTGAAGGTCGACAGTTGCTCCCTTTCAACTTCTTTAATGAACTTCGAAAAGTTGCAATCATGTGGAACATGTACCCTAAATGGTAATGTACTAATAAACATTCCCAATAAGTTCTTTTCTTTAGAAGAAGTCCTATTATGTACACTAGTTAATAAAGAGATATCATTTACTTCTGTAATTCTTTGAAGATAAAGGGTTAAAACAGATAAGAAAAATGTGTTTGTAGATATGTTTTCTTTTTTACAATAATCTTGAATCTCATTTGTCAAGCTATTTTCAATTGTATATGATAATCGCTCGGCTCTTAAACTTGATACAGGTTTTGTTTGATAAGTTAATGTGGTAGGTTTCTCAGGCAATTCACTGAACTTATTTGACCAATACTCTTTATCTTTAAAAAACCTTTTAGAGGAGAAATACATTAACTCTTTCTCAACAAAGTCTTTGTATGAATTTACACAATCGTTAGATACTTCCTTTCCTTGTAGTAAATAAAAATAGTTTTTCAATATTAAATCTCCAATGAGAGTCATAGTCCACGCATCCGATATCAGGTGGTGCATTTTGACATAGAACCCTGTCTCGTAATTTCCTAGCGTAAATATTACAGCTTCAATAAGAGCATTATCAAAAATATCAAAAGGTATCTTAGTTTGTTCATTTGCCCATTTATCTAATTGCTCTTCATTTATGAAATGATAAGTGGGGACTTCAATATTTTTGTAATCATATATATATTGCACAGGTCTTCCATTCTTTTCTGTAATCCGAAGACGTAATGTGTCATGGTTTTGAAAAAGAAGTTGAACAGATTGTTCTAACAACTTCAGATCCAAATTCCTTTTTATTCTCATTGATCCTGCAATAACTCCTATAGAAGTATTGGGATACAATTTTTCAGAATACCATATCCTCATCTGAGGTTGAGATAGAGGAAAATAGTTATTAGCTTCCATAATTTCACCACTCTCAATATATTCTGTTTTTTAGTTATCTCTATTACTTTTTAAATAACTATTATTAATAAACCCTTAGTTTTATTGATTCAAAGCTCTAACAGTTAATTAATTTTAGGATTGTAAATGGAAGAAGTTTATTTATTAAGAACGTTTTGCAAAAAGCATGATGAATACATAAATGCACCAGCTTAAAAGTCATACACAGTGACAAAAAACACAATTCGAGACGGCAGACATTTTTTATCTCCCATCTAACTAAAGAACATGAATTCATAGGTGATATTCTTTTGAACACATTGTTTAAATATATGGATCAGCTTTCCACCTATATGACAGGAAGATCACCCATACCGAAAAAACACTGCACAAATTTTAGACTTTCCAACAATTCTCATATATCAACTTTTTCTCAAGTTAGTAAATATTTTCAATAACAAAGTTTTTGGGGTTTCACAACCAACTGGTGACCGATTTAGGAATTCAGCAGCCTCCCATTGCCTTATTGAAAGTACAACATCGATCAGAAAAATATACCTTTTATCTCAATACTTTTAGACCACATTTTCTGTCAATATAAAATTTTAAATCAATTCACACAACATATTTTTACTATTTTTTTTTATTTTTGTCAATTTGTTTTTTAAAAAGAAAATAACTACCCGTAGTGCTAGATCAAATCAGACAAGCATAAAAATAGCCCTTGCATGAGGATCTCCTTAAAATGAAAGTGCGACCAAACATTGAAAAGGAGAATTCCCATGCAAGAGCACTTTCATTTTACAACAGATCGAGCCAAACTTCAAAAACAATATGAAGCGATTTTGTTCTTTGTATCGACTCAACTATCGAGTATCCAGATTCATCTTCAACGTCGAAATCGTCATTTGTTGAAACAGAAAGACGAAGTCATCATCACCATCCATGTCTTTGGAAAGTTGTGGGGCTTCACTTCCGAACGGGCTTGGCACTGGCTTGTGATCGGGAATTTGTTTTCCAAGGACTTGTTCCATGAACATTCTCGATACAACCGTCGCTGCCGAGCGCTTCGCTTGGCGATCAAGTGGATTCGGCACCAGCTGGCCAAACGTGGACAACACCATGCGTATGCGGTCGTGGACAGTTTGCCGGTCGAACTGTGTCATTCCGCTCGAATGGATCGCGTCAAACGATTCCTTGGAATGGTCGATAGGGGCGATTGTGCTTCCAAAAGGATCACGTTCTATGGGTGGAAACTTCACCTGCAGGTTACCGACCAAGGGCTTCCGATGGGATAGGTTGTCACCGAAGCGTCTTGTCACGACCGGATGGCCGCGGAAACCGTCATAACGCAAATTCCACATCCGTATAACCTAGGTGACAAAGGATATATCAGCCAAAAGCTTGCAAGAGAAGCTGTACGAAGAGTACCGAATCTCTTTTTGGACGCCCGTTCGAAAAAATCAGCGAATTCGCCAATCGGACGTATGGAAACAATGGCTGAAACGAAAACGCAAAGTGATTGAAACCGTGTTTTCGATTTGAGTCGATTTGTATCGGATCACCGAGATTCGAGCGAGCTCGGTTTCTGGATTTGAAACGTCACTGGATGGTACTCGCTTGTTGTTCTTAGGCTAGTTGAGTGTTAAAGCTCAACTAGCACCACGGGTAAATAATTATTAAATATTAAATTTTATGGCTATTAATCACAAAATGTACTTTACAAACAGCTGTTTTTTTGATCAAGAATAAACATCCATGAGTAAATTTTACTCCCCACCCATGCATGAAAATCAAGCCTTCCTTCCCATAATGAATATTAACGCAAACCGTTTTGAAAGACGTTCTTTTTTATGGTGGTTCGACCCTGTAGAATAAACTGTTTGAGTCCATTTGGTGCTCCACCCATTGTGAGCCCTTTCCCTATGGAAAAGGTGACTACGAACAGAAAAATGCCTAACACACAAATGGACTCTCTGTTTGCGAATTCATCCATGAAAGGAGTAAGGATGATGGATGTTCTTTATCATCGTTGCGCGGGCTTAGATGTCCACGCGGAAACCATTGTCGTTTGTGCACTAGTTGGGGAGGAAGAGCACATTCAGAAAGAAATCGAACCCTTCCCTACCTTCACGAAAGATTTGTTTCGCCTTCTGAAATGGCTAGAGGATCGTAGGATTACTCACATTGCGATGGAGAGCACAGGTGTGTATGGGAAACCGGTCTTTAACATTTTAGAGGACTACTTTGACATTACCCTTGCCAACGCGCAACGAATCAAAAATGTACCGGGGAGAAAAACCGATGTATTGGATGCCGAATGGATGGCCAAATTGTTACGTCATGGATTGATTGAAAAGGGTTTTGTGCCACCTGCGGATATTCGTGAGTTGCGGGATTTGACCCGTTTGCGCAAAAAGTGGATGGGGCAATTGACTGCAGAGAAGAACCTAATTCACAAAGTATTGGAATGTTCCAATATCAAGCTTAGCGCCGTGATTTCCGATATCTTTGGGGCATCTGGCCGGAAATTGCTCGATCGTTTAATGAAACAAGGGTATATCGAAGAGTGGGAAATCGACGCTTGCATTCACGGAAGGATGAAAGAAAAAAAGGCACAAATTCAGGAATCGCTCTTTGGTACATTAACGGCGCATCAATTGTTCATGATTCGGCAATCGTGGAAGCACATCGAGTATTTGGAAAGCTTAATTCAGGAGATGGACCATCGAATCGACCAACTCTTACAAGCGGATCAGCAGGAGTTGGAACTTCTGATGACGATCCCAGGAGTCAAAAAAGAAACGGCCGCCGTCATCATCGCGGAAATTGGCGTGGATATGGGACAATTTCCGACTTCCCAGCACCTCGCCTCATGGGCAGGGGTCGCTCCAGGCAATCACGAAAGTGCCGGAAAACGAAAAAGCACGCGAACAACCAAAGGGAATCCTCATATCAAATCGGCTTTATGCGAGGCAGCATGGGCGTTATCACGATGTAAGAATCAGCGTTTGGCGGCAAAGTTTTGGTCATTGAAATCACGGAGAGGAACGAAAAAAGCACTCGTTGCGATCGCGCACCGAGTACTTATCATTGTGTACTACATGCTTTCTCGAAAAGAACCGTTTCGAGAACAGCCAACTCACTAGTATAACCAAAAAGAATAAGAACTATACAAGATACCTAAAAATAAGGTAGCTCTGCTTTCTTATTGCCTTTTTTGGTCATTAACAGGGTGTCCCATTTGATCGAGGAATATATACCACTTCGGCCATGGTTCGTTGATTTTCACAGAAAAAAAGGCGGAATTTCCTGCATGGTAAAGGTACCAAACCATTCACCATAGGAGGAAATTCAACATGCAATCTCAGTTTACCAAAGATTTGATCACTTTACTATGCTTTCTTATTCAAGGAGAACGAAAAGAGAGGGATCGATGGACTTTTGAACTTTCCTTCTCTCTTCATTGCTCAATCTGCCCGACTGATTTCGGACGGACCACTCAAACGTTATGAAAACAAAAACAATAGGTTCATAACTATACAAATACGGTCGATTCATTTTTTGATTGAACTTCCCATAGAAAGACGACGTTGCCAAGCCTGTTTTCTGACGTTCACAGTTTCTTATACGGGACTTCCGTCTAACCGGCATCGCGACGCAATCGTTTCAACTTTTGGGTTGCTCAGATATTTATCGGAAAAAACGACTCAAGAAGTCACTCGTTTGTTACAACTCTCCTACATGACAGTAGAACGGTAGAACGCTAGTTTTATCAATCCCCCGGCTCATCGAATCCCACAGTAAGTAATAGGTATGGATGAATTCGTTTTTCCAAAGAAACATCATGACGGAGTAGCGGTGATGGAAGCACAGACTCAGTTGACGGGATTCGATATACACAACGCTTCACTTCCTGTATCAATTCTTCTCGACACTCTTGTCTAGCATTTTTAAGGCAATTACGCCACTTAATAATAACCTCTTAGAGAAACTTTCAATACTTCGCACCTTTTCCCCAATTGGTAATCGAAGCGATGTTCATGGATATATGATACCAAGAACGGTTGTGCCCTGCCATTCGACTCTTCCGTACTTGGTTTTACATCCCCCCTCATCCAGTTTCTTTGTAATAACATAATCGCCGATTCCGACCACAAGGCAATCGAAAGGATAATAGCGTAAATCCTGAAAGCATATATCCATGATATGTAAACAGATAAAGACCCCTTTCGCGAGGGGCCTTCAATTTTTCAGCAGGATGAAGCTTGCAAAACGTCAAAGCCCTGCAGCTCTACTCAATTAACAAGTGGCTCTCACTAAGCAACCAATGACTCTCCTGCATCGAAATATTCAATTGAACTCATTTAGTGAATGAATATCTGTACGCACCCGACGTCCAAATCCAGGGCCCAAACACCAGAACCCCCCATTTTATTTTTGAATGCCTTATTTTTGAAGTCGCTGCCGTCTGCAGTAACAGCCATAAACCGCGCAAAGTATTGAAAATAAAGGATTTCTACGTATCAACTCGTTGCATTGCTACCACACACTCCACATGCGCGGTGTGCGGGAACATGTCGACGGGCTGGATGTAGTCGACTTGATACGTTTTGGATAGCCGGTCAATGTCGCGCGCGAGGCTTGATGGGTTACAGGAGACGTAGACGATTTTGGATGGCTTGACCTGAAGAATGGTGCGCAATAAAGCTTCGTCACAGCCGGTGCGCGGCGGGTCGACGATCACCACATCAGGGCGCCAGCCTTCTTTCACCCACTTTGGCAGAATATGTTCTGCTTTTCCGACCGTATATACCGCGTGGTGAAATCCGTGGCGCGCAGCGTTTTTGCGTGCATCCTCAATCGCTTCACGAATCGTGTCCATTCCGCGCACTTCCCCGGCATCTTTCGCGAGCCAAAGCCCGATCGTCCCGACACCGCAATATGCATCAACCACTTTTTCGTGTCCTGTCAGCCTTGCTGCTTTTTTCACTTCATCATAGAGCTTGACGGTTTGCACAGGATTCAATTGAAAAAAAGCGCGAGCCGAGAGCTCGAATGAAAGATCGCCAAGCACCTCTTGAATGTACTCTTCCCCTTCAAGCAAAAATGTCTCTTCGCCAAAAATAAGCGATGTTTTCTGGCCGTTCACGTTTTGCATGATCGACTTCACCTCCGGAAGCCGGCGCTGAATCTCTGAAATCAGCAGCTCTTTTCGTGGCAGTTCTTTTTTGGCGGTAATGAACACAAGCTGCACTTCTTTTGTGTGAAAGCCAACTCTGACAACAATGGTGCGCACAATTCCCGTCCGTTTCCGTTCGTTGTAAATCGGGATGCGTAAATCCTCTAAAATCGTTTTGACGATCGCCGTTACTCGATTTGTAGCTTGATGCTGGATGACGCATTCCGCGATATCAATTAATTGATGGGAGCCCATTCCATACAGACCGGCAATGACGTTTTCATTCCGCTTTCCGACTTGAAATTGGCTTTTATTGCGGTAATGCCATGGGTCTTCCATGCCGATGGTCGGCTTGATCTCCAACGCTTCCACAGGAATGCGGCAGTGTCGTTCAAACGCTTGGATGACAATATCACGCTTCGCCTCAAGCTGCGCTTGATAATCGAAATGCTGAAGCTGGCAACCGCCGCACTGCTCGTAAACGGGACAACGCGGAGTGACGCGATGAGCGGACGGTCTGCGTATTTTTTTAATCTTCGCCTCAGCGTATTTTGGATGAATAGTTGTCGCCTCTACCACGACCTCTTCTCCTGGAAGCGCTCCTGGCACAAAAACAACCTGCTTTTTAAAATAACCGACTCCTTCCCCATTGATGCCAAGCCGCTTAATCGTCAACGGAAACTGTTGTCCTTTCTGAATGGTAATCGCTGTTTTCCCCATGCTTTCAACTCCTATTCGATGCTTCTCCATAAATACAGCGAGGCATAGCTTAAATACGGCTCCCATTTTTGAGCAAGCGCCTCCATTTGCTCTGGAGAAGGCTTGGTTTCTAAGTGAAGTAATTTTTGAATGGCTCGCTGCAGCCCGATATCGGCTTTTGGAAACAGATTAGGGCGTCCAAGTCCAAACAAAAGAAAATTTTGCACTGTCCATGGACCAATGCCGCGAATCGGGAGCAGCATGTTGGCCACTTCCGCGTCCTCCGCATGCCGCAGTTCGCCCAAGCGCAGCTTCCCTTCCACCATCAGCCGCGATGTATGGATGATGTATTCCGCCTTTTTACCGCTGAGTTGCAATGACCGCAGATCATCATAATGAAGCGCGGCAATTTTCTCGGGCCGCGGATAAAACCAGATTCCCTCTCTTTCCGTTCCAAAAGCTTTCACAAACCGTTCGGTTAAACGATAGGCCACTTTTAAATGAAGCTGTTGGTGAATAAAGCACTTCATCAGACAAAAATAAAGATCGAAGTCCAAAATGAGCGGTGTTCCTTCATGCTCAAGAAACAGCTCGCGCAATTCTGTTTGCAAAAAATGTTGGTGAATCGGCGCAAGCGGCACATTCAATTGGAAAATATCAGAAATTCTTTTGACAATTTCCTCCTTCAGCTCTTCGTGTTCCGCTTCAACCAAAAACGCCGGATTGTTTTTATCACCGATGCTTTGTACGAAAACCGCCACTGGAACATCACGGATATAAAGCGGTACAGCCAGTCGCTGTCGTTCAACATCGGCCACTGTGAGAGGGTCTAACGCCAACCTTTCCAATACGCGTGAAAAATCATAAGGAGCGCTTACTTTTATGTGTTGCTGCCACATGTCCGTTCCTTCCTCTTTTCTTTCATTATACGAAACAAAACCCTTTGAACAAAAGCTCAAAGGGTAAAGAGCAACGGATGAAAACGCATTTTTTCTGCCATTAAGTCATCGAGACTTTTAAAAGTATACCCTTGCTTGCGCAAATCATCAATTACTTTGGCAAGCGCATCCGCATTATCTTTAGAAACGGTATGAAGCAAAATAATCGCTCCTGGATGAATTTGCTTCATAATCTGATCATAAGAATATTTCCAGCCTTTTTGCTGGTCGGTATTCCAGTCGACAAAGGCAAGCGACCAAAAGACATGGTAATAGCCGAGCTCACGAGCGACGGCCATCGTTCGCTCACTGAAAATGCCCCGTGGAGGACGAAGGTACATCATGCCTTTTTGTCCTGTCAATTCCGCTGTTCTTTGCCGTACGGATTCCAATTCTTTGCGCAGGCGCTCATCGCTTACTTGCGTTAAATCAGGATGATGCCAAGAGTGATTACCGACGATATGCCCTTCTTTCACCATGCGTTTGACCAAATCAGGCGCCGTTTCTAAATAATGTCCTGTCACAAAAAAGGTGGCTGGTACCCTCTTTTGCTTAAGTACATCTAAAATTTGTGCCGTATAGCCATTTTCATATCCGTTATCAAAAGTTAAATAAATCTCCTTTTTTTGCGTATTTCCTATATAAAAACCATCGTATTTGACAAGCAGTTCGCTCCATTCCTTTCCGGCAGACGGCGGCTGATGATCTTTGCTTTTGGCAAATCCCCAATGAATGGGGGTATTGGCAGTTGCGTAAGCCGTCTGTGACATGAGCGGAATGGCCACCATCCATAAAGATAAAAATAAAACAAGTCGCTTCATTGTTTCTCTCCCCTAAAAATAAATTCGCTATAATTAGGGTTTTCTTTATACGAGCTGCTTAGTCAATCCATTTTCTTCAAAAAAACCGCTAGCGTTGATCGCTAGCGGTTCAGACTGTTATCAAACACTTTCATGATGCTTCCTTGATTCGTTTTCTCGCTCGGCTGTGTTTCTTATCGGCCAAGCCTTGTCAAGTTAGGACGATCAGGAATGGATGATGCGTAAAGTGGTTACAGACAAGCTCAACATGGATTTTGTCTACACCCTTGTTTTTTCCGCTTATTTAAATACCGGCTCTTTAAATTGCGCCAATGTTTCTAATGATGATTTTTCTACATCCTCGTGAAGGCTGTTGCCATGAGAGTCCATTGTCACGACAGCGGTAAAGTTTTCCACTTTCAAATGCCACATCGCTTCCGGTATACCAAATTCCAACAGATTGACACCCTCGACCGATTTGATACAGTCCGCATAATATTGTGCTGCTCCACCGATCGCATTTAAGTAAACGCCGCCATGTTCTTTTAATGCGGACAATGTTTTCGCTCCCATGCCGCCCTTTCCAATCACCGCGCGAATGCCGAATTTTTTCATAATGTCACCTTGATAAGGTTCCTCGCGAATGCTTGTTGTCGGTCCTGCCGCCTTCACATGCCATTTGCCTTCTTTATCTTTCAGCATAACCGGACCGCAATGATAAATAATTTGTCCATTTAAATCAACCGGAGCATCATGATCCATTAAATATTTATGGATCGCATCACGTCCTGTATAGATCATGCCATTAATGCGAACCACATCGCCGACTTTCAACTGGCGAATCTGCTCTTCTGTAATCGGCGCTTCGAGCACAATTTCACGTGATTCTCCCACTCCTGTCGAAGCTTTTTCTTCCACCTTCTCTAATTCTTCGGCAAAATCCACATCTTCTCCGTCTTGATAGAGCCATTCTTGAATTTCCCCTGTTTCTGGATGAATCTTCACTCCAAGACGACGGAATGCCCAGCAATTATAGGCAACAGAAACGAAGAAGCTAGCCGGAATACGATGCATCACACCAATTTTACAGCCAAGAAGCGTCGTTTCACCGCCAAATCCCATTGTGCCGATGCCAAGCTTATTAGCATTTTCCATAATATATTCTTCTAACTGGCGAAGTTCTTCGTTCGGATTGACATCATCCACAGAACGAAAGAGCTGTTCCTTTGCCAGATCATATCCGGAAGAACGGTCGCCGCCGATGCCAACACCGATGAATCCGGCACTGCATCCTTGGCCTTGCGCTTGATATACGGAATGCAAAATACATTTGCGGATTCCATCTAAATCGCGTCCGGCTCGTCCAAGTCCTTCCAATTCGCAAGGCAAGCTATATTGAATATTTTTATTTTCACAGCCGCCGCCTTTTAAAATGAGACGAACATCAATATAGTCCTTTTCCCATTGCTCGAATTTTATGACTGGGACACCTACTCCTAAGTTGTCGCCGCTATTTTCTCCTGTTAGCGAATCGACGGAGTTTGGCCGAAGCTTTCCATCTTTTGTCGCTTGCACGACCGCCTGGCGAATCGCCTCTTTCATTTGAATTTGATTCACTCCGACAGGAACCTTAATTTTAAATGTTGGCAGCCCTGTATCCTGACAGATAGGCGATACATTTTCATCAGCCATTTTTATATTCCCAGCAATGGTCGATAGAGCCATTGCGGCACGAGTTCCGGCATTTTCTCTTGCTTTGGCGCGAGCGATGGCCCGCCGAACATCTTTTGGAAGCTTCGTTGATGTCTCAACAATAAGCTGGTACATACTTTCTTGAAATTTTTCCATCCTAAACGCCCCTTCCCCTTTGTTCATCATATGTATCCATCGTTCGACTTCTTTTTTATTATACTCCTTTTTAGTGATGGATGAAAACGGATGGCATTGGAAAAAAGAAAAAAGCCGTAGACGGCTTTTTACCAGCTTTTTTTGAATTGTTCATATTTCATTTCGAGCGAATCAATGACGGCAATGAGCCGATCAATATCCTCTAAATCCGCAGCCTCTGGATCTAGAGAATCAAGCATGTGCAGCAGCATGTTGAAACGCTCCTCTAGATATTTCAATTGTTTTTCTTTCTCATAAACGGCATTACCCACTACGTTTCTCTCCTTTCTCCCTTTCATCGTACATGATTGTTCAAGAAATGACAATCAACTATAATGAAGATGAATGGACTTTAAATAGTAAAGGAGAATGATATGGCTCGTTTAACACTGGAACCGATTAGCCCATCCTTTGACCCATGGGAGGCCTATCTGGATGTTCAGCAATACGGTTCATTGCAGTTAACCAATGTCGAATTTACGACCACCACATTATGTAATATGCGCTGTGAACATTGCGCTGTTGGTTATACATTACAAACGAAAGATCCTAAAGCATTGCCTCTTGATCTGCTTATCCGGCGTCTGGAAGAAATTCCATATTTACGTTCGTTAAGTATTACAGGCGGAGAACCGATGCTTTCGCTCAAGTCGGTTAACGAGTATGTCGTTCCATTATTGAAATATGCCCGCGAACGCGGAGTGCGGACACAAATCAACTCCAACTTAACGCTGGATTTGGAGCGCTATGAAAAAATTATTCCATATTTAGATGTGCTTCATATTTCTCATAACTGGGGCACGATGGAGGATTTTGTTGAAGGCGGGTTTGCCATGATGGAACGAAAGCCAAACATCCGCCAGCGCGAAGCCTACTTTGAACGAATGATTGAAAACGCCAAAGCTCTTTCACAAATGGGAGTTATCGTCTCTGCCGAAACGATGCTCAATAAACGGACATTGCCGCATTTAAAAAACATTCATAATCAAATTGTTCATGAAATGCAATGTAAGCGGCATGAGGTGCATCCGATGTACCCGAGCGACTTTGCCAGTGCGCTAGAAGCGCTGTCGCTTGATGAGCTGCGGAAAGCCATTCATTATTTGCTGGATATTCGCGATGAAAACGTCTGGATGCTCTTCGGAACGCTGCCATTTTATCCTTGCAGCAGTAACGAAGACGATCTCGCCTTACTGAAACGGCTATATGCCAGCAAAAATGTGACTGTGCGCAATGATCCAGATGGTCGGTCCCGCTTAAATGTCAACATTTTTACTGGAGAAATTATTGTAACGGACTTCGGCGACGAACCATCACTCGGCAATATCCAGCATCACTCTCTGCTTGAGGCCTATGAAAGATGGATGGATTCTTCGCTTGCCCAACAACTGAATTGCCACTGTCCATCGGTGCAATGCCTCGGCCCAAATGTTCTTGTTAAGAATAGCTATTATTGCGATGTTGATTTTACCAATAGAGCTGCGCGCATCATCAAATAAACATCGTATTCATCCTAGATATTGTAAAATGGCAGACAAAGCCGAAAAGGACTTTGTCTGCCACTAAAATGAAATCAAAGACAAAAGTAGCCCTCAATGACGAACAGAAGGCAGATCTTTATGCGAAGAGTAAAGTGGATATAGAAGATGCGTTCGGAAACATTAAGGGCAATCTGTCGTTTACTCGATTTCTGTTCGGTAGACTGGAAAAGGTGCAAACAGGATTCAGGATAGTGGCAATACCCCCCCTTCTGAAATTAGCAGACATCTGACACGCTCTTTTGGGACGAGTCCATTCTAAGGAGGAGAGCATTTCCTTAATGTGCAGTTGCGCGTTTTTGTTGAGCTGTTCGTGTTCTACGTTGACCAATGTATTGCTTCAAAGCTGGTATCGCAAATCGATCTACTCCAAAATAGTAAGCCCCTGCTCCTACAAATAGTAATATAACTGCCGCTGTTAATAAAACGGGATTTGTGCTCACAGTACCCGCTAATAAGAAGTTTAAGTTCATAAACGCTCCTGCGAGCAATGCTGGAATCGTTGCCGCTCCAATGATTAACCCTACCCCAACAAGCACTTCACCATATGGGATTAGAATATTAAATAGCTTGACATTTGGAATCGCAACATTTTCAAGAAAAGCAGCATACCATCCTTGAACAGCTGGATTTTCTCCTGTCGCTTTTGCCAGAGCACCTTGTAAAAAGCCACTCGCATCAAATTCCCCTGTCACCTTATGAAGTCCTGCTTCCAACCACTGAATTCCCAACCATACTCTCATCACGGTCCAAATAACAGCTGCTTGAGGAGTCTGATACCATCTCATTTTTTATTCCTCCCAAATTTTATTTGTGAAATATTTCACATAACATACCAAAAAAATAAGTGTATAAAGTTCTGTTCTTTTGTATTAGTTTGTGAAACATTTCACTAATTCATTACATCTTTAGTGTAATTTATTTTTACTTTATTTGCAATATCGTTCACGTGATTGTCATAATAAAACCATTTACATGAGAAGCGGCAAATCCTTTGAAGCTATACACAGAGTAGAGAAGTTATTCACAAAAAGCATATTTATATCTTTGTGAATTATGTGTATAACTAGGAAAAATCTCAGCAAATCAATATGGTTTTTGTGGATAAATATGTGAACACAATCATTACGAGCTCTTTTCTCTATTTAACACATCCAGCGGGAAGCTTTCCACCTCTAAACGAAGTGAAGGGGAAGAGGTTTATATTTAGGGAAACCATTGAAAAAGAGTACCCGTTTATCAAAATGGAAATTTCCTGAAATTAAGAGATGAGCAAATCACACGACATTTATTACTATGTTCTATGTACGAATCTATCCACACGAGCGACACAAGCTTCTTCGTTTAGCTAGTTGGGGCGCTCCTCTATTCCAACCAAGGAATCGGTTCATGTTTGCAGGCATCCGCCACGTGAACTTCAGAAAAAAGAAAAAGAGCAAATGGAAAAATAAACTATTTTCCCATCCACTCTTTTGTAAAGGTTTTTGAACAAGCCCCCTTATCTTGGTTGATCGCTGATCACATAAGAAAAAGAGAGGCGGTCCTGGACTGGAATCCAGGCACCGATTCCTTGTGTCGTCACATTTTTTACCATGATTTTTTTCTTGTTTCCTTTGAGGACAATATATACTTCTCCATATGTGACCTTTCCTTTTTCATTCACCGCTGGAGCATATGCATATAAGTAGCCCATTTTCTTCGCTGGCACTTGATACGACTGGTCTTTTTTCGTTCCGATGCCGATCACCGTACTAAATGACAATGGCAAGCTGGTTTTTTTCATTGCCGTTAGCAACATCATCTTTTTGACCGCTTCCTCGCTTGGAACTTGCGCTGTTAATCCGCCGCGAATTTGCTTTTGCATTTCTTGTCTATAATGCAGCTTTTGCGCTGCTTTGCCGCCGCGGTTATCCAAAAAGTTTGTATTCACCTTTTGATATTCCCAGTTTGTTGAGGTCTCTAGCGATTGATAGTTAAGCGGCCATTGACCCAAATAAATCGTTGCTCGATATCCAATAGAGAACGGAGTGCTTGATATTGATGATTCATTTAATAAACGAATCAGTTCTGGATTTTCAATTTTAACATTGGCAGATTGAAGCAATTGTTTAGCGAGAGAGCTCGGCTGTAAATAAGGCAAATCCTGCGTCGAATTCGGATACGTATTTTCCTTTGATATATCGACAGCGGAATTGCCCAGCACTTGTTTCAATGCAGCGGCGTGGGCTAAAATAGGCGAATATATCATTAGAACGCTCATTACACAACTAATGATCCACTTTTTCATTGCACCAACTCCTTTCCATTGCTGCTTTCTTCGTTATTTTTTTCAAAAAAAGAACGTTTATCCATCCTAAAAAAATTTATTATTATTCATTTTAATGTTAAAAATATTCAAATAATATGATATACTATCTGATAGATGTGCTGTTTTTCCTCCTATTGATGCAATACCGCCATCGCTTGGTCGATTAGGACAAGCGAAAAAAGACTCTGCAAACGCAGAGTCTTTTTTTTTACAACAAGTAAAAGCCGATTCCCATAATAATATAAGCAGCCAAAAGCGTAGCTCCTTCAAACCAGTTGGTGTCTCCGTCATTTGAAAGAACGATAATCAGCAATACAGATGTAGCCATCGCCGCCAATTCAGGAAGCGAAAAAACAAGCGGCATGCTTGTCGGGAAGCACAGAGAAATAAGAACAAGCACGGGAGCGACAAACATGGCGATTTGCAGTGTAGACCCAATAGCAATTTCAACTGCCACATTCATTTTGTTTTTATACGCCATAATGATGGCAGAAGCATGCTCTGCCGCATTTCCGACAATCGCAACGATGATGATTCCGATAAACAGCTCGCTCCAGCCAAACGATTCAGCCACTGTTTCAAATGTATGAACAAGCCTTTCCGATATGTAAGCAACCGCTACAGTAGCGAGAGCTAAAATCGTAATCGCTTTTCCTTTGCCCCATTCCGGCTCTTCATGATGCTCTGCTTCGTCCGATTTGTGCTGATAGACGCCGCGATGCGTCACCAGCTTAAAGTACAGAGCGGCCAAATAAAGAATAATCATAATGACGGAAATACCAATGCTTAGCGATAAGGTTTTCGTTTGCGACATATTCGTCGAAAATACTTCCGGGATCACAAACGCCACTAAAATAGCAAATGTTAGCAACCCTGCGTTATGACGGGCATCATACACATTAAACTCTTGACGCTTATACTTGAGTCCCCCCACAAAAAACGATAACCCCGCAACCAATAACAGATTGCCTAATACCGAGCCTGTTAAGGAAGCTAGTACTACTTCTACCAGTCCCGCTTTCAATGCAAAAACCGAGATAATCAACTCCACCGCATTGCCAAACGTTGCATTTAGCAGTCCACCAATACGCGGACCTGTCACAATGGCCAAGCTCTCCGTCGCCCGGCCCATATAACTCGCTAACGCAATGATCGTAAGGCAATAAATCAAAAACATCATCACTGAAGGCCAATGGAGAAGTCCTCCAATCACTGATAGCGGTACCCCGACAAACACCATTAGCGCAAATATTTTATTCATCTTTTGCACCCAACCTTTCCACTATGGAATAAGCTCAAATGTTTCCGTAATACGGATGCAGCCTTCCACCGATTGAACCATTGGACAGTTTTTTCTGGCGATTTCCAAAGATTTCGCCACTTGCCTCTCATCTAAATCGCTGCCTTTAATCATAAAATGGAGATGGATGGCTTCCACACGGTTCCCTTCCTTTTCATTACGTGCCACATCAGCCCGAATTTTTATGTCCTCTATATGCAATCGTTTCTTTTCTAAAATTTTTCTCAATACTCCGCCGCTGCAAACAGCAATGGAAGAAACAAGCAGCTGATAAGGACGGAAACCGTAAGCTTCATCTCCAGCTACATGTAAATCTCCATATTCAAGATTCGTGTAAAACCCCACTTCCTTCATCACAAATTCCATAGATTGCTCACCTCTTTTTTCTTGTTTTCCATCCAAAAGCTATGTACCATGATAATCGACGTACTTTTTAGCAAACGAGGGGTTTCATTATGCGACTTTGGATTCTAGTCAGCATTGTTTCTATTTCCGGATTATCGCAAGGCATGCTGCTTCCTTTGTTATCTATTATTATGGAAAAGCACGGATTTTCTTCTTCCGTTAACGGCATGCACGCTACTGCCATGTATATAGGTGTGTTGCTGATTTCTCCGTTTCTCGAAAAGCCATTGCGAAAATATGGATATCGGCCCATGATTATGCTTGGTGGTTTTATTGTACTATTGTCTCTCCTTTTATTTCCACTATGGCATTCATTTTTATTTTGGTTTGTATTACGCTTGTTCATTGGGATCGGCGATCATATGCTTCACTTTGCGACTCAAACATGGATTACTGATTTTTCGCCGACACAACGCCGCGGGCGCAATTTATCGTTATATGGCTTATTTTTCGGAATTGGTTTTGCCGTTGGCCCGATGCTTGCATCGCTTGTTGAGATTCACGAGGCGCTGCCGTTTCTTTTATCTTCCTTATTGAGCTTTGCAGGATGGCTTACTGTTTTTTCGCTCAAAAATGCGCATCCTGAAGTCAACGATGCTTCGGAAAAATCCAGTGGACTGCGCCGTTTCACACAAACATGGAAATATGCTTGGACGGCATTATCGCTTCCGTTTGCCTATGGTTTCCTAGAGGCTGCCATTCATGGCATTTTCCCTGTTTATGCGCTACGAGAGCACATTTCGGTCGAACATATCTCCTTTATTTTGCCAGCTTTTTCAATTGGAAGCATCCTATTTCAATTACCGCTCGGCATTTTTAGCGATCGCTTGGGCCGCAAAACAGTCCTTATCACAGCTGTGCTTCTTGGGAGTTTGAGCTTTATCAGCGCTCAGTTTTTTACGAATTCACCTCTTGGTCTTTTTGCCTGCTTTTTTGTGGCTGGGATGTTCGTTGGTTCGCTCTTTTCGCTTGGCATTACCTATATGGCCGATTTGCTCCCAAAAACACTGCTTCCAGCCGGAAATTTATTATCTGGCATCCTTTACAGCGTGGGAAGCATGGTGGGGCCTTTTTCACTTGGAGTCATCATCCAATACAAACAAGGAGGCAGCTTTTTTGTCACTGTCAGCACCCTTTTGTTCCTCATTTTTCTTATCCTTGCATACAATAAACCAAAGGAGATCAGGGAGACCGCAGATCATTGATCTCCTTTTTTTATCACCAACCTGTTCTGTCTCCTTGACTGAAGAAGATTCATCATGAGAAGACATAAAAATATATTGACCTTCTCTCCATTCTGTTATATAATACAAACAACAAAAATAAACCCTGTTTTAAAACAGTATGAAAGGGAGAGGAAGAATGAGCAGAGCCGAACGGAAAAATATGATTGAGTTTATTGAAAAAGTTAAAGGATTCACAAAAGAACAGCTTTTATACATGACAGATGCGGAAATTGAACACATTTATAATCAAACCTATTATCACTACGAGGAACTCGCTGAATAAAGGGCTGCCTTGACGACAGCCCTTTTCTTTTTTTATTTAATGGTATCCATTTTGTCCGTTTGCACTGCTGCTTGTTTTATGCTTTGGCCGGTTTTTTCCTTTTTGTTTCGTGCCGCCATCTTTTTTAGTATGCTTTGTCATGATGATTCCTCCTTAACTAACCGGATACAATGGTTATCATCCCCGCTCCAATCGCAGTTTATAAAAGGGAATTGCGCTCTACCGTTCCCGTTTCCTTCCTTCTCGTTGGCATTCCAAAACCGCATTCAATTCTCCACCCAACACAATGATCATTCCGGATAAATAAAACCAAATCATTAAAATAATAATGCCCCCAAGGCTCCCATACATAGATGTATAACTAGAAAAACTCTCTACGTAATAAGAAAAAGCGAGAGATGTAACAATCCAGCCAATGGTAGCAAACATGGCACCTGCCATCACTTGCTTATAATGTAATTGCTTATTCGGAGCAAAATAATACAGCGAAGTAAACACACCGAACAAAATAAGGAAGCTGACAATCCAGCGAAACGCGCTCCAAATCATTAAAAAGATACCCGAAATGCCGAGCATGGAGGATAAAAAAAGCCCGATCGTTTTCCCAAAAACGGGCAATACTAGAGCCACTACAATCACAAGCATCATTCCAAATGTCAGCAAAATGGACACGCCTCTAGCCGCGATAAAGGAACGGCTTTCTTGCACATCATAAGCACGATTAAACGCACGAACAATAGCGTCAATACCATTCGAAGCAGACCAGACAGCTCCTATAATTCCGAATGACAACAGCTTACCATTTTGGTGATTCATAACATAATGAATATTTGCTTCGATAAGGTCCATCGCTTCCTTCGGGGCATATTGGCGAACAACCGATAAAACGTCCTCATGCTCGATTGGCAAATACGCCATCAATGTAAATAAAAAAATCAGAAAAGGAAAAAGAGAAAGAAGGAAAAAATAAGCTAACTCAGCTGAAAGACGAGAGACTTCATCTTCCCGAAACCGCTTGACCATTTCACGTATAAACGTGAGGTTCATCATCATGACCATATGCTCCCTTCACTTTTTCAGGCGAAGATCTTTATGCTTGATTGCATCGTATGATTCTTTTACCCACTCGATCATCTCTGGTGTTTTTTCAGCTACTTCTTTTATTTTTTCCGCTGTATAGACTACGTCTTCCGCAAGCTGTCCTATACTCTCGCGGCATTCATGGATTCGCTCTGGCAGCTGGCGAATCAGCTTGCCCCGTTGCACCCATACCTCTTTCAGCGAATGCCTCGTTTCTCGATCAAGCAGCGAAACAGCTGCACCAATAACCGCTCCGATCATGATGTTTCTTGCGATTTTCATCTTCTCCTCCCCCTTTGGTTGATTATATTCCTTGTTCTTTTTTAATCGCTTCAAGCAAATGCCGGCAGCCCTTTTGGATTAGCTCGTACACTTCGGTAAAATTACCTGTATAATAAGGATCCGGTACATCAGCTATATCGCTGTCTGGAACAAAATCAAGTAAACGGCCAACAAAGCCAGCTTTATTATATCCAGCCAAGCGCTTTAAATCCTCCATGTTTTCGACATCCATCGCAATAATATAGTCAAACATCCGCAAATCCTCTTCGCCAATTTGTCTTGCCCGAATTCCTGAAAAATCAATTCCCTTCTTTGTTAAAATGCTTTGCGTTCCTTCATGAGGCGGATTGCCGATATGCCAATTCCCCGTTCCCGCCGAATCGATCATAATTTGATCTTCAAGCCCTTCTTTTTTGACCAAGTCGCGAAAAATGGCTTCAGCCATTGGTGATCGGCAAATATTCCCAAGACAAACAAATAACACTTTAATCATCACAACACATCTCCCTTCGCTATCCATTATAAACAAAATAACAGTATACATGTATATTCTTTCATTCCTTCCATATGGTACAATGACTCTATCCATCAAATTCAGAAAGGATGAGACTTTTGGATTTATCGCAAAAATCTCTTGAAAATATGGAATACATGATTGAAAAAATAAAGGAAAAGCTGAAGGTTCTCAACTTTGATGTGATGAAGTCATCCCATTTTGACGAAACGCTATATGAGGAGTTAAGAGATCTTTATGAAATGGTCATGAGAAAAAGCTCCTTCAGCCCTAATGAAATGCAAGCCATTGTCGAAGAGCTTGGAAATTTACGCAAACGATAACGAAACAAGATAGAGGCTTTTCCATGCTGGAAGCGGTGTCCGCGCCTGCTCCGTTTTTTCTATAAAAAGGCGCCTCGTCAGCTTTTTAGGTGACAGACAATGTCCAAATGGTCGTTGTCTGTCATTCTTTTAGGCATATTCCCCCGCAGACCCCGCTTAGCAAACAAAGATCGCAGCTAATCGCGGGAAGTAAAATGGAACCATTTTGAAAAATGGCCTCCCCCTCTTCTCCCTTCCTATCTTTTCCCATTTTCATAACGATCTATATGATGTTATCCCTTTTCATTCTATATTCCCCATCACATGAATGAACCTCCCCGACCAGCACTTCATTAAGAGATAGGAGACTTCTCGACAAATAATGTTAAAATGAAAAAATAAATTCCTATCGAAAAACTCGGGTTGACATTTATTCGAATTATGTTAAAATTTTAGTCAATTACATACTTATCAAGAGTGGGGGAGGGAACTGGCCCAATGAACCCCGGCAACCTACTTCAAATTCATGAAGCAAGGTGCTACGTCCATCCAAATGGGAACCATTTTGGGAGATAAGGTGAAATAGGCAGCCTCCTTTGTCTTTCCGAAATGGAAAGCTTTTTTATTTATTGACACTAAGGAGGAATCGCAATGGGAAATGAACAGCAAATCGCTGCCATTTTTACTAGAATACAAGAAATGCTGCAGTCAATGAAATTTGGCACGATCACGCTTGTGATCCAAGACGGCAAAGTGATTCAACTTGAAAAAAACGAAAAGATAAGAATTAAATAATAAGGCGCGCTGACTAGACAAACTAGAGGCGGTTTTCCCTTCTATCGTACAGAGCAAGGTGAAAACTGTCTTTTTTTACCACCAAATAAAGGAGGAAACAACCTTGCTGACTTATGACACATGGAATGGAGAAATGCCATTCTTCTCAATTGACAATGAAACAAAAGGAGCCTTAGATGTTATTCGATGGGCTTATGAGCATTATGGAGATGAGGTTGTTTATGCCTGTAGCTTCGGTATTGAGGGCATCGTCTTAATCGATCTAATCTCTAAAGTTAAACCGGACGCAACCGTTGTTTTTCTCGATACGGGTCTCCATTTTCGCGAAACATACGAAACGATTGAAAAAGTTCAAAAAAAATATCCTTCGCTTCGCATTGTAATGAAAAAGCCGCGCCTATCGCTAGAAGAGCAGGCAGAACAAATGGGAGAGCAACTATGGGTGCAGGAGCCAAATCGCTGCTGTGAAATTCGCAAAATTATCCCGCTGCGCGAAGTCTTGACAGGTGTGCCAGCCTGGATTTCTGGATTGCGCCGTGAGCAGTCTTCCACACGGAGACATGTGGAATTTCTGAATAAAGACCCAAAATTTCAATCTATTAAAATATGTCCGCTGATTCACTGGACTTGGAAAGACGTATGGAACTATGTCTATAAACATCAGCTGCCATACAACGAGCTTCATGATAAAGGCTACCCAAGCATTGGCTGTGAGCCGTGCACATCTCCTGCGCTTGATGCAAATGATTTGCGTTCAGGCAGATGGGCTGGGCGCGGAAAAGTCGAATGCGGCCTCCATGAATCATAAGGAGGGGCATACATGCTTTTAGCCGTTGCTTTTGCCGTCTCCTTCTTTTTCGCCATGAATATCGGAGCTAGCGGAGCAGCCGCAGCGATGGGAGTAGCCTATGGCTCAGGAGCCATTCAGCGGAAATCCATCGCCCTCCTTCTTTGTGGTCTCGGTGTTTTTCTAGGGAGTCTTGGCGGAGGAGAAGTCGTGAAAACAATTGGTTCTGGCATCATCCCTTCGTCCATTTTAACGATTAAAATTGTCACGATTATTCTAGCAGCTTCGACTATTTCCTTATTTGCGGCCAACATGATAGGAATTCCACTATCAACAAGCGAAATTACGGTTGGTGCTGTCGTCGGTGCCGGCATGGCTTATCAAACGTTATATCTTTCTAAACTTCTATTTATTGTTTCCATTTGGATCATCATTCCAGTCATCGCCTTTACTTTTACCTTTATCGTTGGAAAATGGTTTTTGCGGCTTAAAGAAAAACATCCCTACATTGAACAGGGCATGTGGAAAAAAAGCCTGATGTCCTTGTTAATTGTGACTGGCTTTTTTGAAGCTTTTTCAGCTGGAATGAACAACGTGGCCAACGCTGTCGGCCCTCTCGTCGGCGCCAATTTGATCTCAGTGAATTCCGGCACTTTTTTTGGCGGCTTATTTGTAGCATTAGGAGCCGTTTTACTGGGCGGGCGCGTGCTTGAAACGAACGGGAAAAAAATTATTCATTTTTCTCCGTTTGAAGGATGCGCGATCTCAGGAACAGGAGCCATCCTTGTTATTCTTTCTTCCCTTTTCGGTCTGCCAGTTCCATTAACGCAGATTACCACATCCGCTATTATCGGAATCGGAACAGCCAAAACAGGAACGTACATTTGGCAAAAACGAATTGTTATTCAGCTGTTAAAGGTTTGGGTTGTTTCACCTATTTTTTCTCTTGTTATCGCTTATAGTCTTGTGAAATTACTGCTGGACAGCGATATTTACACGTTTATTGCTATTTTTAGCGTCTTTCTGTCCACCCTAGGAATCATCAGTCTCAAAAAAACAGTAACAGAAGAAAAGCGATCTTTGCACGAACATGGCGAAGGAATTTAACATTAAATCACAGTTATCCTATCGCTTTTATAAACACAAGCGATATCAATCGTTAACAACGCTCGCTAACCATAGCGGCCCTATTTACTATATTTTAGGAGGAATGAAAATGAGCTTAAGCATCCCACATGGCGGTACATTAATCAATCGTTGGAACCCGGAATATCCATTCCACTCTGTGACGAAAAAAATTGAGCTGTCCAATGCAGAATTAAGCGATCTTGAATTGATCGGTACTGGCGCATACAGCCCGCTAACAGGATTTTTAGGAAAGGAGGACTACGAATCTGTTGTGAAAACGATGCGCCTTGCCAATGGCATCGTTTGGAGCATTCCGATTACGCTTGCTGTGAGTGAACAAAAAGCAGCTGAGCTTTCCATCGGCGAAACGGTAAAGCTTGTCCACAACGGCCAAGTATACGGCGTGATGGAAGTTCAAGAGCTATACGTGCCTGATAAACAAAAGGAAGCCCTTCTTGTCTATCAAACAGAGGACTGGAATCATCCTGGAGTCAAAAAATTATTCGAAAGACCCAATGTCTACGTCGGGGGGCCGATCACCCTTGTTAATCGAACAAACAAAGGACGATTTGCTTCCTTTTATTTCGATCCAGCCGAGACACGCCAACGCTTTGCTGAATTGGGTTGGAACACCGTTGTGGGCTTTCAGACGCGAAATCCTGTGCATCGCGCTCACGAATATATTCAAAAATGCGCACTTGAAATCGTCGATGGACTATTTTTAAATCCGCTTGTCGGCGAAACCAAGGACGACGATATTCCAGCTGATATTCGCATGGAAAGCTATCAAGTACTTTTGGAAAACTACTATCCGAAGGATCGAGTGTTTCTTGGCGTCTTTCAAGCAGCCATGCGCTATGCAGGGCCAAGGGAAGCCATTTTCCATGCGATGGTGCGCAAAAACTTCGGCTGCACGCACTTTATTGTCGGACGCGATCACGCTGGCGTTGGAAATTATTATGGCACATATGATGCTCAAAAGATTTTCTTAAATTTTTCTCCAGAAGATCTCGGCATTACTCCATTATTTTTTGAACATAGCTTTTATTGTACAAAATGCGAGGGAATGGCCTCAACAAAAACATGTCCGCATAGCAGCGAACATCACGTAGTATTATCGGGAACAAAAGTACGAGAAATGTTGAGAAGCGGCCAAGTACCGCCTAGCACATTCAGCCGTCCAGAAGTGGTGCAAGTGCTTATTAAGGGGTTGGCAGTTCCTCATTCCGCTCGCTAACAAAGGAGGAAATCACATTGAACACGAACGTTGTTTGGCATCAGACGGCCGTGACAAAGGAGGAACGCCGCCAGCGCAACGGCCATCATAGCTGTGTTTTATGGTTCACTGGGCTGTCTGGCTCTGGAAAATCGACAGTAGCTAACGCCGTTTCTAAAAAGCTATTTGATCTCGGCATTCAAAATTATGTGCTTGATGGAGATAACGTTCGCCATGGATTAAACAAGGACTTGGGATTCTCTGCTGAAGACCGTACTGAAAACATCCGCCGCATTGGCGAAGTGGCCAAATTGTTTGTCGACAGCGGGCAATTTGTGTTAACAGCGTTTATCTCCCCTTTCGCTCAAGACCGTGCGCTAGTGCGTGGGCTGGTGGAAAGCGATGAATTTATCGAAATCTACGTAAAATGCCCTCTTGAGGAATGCGAAAAACGCGATCCAAAAGGGCTATATCAAAAAGCTAGAAACGGAGAAATTCGCAACTTTACCGGCATTGATTCGCCATACGAAGCTCCGGAAGCTCCGGAACTCATCATTGACACCCACCTTCATTCCATTCATCAATGTGCCGATCAAGTGATTGCATATTTACGCGATCGACACTTTATTAAGGAGGATTTATAAAGATGGCGTACGAAAAAACATGGGCTGCTAATCCAAAACTGAACAAAACCGAATTAAAAAAGCTAGAAAAAGACGGTTTAAAAATTTTTGATGAGATCCCGCGTTATGCAAAAGAAGGGTTTGCCGCGATTCCTCAAGAAGACTGGGATTATTTTAAATGGGCTGGACTGTATTTACAGCGTCCCAAAGAAGCCGGCTATTTTATGATGCGCGTCTGCGTCCCTTCAGGCATTTTAAATAATGAACAGCTTGAAACATTGGCAGGGATTGCCCGCGATTACGGGCGTGGCCTATTTGATATCACGACACGGCAGGCCGTTCAATTCCATTGGCTGCAAATCGAACAAATTCCCGATATTTTTCAACGATTAAAGCGTGTCGGACTATCGACAGCCGGCGCATGCGGTGACATCACTCGCAACATTGTCGGCAATCCTCTAGCTGGCATCGACCCAGATGAGTTATTTGACACAACGCATATTGTTCGCGAAGTCTATGAATTTTTCCAGCACAATGAAGATTTTTCTAATTTACCACGCAAATATAAAATGTCGATAAGTGCCAACGTATACAACGCAGCCAATGCTGAAATTCACTGTGTTTCCTTTATACCGGCCAAAAAAGTCATCGACGGTCAAGAAGTATTAGGTTTCCACGTAAAAGTCGGAGGCGGGTTGTCGTCGGCTCCGCATCTTGCCCAATTGCTTGATATATTTGTAGAACAAGGACGCGTAAAAGAGGTCGCCATTGCTATTACAACTATTTTCCGTGATTATGGCTATCGCGAAAAACGTCATCGTTCGCGTCTTAAATTCCTTGTCGCTGATTGGGGAGTGGAAAAATTTAAAGAAAAGCTTTTAGAATATACAGGTCCGCTGCCATCCAAAGGCGAAACGGTGCAAAAAGGCTGGAATGCCGGCTATTTTTACGGTGTACACCGCCAAAAGCAGGAAGGGCTGAACTATATCGGCTTTAACGTACCGGTTGGGCGTCTCAGCGCTGATGAAGTATTTGAGATTGCCAGAATAACCCGCCAATACGGAAATGGCGAGGTTCGTTTTTGCAACTCACAAAATCTTGTTATTCCCAACGTTCCAGATTCATATGTAGAGTCGGTGCTTCACGAAAAAATATTTGAGCGGATTACCGTGCGGCCAAAAACGTTCATTGGATACTCCGTTTCCTGCACAGGCATCGAGTTTTGCAATCTCGCATTGGTTGAAACAAAAGAGCGGATGCGTCATGTCGCAGAATACTTAGATAGCCGTTTACAGCTTGATGTTCCCGTACGCATCCATATGGTCGGCTGTCCAAACTCTTGCGGTCAAAGACAAATTGGCGATATCGGGCTTCAAGGGATCAAAATGAAAACAAAAGACAAAGGCATGGTTGAGGCGTTTGAAATTTATGTAGGCGGTACGCTGCAAAACGACGGAAAATTTAACGAAAAATTAAAAGGCAAGATCCCGGCAGAACAAATCGAAGAAGTGCTTGTATTGCTGTTCTCCTATTTTCAAGAAACAAAGCTGCCTGGCGAGACATTTCTTGATTACTTTAATCGCGTCGGCATTGAAGCGTTGCAGGCAGAATTGGATCGCATTTTAACGAATTTCAGCACAGTTGCATGAAGGTGGCGCCGATGTATTTATATCGCTTTGAAGTAACAACGCAAACAAACACCATCTATCTCGTCATTGCTGCCAGCAGTGACGAGCAAGCGTTTCGTCTTGTCGAAGTAGAGCTTGAAAAACATTTTCTGAAGGTTCCTGATTTTATCGATATTTCGCTGCATGAGAAAAAACTCATTCGCCGAGGCGGGGGGTTCGTTGTTTACAATGAACCTCGCCACCCAAGCTAGCCGTACGACGAGTGATACAAAATCACTCACTAACGCACCTGTGTTAGAAAGATCAGATGAAGCAAGTTTAACGCTCATCTTTATCATGCCAATACTTTAAAACTTGGCGCTAACTTGTCCATTCATTCAATAATAGACAAATGAAGCAGCCAATATGTTTGCAGGCGTTTTGGCCAATTGACAAAGACGAAATTCATGTGCAGCAATAGAAGAATGCTTAAACAGAAAGGGCTGAACGGAAGGATGGGAAAAGTGTATTTGGTCGGAGCAGGTCCCGGCGATCCAGAACTAATTACCATCAAAGGATTAATGTGCATCCAAAAAGCAGATGTGATTTTATATGATCGCCTTATTAATGAAGAACTGCTGACATATGCCAAAAAAGAAGCAGAATTGATTTTTTGTGGAAAACTCCCCGGCTATCATACTATGCAGCAGGAAACCATCAATCATTTCCTTGTGCGCCATGCGAAGAAAGGAAAAATCGTTGTACGATTAAAAGGTGGAGATCCATTCGTATTCGGCCGCGGCGGCGAAGAAGCCGAGATGCTGGCCAAGCATGGCATTGACTTTGAAATCGTTCCTGGTATTACGTCCGGTATCGCTGCAGCCGCTTATGCCGGCATTCCTGTGACCCATCGCGACTTCAGCTCAAGCGTCGCCTTTATTACAGGCCATCAGCGTGCCGATAGCCAAGAAGAAATCAAATGGGAAAGTCTTGCCAAAGGAATTGACACGATCGCTATTTATATGGGCATCAGCAATCTTCCATATATTCGCGATCGGTTAATCAAATACGGAAAAGCGCCATCCACTCCTGCAGCCGTGATCCAATGGGGCACGCTGTACGAACAAAAAACCGTGACAGCCACTCTTGAAACAATTGTCGAAGCTGTTCAACAAAAACAAATCGAAAATCCAAGCATGATTATCATAGGCGAGGTTGTCGCCCTGCGAGAAAAAATTCAATGGTTCGAGCAATTAAGATTCCAAGCATCATCGTTTGCTAACGAAGCATTTTAAGGAGGCGCTTATGCAGGCTGTTTTATATGTTTGTCATGGAAGCCGTCTAGCGAAAGCTTGCGAAGAAGCGATCGCTTTTGTTGAACAGTGCAAAATGTCGACCGATTTCCCGATTCAAGAAATTTGTTTTATTGAATTGGCAGACCCTGATATCGCAACAGGAATCGAAATTTGCGTAAAAAAAGGGGCAACAAGCATCATTGTCATTCCTATTTTGCTACTTGCCGCTGGACATGTGAAGCAAGATATTCCAGAGGCCATCCAAAAAGCAAGACAGCGCTACCCTTTTTTGCAAATTTTATTAGATGAACCGTTCGGCATCCATGAAAAAATGGTTTCCATCATCATCGAACGAATGATGGAGAGCGCTGTTTCGCTTCATGAGCGTGCCATGATTCTTCTTGTTGCCCGTGGAAGCAGCGATCCCGACACAAAAAGTGCGATGAAAACAATCGCCGGCATGTTGCAGCAAAAAACAAACGTCTCCCGTGTTGACGTATGCTTTCTTGCTGCAGCCGCACCATCGCTGGAGGATGCTTTACAAGCAGCTAAGCAATCCTCTTATCAAACGATTTTCGTCGTCCCTTATTTACTGTTTACCGGAGTGTTAATGAAAAAAATCGAACAGCGGCTGCGCTCTCTTACTTCTTCCGACCAGCAATGGGTCTTATGCGGCTATTTAGGGTATCATCCTTTTCTTAAGGAGCTTATTAAAGAAAAGCTACAAAAATATTCTCAGTTAACGATCGGAGTTTGAAAAGTTCCTTTCCAATCCGATTGATATATAAACGAAGGTCCTATCAAAAAAGGACGGTCGTAAACAAGTCGAACAGCAGCAAGTTTCATCGATGTGGAAAATGCTTCATTCCTCCATATCAATAAAGGCGTATTTTTCTTCTTTCAATTAAAGAAAAATTTTTTGGTCTGGACATTTATATGAGTATGGAAAATCCCTCTTCTCGTGTATGATGATAGATAGGGGACATACAAGGAGGGGGAGCAATAGGAATGAAGCGATTGCATGTGATCGTTCATGGCCGCGTCCAAGGCGTCGGCTTTCGCTATTATGCACAACATGAAGCATTAAAATGGGATTTAACCGGATGGGTAAAAAATAATGAGGATGGAACGGTAGAACTGGAAGCGCAAGGACATGAAGAGCGAATTCATCTATTTATTGATAAAATTCGCCAGGGCTCTCCGTTTTCGAAAGTGACCCATTTAGATATTCAATCCATCGATCCTATTCCAAACGAAAAAACATTTCGCATTATTTATTAAAAACAGCCCGGTTGTTTCCCAGCACCGGGCGCTATTGTATCACCATTTATTGGATAATAAAAGTTGTAGGCTGCGGATCGTACAAACAGTTATGAGCAATGCACATGTTCGCATGCTCATTTTTGCGAACCGCCTCCCGACTCACTGGATCGAATGGATAAATGGAAGCTTGCGGATACTCGCCGCATATATCGATCCCTACTACATTTTTATGAACAAACAACTCTTGCAGACAGCCAATCAAAGCGGAAAGCGGCATCGTTCCGTGATCCCAATTGGTCATGGCATCCTCCTCGCGAAGAACATCTTTATCAATGCTAATGTATACATTCTCTGTTTGAATATGGGATAAAAGAAGATTCGGAGAAACGATATTGTTTGACAAGACAATGGTCTCAGAAGAAAAAAGAGAAGACTGCCACCGTGTAGGTCCGACAATCACGGCTCTTTGCAGTAAAGGAAGCTCCAGAGCATAAGAAACCCACGAACCGCAGGAGATGATTTGTTCATGATCCGTCCCATTCCCTATATCGGTATGATTGTCAAACAAAATGAGCGTAAACGGTTCTTGGATTCTTTTCATCAACAAATATGAGATATAGTGGTAATTACCGCTGCCAATAAACACAAGGTTTCTGCATGTTTGGATGCGCCTTTCCAACTCGCATAAAGAGGCTTGCTCACAATATAGGTTGGTATGCGCTACATCCATTAAATCAATCCATTCGTGCGGCAGCCGACGAAGGCCTGGCTGCGAAACATATGCACCATCAATGTTTAAAAACGTTACACCATTTCCTTGAAAACTCATCCAAATCACCTCTCCTATCACTCAATTGGTGCAAGTTTCTAAACCTATGAAGCCATATTTTTCGCATTTTCTCTATTTTTAGATATTATACAACAAAAAACCCAAACAAGCACGTAAATGGAACGACACCTTCTCTCGCTGCAGCCTCAAAATTACAAATTGATCCCTAGTCTTTCCTCATAGGTTTGCTGGAATCAAAGCATCCATCAATCATCATCTATGAACCTCTCTCACCTACCCTTCGTTTAGAAATGGAAGACTTCTCGGGGGATGATATGAAATGGGCACGATCTTTATCGATATGGTCTATTTTTTCACCGCTTCCTTGCAAACGTCTTGCGGACGAAATATTTTCTTTTATGTCTAGCTTTCATGTACAATAATAAAAACGATGTTCGAGGAGGGGTTTTTTTGCAGCCGATTCGTATTGAAGAGGTACAAACCGTCTTGAATCAGTTCAAAGGTCAAGACGTGTACTTGCATTTAGAAACAACAAACGGGGCATACGCTGCCCATCATAACGAAGGATTTTTCTCAGCAGGTGCATACATCCGCAACGGACGAATCCGTTTCAGCCATGGAAAAATCGTTGGCAAAGGACCTTACCGTATCGGATTAAAGCTGGAGTTGGGCTGGATATATGCAGAAGGGTTAACAGATTGGGAGATGACTGACAAAGGGCAGCTTTTGCTTGCCGGCCATGATTATGAAGGGAAGCTCGCAGTTGCTCTACAATTGAGCCATGAACCTTTTTAGGGAGGGATGAAAATGGAAAGACATGTACTTGTTGTATTTCCCCATCCAGATGATGAAGCATTTGGTGTTTCCGGCACACTGGCCATGCATGCAGAAAAAGGCACTCCGATCACATATGCTTGCCTTACTCTTGGAGAAATGGGACGCAACATGGGAACTCCTCCCTTTGCTAACCGTGAGACGTTGCCGCTCATTCGCAAACAAGAGTTAAAAGCGGCATGCGAAGCGATTGGCATTGACGATTTGCGCTTGCTCGGCTTCCGTGACAAAACGATTGAATTTGAAGATGAAGAACTGATCGCTGATCGCATTAGCGCTATTATAGCAGAAACGAATCCATCTTTAATCATCACGTTTTACCCTGGCTATAGCGTTCATCCTGACCATGACGCATGCGGGGCAGCTGTCATTCACGCCGTCCAGCGAATTCCAAAAGAAGAGCGGCCAATTGTCCATTGTGTCGCATTTGCTAAAAATTGCGAACAAGACTTGGGAAAACCTGATATCGTCCGTGATGTCAGCGCAGTCATTGATAAAAAAATCGCCGCCATTCAAGCACACCGTTCCCAAACAGAAGGATTGATGAGCGCTGCTTCTAAACGCGGCGGTGACGCGTTAGAATGGCTGAAAACGGAGCGGTTTTGGACGTACAAATGGGAAAATTAGAAAAGAAAAGCAGGTCCGCCTTTCTGAAAGACGGCCTGCGTGAACTTACCCACCACCTACGCTTCGCTTAGAAGAGGGAGTTTCAAGCGACTTGCGCGTGTCCGCTGAACGGTAAGCCACACACAATCCCCCCCCTACGCTTTCCTTCGTTCCGAAGGGGTCCGTTTGAACGATAGAGGATCCTATCGATTGGCGATCACCGACATTCATCTCCCCTGCTCACTGGGCTGTCGCCCTTCCCGCTCCTTGAAGATAGGAGACTTGGGAAAGCTGGTGAACTACTCACCACTTAGCTAAAGCTTGAAGTGGGAGCTTCTCAGTTCCACGACGAAAGCCGCCTTTCGTCTCCCTGAGCGTGACTTCGGGTCGTTCCAACCCTAGATGTCCGACAATTCGGAGTTCTTTTGTACCTTGGATATTTTACGCATGGAAGGATCAGCTTGGTTTTCGCATTTTATTTTCTCCATGCAACCTCCTATATCCAGTTATGAAAGAACGACATAGGTTTATTTTACCACAGGGTCAGACAATTGAACAGGCAAAAGCCTGTCCTTGTCCGAAGTCGATTCATCTCCCACTTTCATCAAGCTTCGCAAGATTTAGAAGTGGGAGACTTCTCGACTGAAGAATGTTAAAAAACTTATCCCTCTTTCACTTTTTTCGAAGATTTATTCATTCAAACAGGTTTTCTTCTCATTTATAAGGTCATTTCTAAAAGTCGGTGGAACTCTTCTTCCCAATTTCCCTTCTTGCGGAACGATTCCTGGGCAATCGCCTTAAACAATTTTTTTCGTATTCGCTCATCGCTTACATTCCGCAAAATAAATTGGCGGCACTCGTAAAGAAACTCGATATACCGTCCACAATCTTCATCATATTGTTCCGCAAGCTGACGGCGGATTTGCTGGGCGACAGTCGGGCTCGCTCCTCCTGTTGAAACAGCGATCGTCAATCGGTCACGCCTTACCACCGCCGGAACATGAAAATTAGACCGCTCTGGATCATCGGCAATGTTAATCAGTTGATAAGGCTCCGCTGCGGCGGCCACCGCTTCATTTACTTCTCGATTATTCGTGGCCGCAATCACCATCCACGCTTCTTTAATATCGTCAGGAGAAAATGTTTTTCGGCGCCAAACGAGTGCTCCGGCTGCCGCTAACTGTTGAATCCCCCCTGTAGCAGAAGGAGCGACGACCGTAATTTTTGCTTCCGCCTCCAGCAAACCTTTTATTTTCCGTTCGGCCACCCTCCCCCCACCAATGACAACAACGTGTTGATTGGCGATATGCAGCATCACCGGATATCCCATACGAATTTCTCCTTTGCCAAAAACGGCCGTATAGAAACTCTTGGCCTTTTTTCTCCATTATAGTATCTATATCGGTGTCGAGACCAGCCCAACAATACCAAACAAATCGAGTAAACACGAATTTCTTTTTTATTAAGAAGCGAAAAGACCGTTTCAATTATTTCTTCATTTGAATCCTAGTTATTTTTTCCGTATTTTTGATATTTACAACCGCTGTTTTGCTTGTCTCCTTGCCAAATAAAAATGCTCTTGCGCAGGAATCCTCCTTATGAAAGGCGCAGGCGCGCTTTTATTGAGGAAGATTTTCCTTGCAAGAGCTAGCTTAGATGTCACTACAAATGGCCTATATTATTTTTGTGTCGCTTCTTGAATCCATTTGGCCAAACGCTCATTTTCTTTCTTCATATGCTCCAACCATTGTGGAAGCAAGGAAGAAAGGGCCTGTTGATCATTTTTCTTCATTGCCTCATGCGTTTGATGATGAAGCTTATACAATTTTTGTCTTTCTGCTTTTGTCATCCATCTCTTATGTTTATGTAACTTCTTCCATTCTTTTTTGAACTGCTGTTTGGTTATTTCTTTATTGGCAAGACGGTCAATTAATTGGTCAAAATCCGCTTCTCTTTTCTTTTTCATCTCTGCATGTTTTGCTTGCAGGGCCTTTTGCACTTCTTCGCTTTGCAGTTGCTTTCTTAGTTCTTTTCGTTCATTAAGAATCTTTTGCCATTCTGCAGCTTGATTCGGTGTATATTTTTTTACAATTTCCAGCCATTTTTGTTCATCCAGTTCTCCATGTTTGAACATATGCCCTGCAAATGCTTGAGCTCCTGCCTCCATGCTAGGCTCTCTTTGTTCCGCCAGCGCTCCTGTGGGAATCACAAGCATGAGCGCTAACACCCAAAAAATCCATCTCATTTTCATCATGTTTCACTCTCCTTTGAAATTCAAAATAATGGAGTCAAACAAAATAGCAAACCTAATGATATCTTCCCCACTTTGCAAGAAACTTTGCATGCAAAATAAAAAAGCTTGCCGATAAACCGCAGCAAGCTTTTCTATTGATTATCGAAACTTTTCATCAATCCGTTGCTGATAGTCGCGCAAGGCTTGAGAGTTCGTTTTATTGCGCTTTTTCATCAGCGAATTCCAACGGAGGAGTTTTTCATTCAGTTTTTTCCTGAGTTTCTCTTTTTCTGTTTCATCATCACAACAACGCAATAGGTCTTCGATGGTCATTACATCCTTTTTTAATTCGACTTCCTCAGAGACATATCCGGCATTTTTCAACAGCAGATAGCCGATTCGCAAGTCTTCAGGAATATGCGACAAATCTTCCAACTCCAGCGGTTTGCCCAATCCAGGAAGATGATCAAATTCCCCATTTTTCAAGGCTTCCCGAATTCTTTCCTCCGCAATTTTTGAAATAATATCCATTTGATCTCACATCCATCTTTAGCTTATGATGGCACTTGCTTGCTGTTTATGCTGATCAAGAAATTGTACCAATTCGCCGTACGGAAGCGGCCTTGTATAATAATAGCCTTGCACTTCGTCGCATTGTTTTTCTTTTAAATAGGCAGCCTCCAGCTCTGTCTCTACCCCTTCCGCAAGCACCTTTACACCTATATTATGCCCTAAAGTGATAATCGCTGGCAAAATAGCTTCTTCTTCTTTTTGGACATTTTGCACAAATGAACGGTCAATTTTCAAGCGATCAATCGGCAGTTTTTTCAAATAGCTTAACGAGCTGTACCCTGTCCCAAAGTCATCAATACTGACATTGACACCTACATTTTTCAGCTCTTTTAAAATCGGAATGGCTTTTTCCGTATCCATCGTCATGCGTTCAGTAATTTCGATATCTAGGCAATGGGGCGGAAAATCGGTTTTTTCAAGGATTTTCGCAAGCTTATAAATAAGCTTTCTGCTTTCAAACTCACAAGGCGACAAATTAATAGAAACGGATAAGGAAGGATATTGATGAAGCAACAGCTTTGTTTGCCGGCATGCTGTTTCCATAACCCATTCGTTAATCGAAATGATGAAACCCGTCTCTTCGGCAATCGGAATAAATGCGTTTGGCGAGATCATTCCTTTTTCCCTATGCTTCCATCTGATAAGTGCTTCGATTCCGATCACTTTTCCTGTTTGCAGTTGAATTTGCGGCTGATAGTGAAGCTCAAATTCCTCCGCTTCCAGCGCCTTGCGCAATTCTCTTTCCATATGAATTTTTTCATAAATGGTTCGATTCATTTGTTTCTCAAAAAAGCGAAATTGGCCAATGGCCTGTTTTGACAATTCATGTCTAGCTATATCAGCTCTGCGAATTAATGTGTGACCATTATCTCCATCTTTCGGATAACAACTAATGCCGATTTTTAGCGTCAAGCGAAATTCCTGTTTGTTCACGATCAACGGCTCTTCCATTGCTTCGATTAAACGCTGGCATAATTCGCTTACTTGTTCGTCTCTGTCCACTTGCGGCAAAATGACGATGAATTCGTTCCCGCCCCATCTGCCAAAAATATCGGTTTCGCCGACTAGATTTTTTATCTTCGCCACGGATGCTAGAAGCACTTGATCCCCAACCGTATAGCCATACAAATCATTTACCGCTTTTATTCCCTTCACTTCCATAAACATAACTGCTGTTTTTCTTTTGAGATTTTGTGCATCCGTTAGCTTTTCGCTTAACATCTGATATAGCATTTCTTTATTAGGCAAACCTGTTAAATCGTCATAAAACGCAATATAGTTCATTCGATCTTCATGTTTTTTTCGTTCTGTAATATCTCGGACGGCTACTACATCGACCATTCGGGATCGGGAATAATCATCATATTTGCGCTTCAAAACCTCTGCAGGGAAAGTCGTGCCGTCTTTTTTACGCAAATGCACTTCATATGTCGTATCTTCAACCAAAGATTGCGTCCAATCTGGCAATGGAGGGGAAGCGACAAGCGCTTCCATCGGTGTCCGCATCAGCTCGTTCTCTGTATAACCGAATAACCGGCATGCAGCATGATTCACTTCCAAAATCGTTTGCCCCGAATAAATAATAATTCCTTCCATAGATATTTCAGAAAGACGTTTAAGACGATGCTGAATCCTTTGCACTTCTTCGCTATATTTTTTAAAAGATAGTTTGTCTAAGCGGACATAGAGCAGCAATAAATAAAAAATATAAGAAATAAAAAATAGTAAAAAGATCCTTCCCATTCCTTTGTGTAGTTGATGGTGCATTTTCTTCATATAGTGTGCTCCATCATAGCGAATGATTAAAACGGCATCCACCTTGCCTTGCTGGGTCAGGATTGGACAAAATATAACAAAGTTTTTTGGCAAATCCCCCTCATTTTTAATGCTGATCTTTCCTTGAAATGCTTGCGCCAGCTCTGACATATGCGCCTGATAGGCCGCCCCGCTCGGCAAATCCTGAACCTGTTGTCCATCATGCTTTCCATCATCTGCTTTGACGGAAAGCATGACATAATTCTGACCATCTGCTCGTTGTTTTAATGTATAAATTTGGCGTATATTGGGATGATCATGCTGCCAGCGATTCAACGTACGCAAAAGACCGAGGTAGGTTTTATCATTTGCATTGGTTGTGTCTGTTACCTGCTGGTGATTCATTTGCGAGAGTTCAGCGGCGAAACTTGCCGCCAAACGTGACAAATTTCGTTCATATTTTTGGCGTTCCTGATGTTCAAGCCCGTTCACATACCAAATGCCAGTGGCTAGCAGTAAAAAAACAAAAACATAAAAAAGCATTGTCGATCGTTGCGCTATATAAAAAATAGACACCTTGAGCTTTCTATGAATCAATCGATTCATTTGTTGCTGTCCGAATAAAATCACGATTAAAATGCCAACAGTAAATAACATATATTCACTCATTTTCGATAGCATAAACGCTCACCATGCACTTTTATTTATTATTATAAATGGAAAATATAGAGGTTTCTCCCTTCATCCTTCCTATTTTTTCGACATTTTCTGACATTCTCTAGTTATATATGTATATCCTTTAAATACGCTCTATCGGTAAACAAAAGCAGCCGATTGATCGGCGAATGTGAAGACATGAAGCCGAACGCTTTCTGTTCCTCGCATAAACAAAGCGCAAACGCTGAAAGTGTAGTCACATAAAGCTTTATATATAGTACCAGGTCTTAAATCTTCGTCATCAAATTTTGTAATTTGTCTGTAATATTATTTAATTTAAATGTAACAACATTTCGACAATATTTTTGCTATACTGAAACCTGTGAGAAAGAAACGGAAACTCGTTGTCGGAGGTTTAAGGAAAATGAATAGAACGTTTACAGTCACTCTACTATCATTCATGATTGTATTTAGTTCTCTTTTTGGTAACGCTTTCAAAGCGGAAGCGGCTGTAAATACACAAAAAGTCGTCACAGAAGCAAAAAAAATGATCGGCACTCCTTACAAATTCGGCGGTACAACTCCAAAAGGCTTTGATTGTTCCGGCTTTGTCTACTATACATATAAAAAGGTCGGTAAAACATTACCGCGATCCGCAGCATCTATGTACCAAAAAGGAACAAGCGTACATACATCAAAATTAAAGCCTGGTGATCTCGTATTTTTCAGTACATATAAAAAAGGTGCTTCCCACGTTGCGATTTACATTGGCAACAACTCCATCATTCATGCTACATCAAGCGGTGTAAAAATCGATCGTTTAAATAACTCTTACTGGAAACCAAAATTTATCGGCGCTAAAAGAGTAGCATAACTCAAAAAAAGGTCCCTCCATAAAAATGAAGGGACTTTTATATATTCACAGGGGATCGGGGGAATACTTGGAAAACTCTACACCCCTATTATGTCCAGCTAGCAAGTCACTTATACGTAGATCCCCTAAAATTTTTATCCTGCTTACCCGTCTTTACTTTCTTCAAACAAGCCGCTTTCCTTAACCGCTTCAAATAATACTTCCACAATATGCACAGCACGAACTTTTTCTCCCAGCCCTTTCCTCTCAATTCCTAGTTTCATTTGCAGCAAACAGCCAGGATTAGCCGTCACAATGGTAGTCGCTCCCGTTTGTTTTGCATACACCATTTTATGATCTAAAATTTGCATGGCCATTTCCGGTTCAACAATATTGTAGATCCCTGCAGAACCGCAGCAGCGATCAGACTCTCTCATTTCGCGAAATTCTACACCAGCAATCGATTGAAGCAGTTGCCGCGGCGCAGATGATGTTCTCATGACATTTCGCAAATGGCACGAATCCTGATAAGTAACAATTTGCGGCGGCAGCTTCAGTCCTTTATGCTGAAACCCTAATTCTATTAAAATAGCCGAAATGTCACGAACTTTCTCCACAAAAGCTTTAGCGCGGTCAACCCAATCAGGATCATCTTTCAACAAATGATCATACTCCATTAAAAACGCTCCACAACCGCCTGCATTTGTAATAACGGCATCTGCCTGACATTGCTCAAACGCCTCAATGTTTCGCTTGGCTAACCATTTAGCCTGCTCTTTTTCTCCGCTGTGTCCATGCAAAGCGCCGCAGCATGTTTGCAAAGATGGAATGACAATTTCACATCCAGCTAGCTGCAATAGCTTCATCGTTGCATCATTCGTTTCGATAAACAGCGTATCCATTAAGCAACCGGAGAAAAAAGCGACTCTTCGTTTCGCCTCTCCTTGTGCCGGCAAATGCTTTGGCCGCTTTTTCATTTTTTTTAGCGTTGGAGCACTTGGCAAAACCTTTTCCATTTCCCTTAAATGGGCAGGCAAAACATGAGACAATCTCGTTCTCTGTAAAAACGTTTGCAGTCCTGAGCGCTGATAAAATCCAAGGGAGGCTGTTGCTACGCGCACACGATTAGGATAAGGAAACAATTCTTTAAACACCAGCTTACGCAGCACGCGAACAAGCCATGAATGTTTTTTATTTTGCTGAATAATATCGCGCGCTTCTTCCAATAAATGTCCATAACGGACGCCTGAAGGACAAACCGGCTCACAAGCTCGGCATCCCAAACACATATTCAGTGTACGTTCAACGTCCTCATCCGGTTCAATCAAACCATCGACTACCGCCTTCATGATGGCAATGCGTCCTCTTGGCGAATGCAGCTCCTGTGATCCCGATTCTATATACGTGGGACATGACGGCAAGCAAAAACCGCAACGCATACAGTTCATAAGCTCATCTTCGTTCATCCGTTCACGAAACTGATCTTGGATCGCTTTTTGCTCCTTTGACGAAGTCATTTTGTTACCACCACACGTTTCCTCGTACTTTTCGCAAACACTTTTCCTGGATTCATAATATTGTAGGGATCAAGCGCACGCTTGATCGCTTGCATCACCTCTACCCCTTCCTTGCCAAGCTTCCATTCTAAATATGGCGCCTTCATGGCTCCCACTCCATGTTCCCCGGTAATCGTACCCCCAAGCTCAATCGCCTTGGCAAAAATTTCGGCAAACGCTGCTTCCACTCGCTCCATCTCTTCATCATCACGTGCATCCGTCGGACATGTTGGATGCAAATTGCCATCGCCGGCATGCCCAAATGTACAAATCATGACGCGGTATTTCTCGGCAATTTCATTGATGGCTGTTACCATTTTTGCTATCTCTGAACGCGGTACAGTGGCATCCTCCAAAATCGTTGTCGGCCGTAGGCGAGCAAGGGCGGATAATGCCGAACGCCGCGCTGTGCGCAAAGCATCGGCTTCTTGTTCAGAACGGGCCAATTGTACAGACACCGCCTGTTCCTCTTTACAAATTCTTTCTATTTGCCGCATCTCTCTTTCCACCACTTCACGTGCACCGTCTTGCTCAATAAGAAGAACGGCCTTTACATCTGTCGGCAAGCCAATTTGTGCATAATCTTCTACAACTCTAAGCGTTGGCTGATCTAAAAATTCCAATGTCGCAGGGATGATTTTGCTTGCAATAATTTTGGACACAGATCGGGCAGCCGCCTCTAAATCTTGATAAAGAGCTAGCATCGTTTTCTTTGCCTCCGGCATCGGCACAAGCTTTAGCGTAGCCTCTGTGATAATTCCAAGCGTTCCTTCCGATCCAACCAATAATCTTGTTAAATCATAACCAGCCACATCTTTGGCCAATTTTCCTCCTGTGCGAATAACGTCTCCATTGGCCAACACCGCCTCAAGCCCAAGGACATAATCACGAGTGACTCCATATTTCAGCCCGCGCAGACCACCGGAATTTTCATTAATATTTCCTCCAATCGTTGAAATTTTCATCGAGCTTGGATCAGGTGGATAAAACAACCCTTTTTCTTCTACTGATTTAATCAAATCGAGCGTAATCACCCCCGGTTGAACCGTTGCTGTTAAGTTGTCTTCATCAATTTCAAGAATGCGATTCATATGCTTAAAAAGCAGGACAATTCCACCTTCTATCGGACATGTTCCGGCACACAGATTCGTACCGGAACCGCGTGGAACAATCGGAATGCGGTACTCGGCGCAAACTTTCACAATCTCGGAAACTTCCTTCGTATTTCGTGGCGCCATCACCGCCTCAGGAATCGCTTGAAATTGCGGAGTGGCATCATAGGAATAAACAAGTCTCCCCGCTTTTGAATCGTCATAGTTTTCCCGGCCAACGATTTGAATTAATAATTGTTTAGCTGCTTCAGAAATCAATGATTCTCACCCTTTCTAAAAACGTGATATACAGGCAGCTTGAAGATAGAGCGCATGATGCCGATTTTGGCATCGCCTTCTTATCTATAATACAAGAGGCTTTTCTAGAAGAAGCCATGGCTTTCATCATTTTTTAGTCGACTTCAATGCTTGTTTATGACTTATAGATAAACTAAGGCAACGAGCCTTTAGACAATCGAAGGCAAGTCAATGGAATTGATAGAATTCGCACCGCTAAATATAGAAAAATGAAAGGGAAGCCCCGTTCTATATAACTTAAGAAAAAAGGAGCCTTTTCACAGAGAAGGTGGTCTCCCCCTGTGCTGGCTTCCTTTTTTCAGCAAGCACTATGGAATCATCCATGACAAAATAGTGGACTGTAAAAATGTCATAATCCCAATTAAAATAATGAAAAAGATGCTATGCTTGACTGTAAAGCGGAATAAATCGGATTCTTTGCCGGCTAAACCTACCGCAGCACAGGCAACCGCAATCGACTGCGGTGAAATCATTTTCCCTGTCACACCTCCTGATGAGTTAGCTGCCAGTGCAAGCACAGGATCCATTCCGATCGAAGCAGCGGTAATCTTCTGTAAATTCCCAAAAAGTAAATTAGATGATGTATCTGAGCCTGTGATAAACACCCCTAACCATCCGAGAAACGGAGAAAAGAAGGAGAACAGTGAACCTGTTTTAGCCATCGCCATTCCCAATGTCGTACTCATTCCAGACGCATTGGTCACATAGGCGAAACCAACTACGGCTGTGATCGTAATAATCGGAAACTTTAATTCTTGCAATGTCTCGGCAAAAGTCTCGGCCCATTGCTTCCAAGAAATGCGGACAATAAATTTGGTCACAATAGCCGCTAAGAAGATGGCTGTTCCCGCTGCTCCTAGCAATTCTAGTTTATAGACAGCTGCAATCGGCTGACCATTGGCATCAATAATTTTATTGCTTAATCCGGGAACCTCCGGCATCCATGTCAAATAATGCCCTATGGTATTAAGCGCTTTCAATATCACATTTGTTCCTTCATAATGCCCCGTGAGCGCTGCCTTCATCTGCGGAATTCCCCAGATCGAAATAAACAAGGTTAATACTAAAAACGGGGACCATGCTTTGAATACTTCACCGCTTGTATAGCGCTTTTGTGCTTGAATGGTCGCTGCCGCTTCCAACTCCGAATCAAAACGATAAATGGTTTTCGGTTTCCAAAATCTCAAAAAAACTGTCAAAGCAACGAGCGACACTAACGCTGATAAAATATCTGGCAATTCCGGCCCCAAGAAGTTTGAGCTAACATATTGAGTAACGGCAAACGAAATTCCTGATATCAAAATCGGAGGCAGCACTTCGATCGTTTTTCTCCATCCAGCCATAATGAGTACGAGATAAAACGGAATAAAGAAGGATAAAAACGGAAGTTGCCGGCCTACCATTTTTGAAATTTCCATTGCTGGAATACCTGTCGGCCCTTCTAACGCAGTAATAGGAATACCAATGGCCCCAAAAGCGACAGGGGCTGTATTAGCAATTAAACAAATGCCGGCCGCATATAATGGATGAAATCCAAGTCCTACAAGCAAAGCAGCAGAAATCGCCACCGGCGCTCCAAATCCCGCCGCCCCTTCTAAAAAGGCTCCAAATGAAAATGCGATAAGCAGCGCTTGTAACCGTCTATCCTCTGTAATAGACAATACCGAATTGCGAATAATATCGAACTTTCCTGTTTTTACTGTTAATTTATACAAAAATACTGAGGTGATAATAATCCATCCGATGGGCAAAAGACCGTAAACAGCCCCCTGTGTGGCGGACATGGCAGCAATTGACACAGGTACCCTGTAAGCGATTACAGCTATAACCAATGAAACGATCAAAGTCGTAACGCCTGCTACATATCCTTTCATTCTTTTAATCGCCAGCGCCCAAAAAAAATAAAGAATCGGCACAAGAGCCACAACGGCCGATAAGGCTAAATTATCAGCAATCGGTGTAAAATCTTGCTTCCACTGCATAGCAAATTCCCTCCCAATTTAATATCTCCCCTGAAAAAGATGATAATTAGGTCATCTGATGACCATGTGTTTATACTGACAAAAATTATATGCTCTCTTTAGAAAAAACTCAATATGAAATTATGAAATTTTGCGAAATTTCTTTCACTGATTCTTCGCGAAAATTTTTGTATAATATAAATTATGTGACAAGCTGTTACACTTCTCAGTATGAGGTGACTATTTTTGGAATATAAACAAATTAAACCGAAAAAAATTTACGAAGAAGTAGCGGAAACCATTTTTGATATGATTAAAAATGGGGTGTTGAAGCCCGGAGACAAGCTCGATTCTGTTCAGCAGCTAGCAGAGAATTTTCAAGTGGGGCGTGCAGCGATTCGCGAAGCACTGACCGCTTTAAAAGCCATGGGCTTAATTGAACTAAAGCAAGGAGAAGGAACCTACATCCGTGAATTTGATCCGACGATGCTTTCTTTTCCTATTTCCATTGCCGCTCTTATGAAAAAGGAAGATATCGCCTATTTATTGGAGGTCCGCAAACTATTAGAGGTAGGGGCTGCCGGCGTAGCTGCCCGGAAGCGAACAGAAAGGGACTTGAAAGCGATGGAGGAGGCACTCGAACAAATGCGGCAAGGAATCGGCAATGAAGAAATTGGGGAAAAAGCTGATTTCCTCTTCCATATTGCTATTGCAGCAGCATCACAAAATCCCATTTTAGTTAGTCTGATGAACAATATATCAGAAATGATGATAGAAACCATGCGAGAAACAAGACGAATTTGGCTTTTTTCTAAACAAGCAACAAGCGAACAGCTGCTTGAAGAGCATATGAATATTTTTGAAGCGATTCAGCGCCAGGATGTCAATGCTGCACAAGCTCGCATGCTAGAGCATCTATCAAACGTAGAGCAAGTACTAAAAAAATATATTTCTCCTCATAGCGCCAACTAAAGAAAGATGGCGCTTTATTTTTTTCAAAATTGTTATATAATTATTCATATAGTCATCTGATGACCTGTTTATCTCGCTTCCATATGTGCAGCAAAACAAAAGGGAGCTTTTTTCGGCGGCTAGCCGGTTGAAATCATTGATTTTCCCGTAAGCATTGATGATCCCATGCCCACGATTATGTTTTCTTTCAATTCAAGATGCACTGCCATACCGAGAAACTCCACCATTTAATATCAAGGAGGGAAGCGCACGATGAAAGTCACGCTGTTTATTACTTGTTTAGTAGATTTATTTCATACCAATGTCGGCAAATCAACCGTCGAGCTGCTGGAACGATTAGGATGCGAAGTCGAGTTTCCGGACGCCCAAACCTGCTGTGGACAGCCCGCCTACAATAGCGGATACGTCAAAGAAGCAAAAGAAGCGATGAAGCATATGATTCGTACATTCGAGCATGCAGAATATATTGTTGCTCCCTCTGGCTCATGTGCCACCATGTTTAAAGAATATCCGCAAATTTTCCGCGGAGACAGGGAATGGGAAGCAAAGGCAAAAGCTCTCGCAGCCAAAACATACGAATTGACTCAATTTCTTGTGGAGGTGTTAAAAGTAGAAAATGTCGGGGCTAAGCTTCAAGGAAAAGCAACCTATCATACGTCATGCCATATGACGCGGTTGCTTGGTGTGAAAGAAGCCCCTTTTAAGCTATTAAAACATGTGGAAGGCTTGGAAATGGTTCCGCTTCCGAATGCCCATACCTGTTGTGGCTTTGGCGGTACGTTTTCCGTCAAAATGGGGGACATCTCTGAGCAAATGGTGGATGAAAAAATCCAGCATATTGAAGAAACAGAAGCGGATTATTTAATCGCTGCGGACTGCGGCTGTTTAATGAATATAAAGGGGCGCATCGAACGAGCGCAGAAGCCAATCCAAGTGATGCATATTGCAGAAGTGCTTAATCGCCATGAATGAGGGAGAGAAAAAATATGTCGATGAAAATCGGAGAAGAGCCATTTCATGCACGCGTAAAATCAGGAATTGATAATTCATTTATGCGCGGCGCTGTCGCTGGAGCCCAAGAACGATTGCATGCCAGACGGCTAAAGGCCGCTGCGGAGCTCGGCAATTGGGAAGAATGGCGGGCGCTCGGGGAAGAAATTCGCCAACATACACTAGCCAATCTTGATTTTTACTTGTTTCAATTAAGTGAAAACGTTGCCAAGAGCGGAGGCCACGTTTTTTTCGCCCAAACTGCCGAAGAAGCTTCACAATACATTCTTGACGTCGCCATGGAAAAGCAAGCCAAAAAAATTGTCAAATCCAAATCGATGGTTACAGAAGAGATCCATCTGAATGCTGTGCTGGAAAAAGCGGGCTGCGAAGTCATTGAAACGGATCTCGGAGAATACATTTTGCAAATGGATGACCATGATCCCCCTTCCCACATTGTCGCACCCGCCTTGCATAAAAATAAAGAACAAATTCGCGATGTTTTTCGCCAGAAGCTGGCCTATGACAAAACCGAAAAGCCAGAAGAACTGGCCCTTCATGCCCGCCAAACACTGCGCCGGGAGTATTTAAGCGCCGATATCGGCATTACCGGCTGCAATTTCGCCATTGCCGAGTCCGGTTCGATCACGCTTGTTACAAATGAAGGAAATGCCGATTTAGTAACAGCCCTTCCTAAAACGCAGATTACCGTTATGGGCATGGAACGAATTGTGCCGACTTTCGCAGAAATGGAAGTGCTTGTAAGCTTACTCACACGCAGCGCTGTCGGGCAAAAATTAACAAGCTATATTACAGTACTAACCGGCCCTCGCCATCTTGAAGAGGTAGACGGCCCCGAAGAATTTCACCTTGTCATTGTCGATAATGGCCGATCCAATATTTTAGGGACAGAATTTCAACCCGTGCTGCAATGCATTCGCTGCGCGGCCTGTGTCAATGTTTGCCCGGTGTACCGTCATATTGGCGGTCATTCATATGGATCCATTTATTCCGGGCCGATCGGTGCCGTCCTTTCCCCACTGCTTGGAGGCTATGATGATTATAAAGAACTGCCGTACGCTTCAACATTATGTGCAGCCTGTACGGAAGCATGTCCTGTCAAAATACCGCTTCACGAACTGCTGCATAAGCATCGGCAAGTCATCGTGGAACAAGAAGGAAGAGCCCCTATTTCAGAAAAATTAGCCATGAAAGCATTTGGCTTAGGTGCAGCATCAACGACATTTTACAAACTGGGCTCGAAAATGGCACCAAGTGTCTTGAATCCATTTACAACCAATGAACGCATTTCAAAAGGGCCCGGACCGTTAAAAGCGTGGACAGCGATTCGCGAATTCCCAGCGCCTGAAAAAGAAAGGTTTCGCGATTGGTTTCATCATCGAAAGAAAGCAGGGGATCAGCCATGAAAAGAGGACGTATCCATCGCCGAGAGGCGTTTTTAAATCAAGTTGCCGAGCGGCTTGGACGAAAAGCATACGCGACAAACGTGCAGGCTCCTCAGTGGCGGCATCAGCCGCAATGGACTGTATTTCAAGGGTATAGTGAGGACGATTTGCTAGAAGTATTGAAGACCCAGTGTGCATCCATCCATACCGATGTATTTGAGACAAACAAAGAACAGCTTCCTCTTACCTTGCAAAAAGTCGTATCCCATTATGGGGGCGGTCCTGTCGTGACATGGAATGATCCGCGTTTTGCAGAATATGGATTATCCCATCTTTTGTACCATCATTGGCCAAACAGCGGCATTCACGTTCATATATGGGATCCGTCTCTTGGAGCGGTCAATATCACAGAGGCCGAGCAGGCGAATATCGGGATCACTTTTAGCGATATCACATTGGCAGAATCGGGGACCGTCGTCTTATTCAGTGATCGCGGAAAAGGACGCACTGTCAGCTTCTTACCGCAAAACTATATTTGCATCATTCCGAAAAGCACCATCGTTCCCCGAATGACGCAAGCCGCTTTTTATATCCATCAGCAAGTCAAAGCGGGAAAAGAAGTCGCATCATGTATCAATTTCATTACCGGTCCAAGCAATTCAGCCGACATTGAGATGAACTTAGTAGTGGGGGTCCACGGCCCTGTGAAAGCTGCTTATGTGGTCGTAGCAGACGGCTAAGGCTCGAATGGAACTCTAGTACAGAGCCAAACCAACAAAAATTAAAGAACCGAACAGCTTCACTAAAGACTAAGCTTTCGTCCGTTAAGCAAGCTGTTCGGTCATTTTTTTTTAAGCAAGATATCATGTTGCAGCCTGAAGATTTAACAATAGATCAGAACAAATCCACAGCCTTCGATCATCTATTCATGTAGCAAAGGTACAAGCAACGCCGCTTTCAGGCCTATGAATCGATTGCTAAGAAACAACATCATATAAATCCCCAAATGTGAAAAAATTCATTTTCATCTATAATCCAATGAACCTCTTTGATTTATACTCCGTTGAGAGATAGGAGACCCCGACGGATACGCTAACAATCCTTTTATATCATTCTGCCTTTTTCTCTTTGCGCTTCCGCCTTTTTATTTGTCAGATAAGCGAGGGCCAGTACAAAAATCGTCAAACCCGCAGCAATCGCATAAGAAAGCGGACCTTTTGGCAAATGGAGGAAACTTGTAAACCCCTCATCCTCCATCATCATTTTTCCTCCTGTCCAAGCTAAAATGCCGGACCCAATATACGTAATCCACACATGTTTTTCCATAATGGCCACGATCGCCTTCGAGCCAAAAATCATAATCGGAATGCTGATAGCTACGCCAAATGCAATCATACCAACGTGCCCTTCCGATGCCCCCGCCACAGCGACCACATTATCTAAGCTCATTACTGCATCTGCTACGATAATCGTCCAAATGGCTTTTAAAAGACGATCAGATGATTGAATATTCGCTGTCTCTTCATGCTCAACCAACACTTTATACGCAATCCAAAGCAATAAAAGTCCGCCAGCTAAATGTACGAATGGGATTTTCAGCAAAAAGACAATGATGGCGGCAAACAAGATCCGCAAAATAACCGCTCCGCCTGTTCCCCAAAAAATTGCCTTATTTTGCTGCTCTTTCGGAAGTTTCCTTGTCGCCATTGCGATCACAATCGCATTATCGCCAGACAAAATAATATCAATAGCAATAATTTTGATTAGTGCTATCCACGCATCATAAGACCATATGGCATCCATATAAAGTTCTCCTTTAAAAAAACTAATATACCTTCCCTCTCATCTTATACGAAACCATCTATCTGGGCAACCTTTCTGTACTATATCCTCCTTCTCTCTATTCCTAAGTTTATCATGCTTACTGTTTTTTCTGAATGTGTCTGTCATATGATGAAAACCGCACATTCATATTTTCATTTTCTCTCGATCAGCACCGGCAAGCCCAGAAGCCATTCAGCTGTTTTCAAGAGAAGGTTGGCACGATTTCTCCTCCAGAACAATGCCCATTCCATAAACAAAGAAAAAATAAAACGACAAGCTTACTTACGAACGCTTGTCGTTTTTGGTTTCGATTTTTCCTCACTTATTTAAGAAAATTCAAACATAATCGTTTAGCCACCTTTTAACGGAATATAAGTAGGAGGAAGTTCATCCGTTTGTTCTCAATCGGCGTAGGTTGTTGCTATCACATCACCCCTGCTTCTTTCTGCCACTACCCTTCCTGCTTTCAATACCATATGAACGTGATTGACTCCATAATGGTACGGCACATACGCGTAATTTGACGCATCCCAAATAACCAGATCCGCTTTTCTTCCAATTGCAATCCTCCCTGCTTCTTCCCCGCGATGAATCGCATAAGCCGCGTTTACCGTTACTGCGTGCCAAATTTCCTCCGGCGTCATTTTCAGCTTCAATGCCGCAATCGACATAATGAGCTGCAAATTTTCTGTCGGCGAGCTTCCCGGATTAAAATCGGTTGAAAGAGCGACCGCCGCCCCTGCATCAATCATCGACCGCGCTTTCGCATAAGCTTCCTTTCCTAAATAAAAGGACGTCCCTGGCAGGAGGACAGCAATGGTGTTTGACTGAGCCAATTTCCGAATTCCAGCTTCTGATGCTCCCACTAAGTGGTCACCGCTTGCGGCTCCCAATTCAACTGCTAATTCCGTGCCGCCAAGGGGATCAATTTCATCCGCGTGAATTTTCACAGCAAATCCTTTTGCCTGGGCAGCCTGCAAAAAGGCACGGGACTGCTCTACCGTAAAAACACCTGTTTCACAAAAAATATCGACAAACTCAGCAAGCTGTTCCGCTTTCACGACATCGAGCAATTCAAGCATCTCCGCCAAAAATTGTTCAGGGTCGTGCTGATATTCAGGAGGAATGGCATGAGCTCCAAGAAAGGTAGAGACCAAATCAATCGGATGCTCTTCCTTCAATCGCTTCACAACACGAAGCTGCTTAAGTTCTGTCTGCCGATCCAGCCCGTACCCGCTTTTCGCTTCAACTGTAGTCATACCATAGGAAAGCATTCGGTCAAGATGAAGCTTTGCTTTTTGAACAAGCTCTTCTTCGCTTGCGTTTCTTGTCGCCGCTACCGTCGATAAAATTCCCCCTCCTCTTTTCAAAATTTCTAAATAAGGGACACCTTGCTGCTTTAGGGTCATTTCCTGTTCGCGTGATCCGCCAAATACTAAATGAGTGTGCGGATCTACAAGCCCTGGAGTCACCAGTCTTCCATCTGCATCTATGACCCGCTCTGCTTGCAGCTGTTCCGCCTGTTTCGCACTGCCGACAAAGGCGATTTTTCCATCTTTAACGCCCACGGCTGCATGGTTTAAAACCGAGAGCTTTTTCATCTGTTCCCCTTTTGCCGGCCCCTTCCCTTCCATTGTTAACAGCTGTCCGATATTGGTAATCAGAGTATCCAATAGTTGTCTGGCTGTCATTCATTTTCCTCCTTAAGCATTGGGATTCGAATCTGCTGTTCCTTTGCCATTTCAATAGCTCGTTCGTACCCAGCATCGGCATGGCGGATAATCCCCATCCCCGGATCAGTCGTCAAGACCCGTTCAAGACGTTCTTTAGCCAAATCAGTGCCATCTGCGACGACTACCATACCGGCATGGAGAGAGTATCCCATCCCCACTCCACCCCCATGGTGGAAGGAAATCCATGAACCTCCCGCAGCCGTATTGATTAAAGCGTTAAGTACTGCCCAATCGCCTACGGCATCGCTTCCGTCCTTCATCGCCTCCGTTTCGCGGTTTGGCGAGGCGACAGATCCGCAGTCTAAATGATCGCGACCAATGACAATCGGAGCTTTCAGCTCCCCTTTGCGCACAAGCTCATTTATCGCAAGCCCCATCTTGACACGCTCTCCGTATCCTAACCAGCAAATGCGCGCTGGAAGCCCTTGAAACGCCACTCTCTTTTGCGCCATGTCAATCCAGCGGATAAGCGACTCATTTTCCGGAAACAGCTCTTTAATGAGTTCATCTGTACGATAAATATCGGCCGGATCACCAGATAACGCTGCCCAACGGAACGGGCCTTTTCCTTCGCAAAACAGCGGGCGAATATAAGCTGGAACAAAGCCCGGAAACGCAAAAGCCTTTTCGACTCCCTCGTCTTTGGCCACTTGGCGGATATTATTTCCATAATCAAACACAATGGCACCGCGTGTTTGAAACTCAAGCATCGCTTCAACATGTTTCGCCATGCTTTGTTTCGAACGGCGGACATATTCTTCTGGATCATTTTTTCGCAACTCGCGCGCTTCGTCTAATGACAGGCCAGTCGGAACATAGCCGTTCAACGGATCATGTGCCGAAGTTTGATCTGTCACAATATCCACCTTCACTCCACGCTTTAACAGCTCATGATGCACTTCCGCCGCATTGCCGATTAATCCAATGGAAAGTGGTTCTCCTTTTTCCTTTGCTTCATACGCCCAAAGCAGCGCCTCATCAAGCGAGGCCGTCATCCGATCACAATATTTAGTATCCAATCGTTTTTGAATGCGTTGAGGATCCACCTCCACTGCAATCACGATGCCGCCATTCATCGTCACAGCCAAAGGCTGAGCCCCGCCCATGCCGCCAAGTCCGGCTGTCAGCGTCAACGTTCCTTTTAATGTGCCGCCGAAATGCTTTTTCGCCACTGCGGCAAATGTTTCGTACGTGCCTTGTAAAATTCCTTGCGTGCCGATGTAAATCCAGCTTCCCGCGGTCATTTGTCCATACATGATGAGTCCTTTTTTATCTAACTCATTAAAATGTTCCCAATTCGCCCATTTTGGCACAAGCACGGAATTCGACAGCAGGACTCGCGGGGCACGCTCATGAGTTTTAAAAACACCAACAGGTTTTCCTGATTGAATTAAAAGCGTTTCATCCTTTTCTAGCTCTCTTAACGCTTTCACAATCGCGTCAAACGCCTCCCAATTTCGCGCTGCTTTCCCAATTCCTCCGTATACAATGAGATCTTCCGGCTTCTCTGCCACCTCCGGATCCAAATTATTATACAGCATGCGAAGCACTGCTTCTTGCTCCCATCCCTTGCATTCCAGCTGCAAACCTTTTTTCGCTCGAATATTGCGCGAGATCATTTGACTCATCGTTTTCCTTCCTCCTCATGAATATTGATTAACAGGTGCGGGGTGAACGAGAAAAAAAGACTGATCCACTTCCTTCAGCCACTTTGCGGCCGCTTCTATATCTTTAGAAAACACGCGGTCTTTTGTAATCGATGGTACAATTTGACGCGTCGCTTCATAAAACGCTCTTGTCTTCGCAGCCATTTTGTCTACTCCGCGATGTTCAACCGCCTGCATCGCACAAATCAACTCAATCGCGAGTACCCTGCGCACATTTTGCAAAATGGCATAAGCGTGCCGGGAAGCAATGGTTCCCATGCTGACATGGTCCTCTTGATTAGCTGATGATGGAATAGAGTCCACGCTGGCTGGATGAGCGAGCGTTTTATTTTCTGAGACAAGCGCCGCCGCCGCATATTGCATAATCATGGCACCTGATTGCAAGCCAGGAGCTGGGCTCAAAAACGGCGGCAGATCACTCAGTTGCGGGTTGACGAGCCGTTCGATCCTCCGCTCGGAAATATTGGCCAGCTCGGCGAGCGCAATTTTCATAAAATCCAGCGCTAATGCAATCGGTTGACCATGGAAATTTCCACCAGAGATCACAGACGCTCCATCATCAAAAATTAATGGGTTGTCAGTGGCGGCGTTCATTTCAATTTCCAATTTTTCTTTTACATAATCAAGCGCCTGCCATGAAGCGCCATGTACTTGCGGAATACAACGAAGCGAATAAGCATCTTGTACGCGCAGTTGCCCTTGTTTGGTCACGAGACGGCTGTCAGCTAAATAGGTGCGAATCCTTGCGGCTACTTCCGTCTGTTGATGATAGCCGCGAGCAAGATGGACTCGTTCATCAAATGCATCCATAATTCCCTGTAGCCCTTCCAGAGTCATGGCTGCAATGAGTTCGCTTTCATATGCCAGCTGTTCAGCTTCTAAATACCCGACAACTCCCATCGCTGTCATCGCCTGCGTGCCATTGATCAGCGCTAATCCCTCTTTCGCCTTTAAGGTAATGGGAGTGAGTCCTTCTTCTGCAAGAGCTTCCATAGCAGGCACTTGCTGTCCGCGATAAAATACTTCTCCTTCACCAAGCAGCGCCAATACTAAGTGAGACAGCGGCGCCAAATCTCCGCTCGCGCCTAACGAACCTTGCTGCGGAATGACGGGATGAATTTTGGCATTTAACAAATCCAACAGCCGTTCAATGACAACCGGGCGAACACCTGAATATCCTTTCAAGAGAGCGTTAGCCCGCAATAGCAGCATAGCGCGCGAAACAGACTCCGGAAATGGTTCACCCACTCCGCATGCATGAGAATGGATTAAATTCCACTGCAGCTCCTCCACATCGTTTGCTTCAATTAATACGTCGCTGAACTTCCCAAATCCTGTATTGATTCCATATACCACCTTTTTCTTGCTAACAATCTCCTCGACTGCTTTCCGGCTCCGTTCGACCGCCTCCATACTATCTGTGGAGGCGATGACCACTTCCCCGTCGTATAGCACGCGCTTCACTTCGTTTAATGTCAACGTATGGCCGGTTAAAATCACCATTCGCTCCATCCCCCTTTGCTTTAGCAAAATAAAGGAGGAGGCCCTACCCACATCATTTATCGTTGTGGTACAGCCTCCTCCTGAACTTATCACTTTAGGCTATCCTATATATGACATGCTCCCACCACCTACGCTGACGTTAAGAGATGGGAACTTCTCGGATAATCCCTTCCTTAATGAAGAGAAGTGAACCGAGCAATTTCCATGTGTCCCACGGTTCTGTGCTGCTTTAACACTTCCTAACCATTGATAAAATGGTTAAATATGGTTTACCCCAAGACCAATCGTTTCATGCTCAAGCCCGCGAATGGGCGCTCCGATCGTTCCGTATAAAGCCACAGCGATCCATTCTCCTTCTGCCTCATTTTCATAAGGAGTCCCTCGCATCACGGCAAAACGAAGGCCGACCGTTCTCATGAGCCCACCCAATTCCACTTGGCCCCTTGTTACTCCTTGCATCGCTTCTAGCACAGCATGATACAGCGCATGCATTTCCCGATACAAGTCTCCATTTACAATGCCGTTTCGCTTCGCTGCCGTTTCAACGGCTGAAACAATTTTTTGCAGGTCCATAGAGCCGACTTTCCCTTTGCAATAACGCCAATTAAGCGCATTCAAATGGGCAATGAGCCCATGTTCTTCCTCATCCTCCAGCATGGCCATCAAAATAGCATTGCGGCCTACTCGATTTTTGGCTTGCTTAAGCACGAAAATCAACACCTATTGCTTAAATTTTCTAAATAAACTAATAGCTTATTGATATTGTAACGGCTTTGCTTGTAAATTGTCAATGAAAAAATACCATATTTTAACAAATTAACAAACTACCATATTACTTGGCTAAAGTCGATATTCGCTGTGCTTTAAGAAATGGTCTTCTACCAAACCTTGGTATCCGATCTAGAATCACGAGATGTTTGCTAATCCAGCATAATGATCCTAGAGTGAATTTTCTAGAATTGGACAACAGTTCCCCTATATTATGGGAAAACCTCAGCTTCAACAATATAGGGATTGCGTTTCCTGAAGATGGATTCATCCTTCTTTTCATTTTATGAAGGTCAATCCCACATGTTTGCATAACAAAACGAGCCAAAGGATGTCCTTCGGTTTCCTTCTCCTTTCTAAATTAGATGCTGCAGTCATATTTACAGAATAAAAATGCCCATTCCTTTCTGCATATGCAACTAAAAAATCAGTAGCTCTGTTCATTCGCAAAACATGCTAATATGACAAGCACCTTTACTCTTGTTTTATTGCTTCGCGATTTCTTTATACAAGGTCCTTCCTTTTTCAACATATTGTTTCATCTCGGGTGCCGGTACAAGGTTTCCTCCAGTAGCCCAGCATAAATGGGTCGCCTGTTTTATGCTTTTGGACAATTGACGCTGTTCTATATACGATGTTCCTTTCATAAACAAAGAAACAGGGCCATAGACTCCCGCCAGTGCAGACGGCTCCAGTGCAATGTCTTCTTGATCTTTCATAAGTGCTAGGAGCATCAATAAATGCCGATCTGCTACCGTATAAATGCCACTGATCAGCTTTTCTACCGCTTTGCCGACAAATCGAGATGGGCGGCCGACCGCAAGTCCATCCGCTTCTGTTCGGCCGTCAATCCCAAAATCTTGAACACATACTTGATCATGCATCCCTGTCATCATTCCTAATAACATGCATGGCGAATGCGTCGGCTCAGCAAAAAAACAATGAACCGCATCGCCAAACATGAGTTTCAATCCAAACGCAATACCGCCCGGCGCCCCTCCGACCCCACATGGGAGATAAACAAACAGAGGATGTTCGTGATCCACGACAATCCCTTTTTCCGCGAATTGCTGTTTAAGGCGCAAAGCCGCAACTGCATAGCCAAGAAATAAATCGGCTGAATTTTCATCATCAATAAAATAGTTATTCGGATCGCTTTCTGCCTCTCTTCTTCCTTGTTCCACTGCCGTGCTGTAATCGGCTGAATGCTCAATCACGTGCGCGCCATTTTTTCGCAGCAAATCTTTTTTCCATTGTTTTGCTTCCGCCGACATGTGTACATTGACGCGAAAACCGAGCTTGGTTCCCATGATGCCGATGCTCAAACCAAGATTTCCTGTCGATCCAACCGTAATCGTGTACTGTGAAAAGAACGATCGGAACGCATCGCCCGCTAACACCGAATAGTCCTCTTCGCGCGACAAAAGCCCATGCTGTAATGCAAGCGCTTCGGCATGCTTCAATACTTCGTAAATTCCTCCTCTTGCTTTAATCGATCCAGCAATCGGCAAATGGCTGTCGCATTTTAGCAGCATTTTGCCCGGTACATGCTGGCCAAATACCTTACCTAATAGCTGCTGCATCCCGCTTATTTCCAACAGCGATGATTCGATGATTCCGTTTGCCTGCCTAGTTTCTGGAAAAACAGTGGCAATGAATGGAGCAAAACGCTTCAGTCTCTCTTCAGCTTCCTGTACGTCATGCAAATGAAAAGATTGTTCGCTTATTGCCGCATGAAACGGCTGATAGGCTGGATTGAACCAGAACGCTTCCTCCAATGATATTAGTTGCTCCAGCAATGGATAATCCTTCAACCAATCCTTAAGCTCTTTTCCATGAATCATCTGTGTCATCCTATCCACCTTCCCTTCTATATATCACTATACCGGATTACCATTCATTTTTATGTAATGTAAAAAACAATCTTTTGTTTACATATTTTTCAAATTATGATATCATAATGATATAATCCATAATAAGGAGATGATTTTTATGAGAGAAAGCAAGGCTTGGTACGTAAACGGATTTTTAGGCATTTTGTTTATTCTCCTTTTCCTCATTGTCGCCGCTATCTCACTTTTACAACAAATGCTAATGCCTGCCATTGTACTTGCTGTATTGGCTGTTTTATTAGCAACAGGGATCACGATTGTTGAACCGAATCAAGCAAAAGTCGTCACTTTTTTTGGTCGCTACTTGGGAAGTATTCGCGATAGCGGCTTGTTTCTCACCATTCCGTTGACACGTCGCCAAACCGTGTCTCTCCGCGTCCGCAACTTTAACAGCAGTACATTGAAAGTTAACGATATTGAAGGGAATCCAATTGAAATTGCTGCCGTCATCGTCTTTAAAGTGATTGATTCTGCTAAAGCTGTTTTCGATGTCGACAATTATGAAAAGTTCGTTGCTGTGCAAAGCGAAACAGCGATCCGCCATGTAGCGACGAAATACCCATACGACACTTTTGAGCATGAAGAGATTACGTTAAGAGGAAATGCCGATATCATCTCTGATGTTCTCGCTACCGAATTGCAAGAACGTCTCAAAGTCGCTGGCGTTCAAGTAGTGGAAGCTCGCCTCAGCCATCTCGCCTACTCTCCAGAGATTGCTAGCGCGATGCTGCAACGGCAACAAGCAGCCGCTATTTTAGCCGCGCGCAAGAAGATTGTTGAAGGGGCTGTGTCTATGGCGCAAATGGCGATTGAACAGCTTGAGAAAGAGGGAGTTTTAGAATTAGACGATGAAAGAAAAGCAAACATGGTTAATAATCTAATGGTGGCGATCGTCTCTGAGCGAGCTGCACAGCCGGTTATTAATACTGGTAGTTTATATTGATGGTTGTGAGTCTTATGGCCAAAAAGAAAAATTTTCCATTAAGAATCGATCCGCACTTATACGAGGTGCTTGAACGTTGGGCACAAGACGAATTCCGCAGCGTCAACGCTCACATCGAGTTTTTATTGCGAGAAGCGGCCCGTAAAGAAGGCCGTTTAAAAAAAGAGGGAAAAAAAGAACAGGAATAAACCGTCATTTCTCTCTTTTTATTAAAACTTCAAGCTGCAAAGTGAAGAGGTCATCTCCCGACGGTCGGTCACGCTTTGGCGTGATCAAAACTCTTCCGATCCTTGATTTTTGCAGATATCGTCCGTTCCATCTGTATGTAAACGCCTGAACAGCGAACCGCTTCCTCGATCAAAGAATAGCCCTCGAAGCGATGCTGTTCAGGTTTTTTCTTGTATTTGAATGACAGCAGCAAACCACAGCCCTCTCCAGTCATCGACATCGCCAGGTCATTCAAAAATTCCCTAACATATAGGCCCCAATAGAAAACTCGATCTTCATCAGACATTTCAAGGCTAGATGATTTTTTCAGTCATGACGAATTTCCAAAAGAATACAATAGTAATAGCAGTGGATGATAAGCCCAAGATGCGAGTCACTATTCTATCCTTTATCATCCTTCTCCGCAACCAGCGGAATCGATGCAGCCACTTCATCAGGTTCCTCACCGATTATGCGACTCTCCTCCTTCTCCCTGTCATTTCATCTCAAACATCTCTCCTTCATTCGATTACAGAAACAGCAGCTGATGAGGTGGTTGATCATCATCAAACACCGATACTTGGCAAAATTTTTTTGCGGTGGTGAGAAACGAAAAATGGAAAACTACCATACTGTCCTAGAGGCTATCACTTCCTCACAAAAACAAGGAATACTGGCGATCATTGTCCATGTCGAGGGGGCGGCATACCAAAAGGAAGGAGCGTGCATGTGGATAGATGAACAAGGTTACATAACAGGACTCATTAGCGGCGGATGTCTCGAAGAAACCCTTTCCATCCAAGCACAAGAAATATGGCAAAGCCAACGGCCGACCATTGTTACGTTTGATCTTAAACAGGAAGATGATTTGTCATGGGGGCAAGGTGTCGGATGCAACGGAACGATTCAGCTTTTATTGCTGCCTATCACGGAACAGCTGAGAGCCGATTTGTTAACAGTCAAAAGACATTTAGAACAAAACCAACACGTTTTAATGGTAAAAAAATGGGGAGAAGCGGCAACTGACGAGAATAGCTGGCTATTTTTAGCTGAAAATGGACAGCGATGGGGAAATGTTGAATATGAAATTCCTGCCGACCTATTAAACCAACGGCATGCTGTCGGCACGTTTCAATCAAAGAATGGGATTTTCACTATTTCTGGGACTTCTTTTTATTTGCAGCACTTTTGGCCCAAACCGCGCCTTATTATTTTTGGAGCGAACCATGATGTCAAACCGCTCGCGTCATTTGCCAAGCAGACGGGATTTTCTGTCACTGTCGTCGATTGGCGGCCTGCTCTTTGCTGCCCCGAGCAGATTCCAGATGCCGATCAGTGGATGGTTGGCTTTCCGAAAGAAGCAATCCCTCAGCTTCGTTTATGCGAACGAGATTTTGTCGTGATTATGACCCATCAGTTTCAGCGTGACCAAGAGCTTGTGTCTCTTCTTAGCCAACAGCCACTATTCTATTGTGGCATTTTAGGACCGAAAAGGCGCACCGCACGCCTCTTTCCCGATTTCTCCATTCCCGATGGTATCCATTCGCCAATTGGACTTTCCATCGGTGCGCGCGGCCCTGAAGAAATTGCGATCAGCATTTTAGCAGAAATGATTCATGTGCTGCGAAAACATCCATCTCCAGAAGGGGGAATAAGATGAAAGCTCCTCGAACCGTCGGGATTTACTTAGCCGCTGGAAAAAGTGCAAGAATGGGAACCGATAAACGATTGCTTCCATTTGCTGACTATTCTCTCGGATCCACTGCCTTACAAGCAGCCGTTTTGTCTTCCCTTTCTCACATTCTTGTGATTGTGCCTATGGAGGATCCACTTGACTGGATGCTACATGAATTACGTCATCATGAAAAATGCATCATCATTCGTTGCGCTTCTGATTGGGGATTCGCCCATTCATTGCGATGCGGACTCCATCTTGCTATCAAGCTTCATGCTGAAGCAGCCGTGGTAGTGCTGGCCGATCAACCATTTATTACAGCTGCTATGATTAATGATCTTATCAACGCTTATTGCCAACATCGCACCGATTATGTCGCTTTTTCATCCAAATCGAGGCCTTCTCCGCCCATTCTCTTTAGCGCTGCTTTATTCTCTGAACTGCTCGACATTTATGGTGACGAGGGAGCACGCCAGCTGTTTCGCAAGAATAGCCACTGGAATGGAAGGTTACTAACAGCCAATGACATGGACTTGTTTTTCGATATTGATACATTCGTAGACTATGAAACAGCGATCAGGCGCTGGAATCAAAAAAGGAGGGTTTATCATGATTGGAAAGAGCGTCATTCGCAAAGAGGCTTGGGATAAAGTAACTGGGCGGGCCAAATATACTCATGATAAGCTGCAGCAAGGCATGCTGCACGCCCATCTTGTTACAAGCCCTTATGCTCACGCTCTTATTCACGAAATTCACTTCGAAAAAGCGCTCTCCGTTCCAGGAGTACGCGCTGTCGTAACAGGAAAAGGACTTCCTCTGACAGGAGAGGATTTACGAGACCGGCCGCCAATCGCTTTTGATAAAGTGCGTTATCATGGTGAAGTAGTGGCGATCGTAGTCGCCGATACCCCTATACAAGCAGAGAAGGGAGCCAATCTGGTTCAAATCGTATACGAACCGCTCCCAACGGTCGGTTCGCCACGTGCCGCATTACAAGCTGACGCCCCATTGATTCATGAAAATCTAGGAAGCTATGAAAAAAATGATCACACTTATCCTGAACCGAATACGAATATCGCCCACCGCACCAAAATTCGCAAAGGCAATATGGAAAAAGGCTGGAGCGAAAGCGAAGTCGTGATTGAGACCAGCGTCGCATTTTCCCCCTCAGATCATTTAGCGATGGAAACAAGATGTGCAACAGCCGAAATTTTTCCGGACGGAAGGATTGAGATCACCGCCTCTACCCAGTCGCCATTTATGATCAAAAAACTAATCAGTACTTATTTTGGCGAAGATGTCGGAAAAGTGGTTGTGCATACGCCTTTGGTCGGCGGGGGTTACGGAGGAAAGGCACCCGTTCAATTAGAACTGCTCGCTTATTTAGCCTCTAAAGCAGTGAGAGGCCGTAAAGTCAGCGTTTGGAATACAAGGGAACAGGACATGATTACATCGCCCGTGCACATCGGAATGGAGGCGACTGTCAAGCTCGGTTGTACAAAGGATGGAATGATAAAGGCGGCTGAAATATTGTTTTTATTTGACGGAGGAGCCTACTCTGATAAAGCGATTGATGTCACTCGTGCTGCCGCAGTAGATTGCACAGGGCCCTATCGCATTGAAAATGTATGGTGCGATTCGCTCTGTATCTATACGAACCATCCATACGCCTCGCCTTTTCGTAGCTTTGGCCACTGTGAACAAGCCTTTGCCATTGAACGGGCCATGGATATATTAGCTGAAAAGCTGGGCATGGATAAGCTCGAGCTGCGGCTGAAAAATGCGATTTTGCCCGGCCATACGACTCCGACCCGCGTCCTTCTTAATCGAAGCAATGTCGGCAATTTGCCCGCTTGCATCAAACGGCTGCGCGAGCTCATTCAGTGGGATCAATGGCAGCGAATCGAACTAAATGCCCGCACTGTTCGCGCCAAGGGTGTGAGCTGCTCTTGGAAAACATCCACGATTGACACCGAGGCCAGCTCCGGTGCGATTGTAACTTTCAACCCTGATGGAAGCGTTAATCTCATGTCCGGCGTTGTCGAAATCGGCACAGGCTCTAAAACGGTTCTCGCCCAAATTCTTGCTGAAAAGCTAAAAATGGACATTGATGATATTCACGTAAAAATGGATATCGACACGCAAAGCACACCAGAGCATTGGAAAACAGTCGCCAGTCGCGGCACATTTATGGGGGGGCGAGCTGTGTTAAATGCAGCCGAAGATGCCATTCGGCAGTTAAAAGCGATCGCTGCTTGTGTGCTCCGCTCCCCCATCGAAGATTTAGAAGTCGGCTACGGCAAAGTATTTGTACGCGATGATCCTGCTATTTTTATTCCGATCAAAGATATTGCTTATGGCTATAAATATCCGAACGGAAACGCGATTGGCGGACAAATTATTGGACGCGGCAATTACACGTTGCGTCATTTAACTCCTCTTGATAAGGAAACAGGAGCAGGGAAGCCCGGCCCAGAGTGGACGGTATGTGCCCATGCAGTAGAAATTGAATTCGATAAACGCGATTGCACCTATCAAATTCTTAAAGCCGTATCGGTCGTTGATATCGGGGAAGTGCTCAATTGGAAAGCAGCGATCGGACAGATCATCGGGGCAATGAGCATGGGGCTGAGCTTTGCCAGCCGCGAAACCTTTTTATTTGACCGATATGAGCGCGTATTAAATCCACAGATACGGACCTATCAGCCAATCCGCTTTGGCGAGCATCCAGAATATATAGCCGATTTTATCAAAACACCTCAAATAGATGCACCTTATGGAGCACGAGGCGCTGGAGAGCACGGTCTCATCGGCATTCCTGCAGCACTGGCCAATGCCTTATCAATCGCTGCTGGCGTTCCTCTTAACAAATTGCCGCTGTTCCCTGAACAAATTTGGCGAGCGCAAAAGGGGAAATAATATGGTTTCATTTGATTTCACATACCATCGTCCATCATCAATCGAAGAGGCCGTTCAGTTATTTGCATCGCTTCAGCGTCAAGGAAAAACGCCCATCTATTATAGCGGAGGAACAGAAATCATTACCCTCTCGCGCCTAAATCTTGTATTTGCAGATGCCGTTATTGATATCAAGCACATTCCAGAATGCCAGTCATTTGACATTTCACAAAATCAATTAGTACTCGGCACCGCTCTTACTCTTACCGCTATTGAGGAAACAAACGCATTTCCGCTATTAGCCAAGGCGGCAAGTGAAATTGCAGATCGCACGGCGCGCAATCAGATTACGCTTGGAGGCAACATTTGCGGCCAAATTTTTTACCGTGAAACCGTACTGCCTCTTTTACTTGTAGACAGTGATATTGTGATTGCTGGAAAATCGGGGGTTCAGCAAAGACCAATTCATGAAGTCTTCCAGCAAAGCATCCAACTGCAGCCTGGGGAGTTTCTTGTGCAAGTCAAAATGAATGCGGCATATTTAACGATGCCCCATGTCCATATGAAACGCCGAAAACAGGGCAAGGTTGGCTACCCACTCGTCACCGTTTCCGCTTTAAAAAAAGGAAATGAACTCCGCACTGCTTTTAGCGGCGTCTGTCCATTTCCATTTCGTTCGCCAAAAGTAGAAGAGATGTTAAATGCCCGCCATCTTCCGATCGACGCACGAATCGACTATGCGTTACAGCAATTGCCCGAACCGATTTTGGATGATATCGAAGGTTCAGCGGAATATCGTTTATTTTTGTTAAAAAATACGCTTTGGGACATTCTTACTGAACTGGAGGAGGCCGAAAGATGAGTTCATCATCCAAATGTGAAATACCGCTTACTGTCAATGGAGAGAAATACTCCGTGATAGCCAGACAAGCGGATACACTTCTTTTTGTTCTTCGCAATCACCTTGGTTTGACAGGCGCCAAGCCGGGTTGTTTAAACGGCGATTGCGGTGCATGCACCGTATTGATGGATAAAACGCCGATTAAATCGTGTATGATACTAGCCATTGAAGCCATTGGAAAATCTGTTACAACCATTGAGGGATTGCGCGATGCCCCCATCCAACGAGCATTTGTCGAGCATTTCGCCTTTCAATGCGGCTATTGCACGCCCGGGTTTATTATGAACGCCCATGCTCTTGTTGAAAGCACGCCGAACGCCTCGGAACCAATCATTGAAAAGTGGCTTGAATCCAATGTTTGTCGTTGCACCAGCTACTTTGAAATTGAGCAGGCGGTCAAATCTGTGCTCGCAGAAAAGCAAGCAAGCAAAGACTGATTACTTTTTAGCCTTTCCCGCCATATTGGCCGGGAAAGGCTTTTCTGTGAATGAACCAGATGCTCCTCTTCATACGCACCGCGTGATCCGTCAGCAAGACAAATCCATGTCCTTATTGAGCTTATCATTGATAAAGTCTCGAACCGGTTTCAACAAACTCCTTCGCTTTTTGCTTCATCCCGTCCTCTTTTATGCTTTTTTGCAAATCATGGGAAATTTTCATCGAACAAAATTTGGGGCCGCACATGGAACAAAAATGAGCCACCTTCGCCCCTTCCGCCGGGAGTGTCTCATCGTGATATTCCCTAGCCCGTTCCGGGTCCAGCGAGAGATGGAATTGGTCGTTCCAACGAAACTCAAAGCGCGCTTTCGACAGCGCATCATCCCGCATTTGCGCTCCTGGATGCCCTTTCGCTAAGTCAGCAGCATGCGCCGCAATTTTATAAGCAATCACTCCTTGGCGCACATCCTCCTTATTCGGCAATCCTAAATGCTCTTTCGGCGTCACATAACAAAGCATCGCGGTTCCATACCAGCCGATCATTGCCGCACCGATCGCTGATGTAATATGGTCATATCCCGGGGCGATATCCGTCGTCAGCGGACCAAGCGTATAAAATGGCGCACCATGGCAAATCTCCATCTGCCTGTCGACATTTTCTTTGATTTTATCCATCGGCACATGCCCAGGCCCTTCAATCATCACTTGGACATCATGCTTCCATGCTATTTGAGTGAGCTCGCCAAGCGTCTCTAATTCTGCAAATTGCGCTTCATCATTGGCATCGGCAATCGATCCAGGCCGCAAACCGTCTCCTAACGATATGGCGATATCATAGGACTTTAAAATTTCGCAAATTTCCTCAAAATGAGTGTATAAGAAATTTTCCTGATGATGGGCCAAACACCATTGCGCCATAATCGAGCCACCGCGCGACACAATTCCTGTTGTTCTTCCAATGGTCAACGGTATATAACGAAGCAATACCCCAGCGTGAATCGTAAAATAGTCAACTCCTTGTTCAGCCTGCTCAATCAGTGTATCGCGATAAACTTCCCACGATAAATCTTCAACTATTCCATTCACCTTTTCCAACGCTTGATAGATCGGAACCGTCCCAACCGGAACAGGGGAATTGCGAATAATAAACTCTCTCGTCGTATGAATCTGCTTTCCTGTTGATAAATCCATAATCGTATCTGCTCCCCAGCGGACAGCCCAGAGCATTTTCTCCACTTCCTCGTCAATTGATGAAGTGACGGCTGAATTGCCGATATTAGCGTTAATTTTGACATGAAAACGTCTCCCAATAATCATTGGTTCACTTTCCGGATGGTTGATATTGGCTGGGATAATCGCCCGCCCGGCCGCGATCTCTTGACGGACCAGCTCTGGATCCATCTGCTCCCGAATAGCGACAAATTCCATCTCCGGAGTAACGATTCCGCGTTTCGCATAATGCATTTGTGTGACTGCCTTGCCATTTTTGGCGCGTAGCGGCGTCCGCTTAAAGGGAAGATAGACGTTCGATTCCTTTCCTTTCGAGAGACCGTTGTCCTCTGGACGCACGGGCCGTCCTTCATATTCCTCGACATCGTCTCTTTCTAAAATCCAACGCTTGCGCAGTTCAGGAAGCCCGCGGTAAATATCTGCTTGAAATTCCGTGTCGGTATACGGTCCGCTTGTGTCATATACACAGATCGGATCGTTTTTAGACTCTCCGGCTTCCGTCTTGGTTGGGCTTAGCGTAATTTCACGCATAGGAACGCGAATATCAGGACGCGATCCTTCTACATACACTTTTTTACTGGCTGAAAACGGCATAGAAGATAAAACGTTTTGCATGCAACCCTTCCTCCTTTTTGTTTCATTCGATCTAAGGGCTACACCAAAACGTACGAAAAAAAGACGGTGGGGAAAAAGCAAAAATCGGGTTCTCCAAAAAGAGAACCCGATGGAATCAACAAATAGCGCAAAGTATATGCAACAATCCATACTCCCACTATCTACTTCCCTACGCTGGCATAACCCAGATCAGGTTCAAAGGGTCAAAGAACTTTCGCGCGTTCTTCTCTCAGTCCAAGCTATTGGACTCCCCTAGTAGATCCATTATTTACTTTTAGAGAAATTTTAGCATATTTATTCATTTATGTAAACATTTTTCTTATGTTTTCCTATACCCGAAATTTCCCTAATAGATTCTGCATTTCTCCAGCCATTTCATTCAGCGCAGAAGCAGAAGAAGCGATTTCTTCCATAGAAGCCATCTGTTCTTGGGTCGCTGCTGAAATATGGCTAGAGCCCGCTGACGATTGTTCCACGATTTCTGCCATATGTTCAATGGCTGAAGCAACGTTCTGGGCGCTTTGCGTCATTTGGCGAATCACGACTGAAACTCCTTCAATTTGTTCATTGACCCCGTTAATAGATTGCCGGATTTGTTCAAAAGAAAGTCCGGCTGTTTGAACGACATGAAGCCCTTGAGAAACTTCATCGGCAACAACATCCATTGACCCAATGGCTTTATCGGTTTCTTGTTGAATGTCATCAATTAATTTTGTAATTTGCTGGGCGGATTGTGCCGATTGCTCCGCCAGCTTTCTCACTTCATCAGCGACAACGGCAAATCCCTTCCCTTGCTCTCCCGCCCGCGCTGCCTCGATTGCCGCATTTAATGCGAGCAAGTTGGTTTGTGAAGAAATCCCTGTGATGACTTGCGTGATTTGGCCGATTTCAGTAGAACGTTCTCCTAATCCTTTAATGATTTGACCGAGCAATTGGACATGCTCATGAATAAAACGCATTTGCTCTTCCATTTTTTCAATCGATTGTTTTCCTGCTGCCGCTTTCATCAACATTTCACCTGCATTCGTGGTCACCTGTTCTGTATTCGCAGCGACTTGCAGTAAGGAACTGGAAATTTCATTCATGGAATAAGACGTTTCTTTTGTCATCTTGGCTTGTTGGTCTGAGTGAGATACGATGTTTTCCATGGTTGTTGCAATTTGTTCCGTCGCTTTTGTTGTTTGCTCCGTATTATGGGAAAGCTGCTCGGCAAATAACGTCATCTCATCTGAATGGCGCTTCATATGCGCCATGACCTCACCCCATGTTTTGGCCATTTCGTTCATGCAAAGAGCGATCGGCCTCAGTTCTTTGACACTCTCCACAGGAACTCGCACAGATAAATCGCCTTCCGTCATTTTTTCTAAATAGTCATTAATGATCGCAATCGGTGCAACAAAACGACGATAATTCAAAGTAGCTGACAAAATACCTAGAACAATGCCAAATAATGCCGTCCCTGCTATGGTCCATCCAAAAGCGGAACCGCTGATCCCGTTTCCTAAGCATACCGCTAGAGCAATTAGCACCACTCCAGGAATAACAACCATCAGAGTGCGAATAATATAGCTTGATAGTGACACCTTTGTTCCCTCCGAATTTTCAGTCAATTCATAAATATTATATCATTCCTTTTCTACAAAACGGAAGATAATTTTTATTATAGTATACCTTTAAAAACCGACATATTAAGACATATAAATTATATATTCGCTCTTATTATTTTATAAATATAACGAACAACGACTATTTGATTCTTCACTTATTCCATTTCGTCTCATGAAGCATTGGGCATTTCTCTAGGACTATCGCATGCTGAATATTTTCCTCGTAGCGGATCTGCTTGCTCCATGTGATAGAAATCGGCAAGAGCCTGCTTTTCAGTGCGTAAAAATGGAGGCAGCCCTCCCCTAGCTATCTATTTCTCCCTCTTTGCAAAATCACAGCGATTGATTGCTCCTGTTATCAACTCTGACTTCGCATTCCACTTCAGCGCTGGCGTTTCCCTTGAATCACACGAAACAAAAGTGGTAAAATCACGAAAAAAAAAGAGCCAATATTATCCCATGAAACAGGGAAAAACGCCCCCCTCCTTTTCCATGGGCGGGAATACCTAACCCCCCCTTCTCGGCAAAGTGTAGGTGGGAAGCGTTCAAAAAAGGAAAGGGGATTAACGATGATCGGATTCATTGGTCTAGGACTTATGGGAAGCCGTATGGCAAGAAATTTACTTGAAATCGGGCATGAGCTTATCGTCCATAACCGCACAAAAGAAAAAGCTGCTCCGCTGTTAGAAGCAGGAGCAAAGTGGGCCAATTCGCCGAAAGAAGCCGCTGAACAAGCCGATGTACTCTTTACGATGCTTGCCCATCCAAAAGCGGTTGAAGCCGCTGCTTTTGGGGAAAACGGCTTTTTGCATCATTTATCGCCAGAAAAGCTGTGGGTGGACTGCAGCACGGTGGATCCGTCCTTTACGCGCCAAATGGCAGAAGAGGCCAGAAAGCGAGGCATTCGCTTTTTAGATGCTCCTGTCTCCGGCTCGGTGATTCCGGCCGAAAAAGGAGAGTTAGTCTTTTTTGTAGGCGGGGATCCGAAAGATCTTAAGAAAGTGGAACCGATGTTGAATGCCATGGGCAAAGCGATCCATTATCAAGGAGAAAATGGCAAAGGAACAGCCATGAAGCTTGTCGTGAATCTAATGCTCGCTCATTCAATGGCAGCTTTCGCGGAGGCGGTCACACTTGGCGAAGCGCTTGGTTTAGAGACAGAAACGGTTGTCAACACGCTTCTGAACGGTCCGACCGCTGCCCCCTTTTTAAACGGGAAACGCGAAAAAATTCTTCAGCGCCAGTTCGCAACAGAATTCCCGCTTGCATATATGCAAAAGGATTTACAGCTGATCGCCCAAGCCGCTTATGAGCATCACATTTCTTTGCCGCTTACGAATGTCGCCAAAGAAATCTATGCCCTCGCCAGCCAGAATGGATGGGCTCAGGAAGATTTTTCAGCGATTTATTCGTTTTTATCAACCAAAAAAAATAACCGCCTGTCTCCATAAACAGCGCAGCGACAGGCAGCGGATATTCCTTTATTCATCGTTTATGATTCATACGGGCGGCTTTGATAAAAGAAATTCGGCAAAACGACCGTATTGTCATAGTTTTTATGAAAAATGTGCGTTGTCGCTGGTGAAACAGGAGGAATCAGCCACGTCCAATCCCCTGTGACATGGCGGCACGCTTCTCGTTCTTTCTGCTCAAACAATTTAAATTGCTGGGCGGCTGTATGGTGGTCGACCATACTGACACCCGCTTTTTTATAAGAATAAAGCACAGCCATGTTTAATTCAATTAATGCTTTATCCTTCCAAAGTGTTGCATTTGTACTCATATCAAGCCCCATGCAAGAAGCGATCTTTGGAAGCATATTGTAACGGTAATCGTCAGCCAAATTGCGCGCCCCGATTTCCGTTTCCATATACCATCCGTTAAATGGCGCAGCCATGTAGCGAATGCCGCCAATTTCCAGACACATATCAGAAATAATCGGCACCGCATACCATTTTAACTGCAGATCCCGAAACCATGAAAAGCTCGGATGTTCCAGCGGCACTTCTAACACAAGCTCTTTTGGAATTTCGAACCATTTCGGCTGTTTTCCTGAAACTTGAATAACAAGCGGCAATATATCAAAATGGGTGCGTTCCCCTTCCCAGCCGAGCTGTTGGCACGCCTTTGTCAACGTAAGCGAGGCAGAATCGCCAATGATTCCGTCCCTTGTCTCATAGCCGGCATAACGGATTAATTGATGGTTCCAAATACGAACGGCCCCATCCGGTTTAAAGACGGTAATCGTCGGCCGGATCTTTCCATTGTTTGTCGCAAACTCAATATGGTGCAATAAATGGGCAGCCACATCCTCTTCTGTTTCGGCATGCCTAGCATCGATGACCTGCAACGTCTGCCAAAACAAGCGACCGATGCAGCGATTGCTGTTGCGCCACGCCATTTTGGCTCCATGCTCCAGCTCTTCGTACGTATGGCTGTAAGTGCCCGTTTGCTCCATTTCATCGCGGATTTGCTGCAAACGCTGTCTGATTGTTTCTTCGCTTTTTCCCAATTCCTGATAGCACAACCGAATAAACTGCACTGCTTCATTCCATAACTGTTCTTGATTGCGCAACATACGTCCCTCAATTTCCTTGTGTTTTTTCATCTGTTCGTCCAAAGTCATTGTATCAAAAAATAGGGCCCATGTCCGGAGCCCTATTTCACTTTTCACATTTTCTCCATATTCATCTGAAATGATGATTGTAGCTTAGCTGTGCGGTGTTTAGCGACAAGATGATAGTAAATATAGCATGCCACCATAAATGGAATCCCGCAATAAAGCGCCAGCCGCTGATCCGGAATAAAAGCAAGGCTAATAATCACGACTACATTCAACGAAAACGCCAAAAGAGGAACAATCGGATAAAGCGGTGTCCGATATTTTAAATCAGCCACATTGCCTCCCTGCTTTAAAAATGCTCTTCTTGCTAAATAGTTTGATAGAGCGATAGAGGCCCATACGGTAACAGCGCCAAATCCGGCAATTGAAAGCAACCATACATAAACGGTATCCTCAGCAAAAATACCACATAGCAAAGATAGGCAACCAATTAACATACTTGCGATCAGTGCATTAATCGGGACGCCATTTTTGGAGAGCTTACTGAAAATCGGACTTACCATTCCTTGGCGAGACATGGACCAAAGCACACGCGAAGTAGCATAAAGGCCAGAGTTCGCTACAGATAAAACAGCCGTAATAATGACAAAATTAACAATATCCGCAGCATACGGGATTCCGATATTGTCAAATACGACCACAAACGGGCTCTCCACTAATCCTGCTTTTTCCCATGGGAACAACCCCGCCAAAACAAAAATGGCCAACACAAAGAAAAGCAAAATTCGCCAAACCGTGTTGTTGATTGCCTTTGGCACGGTTTTTTCCGGGTTTTCGCTTTCCCCAGCCGCAACACCCACAAGCTCTGTTCCTTGGAAAGAGAAGTTAACACCAATCATCGTGACCAAAATCGCGGCAAGACCGTTTGGAAATAATCCGCCATGATCTGTGAAGTTGGAAAACAGCGGAGCCGCCTGACCTCCTTTCATTTCAAGCAGGCCGAACATAGCGGCTCCACCTAATAAAATGAAGGCAATAATAGTAAGGACTTTAATGCTGGAAAACCAAAATTCGACCTCGGCAAAGCTTCTTGATGATAACGCATTAATGGAAAATAAAACAACGGCAAAAATGACGCACCAAATCCAAGAAGGGACATCTGGAAACCATCGTTTCATTAAAATGCTGACGGTTAAAAGTTCTAAACCGACCGTTACCGACCAATTCAACCAAGAAAGCCAGCCGATCACATAACCGGCAGAAGGAGATATAAACTTTGTGGCGTAGGTTTGATATGAGCCCGCATCAGGCAAAGACACGGCCAATTCCCCAAGACAAAGCATCGTTAAATACATCACAAATCCACCAAATAAATAAGCCACAATGGCTCCGCCCGGACCTGCTTCATGAATCGTATATCCCGAACCTAAAAACAAGCCTGTTCCGATCACTCCACCGAGCGCGATCATGAACAAATGCCTGCTTTTCAGTTCGCGCTTCAAACCATGTGTTGTTTGCATTTATCCATTCCCCCTTTTGAAAACACGATCATGTAAGCGCTTTATATTTTCGTGACAATAAGTATTATTCACTCCTTTCGACCATCTTAAGAATATTTTAGTTATTCTAATATTATCATTACTTAAAATGAAAACGCAAAATTTTTTTATTGGAATATTTATTTATAAAGTTATTTATTTATAAATCAATATTTTTAATATTTCGAAAAAAATTATTTAAGATTGAATATATTTTCTCTTTATCGCATTTTTATAATGTCCCTATAACTCAAAAATAGCCTGAATCGCTCTTAAATCAAGAATAAAATGCTTTTTCAATATGGGGAGATATTCCTATGTATCTTCAATATCCTCCATCCTTCCATAGAGCTTGGATGAACAAAAATAAAAGAGGAGGTTTCATCCTTTATGTGGTGGAAAAATCGTGTCATCCATACAAGTTATACCGATGCATCCAGAAGAGGGAATGTATAGTCCATTCAAAGGCGTCATTCCATTTTTTTACGGTCGGAGGCAAGTCAAAGGATTGTTCAATTTTCAACTTAATGAAAAACCCCTCTCTGTTTTGAGAAACAGAAGAGGGGTTGGTTTTTTTATGTCCATTGCGAATATTAAACTGTCGCAGTTGACCATTTTTTTGTTTCAACGCTCTTATTGCTGTTCTTGTCGCTCTTTTAGCTGAAGCAGAATCGTTTTGCTTTTTCCATCGCGTAAAATTTGCAATTGAATTTTTTCGCCAACTTTCGTTTTTGTATATAAATATTTTCGCAACTCACTTACATTATTGACTTTTGTTCCGTTAATTGCCACAATCACATCCTTCGCCTGAATTCCCGCTTCAGCGGCAGGAGAGGACGGCAACACCGCAGTAACCACCACTCCGTTTGTTTCATTTTCTGGAAGCCCTAACTGTTCAAAGCGAGTTTCTGCTGGTATCTCGCTCAAATCCCGCAAATTCACGCCCAGATACGGACGTTTCACTTTTCCGTACTCCATTAATTGTTCAATCACCGGTTGAACATATTGGCTTGGAAGCGCAAATCCAAGTCCTTCGATCCCTTCCTGGGCGATTTTTAAACTATTAATGCCTACTACCTGTCCCGCGCTGTTAATAAGCGCTCCTCCGCTATTTCCCGGATTGATCGCCGCATCCGTTTGGATAACATTCAGCTCCCATTCCCCTTCTGATGTCGAAACAGAAATGGTTCGTTTTCCGCTGACAATTCCTTCAGTGACCGTTCTTGATAAATCCAAGCCAAGCGGGTTCCCAATCGCCGCCACCTGCTCTCCGACACGAAGCGTCGAAGAATCACCGAAACTAGCGACCTTCTTAACGTTCTTTCCATTAATTTTTAATACCGCCAAATCGCTTAATGGGTCTGTCCCGACAATTGTCGCCTTCACCCTTTCTCCGCTTGGAAGCGATACTTCCACTTTGTTTGCTCCTTCAACCACATGATTATTGGTCACAATATAGGCGACATCTCCAGCTTTTTTAAAAATAACGCCAGAACCTGTTCCTGTATCTTGTTCTGCAGAAGCACCCGAGAAAATATCCGCTTGCTGCTGAATGTTGATGACTCCGACAACCGCATCCGCTACATTTTCAATCGCCTGCACCATATTGCTATTCGACGTGCTTGCGGTTGGCTCCAGCGGCAAAGCGCTGGATTTTACCGCTTCTTGCTGCGACGTTGTTTCTTTCTTTTCTGCATGCTGCTGAATCCCGAGTGTCGGGGCCATATAGAGCGTCACGCCGCTTCCGATCACCGCTCCAATAATCGAAGCAGCCAGAAAAGGAAAAAAGCTTCTTTTTTTCTCCGAGCGGCCCGCATATTCATATTCCGTCATATTCATGCTATCACTCCCCTTCTATTACTGTTATTTCCCGTTTTCTGACTTTATAATAAAAAAGAAAGGTGAAAATATGGTGAAAACATCAGGATTTTTACATCATTTTGAACAGTATTGGCCAAACAACTTAGCATACTGATTAGGGGATATAAAGGAAATATGATTGCCTCTGAATTCAATGATGATGAACTGGCGGATTCGAAAGTAAAAAAATAATCATTTACTATGCGCAGCGGGATCTTAATTTTATAAAAAATCATTGTTGGCGGCGCAGCAAAGATTTGGGAAGCGCGATTCTTGACAAACCTTCTAGCCAAGCGTATCTTATCGTGACGCCACAACATATTCACCCACAAACAAAAATCCCGCTTTCCACAACACCCTAGTTGAAAGCGGGATTCGTCCCTTTTCAAGAGAACAGGCCTATAAAACGAAGAGAACGAAAAACAATGAACCTTACTCGCCCACACTCCATTGAAAGACGGAAGACTTCTCGATGGTGAGGTTAAGCGGTCCATTGGTCGTGCACGATTCCGACTAAACACCACACTCCACTTCGCTGTTCAAATACTAAGCGCAAACTGCGCCAGTCCATTCCATCATATTGCTGATCAAATCCAGTAAAATGAAACTCGACAAAGGCGCTGTTCGGATATGCCTCTTGAATATTTTGCAGCGTATTTCCTTTACCGACAATCACATTGTTGCCAATCAACTGCGGATTGGCAAAATCAACATCATATACAAAGCGGTCAAAATATTGGCCAAAGGTCATTTTAATCGGCTCTCCCGACCCGTCAAACTCACCGAATTGGTACGTTTGGCCACTTTCCATTAAAGATGGCAGCTGTTTTGGCGTAAAAACTAAATCTGTCTTCACGTTCACATGGCCATACGGACTGAATCGAACCCCTTTCTCTGAATCCACATATAAAGATAGCTGCTCCATATTCTTTTCTTTTAACGCCTGAGCAACTGCCAACGCGATCTGCAACAAATTTCCTTCCACTCGATCATCAGAAGCAGCCGCTTTTTCGGTTAATTTCTCATTTTGTTGCTTCAGATCGTCGATTGCTTGCGTTTGTTTTTGAATTTGCTGCTTTAAATCGCGAATTTGCCCTTCATAGTCGGTATGGCTGCTTGTGCATCCAGAAAAGAGAAAGGCCAACGCGGCCGTTAAAAGCATGGTGATCCGCTTCATTTGGATCCCCCCTTTCATTGAATGTGCCAAACGAAACGGACAGCATAACACTTCGCGGACAATCAACAAGCAAGGAGATCGCGCCTAATATTCTTGATGATGTGCTAATGATATCCCCTTATGCTAAAGATACCAGTCAATCGCAAAAATAGCACTGTTTTTTTTACAATGATGTTGATAAAAAAATACCGCTTTCACTTTACGCAAAAGACGGTAAGCAGTCATGTTCTCCAAGCAAAGGTTGTCTCCCAGATTCACTTTTTCATCCGTCCCATTCTTGCGACCAGCCATTTTGTACACCAAGCAGCAATCCCGCATGAAATGAGACTAACCGCCATCGAGAAAAGCGGATTGGGACCGACCAGTTCAACGTGAGACGGCAGTGTAGCGGCTTTCTCCCACGATATTTTAGGAGTATATAATAGCGTCAAAAAAAGTCCTGAAACCAGCTGCAGCATGGTAAATACAGCGATAAAGACAACGGAAAATATAAGGTATTTTTGCACATCCATCCCCCTTCTACGCTAAATGCAACCCTCTTTGAGAACATTGATGGCTGGAGACAAGTTCGTGAGCGTGCCGTTGTTACATATTTGCGTGACAAAAGCGCGGACGGCGCCATTTTTATCTTCCTCTATAGATCTACAACCTATCCACGCAAATAGGCTGTGATCTCTATACAGGTTATTACGGAAAAAATAAAGGAAAAGTTTCCAAAAAACTGAAATTTACTAGATGTTCTAATGTATATGTGCCAATCAGCGATCAAGGATTCAGTCAAGTATATTTGGATGAAAATGTTTTTTTGAATATTCATATTTTATTAATTATAATAAGTTTGAAACTGATCATGGAAGGGATGAGAAATATGCAGTTCACTTTTTTGGAAATTGACCATGTTCAAGTGGCCGCTCCAAAAGGCTGTGAAGAAAAAGCGCGTGAATTTTACGGGGAGCTTTTAGGAATGCAGGAAATTCCCAAACCAAAAAACTTGCAAAAGCGCGGCGGAGTCTGGTTTCAATGCGGAAATCATCAGCTGCATATTGGGGTGCAAGAAACTTTTCAGCCAGCTGTAAAAGCACATCCTGCCTTTCATGTCAAAAATCTCGCCAAACTGCGCGAACACTTAATGGCCAAGGGAATTGAAATCAAGGAGGAGGAGCCGCTAGAAGGAGCCGATCGTTTTTATGTCAGTGATCCGTTTGGCAACAGACTTGAATTTTTAGAATGGTTCTAAGCATGAAACAGCCGCCTGAGCCTTTGTTCATTCGTTCTGAACCACCGTATTCCATCAAGATTGTTGATACATCCACAGGCTAAAGTAGGAATCGTTTTCACCAACCAACCGGATTCACCATCTACCATCGTTCCTCCAGACGCAGAAACAGCGGCGATGGCGAATCATTTCATCCGTTTTCTTCGAAAAGAAGTAGCCGCAGGCCGACTGAATGAACATTTAGCTCCTTTGCAGGCAGGCATTGGTTCGATTGCCAACGCGGTTCTATACGGTTTGTTAGATTCTGAATTTCCCAATTTGAAAGTTTATTCAGAAGTGCTTCAGGACGCTATGTTTGATCTGATCGATGCGGGAAAAGTCCGGTTTGCTTCCGGCTGTTCCATTACTCTATCACAAGCCAAAATGAAACAAGTATATTCCAATATGGATGCTTACCGAGACAAGTTGATCCTTCGTCCCCAAGAAATTTCCAACCACCCAGAAATCATTCGCCGTCTCGGACTCATTTCCATTAATACCGCCTTGGAAGCAGACATATACGGAAATATTAATTCGACCCACGTCCGCGGCACCAATATGATGAACGGCATCGGCGGTTCAGGCGATTTCGCTCGCAATGCCCGACTAACGATCTTCGTAACAAAATCCATTGCCAAAAACGGAGCCATTTCAAGCATCGTTCCATTCGTATCACACGTGGATCATACCGAACACGACGCGGATGTTCTTATCACAGAATATGGCTATGCTGATCTTCGCGGATTGGCGCCAATCGAACGCGCACCTCTGATTATTGAAAACTGCGCACATCCAAGTTACCGGCCGCATTTGCGTGAATACTTCCAGGAAGCGCTTAAACGTGGAGGCCAAACACCTCATGTCCTTGAAAAAGCACTCTCATGGCATGTCCATTATGAAAAATACGGGGACATGCTGGAAGCAAAACGGCCATTGCAGACGCAAAGCTAAAATACAAAGAGGGGACATCCTTGCAAGGCGTCCCCAGCTCACTTTGTCCCTCATCTGATTCCCCTGCATCGCATGCTCCCGCCTGTTTTCCTCTCAAGTACTTGTTTGCAACCCTTTCAATATAGCTAACACAAAAGCAACAAAAGCGTTAGATCTTACTCGCTGATTTTAAGCTTTTATTCCACATAGTGAAGATAAAAACCCAAAAACCATGATAAAATCAGCAGTTGGAAAATGGATACAATTTTATTATAAACTTATCTTAAAATTCGAGCCATTGTTAAGTAACCAAAAAGTTGTATACTGAAAAATAAGCTCCGAATAATCCCCTTCTGAAAACAGATAGGGTTTATTTGGAGCTTACCATCTTGAGTAATGGGTATACGTTGTATATACCCTGACGAAATGATTGGTATACTATTCTTTCAACTCCCACATTTCATTGGCTTTAGAAAATAATTCTTCTAATTCAACTTTATATTCTTCAACTTTTTGGGCAGCAACCGTATCGTCCTTATTAATTGGTTCCATATTTTCATCAACGTAGATTTCATATGCTACCCCATCCTTCTGTAGTCTGAAACCGTACTCATATCCACCAAATATTAGTGGCCATATAATTAAAGTTTCTCCTTTTTCATTATTAGCAACTACTAAATTTCCTGTGAAACGTAAATAATTTGGTTTTTTAACACTATAGATATAACCATCCTCTTTTTTAATAAAATGTAACCCCCATTCATTTTTGGGGATGTCTTTTACAAAGTTATTATACTTGATAGTTGTTATTAAAAACCAGCTTAAATTCCAAATAACAAATATTAATGTAATCAGTAGGAGGATTTTTTTTCCGGTTAATTTCGTCATAAATTTACCACCCTATTGCCTCCCTTTTTAATTTCTTCGTCGTGTGTCACAAGTATAATCGTTTTGCCCTGCTCATTAAATTGATTTAAAATGTCGAGTACAGCCTCGGCATTTTTCTTATCAAGAGAACCTGTTGGTTCATCAGCCAATATAATATCACACTTCTTCAGCATCAATCGAGCCAAGGCTACTCGTTGCTGCTCTCCCCCGGATAAAGTATATACCTTTTTATTTATCTTCTCTTCTAGACCAACCTTCCTCAAAACTTCTTCTATAGATAAATCCGTCCGGCAATCTTTACGAATCATCTTCAAATTTTCTTTAACAGTCTTATTATCAACTAACGCGAAATTTTGAAACAAAAAACCGATTTTCGTTCTAAAATAATGCAAATGGTTTCGTTTGTTTTTAATGTCAATCCCGTCAACAATAATGTCACCATGGTCGATTTTTTCTATAGCGCCAATCATGTTAAGCAAAGTCGTTTTGCCACAGCCGCTCGATCCAGAAATTATGACAAACTCTCCATCTTCAATCTTTAAATTAAAATTTGAAAATACGATTTTTTCGTCAAATTTTTTCGTTAAATTCCTTATTTCAATCATATATTTCCTCCTTTCAATATTTTGGAAATTTTAGCATTCTCAATTTTCCATATATAAAACACAATCACTAATAGCTCCAATACAATGATAACAACCCCTCCGACTACTAAATAATAGACATCGCTTAGTCCGAGTGCATACGCTACCCACACTGCTGAGATAATACTTAGTAAGGTAGTGACTGCTGTCATCAACACAATTTTTCTGTTTTTTTCGAATATGCTGTGCCCTAATACCTTCTTGATCGAAAGCTCAATTGCATTCACTTCATACTCCAATTTAATAATAGAACTAATGATGATCCATTCTAATAACAATACCAGCAAACTAAAGATAGAATTCATATACAACACTCTCTTGGCCATAACCCACTTATTTTTATAGTTTTCAAAAACGTTCGTTTTCGCCACAATCTGTCCCTTTAAATCATGCGCTTCAACAAATCGATTAAATTCCTGCTCTGATGGTATTTTATACATTATCTCATGTACATAAGTGATAGGGGATTGATTTTCTATCGGAAATTCAAGTGCGTCTGCCGCACGATTATCATAAATAATAATCGGATCTTTCACTAATTTACTTCCATATGTATAATTTTCATCAATAGAGATAATCTCTTTATTACCAGTGTAATAAATGAGATCGTAATCATCTGTAAATTGATCGCCTATATAAAATAAGATTGCACTATTTATTTCGTCAATAATCCTCGCATCTCCCTTCCATTTTTTAGGTAACAACACATAAATCTCCTTAGTTAAAGGCTGATTCCGCAACTCCTTAATTTCGCCTGACAAATAATCAAGCGCATTTTTATTAGCTAAAATGCCTTGCCCGTTGAACAATCCCGAAGTGCTCGCCAATAAAGTGGCATTATATTTATCAAAAAATTCCTTGTAAAATGTTACTTGCACCATCGTACTTTCATTTCCTCCAACATCAAAAGCACCATCACTATTTTCAACTGGTTTATACTCTAATCGAGTGTAATAATAATCCGCATAGTCTTTAAAAAAAGATTTCTGCTTATAAAGACGATATGATTCAGAAATTAACATGATATTGCTTGAGAGAACGAAAATTGTAATCACTGCTGTTACGAGCTTTAAGCCATAATTCAGAGAAAGAAGCTTTTTAGAGCCTTTGACATTCGAAAAAACTTCTTTCACATTGAAAAAATACAAATTGACGTACAGAAATGCGTTCAGTAAAAGCAAAAGTGAAAAGAAAATCAAAGAAATGTCAAGCCTAAAAAATACGTACGTATACTTGGATAGCACATAGACAACGATGACAAATAGCGAGATCAATACGAACGAATCTAATACAATATTACGCCAAACAATCTTACTGATTCTTTCTCCCAGCGAAATCCGAATCAGATTTTCTTTCTTTTGCAAAATTACATCATAATAGGAAAGCAATAAAATAATACTAGTAATCAGCAGCCAAATCGACATGATTGTATTTCTTGATTCCTTGCTGACATAGCCATCTTTAGGATGATTGCCTGCGTACTTATTAATCAAATCCATTTTAAATTCATAAACCTGCTTGTCACGTCCAATGACGTAAAAGTCGTGTACATTTTCCATTGTCGGTATGTCTTCCAGCTGATGAAAGGTAAAACGGAGGCTTCCTAAAAAAAGGCTCATATATTCCCGTTCTGATAGCTGTACCTGTTCGTTGAGATGTCTTTCCACACCTGATGTTCCATAAATATCAAACTCCGTCAGAAAGGTACTGCGGGGGGATCGGATGAAAGTAAAGACGTCCACTTTATGACGCTCTGCTGAACGAAGGATATCCTGAACCATTTCTTCATCAGTTGTGTCCGACTGCAAATACATAGTAGTATGGTCAAATCTTGTATAAAAATTATCTAAATAAAAGATATGGCTTTCTCCGATAATAAGCATGCCAACAAATATGATACAAAAACTAATAATATACTTAATGGCTTTCAAATAAACCCCTCCGCCACTTTTAATGATTGTCACTCAATATATTTTCTTCATAGACTTTCATGTGTATATTTGGTAATTTAAAAAAATTTCCTGAATTCATTTCCTTTATGATTAAAACTTAAGAAAATAAGAAACAATTCTTCCATAGAACATTTTCATTTGAAGCAAAAATAATACCTATATTTAGAATTACTTTACCATGAACCTCTAATATTAACTCTCAAGATCACCTATGAAAATGTGTTCTGTTGTTTATAGATTGAGATATAAGGCTATGTATATACTATACTCCATCATTTTCGTGCTGGGTGTTCATATAAAATAATGTTTCCAGAAAGAAATTCCTCAGTGTATTTAAGTAATATGTCAAGATAGTTAATCAATCTTTGAAATATACAGTTACGGCGGCTTCATATCATAGTTTTTTATTTTTTCCACGATTTAATTATGATCTGAAGCCGCCTCTTTTGTGTTATATTTCTTTTATTTCGATCGGATCCTTGCAAACATGATTGAAAATTTTAAAGCAACAAATAAGTAAATAGTTTATGGATTTTATACGCTTGCTATGCTTGAGCCAGTTGAACAATAGGATTCAACTAGTACCATGGACATTGTTAATTTAATAAGTTATTGAATAATAAACGGTTGAACCACTATGTGTAACCTCTATACCAGCCCAATTACCAGCGCTGTCCTGATCAGAGAAAGTGCCGTTAGCATTTCTTACTTTTGCGATATGACTTGTTGTACTATGTTTTGTATGGGTAAAATCCTCATTTATAAAGTCAGTGTTAAAACCATATTCAATTACCCAATTCGTACCACTATTGTATGCTGTCCAAGATTTGTCAAAGTTTCTCCCTTTGCTTGAATATTCATACGTTGCAGCAAATGCAGATGTCGATGAAGCTAATAGACCTAAAGCTAAAGAAGCAGAAATTAATGATTTTTTCATATGATAACCCTAAAATATTGAAAAATTGTTAATATATTACCTATGAATATTTTATCATAATATACATTTTTTTCAATATATTTTTATCTATTATATTTTTTTAATCATTCATTTAACATTATCTTTCTTAACTAATGAACGTGTTGCAAAGCGCATAACAAATGCATAAATGCACATAAAAAATCCACCACCTTGGAAATCATATACAGTGACAAAAACTAACTCTCCAAGGGGTGGACACGATCATGATTTCCAATTGGAACAGCGAACATGCATGGTCTTATGAAATCAATCCACTTTTAGCCTCCTTATTTCGATATATTGACTCTCTGTCGTTGCCAGAAACACCGTACGTGACAGGAAGATCGCCAGTGTCGAAAAAAATCGTTGTTGAAATGTTTCTTTTTGAAAACCTATTTTGCTATTAATTCCTTGAGAAAATTTGTACGCATCCTGCAACGTTTTCGCTGTTTTCAACGGGCCTGTGGGCTTGGCGAAGTCCCTTATCTGTCTATGTTTTCGCGTGCGGTGAGATGGTTTCAGAAACGCGGTGGAGATCATGAAAAATGCAAAGTTGTTTTAACCCCTTATAGTTAAGATAAAAACACTTCTGTTTATTTACCGACATTTGGGGAAGGAGCGGTTTCAATCCCTCATAGTTAAGATAAAAACGGCGACTTTGAAAAAAATCCGATCATAGCAAGTGTGTTTCAATCCCTCATAGTTAAGATAAAAACCGTATCCGTAATATTGCATCAAATCTTCGGTTCCTTGTTTCAATCCCTCATAGTTAAGATAAAAACCACCATAGACGATATAAACGTTAGTCCCTTTCGATGAGTTTCAATCCCTCATAGTTAAGATAAAAACCTTTGAGATAATTTGCAATGAGGTTGGTATCAATGGCGTTTCAATCCCTCATAGTTAAGATAAAAACTGATTTCTATGGTTACTTTTATCTTTCAACTATATTGCGGTTTCAATCCCTCATAGTTAAGATAAAAACTCGTTCACGAACATTGGCACCCATAAAAACACCTTGTTTCAATCCCTCATAGTTAAGATAAAAACATTGAAAAATCTATGATTTTTGTGTAGTTTTGGAGGTTTCAATCCCTCATAGTTAAGATAAAAACGTGGGACGCTGCCGTCATAATTGTCTATCGTTTTTTCAGTTTCAATCCCTCATAGTTAAGATAAAAACGTAAATGGACAGAAAGTTTTATCTTTTAGAGTGAAGTTTCAATCCCTCATAGTTAAGATAAAAACTGTCCTATGTACTCGATTTCTTTTGTTACAGTTGTAAGTTTCAATCCCTCATAGTTAAGATAAAAACAAACAGGCATTTTTTCTCGTCTGTGTACTTTGTTTCAGTTTCAATCCCTCATAGTTAAGATAAAAACAGAGAACACTATCATTATCGAACAATATCCAGTATTGTTTCAATCCCTCATAGTTAAGATAAAAACAGTAAAAAGACACGAGCAATCATTCGGCGTCTACTAGTTTCAATCCCTCATAGTTAAGATAAAAACGCGTTGAATACAGCCCCAGAATGAACGAACACACCGGTTTCAATCCCTCATAGTTAAGATAAAAACTTAGTTTAGGCGTAGATTTTGAATAGAAGGATTGAATGTTTCAATCCCTCATAGTTAAGATAAAAACTCACCCTAGTAAATATTCCTTGTACGGGAATATTTTAGTTTCAATCCCTCATAGTTAAGATAAAAACCGCATGCCAAACGATACACCATCGACATCCCCTCGTTGTTTCAATCCCTCATAGTTAAGATAAAAACTGTAGCGGCGACCTCTCCAGCATGATACCAGGCCGGAGTTTCAATCCCTCATAGTTAAGATAAAAACAAAAGCCTGCTGGCGCCGCTTCCGTGATATTCCCGTGTTTCAATCCCTCATAGTTAAGATAAAAACTATTTCGCATTCATTTGAATTCTCTGACGAAGACATAGTTTCAATCCCTCATAGTTAAGATAAAAACACTGATGAACGACTCGACACAAATGTGTGTGGACTCGGTTTCAATCCCTCATAGTTAAGATAAAAACTTGGGCAAGAAGTGTTGTATTTGCAGGGTCAAATTGTTTCAATCCCTCATAGTTAAGATAAAAACAACACAGCATAGTTCGCACGTTTCTTGCCTCGGTCGTGTTTCAATCCCTCATAGTTAAGATAAAAACTTGGTGTGACCGTGTTCTTGGTGGTGAATGATGGTGAAGTTTCAATCCCTCATAGTTAAGATAAAAACGCCTGTGTCGAGAATGACGTTCCCCGTTGCTTTGTCGGTTTCAATCCCTCATAGTTAAGATAAAAACGTATATGGAGACGCCGATTTAATTGCAGAGAACATGTTTCAATCCCTCATAGTTAAGATAAAAACATTGATATTGGTACACAAACTATTGCTATTTCAAGGTTTCAATCCCTCATAGTTAAGATAAAAACAAAAACTCGAAAAACTCACACGAAACTACAAACCAACCAGTTTCAATCCCTCATAGTTAAGATAAAAACAAATATACAGATTTATCATGACGGAATGGGTTACATTTGTTTCAATCCCTCATAGTTAAGATAAAAACAGTGAGTGCCTGGAATAATAGAAAACGAATTGACAGGTTTCAATCCCTCATAGTTAAGATAAAAACGTTGTATGGTAAAGCTAAAAGAATATATTTTAAGCGGTTTCAATCCCTCATAGTTAAGATAAAAACTGGGCGGCCATCCCTATGTTTAGACAAGCTCTTTTTGAGTTTCAATCCCTCATAGTTAAGATAAAAACCATCCTTCAATTTTATTATATGCGATATCGCATATTTTGGTTTCAATCCCTCATAGTTAAGATAAAAACCCTTCACCTTGTACCATATACCGTCATATAATCCCCAGTTTCAATCCCTCATAGTTAAGATAAAAACGTTTCCTTCATCATCGAACAATCCTGTATACTGCAGTTTCAATCCCTCATAGTTAAGATAAAAACTAAGACACAATTTATATTATACTCATAGAGAAATGGTTTCAATCCCTCATAGTTAAGATAAAAACATAAAAAAGGCTGCTTTTCGCAGCCATTAGCAAAGCATGTTTCAATCCCTCATAGTTAAGATAAAAACATTGTTGACCGCTTGAACGAGTTCATTTCTAAAATGGTTTCAATCCCTCATAGTTAAGATAAAAACCCCAAAAAATCATGATTAAATCAACATTTGGAAAATGGATACAATTTTATTATAAACTTATCTTAAAATTCGAGCAATAGCTTCTTTTTCTGATCGCTGTAGGAATTCTGGCGGTTAGAAAATTGTCGTCGATCCCCCGGGTTTTTGACGCTACTGGAGATCGACGACAGTTGAGATATTGGATCTATGATGCGCACGTAATCACCAACTTCCTAAAAGTTGAATTTCTTTAATACGTGTTCTATCCCCGTTTTTCTGAAATAGATTCCCCCTTTCAGTTATCCCTCTCCAAAATTCTGCACTTAAGGAAACAGGCTCGAGCCTATCTCTTTTCAATCGAATCATCATCATGCCAACACGGAATCTCACAATCGATCATTTTATCTGGCCAATAAAATTTTTTATTTACAAACCGACTGTCGGTATTTATAATTAATGATAAATACTCCTATACCCTCGAAAGGAGGCACATAATTGAAGCGTGAACAAAAACGAGAGCAAACGAAGCGATTGCTATTGGATGCTGTGAAAGAATTAATTTATGAAAAAGGATGCACCAATACAACACTCCATGACATTATGGAGCGTTCCGGGTTATCTAAAGGAGCCATTTTCCATTATGTAAAAAGCAAAGACGAACTTTTCAGTTGGGTGTTGAAGGAAAGGCTCGACAAAATAAACGAGCGCTTCTTCCATCAGGCTTCGCAAAAGGCCTCATTTGAGGAACCACTCTATGAAATCACATCCCGATTGTCAGATCTGGAAAATCCGCAAGATCCCGGCAATCAAGTGCTCATGTACCTTTTAGGCAAAAGCGATCAACCTGATATAAAAAAAATACTCCAGCAATATTATGAACAAGCCATTCATATGTCCAAATCATGGATCATTGCTGGGCAAGAGGCTGGCGTTATCTCACAGTCCATTGATGCCGACAAAACAGCAGAATTATTTACGCTTATCTCATTTGGTTTGCGGATGCGCAGCGTCATTGATTCAAACGGCTATTTCTTTAATCAAGATTTTGCCGAACTAATGTCTGAAAGGCTTCAGTCAAAGGCAGAAAGGTAGGAAAAACATATGAAATCTCTGTTATTTATGCATATTGCCGGGGTTGTCCTTTTTTTAGGCAATATTATCGTGACGGCTTTCTGGAAAATGCGGGCAGATCAAACGAGACACCGTGACTTCATTCATCGGACTGCCAAAAATGTCATGCTAGCTGATTTCGTTTTCACTATTCCGGGACTGTTGCTCATTATCATATCCGGAGTTTGGATGGCTGTTCAAGCGGGATATCTCGTTTCAGGATTTAATTGGCTAACCTTGTCCTTGATATTATTTGCATTGACAGGAATACTTTGGGCCGGAGTGCTGCTCCCTTTGCAACGCAAAATGATACATCTCAGCGCTCCAACTGCCGAAAACGAATTCAACATAGAATCGTACCGCCAGGCGTCACGGCACTGGATGATATTCGGAACGCTCGCAACATTGCTCCCTGTTCTCATCTTATACCTTATGATCAGCAAAGGGGTCTGATGGTCAGAATTTAACATATCCAATGAGAAATCTCCCACCTTTAAACAGAGTTTAGGTGGGAGAAGCTCATATACGGATATACAATGAAATTTAATATGATCGTTAGCCAATGAGGACTAGCAGAAAATGTTATAGAGAAATGGTAAGCTAGCTATTTCCTGTTTTCATGATTGCCCTCTCATAAAATGGAATATTTTTTCTATTGAATGCATATCAAGATTCAAACCCTTCAATCGGAGGATTTGGAAGAAGAATGGAAGCCTATAGATTTTTCTTCCAATTGGGCAGCGATTCCTGAAAGCGGCTGTTCCACCATAATTTTATTTTCCCTATGTTCCATCCTGTTTCTGTTGTTCGAAGCGAATGAACACGCCAATACATGGGCGGATGAGACATAAACTGAAATTCCAAAAATCGAAAAAACCAAGAATCCCTTTCCAAAGAAGACAATCTTTCGTCCTTTTCCTCCGCTTCTTGCTCTTCTTCAGGAACGACGTGGTATCCGATTGCTTTTTCCGATGCTTGATCTTGATGCTCAGAGAGGATGGTCAAACTTTTGGCCATTTGAACATTCCCGCCATCCAACAGCGTTGCTCCTAAATGATCGGCCCGTACTTCCATCCACTGCGTAATCAGAGACTGGAAAGCAGGAAGCAGAAAAATTAAAATCCAAAGGACGAAAAAAACGAGGATTTGATGGTTTTTTAGCAAATTCGGATAGGTTTCATGTATAAAGAAAATACCGATGACAATCCATCCAATCAAAACAAATCGCAACAACTGTCCAGTCAAGACGTCTCGCTTTTTGACATGAATGGCCTCATGAGCCAAAATGCCTTCAATGGCTTCAAGGGGAAGCTTCAGCGTTTCCGAAGTCAGCGCCACCAGTGATCGGCCAATATTAGCGCCTGCCGCCAACCCATTATATTCGACCGATTCTGTGACATAAATAGTGACATGGGAAAGTCCAGCACGTGAAAAGACTTTCTCGATGATCGGAAGCAACTGAGGATCGCTTATTTCCTTCATATCTAAAGCCATTTTTAATACGCGATCAGAAATCCACAGATTGAATATCCAAAATAGCAAAATAACCATGGCCGTCATAAGCGGGCTGATACCCATAAAAGTGAAAAGTGTTAAGAGAGCCGCATAGGCTCCTACTCCTTTCACCGTTGCCGCAAAATACCCCTTTCCTAGAAGACGCTTCCAATTACTTTGATGATAAAAAGGTTTTACCTCGATCTCTTCTAGCTTCTTCCTTTCCTCTCTGAGGACGAAATCCATCGATTCCGATGGATCAGGGGTGAGATAGATTTTTTCGCCGGAAAAAGATAATTTCCACGTTTTCCCCACGCTGGTCGTATAGTCCGTATGAGGAGAAAACAAAGAAAAAAGCGGAAATAGTTGCAACACATCCGGCCGTGTTTGAACGCTTGCTTCTGAAAGCTCCTTTAATGGATACTTTTTCGTTTCGATAAAAGATATCGCATATAGCGCCTCTTCCTGTTCTGCGTAAAAAAAACGAAGAGAGCGAAACAGTCTTATTCTTTTCGTCAGCCCAGCCACAAGAGAGACGAAGCTGTACAAAAGTACGAGCGTGATGGGGGAATTCGGACCGAAAAGGAAATAAAGAACAGCGATGCCCATAAACAATCCCGCAAATAAGAAATCCAATAGGATACGCTCTTTATTCTTAGACAATACAATTTCTCTTGATCCTTGTTTTTTCAGTTTACCGATGATCTCTTGCGATTGGGCACCGCTTCTTTCTGGCACCGGAAAGCTAAAAAAGCTAAATAACAGTATAGAAAAAATAATCGTCGCTTCTAGAAACCCTTGTTCCAAAAACACATAGACGATCCATCCAATTCCGAATATAGCAGCGAATATACCTACATACACAGACGAACGCCATTTTTTAAAAAAATCTACCAAGAAGCTGAGAAAAAAGCCGATCACAGCGGTTAAAATTGATATAGTCAAATCCGGCATAAATCGTTCCTCCTGTCCGATTGAAAAAGCGCAAGAAAACTACCTACTATGTTTATCTTACCTGATAGAAAACAAGGTTTCCATAACAGGAAAAATTAGATAAAAGGAAGATTGCGTATTTCGCCTGAAATAAAAGGGGGAAACTTCCATGATAAAAAGATAGGATGATACACGGAACGAATCGTTCGAACCATTGATCATGGATTTACCGTCACAAGCCTTTTTCAACTCTCTCATGGCTCACTTCCCCCGTTGCAGAAAAAAATCTTTGCGGTTGCTGTATTTTCGTTTTTGTTTTGGCATATGAAAAGCACCGCCCTTGATGGACGCATCCATCAAAGGCGGCGCTGCCTTTTTACGTATGTGGCGCGAATTCGGACTTGCGGTTGTTCAAAGCACTCAAACATCCCTTGTCCATTTTATAAACCTCATCACAAAGAAGGTTGATGTCTTCTGAGTTATGGCTTGATAAGAGAATCGTCACATTTTGCGTTTTTAAATTTTTTATTAAATTTCTGATGTCTGCTACACCGTCCTCATCCAGCCCATTCATTGGCTCATCTAAAATAAGAAGGCTTGGTTTTTCCATAATCGCTTGAGCTATACCGAGTCGCTGTTTCATCCCTAAAGAATAATATTTTGTAGGTCTTTTATCTTCAGGGTCTAACCCTACGATTTCCAAAGTCCTTTTGATTTCCTCCAACGAAATTATCTGATTAATGGAAGCCAATAGTTTCAAATTTTCAAGGCCTGAATAATGAGGAAGCAGGCCGTTTTTATCTAACAACAACCCTATGTTTTTAGGGAATTTCCCTGAAGTAATTGGGTCGCCAAATATTTCAACCATGCCTGAGGTGGGTCTGATCAGTCCGGCTATAACTTTAAATAGCATGGTTTTTCCTGATCCATTCCTACCCACGATTCCGCAAATTTTCCCCCTGCTAACTTCTAAATGAATATCCTTTAAAATCTTATGGCCCTTTATCTCCTTACTAAGATTTACAATTTTCACTGCACTGTCATTATGGCTATTCATCATATCCCACCTTATAGCGTATTCTTATGTAATAGACTGTCCATGCGTTTATAGCATATATAATGAACGAGTATTATAATCATAAAAATTACAAAGAAATAGTAACTCAATGACCACGCAAACGGAGAGACCTCTACGTTTCTCGCTGCAAGAACGCCCTGTGAAAACGGCAGCCATTTATTCACATATGGTGAACTTTGTAGTAAACCTACTGATATGAAAATAAACATAACAGAGATGCTAAAGCCTGCTATTGAATTGTTAGCCAATATCGAAACCACATGACTCATTAACATAATGAAAAAAGTCAACAAGATCAGTAAAACAAATTGAAATAACATGAGTTTTAGAGGAGTATAAGTGTTCAACAAAGGAATATCATCTAAACTAGCACTCATGCTTTTTCCGCCATTTATCAGGTATGATAATAGTATGGAAATGGAATACCCTATCGAATAATAAATCACGATAAATATAAAATTAGCTGAAATCATCCCATTTAACCATAAAGAAAAATGACCTGCTCTTGGAAGTATCCAAAGGTTGTTTTCATTAAGTTGTTTGTTTAAAAAATTCCCACATAAAACATATATCGGCGTTTGATGTAGCAACCATCTTAACAAATCGAAATTAAAATAAGCAGGTCCATAGTAAAATGTTATTAAAAGAGAAGCAGGTCCAGCATTTTGCCAATTATAAAAATTGAATGACACAAAATGAAAAACCACAAAAGTTAAAAGGATGATTATCATATTTCTTTTATACAACAAAATGCGAAGAAAATACCTTAAAAGACGTAAGTATTTCATGATTGCCTCCAACTAAAGTCCATCTTTTTCACCCGCGATACTCCTATAAACAATAATAGGGTCAAAACCGTTCCCCAATAGATTATGGACTGGACAAAGTGACTATAAAATGAGCTCCCCATTTTTCCTACTAAAACATGATAAGTGAATGTAAACGGATAAAAGAAAGTGATTTTACTTAAATATATAACGATGCTAATCACATTAAAGCCGAGCGTGATGATAAAGCTAATGACATTATTTCGGACGATTAAGTTAGCCACAAAAAAAGTGATTCCCAATGTTAGAAAAAATAAATAAACAAGAAGTAGACTAAATAACACCAACGTCGCCGGCTTTATATCGTTATATTTTAATAGGAAGTCATATACGGCCGCCCCATATTCACTCCACCTATTTTCAAATTTCAATGTCAACAATGATTCAAGGAGGCAAATGAAAGCCGACGCTAAAACAAATAATAAGGTTGCCATGCCCATACTGATAACAGAAGTGTAAAACCATTTGGCGCGGCTGGCGAATTTAATCATTGCGTACTGATCAAACGAACGAAAAGTGGTGAAAGGAAAGATACTCACTAAATAAATTAATGATAAGAGAAAGAATACATGGAAAAAATCATGAAATGAAAACAATAATAAATCGAAAACATTTTTTTCCTCTTTATACATTAAAAAAGAATGAAAACGAAATAGACTAATGATAATGAGGAACAATAGAATCGTATAAACAAACTTGCCGCTATAAAGAATATTAAGCAATCTAATGCTCAAATTACTCCGCATGTTTGGCAGCTCCTATAAAAAATAGTGCAACTCCTATGATTAGCAATATCAAATCGTAAAGTGCGACGTATGAAATCTTTAAATCAGGATCATACTCTAAATCAAATAACATAGCAGAATTGAGGAATTTGTTGATTTGAAATAACAAAGTTCCAGAAAGGATATAAAAAGCAAAAGGAAAAACAATGGTTAAATACTGATTATGAATAAACGTAGATACGCCAAGCGCTAAAGTAGAAAAAACGACCCCGCAAACAAAGCTATTCAAAATCATGATCAAAACAAATAAAACCGGCGAATACTCGTATACTCCGCGCAAGACTATGATATTTAGAGTATCTACAACTGACACATCAAATTTTTTTATCAGTAAAAAGAGGATAAACGATACAAGCAGGCTTGATGCAATCACATAGCCACTTACTAGTCCGTTTACCAGCAGGCGAATCAACAAATATTTTTTTCGGCTCATTCGATAAGATATATAGTGGATGAAGCCAGTGCGAACATCCGTTACATAAGAAGCAGCAAACGGTAAAGAAACTAACACGGGAAACAACAAACTTAATATGGCTGACGTTCCCTCACTATGTGAGTACATAAATAAATAAATGGCGTTTACACCTGGGTACGGATGAAAAATAAACTCGAAAGAGCCGATAAATATGCAGACGAAAATTAATAGTTGACTAATGAACGTGTTTCGTGAAAAAAACGCCCTTTTTAACTCGCTGACAAAATATCCATTCCCCATGTTGTCTCATCCCTCCCTTTAAAACCCACAAAAGCTTAAAATAAGGCATTCTCGATTCACTTTTTTATAGATTTCCTAGCTATCCATTCCATTAATGTAGCCATACTTCCCTCTCTAATAAGCAGGGATGGCGAGCGGACGATCCAACAACGCCGCTTGCAGACGCATTCATTTCTCTGAAAACAGCTGGTTGTTCGGTTCTCGGCCAAAAAAAACCGAATTCTCCTTAATTGAATGGGTATCTATCTTCTCGTTCGCTCAAGATCATGTGCAAATGAATGGGATGGCGAAATCATTTATCACTTGTATATAATCCATCAATAGTAAGTGATGTGAAAAATTTTTCTTCATTTTATTCAAAAATCCCTTCTTTTTTTTCAAAAAAATACAAAAATAGTCTTTTAGAAATGCGATTCAATGGATTTATGAATCACATTTTGTCACTTATTTTTTTATAAAGTAAGAGAAGGCGCAACATCTAGATCCATTCAGTTGAAGATTCTGATCAATGTCTGTTCTTGTCGATGCTGCTTCTAAACAGGTTAATCATTGAAAAAGCAGCCTGAAACACAAAGATAGGAATCAGGCTGCTTTCTTAAATTCATATTGTTCTCCGTTGTTTTAATAAATGTTTATATGACCGCTCGATACATTTAGATCAATAGGATGTTCACCGGATCCATGGACGCCTTTGATGCTTTTATGCTCTATTTTTTTCTTGGTTAACGGAAAATCACATGTGATATTACCGCTGCTTGTTTTTCCGTTTAAAGTAAAATCAGCACTTTTCGGAAGATGAAGATCCACCCCTCCGGAACTGACTTCAATATCCACAGCCCCTGTTAATTCGTCCATTTGCATACTTACATTTCCAGATGATAAATCGGCCTCAATCGCTCCACTATAATGCCGCACCTTGAGATTTCCCGAACGAATATCAAATGTTCCTGATTCTGCCGTTAATGAGTCGATATCGGCATTCCCCGATGAACTGTCGTGTTCAAAACGTTGAACCGATATATTTTTTAGTTTGACGTTTCCTGAGCTCACATCGAACAGTAATTTATCTAGTTTCATCGGTTTATTTTTTGAATGACCAGAGAAGCTCAAATTCCCTGACCCCAGATTTATCACCATGTTTCGATCATAATCTTCAGGGATATAAAGATTCAGTTTTGCCTTGTTATGAAATGGCCACCCAAACCGTTTCCGCTCCACACTTATACTCACTTTATCTCCCTGACGCTTAACTGTCAGTTTTCCCTTTCCATCTAAATCAGCTTTTATGTCTTCACGGTGTTTCGGAATAATCGTTGTGCTGACACCTGAAATATCCATTTCAATCATATCAATTCCCTCTGATGTAACCGACTGGTTTTTTGGCTTTCCGAAAGGCCACCAACTAAAATCAACTGGATTCCAAAAGATAAGGGATAAGCTAATCAATCCAATAAGACCTAATAAAACAGGAATTTTCTTTTCCAATGTTTTTCCTTCCTTTCCCATTAAATTTTACATCAGTTTCTTCACCCTACTTCGAACCATCAACTTTTTCAGGCGCCCTTAAAACGGCTGAACCTCACGGATAAATCTTCACATGCTCTAATGATTCAGTCGCCTTTCATTGTTTAATGGCAGAGTCGACATTTTGTCTCGATCTACAACTTGGATGGAATAAGATCAAGCGACTCTTCCTTTTCTTATTGTAAGAATACAGTAAAAGGGAATGTTCCAAAATGGACCTCAAATGTATATTCGAATAAGACTTGAGGCTTATATGATAATAAACAAATAATGGGGTCTATCCCCCATCACGTAAATGTAATGAGGGAAGACCCCATATATCTACCGCATAACATAAAATTTGATCTTAAGTTTCCTGATGTGTTTTCTTAAAGCCATTTCAATCACCACAGCCCTATAATTGACGCGCCGTCGATGGCAGTAAAAACACTGTGCGTGCAAAATGTTTTTATTCCTTGTAGTTAAGATAAAAACGCGGCAAAGGCGGTTTTCCTGTATGATCTAGATTTGTTTCAATCCCTCATAGTTAAGATAAAAACTTACATCAGTAAAATCGAAAAAGGAAATTTACCTTCTATGTTTCAATCCCTCATAGTTAAGATAAAAACTTCGAGAAAAAGGCTTAGAAGGAAAAGATCTACTATTGTTTCAATCCCTCATAGTTAAGATAAAAACGGCCCCACACTTTTTGCTGTAGACGTCCCATAAACTGGTTTCAATCCCTCATAGTTAAGATAAAAACTTTTCCTCTTGTTTCTCCTTTGTGCGAATCGTCTCAGTTTCAATCCCTCATAGTTAAGATAAAAACTCCTCTCCGCCGCCAGATGCAATAGATGCGATGATGAGTTTCAATCCCTCATAGTTAAGATAAAAACGGAGAAGCGGTCATCGTTCCTTCCAGTGTATCAATCTTGTTTCAATCCCTCATAGTTAAGATAAAAACAGTGGACTAGCTCAGAAGGGGAAGAATTTGTTCGGGAGTTTCAATCCCTCATAGTTAAGATAAAAACGCTAATTTGTCGGCGAAATTGTTTGATTTCGTTGAGGTTTCAATCCCTCATAGTTAAGATAAAAACACGGCCATCCTCATAGCAACAGCCGCACAATGGGCTTAGTTTCAATCCCTCATAGTTAAGATAAAAACGAGGTCTGGACGCTTGGAAATGACGTAATCGTATGTGGTTTCAATCCCTCATAGTTAAGATAAAAACAGGGGAGGCAGCTGCCCTACAATGGACAGATATCGATTGTTTCAATCCCTCATAGTTAAGATAAAAACAAAAGTTGTTTGAAAAATCCTATGGTACTGCTGAAGTTTCAATCCCTCATAGTTAAGATAAAAACGAACGGAGTTGTCGGCACGTTATCGTCATCGCTAAGTCGTTTCAATCCCTCATAGTTAAGATAAAAACGCTATCAATCCCTGATGAATTATTGGTGCTTGGGAATTGTTTCAATCCCTCATAGTTAAGATAAAAACCCGGCTTCCATTGCGCGCTTAACTTCGAGCAGGCGCGTTTCAATCCCTCATAGTTAAGATAAAAACTTTTTCAAAAGTCTTCATTAGTTCCCCGAATTTTGAGTTTCAATCCCTCATAGTTAAGATAAAAACTACTTCTGTCTCGTCCAAGCGGCGTTTCAATTCGTTGTTTCAATCCCTCATAGTTAAGATAAAAACCCCAAAAATAATGATAAAAGCAGCATTTGGAAAATGGATACAATGTCATTATAAACGTATCTCAAAGTTCGAGCAATAGCTTCTTTTTCTGATCGCTGTAGGAATTCTGGCGGTTAGAAAATTGTCGTCGATCCCCCGGGTTTTTAACGCTACTGGAGGTCGACGACAGTTTTTCTTTCGTTCATACGTCATTTTTAGGAAAACAAATGAGGATTTTTGAGTTTGCCGAAGCTTGTCAGATTCAGGCTTGCCTTTTCGTCAACGAAAATGGAAATAACGCCATCCTCAGCTCCGCCCACGTTTCCATAAAACGGCGCTATGGGTCTGCCCGACCGTAGAAAAAGTCCAAACGCTCGATCTATGTCAAAATTAACATGTCACATTGCATCTATCTACTTGTTCACTTATAATAATTTATAGCCATGAAAGATTCATGATATGATAGGAAGCGCCCTCAAGAAGTTGCAAAATTCTTTGTATCCAATATGAGAACGACAATCGGCTATCTGATATAGATTTTCCAAAATCAGAGCTACCTGATCTGCCGCGCCGATCGATCGAATTCGTCGAAACCCAAGATTGACGAATAACCAACAATGTGAGTAGGGTGTATGTACATAAAGCGCAAGAACACAGCGCAATATTTCAAAAAAGGATGATCATGGTGGAAGCGCTATTAAATCAAATTCTTGAGAAACTAGTTGAACTTCAATCAGAAATTGATCAGATGAAGACAAAACTGGCAACAAAAGGAGATCTTGCTGCGGTTGCGACAAAAGGAGATCTTGTAAGCATTCAACAAGCTATCTTAGAGACCAATCGAATTGTTAAAAACATCGAGCTAAATCAAGAGCGCCACGAGCGTATTTTAGACGTTCTTTCCAAACGTTCCATTGAACATGAGGCAAGATATCAGCGACTTACAGCAAGCGCAGGAAAAGAAAACTAGCGAAAAGTACCGAGAAGTTTATCTTGGTGCTTTCTTTTTTATGAGGTTCTGTTACATTTTCGTGTTGATCATTGCGATTCATAAAGGGAAACCCCATTTTTAGGCTTCCCTTCGTTTGTGTGCCTTTACTTTTTAACTTCATAGTGCAGTTCAACGAATTGATTGAAGTTCCTGACACCTTTCAACGACAGGTTTAATTGGTAATCTCCCTCTCTAAATAGAGGAATTCCTGTTCCAAGTAAAATAGGGGCGACTTTAATGATGAATTCATCAACCAATTGATTTTTTATAAAAGAATGTAACAATTCTCCTCCACCCACAAGCCAAATGTTTCTTCCTTCTTGATTTTTAAGTTTATTGGTGAAATGAACCGCATCTTCATTCACAAATTTTACATCTTCTTTATCCTCAAGAGGAGATCTTGTAAATACATAACATGCTTTGTTTTCATATGGGAGTTTTTCTATACCTTGTTTCAGTACCCAATCGTAGGTCCTTTTACCAAATAAAATCGTATCTACTGTTTCATAAAATTCAGAATAACCGTTATCTCCTTCACCTTCAACTTGGAATAGCCAATCAAGAGATTCATCTTTCGTAGCTATATATCCATCTAAGCTTGTTGAAATAAATAATACTAATTTTCGTTTTTTCTCCATAAAATTCCCCTCTAATTTAGAATGAATGTTCCATTATTCCGTTGGTTGAATAAAAACGACAGAATGAGGTTCCCGCGTTTCGTTCATTAATCGACCACCAACGGAAGAGGTTGGAGTAGCATGGCACTTCCCTCATTGATAGACTTATTCCTTTTTAAAAAGCTTTTTTCCATCCAATCCCCGAATGTTTGTTCCTAATGAGATTATACTATAAATTTGGAAAGGTTTCAAATATCAACAATATTTTTTAACAGAGCCTTTTATAAAAAGAAACAAAAATTCAACTTGAATCTCTCCAACTATACTCTGTTAAGAGGGGGGAGACTTCTCGGTGAACTTGTCTTCTCACCACCAAACCACTATTTGTTCTCCATACTTTTTGATAGTATGAAAAACGGCTAAGGGGCACAAATGTGATCAAATGCCACTTAGCCTTCTGTAAAATCCCTTTATTTCAAGGTTAATTTCGCCACACACTCCACATGATTCGTATGCGGGAACATGTCGACAGGCTGGATTTCGAGTGTTCGGTAGCCGCCATCTTCGAGAATGCGCAAATCGCGCGCTAATGTTGCCGGGTTGCAGGAAACGTAGACGACTCGCTTCGGCTTCATGGCGATGATCGTTTGTAAAAGGGCTTCATCGCATCCTTTGCGCGGCGGATCGACAACGACGCAGTCGGCTTGTACGCCTTGTTCATACCAGTGCGGAATGACCGTTTCTGCTTCTCCGACAGCAAACTCTGCGTTGGTGATGCCATTGAGCTTAGCGTTCCGTTTCGCGTCTTCAATCGCCTCTGGCACAATTTCGACTCCATACACTTTTTTCGCCTTTTTGGCCAAGAAAAGCGAGATGGTGCCAATGCCGCAATAAGCATCGATCACCGTTTCCTCTCCCGTTAATTGCGCGTACTCGAGCGCCTTTTCGTACAACACCCTCGTTTGTTCCGGGTTCACCTGATAGAAGGAGCGGGCGGAAATGGCAAATTGAATGCCGCCAATATCATCATAAATATATTCTGCTCCCCACAATACGTTCGTTTCATCCCCCATAATCACATTGGTGCGTTTTGGATTGATGTTTTGGATGATAGATTTCACGTTCGGCACCTGTTCCGCAATGGCTTGTACGATTTTCTTTTTATGGGGCAGCTCCTTCGTACGCGTAATGAGGACCACCATGACCTCCTTCGTTGCCGCCCCATAACGCGCCATAATATGGCGAAGCGTCCCGCGATGCGTAGCTTCATCATACGGCTCGACTCCATAAGCCTCACAGATGTTTTTGACCGTCTGCACCACCACATCGTTCATTTCCTGCTGGATTAGACATGCTTGCATATCAATAATGTCGTGGGTACGCTGCTGATAAAAGCCAGCGACAAGCCCTCCATCGCGCTCGCCAACCGGAACTTGAGCTTTGTTGCGATAGCGCCATGGGTCCTTCATCCCCAGTACAGGATGAATGGTCACATTCGTGATTTTTCCGATGCGCGTCATCACTTCTTGAACATGCTTATGCTTAGCTTTTAACTGCCCTTCATAGCTTAAATGCTGAAGCTGGCAGCCGCCACATTGTTTATAAATCGCACAGGGAGCGTCGATGCGGTCCGGGCTCGGCTGATATAGCTCGACTAAACGGCCATAGCCATAGCCTTTTTTCACTTTAATGACTTTAATTTTTGCCCGTTCTTCCGGCAGCCCGTTCGCCACAAAAATCGGGAAGCCGTCGACTTTCGCAACTCCCGCGCCATCATGTGTTAAATCTTCAAACACAACGTCATAATACTCGTTTTTTTTCACTGGTGCTTCTATCTTTGCCATCGTTCCTACTTCCTTTACATGAGCATGCTGCACTGATTGTATCATACGATCTAGCTGAACACAAAAAGAGAACAGGATTTCCGTTCAAAATCCTGCTCTCATTTGCTCTGCTTTTTCCTTCGGGACAAATACCTCCAAGTGGCGGTACAAGTTGACAAATTCTCCTGGAAGCATGCCGCCGTATTCCCCGTCTAAATTCAGCTGCATATGATTCGGAGTGGTCACCTTAATCCGGTTTGCCTTTGTATAAATTAAATGCGGATCGTTAATATGCTCTCCTCTTGAAGCCATTGTAACCACACGAATAAATTCGGCAAGGTTCGTTTTCTTTAAAATAATTAAATCGAACATGCCATCATTTAACGATGAATCAGGAGCAAGCTTTTCAAATCCGCCAACGGAGTTCGTCAAGGAAACGAGAAACAGCATGATTTCCCCTTCATATACTTTGCCATCATACTCAATTCTCGCTTCAGCTGCGCGAATGGACGGCAGCATTTCGATCCCTTTTAAATAATAGGCGAGCTGGCCCAGCATTGTTTTCAGCTTGCTCGGCACTTCATACGTCAATTCGGTCAAGCGTCCTCCTCCGGCAATATTAATAAAGTAGCGCATTTTTTCTTCAATGATGACTGAGCCAATGTCAATCGGCACGGCTTCGCCATTGATAATGACATCACAGGCTCCTTCAATGGAGCGAGGAACGCCAATCGCACGGGCAAAATCGTTCGTTGTTCCAACCGGAATGATGCCAAGCTGAGGACGGTAGTCTTGATTGGCAATCCCATTGACGACTTCATGAATCGTTCCATCTCCTCCGGCGGCGATGACAAGATCAAAGCGGCGCTCGACGGCTTGTTTTGCCGCTTCTGTGGCATCGCCAGCGCCGGTTGTCGCATGACAGGACGTTTCATATCCGGCTTCCTCTAAACGAATTAAAACATCGGGCAGATGCTTTCTGAACAATTCACGGCCTGAGGTAGGATTATAAATGATTCTTGCTCGTTTCATATCCCATCATCCTAGTTCATGTTTTAGTCGATTCCACTATTTAACATAATAGCGGAAGAAACAAATAGATGCAATTTTTCCGCTTGTCTATTTTGATGTATTCCTTCGGCGCAACATTATATCAGAAAGCAGGCATCTGCTCAATGAATGACCTGTACAGAAGCCTGTTCAATATCAAACAGCTGCAAGCGATGCTCTCCCTTTCCCACTTGCACGCTTCCTTTGGTGGGCTGTTCAGGTGTTTCTTGTTGAGAAGCTTCAATGTCTTTTTTCCAAGCCACATTGCCATCCTTTAAGCTCCCATGAATGGCTGCCGTCACTAACAGATTGGCGCTACTCTCCACCTCAACGGCCACACTGCTTGCGTTTGAAACCGTCCAATCAGCGACAAGCTGACGCGGAGCCACGCGCATTTCGTTGTGAGTGCCGCGCACTTCAAGAGGGATATGGGCCGGTACAACGACAGTTGGCGATAATTCTCCTCCTGTATAAAACCATCCCCTCTGTTTCGACAAGCTTTTGATGATCACATACATCGTGTCCCCCGTTAACTGGATCGCAACATAATCCGCTGGTTTTTTCACATCATGAGACGAGGCGGATTGATAGGTGCCAAAAATATGAACGCTCTTGTCGTTGCTCCCTTCGACCACAACAGGGTCGGTGCCTGTTTGCAGAACAATCCGCTTAATGTCCGGTGCCACCTGATGGCGGGCATCTGGCAGCTGAAAGACGCGCATTTTGCCGCTGGCCGCCGCGCGGATTTCCCCCAATAGACCTGTTGAAGAAAGCAGAAAAAGGGCAATGGCGAAGAAGCCAAGCAGGCCGATAAATACAATACTGAAAAGATCATATTTAACAAATGTATTCTCTCGTTTTGTAAAATAAAGATAGATCAGAATTTCTAGGCCGAGCAATATGAGCAGAAATGGCCACCAACCCATAAAAATATCAGTCGCCTCCACTCGCTTCCATTGCGCAAAAAACAACGCAAAGCCCAGCAAAATAAGCGAGGCCCCCATCGATACCGTTCCAACACGCCACGTTCTCATGTTCTATCCTCTCCCTCCTTTTTGTTTGCTTCCTAACAGAAGTTTGATTCCTCCAGCGATCAATAGCAGGCAAACAACCGTCGTTTGAAAGAACTGATGATATAAAGGGTAAATATCGACATGGAAAAGCGCTGAAAGGCTCGATGCAAAGGCTGGGAGAAAAATGCTGTCCAACAAATAATAGAGACCTAATAACACTAAGCCGATCCCCAACCATTTTTGATGGTGAACAAAATAAGAAACAATCGGTTCATCCTTTAATTCCTTTTCACCATAGCTTGACGCTTTTTGCAGCGCATCGAAAAAACTATAAAACCAAATAATTGGAATAAGGAAGAAGAAAGCGGATAACCTTAATACATCCATCACATAAATGGTTAACAAAAAAGCGGCCATTAATTGCAGTCCCCTCTTTTGTAGCCCTAAATACATATGCCCTGCTCCGGGAAACATGGACAGCAGCATGGCGATGGTTTTGCTTTTTCTTCCATCCTGACGAAGGTTCTCTAATTCCTCGAAAATGGCGCGATCAGCCAGCGGTTCGCCTCTTTGCTTGCGATTAAGCTGCTGAACCGTATCAAACATGCTGTAAATCCAAATGATTGGCAAAATACCTAAAAAGATTAAAAAGCTCCCTTGGTTTGTTAGCACGGCGACAAAGAAAATCATCATCATGAGTCCAAAAAAGCTGACCAATAGTGTCAATCCGCGATTCATAAGCCCCAATTGCAAATGGCCAAGCCCTGGAACGAATGATAACAAGATCGTATAAAATTTCTCACTGTCCTGATTGCCTCCTTCTTGAACAGCCATATGCACCGGCTGTCTTTGCATCAAAATGCGAATGATGTCAAGCATGCTGATTAGCCAGATCATGAATGAAAGCAGCACGAGCAAAAGCGGCTCTCTCTGACCTGTTAAAACGAAAAGTCCCGCTCCCAGTACAATTGGAGCGAAAAAACTTAAACTATAAAAGACCCCTCTTCCTTTTTTATTTAAATACAAATGGCCTGCGCCTGGAATGAACGATAAAAAGAATGCGACAAGTGGATGTTTTTTCATCGGCGATGCGGTTCCTCCTTTTGATTCAATTGGATACAATCAAGCAGCGAGATGGTTTTGTTCATCAGCTGCTCTGCATAGGACGGCCGTTTTTCTGATATGCTTGCGCCTACGGCAGCATTGGCAATCGATTGAAAAATCCCTGAAGACAAAAGCGTAATCGTAATCGCAGCAGCAATACCGTAATGAAGCAGCTTTTGCCCCACTTTTTCCTGCTGCTGGTGCGGCTCCTGTCGAACTTGTGCGATAATCTCATCAGCAGAAATAGAGAATGTAGAAGGAGAAGGCAAAGAAGCTGCATGTTCTTCCATCAGCTCCATATAGATCTCTAAACACCGATCACATGTATACAAATGATCCTCCATTTCGATTCTTTTCGCTTCGGTCAGTTGATCGCTTATAAACTGCTGCCATTCCTCTTTTGAATAGTGACTCATTGAAAATCGCCCTCCTTCCAATGCTTTCGGAGCCAATTGCGCGCTCGATACAGCTTGGTTTCCACCGTTTTGACGGCTATATTTTGCTCTTTGGCAATTTGCTGATATGATTTTTCTTCAATATAATAAGCATAAATAATTTCTCGATAGCTAGGCGGGATCTCCTCCAGCCTTCGCCGCACTTGTTCTTTTTCCGCTTTTTTGATGACAAGCTGCTCTACATTTTCAGCAGCTTCTGGTTCCGTTGCTTCGAGCGCTTCTTCTCGCTTTCGTTCCCTTTTACGCTTCACATCAATGGCATAATTAACAGCAATGCGCGTAATCCAGGCTTTAAAACCTTGTGATTGGTATTGGGAGAGGGAAAGGAAAATTCGAACCAATACTTCTTGTGTCGCATCTTCTGCATCTTTTTCATGCCGGATAATCGAATATACCGTTTTATATAAGTAGTCGCGGTATTTCTCGATTAGCATGCGCAAGGCGTGCTCGTCGCCGTTTTGAACTTTGTCTATTAGCACATCGTCTTGAATTCCACTCTCCCCCTTTCGATCCTTCTTCACTTATATAGACGAAATGGCTTGGCGCTTCCCCTACACTTTTTTTATTTTTTTCCCCATTTTCTCTGAAGTGCGACGAGAGCAGGCTAACTGCAGATGGCTTGAACATCCAAGCCCCGTCTTTGTTTAGCCCATAAAAAAAGGCGCCTCTAAGCGCCTTTTTCCTTCGATTATTCTTGATTCTCCGATCCCTTTGCTTTTTGTTCCGCCAGCTCCTGCGGTAGCTGGTCGATGCTGCTCTTTACATTTCCTTTTCCTGAAAAATTCTCCAGCATTTCTTTGACATCAATGCCAGAAGCCGCTTTTAGAGACTCCTGCAACGTCGCCATCAGATGGGTCGCATAGCCTGCAACACGATTGGCACCGCCATTCACATCACTGCCGCCCGTGTCCACAATCGTAATCTTGTCAATATTAGCAAGCGGGCTTGCCACTTGTTTCGCATATTCAGGAAGCATTTTGATCATCATATCGAGAATGGCCGCTTGGCCGTATTGTTCGAATGCCTCGGCAATTTTTTGTTTTGCTTCCGCTTCGGCCAGACCTTTTAAGCGGATAACTTCCGCTTCGGCTTCCCCTTTTGCCTTTTCTGCTTCCGCTTTGGCCAGACCGTCAATGCGCACTTTCTCCGCCTCTGCTTTTGCCATTGCTTCCACCCGGTATTTTTGCGCATCGGCCTCCGCCATTTGTTTAGCTTTTTCCGCCGCCGCTGCCTGCTCCACTGCATAACGGTCGGCATCGGCTTTCTTTTTCACCTCTGAATCATATTGACGTTCGCGGCGCAAAATTTCTTTTTCTTCAAGCTCAATTTGTTTTTGCCGCTCGATAATTTTGATTTGCATTTGCTGTTCAGTAACTTCCTGCTTCGCTTTCGCTTCTTCTAGGTGATAGGCTTGGTCTGCACGCGCTTTGGCAATATCTTGCTCACGCCGGAATTCAGCAAGCTTCAGCTGGTTCATTTTTTCGGCTTCCGCAATTTCCGTCAAGCGCTCCAATTCGGCTTTACGAGCATCTTTATCCGCTTCAGCGCGCTTAATACGCGTTTCCTTTTCCGCCTCTGCGGTCGCAATGTCCGCATCGCGCTTCACTTGAGCGATGCGCGGTTTTCCTAACGCATCCAAGTAACCATTTTTGTCACGTACATCTTTAATAGTAAACGAAACAATAACGAGCCCCATTTTCGCTAAATCATGAGAAGCAACACGCTGCACTTCTTGTGAAAACTTATCGCGGTTTTTATAAATTTCTTCTACTGTCATGGAGCCGAGAATGGAACGAAGATGCCCCTCCAGCACTTCTTTCGCTTCATTCTCCATATCTTGCTTGGACTTTCCTAGAAATTGCTCAGCGGCAGTAGCAATTTCGCCAATCGAACTGCCGACTTTAATAATGGCTACACCATCTGCCATAACCGGAACTCCTTGCTCTGTATAAACTTCCGGCGTTTGGACATCTAGTTTAATAGATAGCAAGCTCAATGGTTCAGCTTGTTGAAAAATCGGCAAGACGAATGTTCCGCCGCCCCGGACAATCTTAATTTTATTTCCTGATTCATCTACATGTACATTTTTGCTGCCAAGATAGCTGCCGGTTACGATTAAAGCTTCATCTGGCCCAACGGTACGGTACCGCATCATAAAAATGGCAACCAGTCCAAGCAGCAGCACAACGACTACTCCGATAACAATTAAAATCGGCGTCATACAAGCTCCCCCTTTATTTATGAAATATAATATGGATCACGCTTCGCCACTACAGCGACACCGTTTTCCATGCTAACCACAATCACCTCTGCTTCCAACGGGATTTCCTCATTTTTTAAGCTTTTTGCCGGTTTTGAAATAGCACCGCTTGCCCGCTGAATTAAAATTTCGCCGAATCCATCTGCCGGCACCGTAATAATCACCTTAGCTTTGCACCCTTCTAAATCCTCTTGAGCATAGTTCAGGGAGGACTCCGCTGAGCGAAGTGGAACAAACACAAAAAAGTGCAAAAGCAATACGACAATCAGTGCAACTCCTGCGCTGATGAGCCCAATGAAATAAGAGGCTGCTGCGGTGTAGCGCTCAAGCAAATACCCAGTAGCGCTGAGAACGGTAAAAAAGGATAAAAATAATTGAGGGCTTAATAAGGGATGATCGAATGCATCAAAGATGCCATCTAACACATCGCTTAACAAAATATAAAGAAAGGTTAAGCTGCCGCTGATGACCAGCGTAAATAAATAAACCGTCTCGATTGGATACCCAAACATCGCTTCCCCCCCCTTTTTTGCCCGATTCATCTGTATATACGAATCTTCTAAGCGAACGGTTTCAGTTTTTCCATCATTTTGATAAAATTTCCTTTTCTTTATTTTACTAAATTTTCACTTCTTTTTCATCAAAATTCGCTAAAATTTTATAAATAAACAGTCATCCCCAATGAAAAAATGGGGGACAGTCTCGAAGCATGCCCATCCAGCAAGTGATATTCAGGTTTTTTATTCGATCGTCAACATGTCTGATGACCTCCCTCACCTCCATTCCGTTTAAGGGGCGGGAGACTTCCTGATGGATGAACACAGCTTCAACTTTTTATTTGCAAAATGAAAAACCAAATGATTGAGGTTATACTTGATAATAGAAAACCGAATAAAAGCCACGAATTTTGAATGCCACCGTATAGAGTTTACATTAGGAAAGAAGGGAGAACGAATGAAGCTGCTGCTTGCAGAGGATGATGTATATTTAGGAGAACTCATCGTTCACATGCTAAAGAAAAAAGGAGCCGATAAAGTCGATTGGGTGCAGGAAGGAGAAGAAGCTTACGATTATGCGCTCGCTTCTTTTTATGATGTGCTCATTTTAGACTGGATGCTCCCAAATGGCGATGGCGTCGAGATTTGCAAGCGACTGCGCAAGCAAGGATATTCAGGTGCTATTCTCATGCTTACCGCTAAAGACGCCGTACAAGATCGCGTCCAGGGCCTTGAAGCAGGAGCCGACGACTATCTTGTCAAACCATTTGAAATTGAAGAGCTAGTAGCTCGCTTGAAAGCATTATCGCGCCGGACATTTATCCCAATTCAAGAAGAAATCGTCCGTTTTAAAGATTTTACCTTAAATCGCACAAGCCATACACTGCATCGAGGCGGCCAAGAGATCTTTTTGACGCCGCGCGAATTTCAGCTGCTCGATTTGCTCCTGCAAAACAAAGGGCGGGTTTTATCCCGCGACATCTTGTTAGATCGAATCTGGGGATATGATGCCGATGTTTCCCTCAAAACGATTGATGCGACTGTCAAGCTGCTGCGCAAAAAGCTGGATGCAGACATGATTCAAACCGTGCGCGGGGTGGGATACAAAATTGATGAATAAATGGGGGGCTTTTTTTAAAAATGTAAAAAATCATGATATATTCCGCCTCGCCCACTGGCGCCTTACCATTTTGTACAGCGGCATTTTCATGATTTTCTTAACTGCCTTTATCCTGATTGTTTGCTTTCTTCTCTATATGATTGTCACCAACGACCAAGAACGGAGAATTTCTAGCCTTGCCAATCAGGAAAAGAAAGTGATTGAGCAGTTTCTGATCAAACAAAGCGATTTCGATCTTATGGACAATGAAAATATTTTGTTTTTAAGCGAGGATCAATTCTTTTTTTATGTAATCGACATGAATGGACAGCTTCTCATGGGCGATGAAGTGAATCAGGACATGCGCCCCTTGCTTCTTGAATCGCTGGCACAATCGGCACCAGAGCAAAATAAGCAAAAATATATAGAGGTTCGTCTGCCCGCATACATGAGCAAGTTTTCAAGATTTCATACAAATGAGCTAAAAATTTTAACCGCAGCTCGCCCCGTTGTTGTTCATGGCAATTTGATCGGCGTGTTGTATGTAGGTATGGATGTCACCTCATTTTCGAGTGTATTTAAATGGCTTTGGATCGTTCTGATCAGCTTAGCGGTTTTATTTATTGGCATTGCTGTTTTGCTGAGCTACTTTCTGTCCAGGCGGACGCTCGTCCCCATTCATGAAGCTTACAACCGCCAGCGCCAATTTGTGGCCGATGCTTCTCACGAGCTGCGCACCCCGCTGAGCGTGATTTTTTCATCGGTGGAAGCTCTTGAAATGGAAGAAGAAATCACAAACAATGAATTCGCGCAAAAGATGTTGCACCGTTTGCGCGAGGAGATCAAACGAATGAATAAGCTCATGACTGATTTGCTTACATTGGCGCGCGCAGATGCTAGAAACGCCGCGCTTGAGCTTGCGAAGGAGGCATTTGATTTCCGCCCTCATGCGGAACGAACGCTGCAGCTGTTAGCGGATGTGGCCGCAAAGAAAAGCATTGAATTGCAATTTCAAGCGCCTGAATCAGCACAAATGATCGGCGATACCGACAAGCTGACGCAATTGCTTTATATTTTGCTAGACAATGCCATCAAGTATACCCCGAACGGAGGCCATGTCACGCTATCGATTCATATTGAGAAAGCAAAGCAGCGCCGGCTGATCATTTCTGTTAAAGATACAGGCATAGGCATTCCAAAAGAAGAAATCGGCCGCATTTTTGATCGCTTCTATCGCGTCGATAAAGCAAGGTCACGGCAGCAAGGAGGGCATGGTCTTGGCCTTTCCATTGCCAAATGGATCGTCAACGCCCACAGCGGAACGATTGATGTCCAAAGCGAGCTGGGGAAAGGTACTGAATTTATTGTTACCATTCCTTTTTAACATGCTTTCCATTTGTGGAAGGCATGTTTTTATTTTAAATTGTCTTGAGAGCTCTTGACCGATAAGGAATGCGGACAATGGCAGTGTGGGACTCAGGATGAGAACGTTTATCAACAGTTAATAAAAAATTTTCTTTTCTCCCTTCTTTTTTCACCTGATTTTCTCTTTTTTTCTTTACAATGCGAATTGTAAGCAGCCATGCGAGAAAACTCAGCAAAAAAAGGAGGTGAGAAGTGATGAAACGGCCCAATCTATTTCTTATTCTTCTCGCAACAATCGCTGCTGTGAGTGGATTGTGTTTGCTCATAAATGCCGGGGTTTCCGGAAGAGTACAAGCGATCCCAATCATGGACATGCCCCATCGCCATGATTTATTTATGGGACGCCACTATGTTGATCACAGTCCACCCATGATCAGAATCTATGAAAACAGTTGGGCCATATGGATTCTCTTCCCTCTGTTGATGAAATGGACCATGATCATCAGCGGCTGGATGCTTTGGAGAACAGCCAAAAGCTCTAGCGGATGGAAATGGGGAGGCTTGGCCCTTATGGGAATCGGCATCACGGCGCTTCTGCCTAAAATATTGCTTGTTCCGTTTATCTTATTTGCGATTTATATGATGTATCACAAGCGACAAGTCCGTGAAGAATGGCCAACAGTTGCCCCTTCATCCGGACAAGCCATAGATTTTCTAGATGAATGGGAAAAAACGATACAGAAAAAGGAGGAATAGAGACGTGGGGATTTTCAAGCGCCTGAAGCGGATCGTCACGGCCGATTTGCACGATTGGATTGACAAATGTGAAGATCCTATTCGCATGACGAAGCAATATCTTCGTGAGTTAAATGAGCAGATTGACAACACCCAGCAAGCACTCGCCCAGCAATTCGCCATCCAGCAGCGCTATGAAATGCTCATTCATCGTACCGAAGAAATCGTGAAAAAAAGAGAACGCCAGGCCAAGCTCGCTATCGAAAAAGAAGAAGAGGCCATCGCAAAAATGGCCCTGCAAGAAAAAATATCCTATGAGAAAAAACTTGAGACATACAAACAGCAGTATAACACATTAATTGAAAAAACAACATACTTAAATGAACAGCTAAAGAAACTGAAAGAAAAGTATGAAGAGCTAAAAATCAAGCATTTTGATTTCATTGCACGAGCTCATGCCGCCAAAGCCATTACAGATGTCAACACGTCACTCGTTTCTTTCAATCCGGAACAGATCCTAAAAGGATTTGAACGTATCGAAGAACATGTTCGGTCCCTTGAAGCAAAAGCCAAAGCAAGCACATACGTATATGAAACACAAAAAACGTTGTCCCTGCCTCCCGTTTTTCATGAAGAAGTAGAACAAGAGCTAGCCAAATTAAAAACAGCCAAATAAAAACGCGTACCCCCCTTTCATATAGATCACCCCCTTGCCAGCCGGCAAGGGGGATATGTGTTTAGGAGATAATCGATTGATATCGGTCTAAGAGGCTTTGGCCATACATCGTACATGCAAGTAAAAACGCGCCAAGTCCAATATACAAAACCAACCATAGCCACTTCGTTTTTGTATCTGACGCATAATACACTTTTTCTGTTCGCATAGCTTCCTCGCCATCACGGATGGCCTCTTCCAGCTCGTCTTTAGCCTTAAGCAACTTTTCCTCATCGATCATCCAAAAGCTTGTAGCATTTAATAGCAAATCAAGGTTTTCTTTGTAGATCAGCGCTTGATGCTTTCGCAATTTTTGCTGATCCTGTATAACCGGTACGTAACGTTTTCTATCGATTTCCATGCGGCTTTGCTCTTCTGCCCATTTTCGGCGCATCTCATACTGTTCCTGTTCGGTTGCTGACCGATATGTTTCCAATTGCTCAAGAGCATGCTTGTCTGCTTTTTGTTCCGCCTTCAGCATTTCATAACGAAAAGCCTGCCTCATCAGCTCCCAGCATTTCATCGCTCCAAAAAGCAAGATCAAAGCTAATATTCCGTTCGGGCGCCAAATCCAATAAAGCGCTCCTCCTATCAGTCCAAAGAACCAGATTTTTGGAGAGATCACCCCCACAATTCTTCCGCCGTCAAGAGGATGAATCGGAAGCAAATTAAATAAATTAATGATCGCTCCCAGCGCGATTACAAGTCCCCAAAAAGGATCCTCTGTCATCCAATACAGCGGAAAAGCCGGCAAAAACGCCAATGTCCCCCACAGCGGCCCGGCATATGCTAAATAAGCTTCATCATTCGCTGATTCTGGTTGTTTTTTCAGCGCCACCACCGCGCCAATGAAAGGGAGAAAAATCGCTTTAGACGTCGGTATGTCTTTTTTCCGCGCTGCCATGAGATGCCCCATTTCATGCACATAAATCAGATAGATCAACGCCACAGCAAACTTCCATCCATAGACAAGCGCATATAAACCAAAGGAAATAAATAAAGAAATGAGAGAGCTTAGCTTCAAAAATTTTGCAAGCGCCAACAGCCATTTTAGCTTTCCGGCCATAAACAACCCGACAGTCCCTATCGTCACCCACGCTTTTTTCATCCGTGTCAATCCGTTCAATCTTCCTTTCATTTGCGATGCATTTTAAATTCAAGGAACAGTTCATTGTAATAAGCGAGCATCCGTTTTCCCAAATTCTCGTACACTTCTAATCGGCCAATCGAATGGAAATCAGGATAAAACCGTTGATCCTTTACCACTTCTTTTGGCATATATTCCAGCGCTTTTTTGTTTGGCGTGGAATAGCCAACATATTCAGCATTCGCCGCCGCATGCTTCGGATCGAGCATAAAATTAATAAACTGATGCGCTCCTTCAATATTTTTTGCCGTTTTCGGAATCACCATATTATCAAACCATAGATTGGAGCCTTCCTTTGGCACAACATAGTCCAGCTTGTCATTTTCCGCAATAATTTCCGCCGCATCGCCAGACCACACGACCCCAATCGCCGCTTCTTCATTGGCCAGCAACATCTTTATTTCGTCACCGACAATCGCCTTCACATTGGGCGTCAAGGAATCAAGCTTTCTTTTGGCCTGCAATAAATGCGCTTGATTCGTATCATTTAATGAATAATGAAGACTGTTTAGCGCCATTCCCATCACTTCTCGGGCCCCGTCGACAAGCAAAATTTGATTCCGCAAATCCTTGTTCCATAAATCATTCCAGCTTGTCAGCTTTTTGCCGCCAAGCATTTCTGAATTATAGACGATTCCGACCGTGCCCCAAAAATACGGCACAGAATATTGATTGCCCGGATCAAATGATAGATTCAAAAAACGCGAATCGAGGTATTTCAAATTCGGCAGCTTGGAATGATCAAGCGGAAGAAGCATTCCTTCCTCTTTCATTTTGCTGATCGCATACTCTGACGGTACCGCTACATCAAAGGTCGTTCCCCCTTGAGCGATTTTTGCCATCATAGCTTCGTTCGAATCAAAGGTTTGATAAATGACCTTCCATCCCGTTTCTTTTTCAAATTCCTTAATCAGCTTCGGGTCAATATAGTCACCCCAGTTATAAACAGTCAGCGTACGGCTTCCAGCATAGCCTTCTGATTCATTTAGGCGATAGGATATATAAAGTAAAGCGGCAGTAATCAGCAAAACAGCGGCAAACGATTGAACAAGCCTTCTCATCTGCGCCCTCCTTCCCCGTACAAACGGCCGCCTTTTTGGCTAATGACATAATATCCAACGATAAGAAGGATCGTAAATAAAAACAGAAGGGTCGACAACGCATTGATCGACAAGGAAATTCCTTGCCGCGCTCGTGAATAAATTTCCACCGACAACGTCGAAAAGCCGTTTCCGGTTACGAAAAACGTCACAGCAAAGTCATCAAGTGAATATGTAAGCGCCATAAAGAATCCGGCAAAAATACCGGGTGTAATAAACGGCAAAATGACTCGTGTTAACACTTGCCATTGATTCGCCCCTAAATCGTGCGCCGCATCCATTAAAGTCGGACTCATTTCCTGCAGCTTTGGCAGCACCATCAATACGACAATCGGAACACTGAAGGCAATATGTGATAAGAGAACAGAGATAAACCCCAGCTTGATTCCGGCAATCGTAAATAAAATTAAAAACGAGGCACCAATAATGACATCAGGACTTACGATGAGCACATTGTTAAACGTAAGCAGCAAATTTTTGGCTCTTCGTCTTTTTACATAATAAATCGAAAGCGCCCCCGCCACACCTAAAATCGTCGAGATCGTAGCCGATAACAAAGCGACCACAAGCGTATTGATGACAATAATTAAAAGGCGAGGATCGTGAAATACCTCCTTGTACCATTCGAAGGTAAATTGCTGAAAATGATGCATCGTGCCGCCGCTATTAAACGAATAATACATAAGATAAAAAATAGGCGCATATAAAATGACAAATACGGTCACTAAATAAATTTGTCCCCATGTTCGATTTCGCTTCATCTGCCTTCCTCACTTCCGGTTTCCTGTTAACCCGATAATAGCCGCCATCGCAATCATTAAAAACACGGCAATGGTCGCTCCCATTCCCCAATCCTGGGTCACGAGGAAATGCTCCTCAACCGCCGTCCCCAGAGTAATGACGCGATTGCCAGCGATTAAACGCGTAATCATGAACAGAGATAATGACGGGATAAACACCGCTTGGCAGCCCGCTTTTACGCCATCCAGCGTCAACGGAAACACAACGCGGCGGAATGTCGTCCATGCGGAAGCCCCAAGATCGCGTGCGGCATCCACAAGCGACGGATTCAGCTCTTCAAGCGCATTGAAAATAGGAAGCACCATAAACGGGATAAAAATATAAACCGATACGAAAACAAAGCTAAAGTCTGTAAATAAAATTTGCTTTTTGCCGATTCCCAATATTTCTAAAATAGCATTAGCCAAGCCGAACGTTCCAAAAATGCCTAAAAAAGCATACGCCTTCAGCAACAAATTGACCCACGTCGGCAAAATAACCAATAAAAGCCATAGCTGCTTATGTTTCGTTTTTGTTAAAAAATAAGCGGTTGGATAAGCAATCAACAACGAAAACAACGTAATTAAAAACGCATACCAAAACGAATTCAGCGCCATTTTTAAGTAAATAGGAGTAAAGAATTTCTCGTAATTGGCAATGGTCCATTTTCCTTCAATATCGAAAAAGGAATAATACACAATAAGCAAAATAGGAGCCGCGACAAATAAAGCGATCCACAACACATACGGAATTAAATAAAGGTTACGCGCATTATTTCTCATGGCGGCCATCATCCGTTTCCCCTATGTGCATGACATGAATCGCCTCCGGTTCAAAATAAAGGCCGATCTCTTCTCCAACTTCCGCTTTTTTCGTAGAATGGACAAGCCACTCATTGCCGTTTTCATCATAGGCGCAAATTTCATAGTGCACGCCGCGGAACAACAGAGAATCTACCCGCACACGCAATTTGCCGCGCTCCGGTGCCGTCATTTCTAAATCCTCTGGGCGAATGACAATCTCGACGTGTTCATTTGGCAAAAATCCGCTGTCTACGCATTCAAACTGTTTTCCGGCAAATTCCACAAGAAAATCTTGAATCATGCGTCCCGGCAAAATGTTCGATTCGCCGATGAAATCCGCAACAAACCGATTGACCGGTTCATCATAAATATCTTTCGGCGTGCCACTTTGCTGAATTTTTCCTTTGTTTAGCACAAAAATTTGATCCGACATCGCCAGCGCTTCTTCTTGATCATGTGTAACGAAGATAAAAGTAATGCCTAATCGGCGTTGCAGCTCCCTTAATTCATATTGCATTTCTGTCCGCAGCTTCAAATCAAGCGCTGATAGCGGTTCATCAAGCAACAGCACCTCCGGCTCGTTCACAATCGCGCGCGCGATCGCCACCCGTTGCCGTTGTCCGCCCGACATTTCTTGAATTCTACGATTTTCATATCCTTCTAAATTGACAAACCGCAGCGCTTCCTTCACTTTTTTATCAATCTCGCCCTGCTTCATTTTTTTTATGCGCAGCCCGAATGCCACATTTTCAAACACATCCAAATGAGGAAATAAAGCATAATCTTGAAACACGGTATTCACTTGCCGCTTATTAGCCGGAACCTGGTTGATCGGCTGATCGTGAAAATAAATCGTTCCGCGCGATGGCTCAATAAAGCCCGCAATCAGCCGCAGAATCGTCGTCTTTCCGCATCCTGACGGCCCCAGCAGCGTATAAAACTTTCCTCTCTCAATTTCGAAGCTTACATCGTCAAGCACCGCAACCCCATCATACAGCTTTGTCACACGCTCAAAGCGGATGATTGCATCTTTCAACTTCCAGCCCTCCATTGTATGCAAAATCGGCGAACCAATCATTCGCTTTACTATCATTCCTATTAGAACATGTGAAAGTCGAAAGCGCAACGGGAAATTTTCTAAAAAACAGAAAAGATCCGCTCCTTTCCAGATTCGCATAAAGCAGGAGCGGAAAAACGGCAGACGATGACAAAATAAGGGCGGCGGAGCCATCCATACAATGAAGCCGCCTAGAACACCGAAGATCGGAAGAGGGTGACAGACTTGTCTCTGTCACAAAAGCACACAGCAAAGAATCGAACAGCAAGCGGTCTGATGACCTCTCCCACCTCCACTTCGCTTAGAGGCGGGAGACTCCTCGATGGATGTATTAAAATGAGCAAATCGGTCGGCAAGCGTAAACCGATTACCACGAAATAACGACAGCTAAGCTTTAAGGAAATCAGAGATTCTTCTATTTTCCCCACACTATCAAAAAAGATCGTTCCTTCTATATTATCCCTGCTAGGGTTTCAATCCCTCATAGTTAAGATAAAAACGCCGATGATCTAGGATATTGTTACATAGAGTAGTTTGTTTCAATCCCTCATAGTTAAGATAAAAACACGAATCCGAATGTTGCAGCAACCAGCGCTTTTTGCCAGTTTCAATCCCTCATAGTTAAGATAAAAACCATTGACTACCTGAAGCTATACGAACAATTGAAAAAGTTTCAATCCCTCATAGTTAAGATAAAAACGGCGCTCGCCCGTCGATGGGGAAAACAGCTCTTGTTCGTTTCAATCCCTCATAGTTAAGATAAAAACGACAAAGAGTATTTACGTTATTGCAAGCAAGAGATTGTGTTTCAATCCCTCATAGTTAAGATAAAAACGGCCCTCAGGGGATCGGTAAAAGTACATTTTTGCGAAGTTTCAATCCCTCATAGTTAAGATAAAAACGGGGATGGGGAATCACATCCCCCATCGACCTTTCATGTTTCAATCCCTCATAGTTAAGATAAAAACTTGGCGTATATGAGGAAAAAAGACCGCCTACATATGTTTCAATCCCTCATAGTTAAGATAAAAACGGTATCGGCTACCACTTCGGGGGATAGGACCGGAAGGGTTTCAATCCCTCATAGTTAAGATAAAAACGGTATCGGCTACCACTTCGGGGGATAGGACCGGAAGGGTTTCAATCCCTCATAGTTAAGATAAAAACGCCGTCTGCTCCGGGTTTGCCACGAAGAAAGCTCAGTTTCAATCCCTCATAGTTAAGATAAAAACTCAAAAGACATGGCTTGAATTTTACCTTTTCGCAGTAGTTTCAATCCCTCATAGTTAAGATAAAAACTATTAGCTACTTGGGCCGCCGTCAACGCATCCTTTTGTTTCAATCCCTCATAGTTAAGATAAAAACTAGCACCATCTTGAAAAAATACGTCAATGTCCGGTCTAAGTTTCAATCCCTCATAGTTAAGATAAAAACTAAAGATGTTGGTTATTCCATTAATAAAAGGTGTGAGTTTCAATCCCTCATAGTTAAGATAAAAACCAGCCAGGAGGAACTCAACAAGGACAAGTTTTTATGTTTCAATCCCTCATAGTTAAGATAAAAACGATATTTGGGGTCGATAGCCTCCGTTTCAGAGACTGAGGTTTCAATCCCTCATAGTTAAGATAAAAACCGGTCGGCGATTGAGCGGTTGTATATCGCGACCGAGTTTCAATCCCTCATAGTTAAGATAAAAACGCTGTTGCAGCTTTAAATTCTGAATCTACAGCCCTGTTTCAATCCCTCATAGTTAAGATAAAAACGGAGTTGTTTTAATTGTGAGAACAATCGCTATTGATAGTTTCAATCCCTCATAGTTAAGATAAAAACTCAAAGGTAGGTTTTTTGAATGGATGTTTATGGTTGTTTCAATCCCTCATAGTTAAGATAAAAACAAGAAAGCGAGCCTGCATGGTATCAGCCCCCTTCCAAGGTTTCAATCCCTCATAGTTAAGATAAAAACCCTAAAAAATATTGTTAAATCAACATTTGGAAAATCAATACAACGTTATTATAAACTTATCTAAAGATTCTATCAATATTTTATTTCTCTTATCACTATAGGAATTTTGGCAAATAGAAAATTGTCGTCGATCCCCCGGGATTCGTACGCTACTAGAGGTCGACGACAAAGAAATACAACTACTCTATGATCTCAAACATTCCAAATCCCTGCGAGTTTTTGGAACCGACCCCAACATCATACATAAATTTCAAATAAGCAAGCGGGGCCTGAATTTCATAAGTTCCATTCCATGCATTGATACGGAAATCTTTAAACGCTGTAATCACTTTATCTTTTTCTGTTACTTTGATCGGCTTAATCTTGACTCTCTCCGTTGGCTGCGCTTGAAAATAGGCTTGAAACTTATTGCAAAAATTTTTCTCTATCATATCTGAAAAAACAAGATCAAGCGGCGAAAAAAAATGGGTTCGCTTATCGCCATATCGGTTTTCATAAGTACTGTAGACCGTAAGCGGCGATAGCATTCGAATTTGATAGGCGTGCTTTTCAGTGATATCTAGCGCTTTCACTACCGTTTCCTCAATATGAATCGGCTGTCCATTAAGGTTAAAGTGTTCCTTCAATACATAGTTTCTTCCCAAATCGACAATAAGAGACTCCACCACAGATGAAACATGCCATGTCACTTGGTCAAAAAACTCGATTTTTTTCTCATGCCGATGTATACGGTATGTTCCATAAAGCCGGCTAAAGGTAAATAGTTTAAACCTCCGCTTTTCTTTTGTATATCCAACATTGTGCAAAAAATCCGCAAGGTCAAAATCTTGAATGGAACGGTATAAAAATCCTTGCAACACTTCTTCATAGTTGATCGGTAATATAAGGGTTCCATCTTTTGGTCTAAATCGAATCGTAAGCCTCATCTGTTCCTCCTATAAAATGTTGTCTTCTCCGCCTTTTCGTAACCCCATCTCTTCGCGTTTCGAATATTTTTGCGTGCGAAACGTATAAAACACAATAGAATCTGTATCGGGATCCATGATATTCGCCAGTTCCATTTTTAGCTTGACATAATTGGCTTCGGAAATTTCCCCTTCTAACACCGAGTTTTGCACCCAATATAAATACTTCCTTGCAATCTTTAACGCTTTGGCGACACGCTTTTTATCAAAATCATAGACGAGTATCACAAACATAGCAACACCTACCATAACGAGCGATACGGCTCATATTCTTTTTCGCCGAGAAGATGCTTTTGAATCTTATAAAGCTCAAGACGAATGAGACGACGGTATGAGACAGACTTACCTAGATGCCTGTGATTGACCGTTGTTTTCATGCGCTTGTCCAATTCTTCAATAAATTTTCTCCGCCCCTCTTCTGACAGCAAAATCCCTTCCATATGTTTATCAAACTCTTTTTTCGTAATCATCTTTTTATTAATAAGTGTAAAAATGAGACGATCGACCATAATCGGTTTAAATATTTCCGCAATATCCAAGTTTAACGAAAAACGCCGAAAATTCGTCGCGTGCAAAAAACCGATACGCGGATCTAAATAGGTTTTGTAAATTTCACTTAACACCATCGTATAGCAAAGCTGATTCCCAAAGCTAATCATGGCATTTAACCGATTGAGCGGCGGCCTTTTTGAACGCTTTTCAAATAAAAAATCCGGATGATGGTTTAAAATATCATCAAACATACGATAATATTTCTCACGCACATGCCCTTCTGTTGACATCATTTCCTCGACGCTTGTCCATTGCTCCAATTTCGCCCGGCTTGACTGGAAATCGAAAATCATCTCCTTAAATTTTTCTTGATTGGTTTTTACACGATTTTGATAATATTTCAACACTTGGATCATTTGTCCGATCGAACCGTCGATAAATTTCCGCGCTAAGGCGAGACGTTTTTCCGGATCTAAATACGCTTCGGCCTGTTTTAAAATAACGTGTCCGGCATTTAAATGTTCACGCGGGTAAAACGTTCCCGTATAATAACCGTGATAATTAAAATAGTGAATACAAATATGTTTTTGCGCCATGAGCTCCAAAAACTTCTTGGTGACATTCACTTCGCCAAAAATATAGATGTCATTAATATCTTCAACAGGCAAGACCCGCTTGCGCTCAGCTGTTTCAAAACAAATACTATTGTCTTGCCGGAACAACTCGCCGCTTTGAAAAATATAAAGTGTTTTTTTCATCATGATTCCTCCGCAAAACAATATTCACGATAGGCGCAGCTTCGGCAAAATTGAATTTTTTTTGGTTCTGGCGGAATAGGTAACCGGGCAATGCGGCGAATATCAGCGACCGCTTCTTCCAATACTTTTTTTCCTTCTTCTGTCCATTCCACTTTCGTTACTTTCTTTTCTTTTGGAAACAATAACTCCCCTTTTGCCTCAATCCCCATTTTCTTCAATGTATCCAGATAGTACAAGAGTTGATAGTAGGCACTTTTTTCATAGGTGGATGATTTTTTCACTTCTCCAACAACCAAAGTGTCCCCCTCGCGACGAATACGGTCCACTTTAATATTGCCAATTAGCATTTCTTTTTTCTGGCGCTGATACGTTGTTTCCGAGATGAAGCGGCCAATTTCGAGGTTATCGTCCTCTTGATCGGCCGCAATTTGGTGGGCAATCAGCCAAACCTCGCGTTTACAAATAAAGTAGTACCAAATATGCGTGCCAGTTACATCCATTACATAATCCATGCATCCACCATCTCACTCGAGCGAATCAGTCCATATTCGCTGTTATAATATTGGTTTAATAGATCATTAGACAAATGAAGCATTCGTGTTTTTTCATATGAATCGCGGTCTAAATTTTTCACAAGCTGAATCGGTGCCGAAATTACATACTGACGGATATCTCTTTTTAAACGCAAATAATTTTCAAATCTCGTTTCTAAATTGCTTTCTTCGATAACGGTCGTTATATATTCTTGCCAGATTGCTATAGCGCGGTCATCCACTTCGACAAACACATCTACTGCTTGATGTGCGTTTTCAATCAGTTGAAATTCTGATACATATTCCGGCTTTTGCTTGATTCCCGGCTTATCTTTGGCATCAAACTTTAACTCTTCCATCGCTTTTATAATCCCATCGGAGGCTGTGAACGATTTAGCGTTTTTTACATTGGAAAAATATTGATGGATAGCATCAAAAAATTGGTGTTCCAACATCGATTCCTCTGGAAGCAGTTCTTTAGCGATATTTGTATGGACCGCACCGTATACATATTTGGATTCCAACGCCCCATTTCGTTCCATCGGCGTAATGTACACTTTCCCTAAACGATCCTTTTGCCCGTTGCGGTTGCAGCGTCCCGCCGCCTGTACAATGGAGTCAATCGGCCCCAAGTCGCGGTACACCACATCAAAGTCGACATCTACTCCTGCTTCCACAACCTGTGTAGAAATGACGGCTACCTTTTGCTTCTCTTTAAGAAGGTCGTTGATCGCTTCAATACGCTGTTTACGTTCGCAAGGAACAATGTTGGTAGAAAGGTAGAAAACATGATAACCGTGCTGCTTCAGCCATTTTTTGAGTCGTTCGTACACATCAATAGACGTTTTAATTGTATTAAAAATTGCTAAATACGTTTTTCCATCCTCAAAGTGAAGTTGAAATTGTTCCATCCACTCATCTACATTGTATGTCCCTTTGCTTCCCTTGAGCCACTGAAGATGGACACGCTCCATTTCTTGAAAAAAGTGAATCGGCTGAACGGACTCTGATTCTAAAAGCTCTATCGTTTCACCTTGTGGAAAAATGAGCGGCTGTGTAGCTGTTAATAATAAAATTTTGCAAGAAAACAATTCAGCCATATTCGACAGCACAACGCGCAACAACGGCCAATACTCAACTGGCACGTTTTGAATTTCATCGAGAATTAAAATGCTCCCTGCAATTTGATGAAACTTCTTCAGCGCCCGATTTTCATAGCCGATAAGAGTTTGAAACAGTTGGACAAACGTCGTAATAATAAACTCGGCTTCCCAGCTTTCTGTCAGCAACAAGGCTTGTCTAAGCGGCAACTCCTGATGGTCTGTGCGGTATTGAAACGTGGATAAATGATGATGTTTAACCAAATAACGTTGCTCATTTCCTTTGAAATCTTCTAATTGGGCAAGAAGATCGTAAATCACTTTCTCATTTTGATCAATGACGCTCGTAAACGGCAGGGCATAAATAATTTTGGGCGTATATCCCTCATATTTCTGCGCGTGTTCCCGCCATTTTAAAGCAACAGAAATAGATAGAAGCGTTTTTCCCGCCCCCGTTGGCGCTGTCAATGTAAATAGCCTTTGTTCAGCATTAGTGCGGGCAATTTGTTCGATTCGTTCCATGACCGTCCCATACATTCGGTTGCGCCAACCGTTTGTTCCTTCAAGTATTTCCACATCAAAATTCGCTTGGCGGTATTGATCAACTAGATGGCCCGGAATATGGACGCGCGAGTTTCGCTTAATATTAGCTGCAGACCATTTATCAGCGTCGATTAATACAGAGTATAACAACAACGCATAATAATATAATTTTGCCGTAAGCGCTCCTCTTTTCCGGCGCGTAAGCAAATAAAATTGGCGATACGTTTCATCAAAAGCGTTCTCATAATGTTGTATAAAATTTGCAAGTTCTTCAGATAAGAAAAGCGGGATCTGCAACTCCTCCCATAGTGGCGATAAATCCTCAATAATGGACGAGGCATGCTTTTTTATATCTTCCAATTGAATTTTTAACGTCCGCACCCGATCATACAGCGAGCGCTGTACGTCATCTTCATAAATGTCATTTGAATCTGTTACATCTAGTGCTATATCGCGCAAATTCCCATGGTGGTGCATGACGGCAAAATATCCTAGCAGCGGAGCAAATTCTGACCATGAAGCAGGCAAGCTTTTGGAGCGGCATAGCAAATGTGCAGCAAACACCGCAGAAATAAACGAGTGATGATGTAAATCTCCTTCCGTCTCTTTCGTTCGCAAATACGTTTGAAAATAAGATAAGTATTTTCCGAAATCGTGTGTGACGGCTACGATCTTGCCTATGTATTGCACCGTTTCGTAGTCTTCTCTCGATAAAGGTACATACTCAAGCAGAGTTTTTAAATATTCATATACTTCCCGCAAATGAACTACTAATCTTTTATCTGGTTTTGTATGCGACAAATACACGCTTTCACCCCCCTAAAAAAATAGCGCGGCGATCTGACATGCGCGCTACATGAACAACACATGTTCCGTTTCGTTGCCGTACGTGACAGTAACGTATGGCACGTTAGGAACAGCGACCAACCGCCGCGACAATTCTAGCAAATAGTATTCCGTCTCGAGAATGGCTCGTTCTTTCGTAAAATGGCGGGTCATAAATTCTTTCACAAACCTCGTGTCAGTTGACAGCTGAAGCGAGCGCTCGCGCAAATCCGAGATGCGCGCGACCGAATGGATCGGGATTAAACCGTCTGGCTCATTTTGTACCCCTTCCGCCTCCGCGATCCACTCTAGTTGCCCAAGCAATTCCGACAGACCGAGATACGGCGGGTAAATATATCGGTTTGACTGAACCCGTTTCTTTACATCTTCATAAATCACCGGGTCTTTATGAGAAAAATAAACGCGGTAACGCAATGCCATCTCTTCTTTTCTCGGAAGCACAAACTCAAGAGGGATTTGCGTATGTCCTGCACTATTGTTAAGATGACCCTTTGATGTCACCAACATATAATTGACTGTTTGCATCATTTTTCGAACCGGGGTGCGGACGGAAAGCCCCACTTGGCATTGATCGAATGAAAATGGCTCGTAATAACCGTCTCTCTCGATTCCTAAGATTCCTGCAATTAAGCCCACAATCGTTGTTCGCGGCGGAAAGAAATATGATAGAGAAGATGAGTTCGTATCCATCTTTCGAAAATGCCCCATCTTCCCGATCAAATCAAAAATGAGTATATTCATACATGTCACCCTTTTTACAGCACTGAAACTAGCTTGCCTGCTACGTCGTTAGGCAGAAGATCCGCCAATTGACCTTTCTGTCCTTCGTAGCTTAACAATAAATTCGAATCTTGCCAGTAATAAACATGGGCAATTTCATCATTGATTTCTAACAATCTATTCACTAGCGCATCGATCCGAAGTTCGACTTCAGAGATGCTGCGCAGCCCCTCTGTTTCTGTTAAACTGATTAAATCGCGCAAATCTCCCGCTACAAATTCTGGAGAAGTGTATTCCACGCGCATATATAGACGCGGATATTGACCAACTTTACTGCGGGTGGCACTCAACGGAATCGCCTTCACCATCGCCTGATCCAACAGACGAACATCGTCTTCCGCAAGCCGTGTATGCGTGGCGCGATGGCCGCTAACAATGCCATGAAAGGCTAAAAATGAGTAGTATACACGGTAATCTTTTCCGATATTGCCGCCATCATTTTTGTCATCCGAACCAAATTGGGATGTGATGCTTGCCGATTCAACAAGCGTCACTTTGTTTAATGAGTAGCCCCAATTGAATTGAATCGGACCAATAAATGTCATGGAACTTCCTTTATCCTCAGATTTCAACGGCATCGTCGCTCCAAACAGCCGAACATCAATGAGTTGATCCAACATCCAATCTTGCTGCTCTTTCGATAGTTTATTAACATTTACCTTTCCGTCAAATTTGCCAAATAAACGCTTGATTCGTTCAGTCGCGTTGACCGTCTCTCCATCTACTTTTCCTACAAAAATTTCTTTGCCGATTTGTTCAAAGTAATCACGGAGATAGCGTTTTAAACGAACATCGCTCACTAAGTTCACCGAGCGCTCATAATCCATGCGCGGACGGTTCTCTTCGTCGATGTCACCGTTTGGATTGGTCAGCTTGGCGTCATAAAGAAATAAAATATCGCTATTATTCATCACTTGCTCTCCTCCTTATCATTCTTTTCTTTTTTGGCGTTCTCCAAAATCCGTTTCGTTCCATAAGCGTAGCCTGACAATAAATAAAAAACGCTTTCACGATCTGATAAACTCCATTTTTCCTGCATGGCCGCATCTAACAAATGTTTATGCTCCGCGTAAATAAGCTCATTATGCGCAGAAGCAATTTTCAACTGCCGAAGTTTGTCGGGTATTTCGTTAGAAAGAAACATAATTCTTTGTTTGCTCATGCCGTGATAGTTGATTTTGGACAAAATCGGCTTATTCGCCGTTCTTCCCGTCCGAGCTTGTCCAAGCGCTTCTGCCCGGGCGTTCGCTTTTTTGACTTGCTCAGCTCCGATTCGAGCAATTAAATAGCCAAGCAAAAACAATGCGCTTTGTGCAGCAGTGTAGTTCATCGTTCCCATATAATCGGCTATTTCCGCATCCGGCAATGCATAGGAGATGCCATCCGCCATTTCCTTCGCCTCCTTTATCAGTTCAAGCTTGTATAACAGTTTTAGGAGTAGCTGTGCTTGTATCATTGCATCTACTAGCTGAACATCGTTATATTCCTTTTTACCGTTGAATTGATAAACGTCATAGTGTGCATATGCGTGAATTTTTGCCAATTGCACAAATTGCGTAATGAGCCAATGGTATGATAAAGGCTTTTTTGTAAGCAATGATTCATACACATGCAAAATTTTGCGCTTCTCTAAGTTGTCTCCCTTTTTCACACGCATCGGAATAAGATAGTAAATCGCATCCAAGCCAAGGTTAAATTTTGTCTGACTAAAAAATCGACGCCCTAGTCCTTCCACCTGTCTCATCTCTCTGCTTAACTGTCGCAAATACGTTAACGGAACATCTGACACAAGTTTGTTAATCTTTAAAGAAGCTTGCGCTTTCGTGTAAAAAAGAAAATGCAAAGCAATGTAGTTATCCATCTGCTCTTCAAAACGCCTGTAATTCTCAATATATTTATGCAACTCTTTAGCGGTTTCCGCTGTTTTAATGGTTCGGACAAACTGCTGAATATACTCGCTAATTGTCTCAAGCGGCGCATTCTCAAATGGGATATCGTATAAAAAGTCTGGAATGATATAACAAGGCAAACCGCTAAATCGGGTATTAAAGTTGCGAAGAATATATGCTTCTCCGGCCATAATCGCTTGGTAAGCGTCACGGCTAATGGATAAGTTTTTTACAAACGATTTTTTGTCAAAACCGCTTGCAAAACTAATTTTCTGGTTTATGTAATAGTTAAATTTTAATTTCGTAGTCTCGCCCGTGACAGCCTCTGTTTGGTTAGTCAGCGCACATACACCTGTTTTTGCGTCTTCAAACACGCTAAGTTTATCGGCAAGGACTAACCGTTCATATTCCGGCTGTTTGACTACTAACTGTCCATCAAGCGATAGAGAATATAATAAAACATCTTTGGAATTTACATTTAATTTTGCTTCAACAAATTGTTGAAACTGCTTTGCTACCGCGCTAAGCGCCTTTTTCCCGTCTCTTTCGGTCAACATGCCGCCAATGTAGTCAGGATTGAATACATAGCGATAGCGCTCGCCTGAATTTTGTGTTTCGCCCAAATCAACAAAAAACCGCTGATGTGCTTCTGTTAAAAAAACATAATAAGGGTCTTCACGATCCCATCGTTCAAGCAAGTTAGGAATGGTTTGACCTAACAAATATTCAACATTTCTCACCGTGCCGTACCATTGTGGACTCGCTGCCCCATCTGCTGTGCCAATCCATAAAAAATCAAGCGAAGTAGATGAGTCCACCTCTTTAAGTATCAAGTGAATCTTTTGATCAGCAATCGCCAAATCAACAATGACCACATATTTAACAGCGGCAGCTGAATGCTCAACCGGCAGCGTGATGGCTTGAACAATCGACGAATTTCCTTCCATCAAATATTTGTGACCAAGGGAGTAGATCGTTTTAATCATTATCCCACCTCCTTTAGGATTGGATTACTACAACTAAGGAGATTTTACCATAAAAACCCTCTAATTCAAGATCTAACGCAAAAATTTCACATTTTATTCTAACTTTTCTGAATTCAACTAGTACCTTCGGAAAAAATCATGAATTTGCGCTGTATCTACCTGTATATGGACTTTTGTGATCTTATTCTTCTTATGCTCCATGCATGTTTTACTGGATACAAAAAGTATATGGATACGCATCTTTTGTCCTCCTTACAAAATTTTTTACAATTACATTTTTAATTAAATTTACCTCGAACTTTCTTAAATATTCATTTGTCTTCATTCCTAAGTAGGTAAGATAACAATGACATTATTAATGTTTTAATTCTTATTTAAGGTAAGATAGCCATATAGAGCGAATAAAAATAATAGCACACTATCCACCATAGTTGCCAATACAGACATTTTATATTCTATTTTCATTGCTTTTTACCTCGTTCCTCAATTAAGGGGAAATTTATTTATGTGAATATTCAGTTTATTTTACCGTAAAAATATGCACATACCAATACAAACGATTGCATTAACCTGTGCACAATAACAGATGGAGAATCATTCTTACAAATTCATTATACAACGAATTTGTAACATTTTTTTAAAAACCAAAAAATATTTCCTTATATTTCTGTTTTATTGTAAAACGTACCGCAAAGATTGACATTAATGAAGTTTCTAAGTGGGAACGTGTATATATACACTTCATGAAAAACAATTTACAGGACAGTTCAAAGATATTTATAACAAAAACATAATGCACTCGCATTCAGTATCTAAAAAACTAAGGAGACACTCCTACTCAATCTATCCTCAGGCCCGAACAAAAAATCTCCTAGTCACGATTCAGGTATTCCAATGCTTTTTGATTCCTCATAGTTAAGATAAAAAACAGTTAACCATTGATATATCAATAATTAGTTACTACGACATCATCATTATACATAGCTTAAAAAATTGATACAATCTTCAAAAGGGATTATGTCTGATAGGAAGTGCGAAAAAAATAAGAGGTCGTCAATCTCCCAGGATTTTAGCACGATTGGGGGATCGACGACCATTGAATACCTCAATCATTTGATATGCAATCATGAAATGTCCGCTTGTTTTTGAACTATTAGGATAATAACCATTGACAAGTTGGATGGCATGGAGTGCTACTTATTAATTCATTCGCTGTACAGTCTAAAGCTAGCATTTTCGCCTAACACCTATCCCCCTCTACACATAATGTCTAGGTAATCTTCTACTTTAAAGAGAGGGAAAGGCAAGGGGATCTCGATTTTTCTATACAAATTTATAACTTTACGATGATCGGATATACTCTAGCTACCTTTATACAACACTATTACTTCTTCAACATCAGAACACATTTTGAAACAATTTCCAAAAACACGAATTACGGCTTTAATCCTTTTGGCGTTACTTTGTTTTCTATTTTCTTTAATATGAGGTCAAATAAAATGGCCAAAATGGCGGCAGGGATCGCTCCCGCTAGAATAAGATTTTTGTCCGCCACCCGCAAGCCGCGGTCGATCAGATCGCCAAGTCCTCCGGCACCGATGAATGTCGCCAGCGCCGCAACACCGATCGTTAACACGGTCGCGGTTCTTACTCCTGCCATAATCACTGGCAAAGAGAGGGGAAGTTCGACCATCCACAAAATTTGCCATGAAGTCATTCCCATTCCTTTCCCCGCATCCACAAGCGCCGGATCAACACCCAAAATGCCTGTATAGGTATTTCGTAAAATCGGAAGCAAGGCATACAGGGTCAACGCGATAATAGCCGGAAGCTTGCCAATTCCGAAGATCGGAAGCATAAATCCCAATAAAGCAAGGCTTGGAATAGTTTGAACAATCGCGGCCACTCCGATGACCGGTTCAGCAATCCTTTTATTCCTTGTCAAGAGAATGCCAAGCGGAACAGAGACAAGGATGGCAACCGCCATTGAAATGGCGGATAACATAATATGCTCTTGAAAGGCAAGCCAAATATCTTGCTTCCTGTCAATAAACGTTTGGATGAGATTCATCTGTTATCACTCCCTCACTGTTGCTTATGAAACTCCCATTCGGCTAAGCCGCGCATCAAGCTCGATCTTGTAATCACCCCTGCGAGCCGATCTCCTTCTAATATCGGGATCACGTTTATATCCTTATTTTGGAAAATTTCGGCCACATTTGTCACATCATCATCTTTCGTTAGCGTCGCACAATTCTCGTCCGTAATATCGGCCAGCACCCATTCTTCTTTGTCATATTGTTTTTCCAACTCTTTTAATGTCACGATGCCAAGAAAGACTTGCTTTTTGTCTGTAATCATTAAACTGTCTACTTTCTTTTCCTTCATCAAGCGAAAAGCCTCGGCTAATCCGCGGTTGGGAGAAGCAGTGACAACAAATGAGGACATTAAATCTTTCGCCGTCGGCACTAATGAGTTCCCCTGCTGAAGCCGGTTTTCCCCAATAAAACCGCGGACAAACTCATTGGCCGGACGCCGTAAAATCTTATCCGGGGTATCAAACTGGACGATTTCCCCTTCTTTCATAATAGCAATGCGATTGGCGATTTTTAGAGCCTCATCCATATCGTGAGTCACGAATACAATCGTTTTTTGCACTTCTTCTTGAAGCTTTACAATATCATCCTGAAGCTGCTCGCGGCTGATCGGGTCCAGCGCGCTAAACGGCTCATCCATTAGAATAATATCCGGTTCCGCTGCTAATGCGCGAATAACCCCTACACGCTGCTGCTGCCCGCCGCTTAATTCCGATGGATAGCGATGCTTAAAAGTGGATGGATCCAAGCCAACTAAGTCAAGCAGCTCATCGACGCGCTTTTCATACATATCGGCTTTCCACTTTTTCAATTTGGGCACAAGGGTAATGTTTTGCGCAATGGTCATATGGGGAAACAAACCAATCTGTTGGATCACATACCCAATGTTGCGGCGCAGTTCTACCGGATCAATCGTCGATATATCTTGACCGTCAATATAAATTTTTCCAGAGGTCGGTTCTGTCAAGCGGTTAACCATTCGCATCGTCGTCGTCTTTCCGCAGCCGCTTGGGCCGATTAACGTCACCAATTCTCCTTTTTTTATTTCGAGATTGATATTTTTTAAAGCAATAAAACCATCATCATACTGCTTTTTTACATTTTCAAATCGAATCATGCTGTCCCTCCTTCAAACTGGCTGTTTAGTCAATGAGTCCTTCCGATTTGAGGAAGTCGATCGCTACTTGTTTTGGCTGCTTCCCTTCGATATTGACCTGTCCGTTCAACTCCATCATTTTTTCATCAGATAAGATATTTTCAAGCTTGTTTAGCGCTTCTTCTAATCCCGGATTGGCATCCAAAACCTCTTGGCGAACAATCGGTACAGCATAGTATGGAGGAAAATAATGTTTGTCATCTTCAAGCACAACGAGGTTGTATTTTTTGATACGCGCATCGGTTGTATAAGCAGTAATGACATCAATATCGCCGTTTTTAGCGGCTTCATATTGCAAATCAGGGTCGATATTCGTTTTTTTCTTAAACTGAAATCCATATTCCTTGACTAACCCGTCGTATCCATCGCTCCGCTCAAAAAACTCGGCATCTGAACCGAATACGAGCTGATTCGATTTTTTTGCTAAATCCGAGCTTGTTTTCACCCCAAGCTCATCCGCCAGCTCTTTTCTCATAGCCAAAGCATACGTATTATTAAATCCAAGCGGCTTAAGCCAAGTAATATTAAATTTTTCCTTATATTCTTTTTTCGTTGCTTGATAGATATCATCTGGCGTTTGCGATGCGTCATATTGATTTTTTAAAATATTTAAGTAACCGGTACCCGTATATTCTACATAAGCATCGATGTCGCCACCTTCGATCGCCTGTTGCAGCATAAACGCGCCGCCCAGGCTATCCTTTACCTCTACATCCAAATCTGTATTCGCTTTTACGTATTCGGCCAGCAAATGCGTTAAAATCATTTGTTCGGTAAATTTTTTACCGGCAATCACAATCTTTCCTTTCTCTGCTTTTTCTCCCGTTCCGCAGGCCACCAGTGATAAGACTAATAAAATCGTTCCGATCAAAGCTGCACATTTACGCAATGAAATTCCTCCCCTTTACATGATTGAGCTAGCTCAAAGCTGTGATAGAGGATGTACAATCATCATTTAGAAACAATCACGTAACTATTCAGCATGTTATGCCTCATCACTAGAAACTTTATAAGAAAAACTCTTCCATAGCCAAAAACAAATCCCACGCCATTCAAGCGCTGCAAATTACTTTAAATGAACTTTCAAGGTCACATGACGATTAGCTGATTGTTTTAGATAGCGGAGACATATAGATGCGATGTACCATATTTCCAATGGCCGTTCCTTTAGACAGTGAAGAAACAACGAACAAGCGCCTACTCTTTTCTGTTTACCGGACTTGTATCAAAGGATGGAGCGCCGCTCTCATTTCTTTTCACGCTGAAGACAGATGACGGAAGCTGTCTTCAAACACTAAAAGATGGCGTTCATGCCAACAAACGAAGCAATGGAAGTCGTATGTTGCATCTGCTTCATATGCGGGTATGAAATGTGTGACTGGTAGAATTCGCTACGGAATTTGATGAAAGAGGAGATTAAACATCTACTGGATATTCAACTGATGAGGAAACAAAACGAAGGGAAATCCGATCATACATAAAGCGATTGGTTATTCAAACATTTGAACGATTACCTTCATCAAAACAAAGCACCCTTCTGTCCAAAATGGACGAATTATCTTTTTTGCTCTAAGCAAAAACAAAAATCTCATGACCTCATTTGTATAAAGCAGACCTACTGATTCATCTTGCCAGGCAAGATCGCTTCATACGCGCCACGAGCGTCAGACAAGATTTCATAGATTACGAAGCATCCTGCTCCATACAGATCGTTGAGCCAACAAGGCTCTGCCTTCTAAACGATGATCGTTCATCCACTAGGAAAAACGATAGAATGTTTACAAAATGAAAAAAGACTCTTGTCTCAGCGCTGTCTCACAGTGAAAACCCGCCTCCATAGATAAAGGAAAATACAGCTTAAGATGAAGCAAGGGATGAACGAAGATCACTCCATCATACATGGATTTCTAAATTTCAACTCATGATTCCCTTTCATCTTCTGTATTCTTGGGCATGCTGCTTTCATAGCCCTGTTATGATCATCTTCACTCTTTATTTTTGATGCCTTCCGCCAGAGCAAATCCCCTCTTTCCATGGTTCTGAAAACAAGATCCAGCGATAATATGCTGAATAGTTACATAATTACAATGATTATTATACCGATACATAGATATGGTTTACAAATGGGAAATAAGTGTATATAAAGCGATATGTGCGAATTTCCCACGATACTAGTCGGATATATCCAGAATCCTCAGAAATACATCAATATCCTCCCATATGCTCTTATATACTTCCATATCCTTTCCTTTCAATACTCTCATTACAAAAAATGGAATCATCCCCCAAACGGCATGACCTTTATATTCAGAAGCGCTGCCACCAGCCGAAAGGACAACATCCATGAAAAGAAGGTCCAATACCCTTTCATTGATATAGACACCTGCGCAAAAACATTTTGGCACCATCAGGAGGGTGAAAATCTCTTTTTCCTGTTTGATAAACAAGGAATTTTCGAGATAAATGTACCTTTTCAGCTCATACAATCAGCGCTTGCACTGAATGATCAAATAAAAAGGCTGTCCCAAAAGGTTTCGCCTAGTGCTTTTTGGGACAGCCATATATTGGTTATCGTTGATTGATTTCTTCTAACAGCAACTTATTCACAAGCTGCGGATTCGCTTGTCCTTTTGTTGCCTTCATAATTTGGCCAACTAAGAAGCCAATGGCACGGTCTTTTCCATTTTTATAATCCTCAATGGACTGCGGGTTGGCATCAAGCACTTCCAGCACAATTTTGCGCAGCGTTCCCTCATCAGAAATTTGGACAAGCCCTTGTTCTTTGACGATTTTTTCTGGGTCGCCGCCTTTTTCAACAAGCTCTTTAAAGATTTTTTTAGCGATTTTCGATGAAATCGTGCCGTTTTGAATCAGCTTAATCATGCCTGCCAAGCTTTCTGGAGTAAGCGCAATGTCGTGCAGCTCTTTTTGTTCGGCGTTCAAATAGCCTGATACTTCTACCATGAGCCAGTTTGACGCTAATTTCGGATCAGCGCCATTCGCAACTGTCGCTTCGAAGAAATCGGCCATTTCTTTTGTGATGGTTAACACTTTCGCATCATACTCCGGCAGACCAAGCTCTTTAATATAACGAGCCTGACGAGCATCCGGCAACTCAGGAATCGAGGCGCGAACGCGCTCCTTCCATTCATCGTCAATATAAAGCATGACAAGATCTGGCTCTGGGAAGTAACGGTAGTCTTCAGATCCCTCTTTTGTGCGCATCAAAATAGTGGTTTTTGTCGCTTCATCGAAACGGCGCGTCTCTTGGTGAATGACGCCGCCAGAAAGCAGAATTTTTTCTTGGCGTTTCGCTTCATATTCCAATCCTTGACGCACAAAGTTAAACGAGTTTAAGTTTTTTAACTCGGTTTTGGTACCGAATTTGTCCGATCCGATCGGACGGAGCGAAATGTTCGCGTCGCAGCGAAGCGAGCCTTCTTCCATCTTACAATCAGATACGCCTGTATATTGAATAATCGATTTTAACTTTTCCAAATAGGCATACGCTTCTTCTGGAGAGCGAATGTCCGGTTCAGAAACAATCTCAATCAACGGCGTGCCCTGGCGGTTGAAATCCACCAATGAATAGCCATCGCCTGTATGCGTCAGCTTTCCGGCATCCTCTTCTAAGTGAATGCGCGTAATCCCGATTTTTTTCTTTTTACCGTTGACTTCAATTTCAATCCAGCCGTTCTGGCCAATTGGCTGATCGTATTGTGAAATTTGATACGCTTTCGGGTTGTCTGGATAAAAATAGTTTTTTCGGTCAAATTTCGTTTCCGTGGCAATTTCGCAATTTAATGCCATCGCCGCCTTCATCGCAAATTCAACCGCTTGTTTATTCAACACAGGGAGAACCCCTGGATAGCCTAAATCAATCACGCTCGTTTGTGTATTTGGGGGTGCTCCGAATGCGTTTGGACTGCTGGAAAAAATTTTCGATTTTGTTTTCAGTTCGACATGGACCTCAAGCCCGATGACAATTTCAAAATTCATCTTCATTTCCCCCCTTACAATACCGGTTTTTGTTTATGATAGTCCGTCGCTTGTTCAAATGCATGCGCAACGCGATAAATCGTGCTTTCATCAAAGTGCTTGCCGATGATTTGCAAGCCGACCGGAAGCCCGTTCACCAATCCGCATGGAATGGAAATGCCCGGAACGCCGGCAAGGTTAACTGGAATCGTTAAAATGTCATTCGCATACATGGTTAGCGGATCGCTCGTTTTTTCGCCGATTTTAAACGCTGGTGTCGGCGTTGTCGGACCAATGATGACATCATATTTTTCAAATACGTTTTCAAAATCCTGCTTAATTAATGTCCGCACTTTTTGCGCTTTTTTATAGTACGCATCATAATAGCCAGAGCTTAATGCAAACGTTCCAAGCATAATGCGGCGCTTCACTTCATTGCCGAAGCCTTCGCTGCGCGTCTGCTTGTACATATCAATTAAGTTTTTCGCATTATCCGTACGATAGCCGTAGCGGACGCCGTCAAAACGGGCAAGGTTCGCAGATGCTTCAGAAGAGGCAAGTAAATAATAAGTGGCCAATGCATATTTAGAATGCGGCAACGATACTTCCTCCCATGTTGCGCCAAGTCCTTCCAATACTTTTAATGCATGTAATACAGACTGGCGCACCTCCTCAGAGACACCTTCGCCTAAGTATTCTTTTGGCACGGCAATTTTTAGACCGCGAATATCGCCTGTTAATGCCGATACATAGTCTGGTACATCGACATTGGCTGATGTTGAATCCATTGGATCAAGCCCGGAAATCACCTGCAACAAATAAGCGTTGTCTTCAACGGTACGTGTAATTGGTCCAATTTGGTCCAACGAAGAAGCAAAAGCAACAAGACCAAAGCGCGATACCCGTCCATATGTAGGTTTTAAGCCGACGACACCACAAAACGCAGCCGGCTGGCGAATCGAACCGCCTGTATCAGATCCTAGCGCAAATGGCACCTCTCCTGCCGCAACAGCCGCAGCCGAACCGCCGCTTGAGCCGCCAGGTACGCATTCGATATTCCATGGATTGCGTGTTAATTGAAAACCGGAGTTTTCCGTGGAAGATCCCATCGCAAACTCATCCATATTCAATTTTCCGACTGTCACGGCATCGGCTTCCTGCAAGCGCTGTACAACCGTCGCATCATAAATTGGATCAAAATTGTAAAGAATTTTGCTGGCGCACGTCGTACGAAGGCCTTTTGTCACGATGTTATCCTTCACACCGATCGGCATGCCAAAAAGCAAGCCGAATTCTTCTTCGGTTGCTAGCTTTTCATCTAATTCTTTTGCTTTCGCACGTGCACGCTCCTCATCAAGTGTTAAAAAGGCTTGTACCTTCTCTTCGACTTCATGAATCCGCTTAAAGGATTCGCTCACTAAATCGGAAACGGAAATTTCCTTTTTATGCAACAGGCTATGTAATTCAGACATTTTGTAATCAAACAGCGACATGCTCTTCCCTCCCTTATTCTAAAATCGCTGGCACCCGGAATTGTCCATCTTGCTGATCTGGTGCATTTTTCAACACGTCTTCAAGCGGAAGGCCTTGTGCCGGCACATCTTCACGCATCACATTTTTCATATTCAGCACATGCGACGTTGGCGGAACATTTTCCGTATCCAGTTCATTGAGCTGCTCTGCAAATGTAATGATCGCATCTAGCTGCTTCGTAAACATTTCGGCTTCCTCTTCAGTAATCGCTAAACGTGCCAAATGAGCTACGTGCTTAACTTGCTCGATCGAAATTCTTGACATTTTCGTTCACCTCCAACATTCTCGACCTTTCACAATACTATGATGATACCAAACTTTCACTGATTAAAGCAACAGGCGCTACTGGATTTAAATGCTTGGTCTTTTATCTTAACGAATCATTTGACGAGCGGACCCTCTCAATCATACAATGAAAACAATTTACATGGACTTATCCGTCATGATGGGAAAGCGGCCATGATGCTGTACCTGTCCTCCTATTTTTGATAGATTCACTTTACAGATTACCATTTTTTAGATATGAAGTTAGGACTGTGCTTCCACGGCCGATTTCGTTACAGGGATGTTGGACAAAAAAGCAAGGCATCAGCCGCTTCCAAATGCGCCATTCATTCAGCCTTGATTTAAGCAACTATGCCACATTGTGGAAATGGCGCTTTGAAGCGTTGTCAAACTCCCTTTTCAGCTACTATTGGAAGATTCGCTCACATTTCAATCAATAGCGAACACGAATCAGGTGATTTTGGTAAAAATGATGAGAGGAGCAAGACTAATGAAATCGTTATTATGGAAGCGGCTCGCCGTTGCCGCCCGGAAAGAGCCGGCTGATCTCGTGGTCAAAAACGGGAAAATTATCAATGTATTCACTCATGAGATCGAAGAAGGAGATATCGCCATTGTTGACGGAATGATTGCAGGCATCGGACAATATGAGGGCCATTCGATCATTGATGCCGGAGGAAAGTATGTTTGTCCGGGATTCATTGATGCGCATGTGCACATTGAATCTTCCATGGTCACCCCAAGCGAATTTGCTCAAGCCGTGATCCCCCACGGTGTGACAGCTGTGATCGCCGATCCTCATGAAATCGCCAACGTATCTGGAGTGGAAGGAATACAATTTATGCTGGACGATTCCAAGCATGTGCCGCTGGACGTTTATATCATGCTCCCTTCCTGTGTTCCAGCGACATCGTTTGAACATGCGGGAGCTGTATTGACCGCGCAGGAGCTGGCTCCATTTCTCTCCGACTCTCGAGTTCTCGGATTGGCAGAAGTGATGGATTACCCGTCTCTTTTGCACGAGCGCTCACATATGCTCGATAAGCTCATCATGGCAGAAGAAGCGAACAAACGCATCGATGGGCATTTGGCCGGCTTAGATCATCAAGCGGTAAACGTGTACGCCAGCGCGGCCATAAAAACAGACCATGAATGTGCAACGGCCGCAGAAGCTTTAGAACGAATTCGACGCGGCCTATATGTCATGATTCGCGAAGGATCCGTCGCTAAAGATTTGCTTCAGCTGATTCCGGCGGTTAACGTCCAAAATGCACGGCGATTTTTATTTTGCACAGATGATAAGCATTTAGATGAACTAATGGCCGAGGGAAGCATCGATCATAACATCCGCCTTGCTATACAGGCAGGAATCGATCCGATCACGGCCATTCAAATGGCGACACTTAATGTGGCTGAGTGCTATCGTTTAAATACAAAAGGAGCCATCGCTCCCGGATATGAAGCCGATTTTTTACTGATTGACGATTTGCGTTTATTGCAAATTTCACACGTTTATAAAAAAGGGGGGCTCGTGGCCGAAAACGGCAAAGCCGTCTTTTCCACATCAGCAGAAAAGAAAAATTTAGGAGACCGAATTCTCCAATCTGTTCACGCCCCCGTCATCACAGAAAGAGATCTGCAAATTCCTTTTTCAAAAGGGACGAAGGCTCATGTTATTGAAATTATTCCCAATCGCTTACAAACGAAGCATATGATCGAATCAGTCGATGTCCACCAAGGACGATTCGTCCCTTCCATAACAAAAGATTTATTGAAGCTTGTTGTTGTTGAACGGCATCAACAGCGCGGAATCGGACTTGGCATTGTGAAAGGGTTTCAACTGCAAAACGGCGCGATTGCTTCATCCATCGCCCACGATTCGCATAATCTTATCGCCGTCGGCACAAACGATCGCGATTTACTGCTGGCCATCGATCATATCAAGCAGCTTAACGGTGGACTCGTTGTCGTGAAAGACGGAGCAATCATAGCCGACCTGCCGCTTGAAGTTGGCGGTCTTATGACGACAAGAAGCTGCAGCGATGTGTGCGAAAACTTGCAAAAAATCAACGAGGCATTGATGGATATCGGGGCATCTCAAGCGTTTAATCCATTCATTACCCTCGCTTTTTTAGCCTTGCCAGTCATCCCAGAACTGAAATTGACGGACCAAGGATTGTTTGACGTACAGACCTTTCAATTTATTCCGGTAGAAGCATAAGTCGGATCCCCTCTTTCGGATGAAAGAGGGGATTTTTTACTTATTTATGTATGATTTTGGAAAATAAACAGAACCAAACTAACAAAAATTCACAAAATCAAGCTTCATGTGGAAAAAATAAATGGAAAATGATATTCTTAACCGTGTAGTTTTTTACAGCGCTAGCTTAGATAGACCAAACCCGTTTGTCCCTATGACGAAAAGCACATATTGATAACAAAGTGCTATTCATGGCATATAAACCATAATAGAAAAGGAGTGAAAACATGAAGATCGCCGTACTCATTCCTTGCTATAACGAGGAACAGACCATTGGAAAAGTGATCTCAGATTTTCAAAGAGAATTACCAGAAGCCGATATTTACGTATATGACAACAACTCAAAGGACCGTACTTCAGAAGTTGCGTCCCAGCATGGCGCTATTGTTCGAAAAGAAACTCGCCAAGGAAAGGGACATGTCGTTCGTTCGATGTTTCGGGAGATTGATGCCGATATTTATGTCATGGTTGACGGCGATGACACATATCCGGCCGAATTTGTTCATCGGCTAATTGAACCGATTAAAAACAAAGAAGCCAATATGGTGATTGGTGACCGCTTGTCAAACGGCACCTACTTTCAGGAAAACAAACGACCTTTCCACAACTTTGGCAATAATTTGGTAAAAGGATTAATTAACTTCCTTTATAAAAGCGATATTAAAGATATCATGACTGGCTATCGCGCGTTTGATAAGTGGTTTGTCAAATCCATGCCCGTCATGAGTCCAGGATTTGAAATTGAAACGGAAATGAGCATCCATGCTCTTGATAAAAAGTTTTTAATTAAAGAGGTGCCGATCGATTATCGCGATCGTCCAGAAGGCAGCGAATCCAAGCTTAATACGTTCTCTGATGGATGGAAAGTGTTAAAAATGATTTTCACCTTATTTAAAGATTACAAACCATTCTTATTCTTTTCACTATGGGCGCTGTTATTTTTCATTCTTGGACTAGCCGCAGGAATTCCGGTTATCGTAGAGTTTGCCAAAACAAGCTTCATTACTCGTATCCCGTCGGCGATTTTAGCCGTTGGATTAATGATTTTTGCCTTGCTATCTTTCGCATGTGGATTGATTTTAGATACCGTTGCCGCTGCACACCGAAAGCAGTATGAATTGGAGTTGAACCAAATTTATAAGCAAATGCGGAGGGAAGAAAATGACTACATCTCTTAATCGCTACGCTATAAGCGTAGCTGCCGCTTTGCTCAGCGGTATAGCAGTCATCTTTTTTTTCGCGCCGATTCTTGATGTTTCCTTGTTTGTTATCCTTTTGGTGATCGCATTGCTCGCTTTTTGCTATTATCGGCTTTTTTTTATGGCTTCGTCCCTTGCATCCTTTAACAAACGCAAAAAGCACATCACCATTGGGTTTACATTGGTCTTTTCATTCTTAGCCTTTCTTAGTTTAAAAGGAGAGCAATTTTATTTATCAGATAATTCTTGGCTGACGCGCGCATATGTATATATTGGTACATATGCAACGATTTGCTCGCTCGTCCTATGGATCATTTTGTCGCTTGTAAACATTAAAATGAATGAAGTTCCTCGCTCTGTCAGCAAATGGAACATACTGAAATATGCTCTCCCTTCTCTAGTAGTTTGGACCTTTTATCTGTTGGCCATTTTTCCTGGAGGAATGACCGCTGACTCCATTTATCAATGGGAGCAAGCTCATACAGGAAAATTTAATGATTGGCATCCCTTAATGTATACATTTTTCATTATGATTCTAACAAAAATCTGGGACTCACCTGCCGTGATCGGCCTCTCGCAAATCATCATCATTTCGTTGATTTTTGGCTATTGTATGCGGCAATTTGAAAAAGCTGGGGTTAAACCATTTTTGCTTTGGATCATATCGATTATTTTTGCTTTAAGTCCTATTAATGGGATTTATTCTATCACCATATGGAAAGATGTTTTATATAGCACCTTTATTTTATTATTTACTACGCTCGTTTTTAATCTTGTCATTACCAACGGAAAATGGATTAAACGCAACACCCATTTCTTTCTCTTTATCATGACAGCTCTAGGAGTGATTTTTTTCCGGCACAACGGCTTTGCCGTCTGTTTAGTCATGCTCGTGATCTTGCTTATTTGCTTCCGGGAAACATGGAAGCAATGGGTCTTTTCCATTTTCTTTATCGTTGCAGCCCATTATATTGTCACCGGTCCTGTATTTACCTATCTGAAAGTTGTGCCAGCGGATCCAAACGAAGCATTAAGCATTCCGACGCAACAGCTCGCTCGGGTTGTTGCTTATAATGGGAACCTGACGGATGAACAAGCAGATTATTTAAATCAAATTTTACCTTTGGAGCTCTGGAAGAAAAACTATAATCCATACCTTACAGACCCCATTAAATTCGCCAAGCAATACAATCGAAGCGCGATTTTTCCTGACCACTTTTCTGATTATTTACGCATATGGTGGGATATTTGTATGCAAAATCCAAAGCTTGTGATACAAGCCGCGCTCAAGCAAACATCTCTTGTTTGGCAAATGAACCAGCCTAATGATGGGTATACATCGACATTTGTCACCAATGTCTTTTACGGAAATAAGTTTGGTCTGAAAAACGAAATCATTTTCTCTCCGCTGACATTGGCAGTGAAAAAATATTTATCGATCTCTGACACAACATTCAAACCGTTGATTTGGCGGCCGGCCATCTATACCTTTTTCATTCTGTTATTCACATTTGTCGCCTTTTTACGAAACAATTGGAAAGCCTGGCTTGTGCCACTCATAGTTCTTTTAAATACCGGAACCGTATTAGCCGCTTTGCCAGCGCAAGATTTCCGTTATTTGTATTCTAATTCGTTAGTATTCTTTATTGCCTTTTTATTTGCCTTCGTTTCTTATAAAAAGAAGGAGATGAGGACATGAATCGGTTTGTTCAGTCCTTGCAAAAAAACAAAATCGGCATTTTATTCATTCTGATTGCCTCTGTCAGCACCGCCAGCGGACAGATGCTTTGGAAGCTATCGGACGGAAATTGGAACGTTTATCTGTTATTCGGGTTCTCCCTTTATTTTATTGGAGCTGTTTTAATGATCGTCGCTTTTCGCTTCGGAAGTCTTTCTGTGCTGCACCCTCTTCTCAGTATGGGATATGTGTTCGGTCTTCTGTTGGGAGTCGCCTTTCTTCATGAACCAATCACCACCATGAAAGTAATAGGGACTCTTCTCATTACGAGCGGCGCCATACTGATAGGAGGTGGCGATCATTAGTTCGTTTCTCTTGCTTTTAATCATGACCTTGTCCGGCGCGTTAGGAGGCTATTACTTTAAAAAAGCATCCAGCCAGCGCTTAGGATTCCAAGCAGCGTTTTTGCTCCCGTTATTCATTGGCGGTATGCTTTATGGGATAGGAGCCGTGCTTAATATTATCATTTTAAAGCAGCTCCCTTATACTATCGTGTTCCCTTTAACATCCATCACTTATATTTGGACGCTCGGTTTATCGTATGTTCTGTTAAAAGAACATATCACCCGCAAAAAAATGGCAGGGGTCTTGTTGATTTTAATCGGCTCCATTTTCCTTGTGTTATAAACGGCAAAAAGCTGCTTCAAGGGAGCAGCTTTTTGCCATTATCCTTCTATTCTCCTCTCCTTCCCCTATCTTCTACCGCAAAAATTCAACATTTATAGATTTCATAAAAAATGACATTTTTATAATTCTGTCGATCGGTGTATAATAGGATAATGGAAAATAAATACATGAATGACTGATTGAAGTAAGACCCCCTCTAGTGATCGATGTCGCCATCACAAAGACATTGCATAGAGTCAGTGTTAGGAATGGATTAGCGCACGTTCAACATCATATGATTACCTATTCTGAGGAGGAAATAATGTAATGAGCACGAGGATGATCATTTATATAGCTAGTATCCCGTTAGCCCTTTTTAGCAGTGTGGCCCTCATTTTCTTTTTTATCCCCATTCAAGATACGTCACGGGCGACCGTTGCTTTTGTCACGACACTATTGACTTTCATCCATATTCATTTGCTGTTCTTAATGAAAGATGAATGGCGCCGTCTTTTAAAAAGACAACGGATAGCGATTATCGTCTTTACGCTTTTATTTTCATTCTTAGCCCTTCTTAGCATGAAAGGAGAACAAGATTTTTTGCTTGCCTACTCTTTTAAAACAAGAGCATATGTTTATGTCGGCACCTTTTTTTTCCTAAGTAGTCTTGTATTGTGGATTATTTTCTCCTCTCTAAAAATAGAGGTAAAACCAGCTGATCACTTAGCTTCAAGCAAATGGAGCCTATTCAAATACGCCGTTCCTTCCATCATCCTGTGGGGGGGATATGCACTGGCGATTTTCCCTGCCGCTATGACCTTTGATTCTGTTGATCAGTGGCACCAAGCTCATACCGGACATTTTAGCAATTGGCATCCGCTGATGTATACATTACTCATTATGGGACTAACGAAAATTTGGAACTCTCCCGCTATTGTTGCGCTATCGCAAATCATCATCATCTCACTCATCTTTGGATACTGTATGGCCCAATTCGAAAAAGCTGGCATTCGACGCTTTTGGCTTTGGATTGTATCGATTCTTTTTGCAATTAACCCTATTAACGGCATTTATTCTGTAACAATTTGGAAAGATATCCTATATAGTGCATTCATATTACTATTTAGTACGACTATCTTTCATTTAGTCATTACGAATGGAAAATGGCTAAACAGCAAGAAAAACACGTGGATTTTCTTTCTAGCCGCCTTCGGTGTTGTATTTTTCCGTCATAACGGCTTTCCGGTGTTCCTTGTCATGCTCATCGTTTTGCTTATGGTCTTCCGCCGTCAGTGGAAACCGTTGATATTATCCGGGGGCTCTATTATCGCGTTTTACCTCATCTTTACAGGGCCTGTCTTTCATTATCTGAAGGTCGCACCTTCGGATCCAAACGAGGTTTTAAGCATTCCTACCCAACAAATAGCTAGAGTGATTGAGCAAGGTGGAAAACTAACAGAGGAACAGGCGCAATACTTAAATCAAATTTTGCCATTACCGTTGTGGAAGCAATATTATCATCCATATATCACCAATCGCATTAAATTTTCCAAGGAATATAATCGAAGTGCGATTTTTCCCGATCATCTTTCCACTTATATGCGGACATGGCTCGAAATTTGCGCACAAAATCCAAAAATAGCAAAGGAAGCTTTTTTAAAACAAACTTCTCTTGTCTGGCAAATGAATGAACCACAAGACGGCCATACGTATACATTTGTGACAAATGTTTGGCCTCACAATAGGGACGGGCTGAAAAGCCAAGTCATCGTTAAGCCTTTGACTGAATTCATCACTCAATATTTAAAAACATCGGATACAGATTTAAAACCATTTATTTGGCGGCCAGCCAACTACATGTTCCTGATCGTTTTGTTTACTTTTATTACAGCTTTGCGGAACGACTGGAAGGCTTGGTTAGTTCCTTTTGCGTTGTTTCTCAATATCGGAAGCATTTTTATCGCTCTGCCGGCTCAAGACTTTCGTTATTTGTATGCCAATACACTCGTATTTTATCTTTCCGTTTTATTCATGTTCATACGTTATAAAGACAAGGAACCTTCGAAGCAGAGCTCTTGATTTCATTAACAGAGCTGGCTCTCAAGATTTCTTATTCCATGTGCATAAAAAACCTCTCCCCTCTTCACTTCGTGAAAGGAGGGAGAGGTTTCTATGAGTATGTTAAAGCGCCTTTTCCTGATGGAGCAATTGCTTCAAAAAGCTAATCAGCTCCCCGCGCAGTTCTTCCTTCTGCAGCGCGAATTCCACCGTCGTTTTTACAAATCCAAGCTTCTCGCCTACATCATAGCGCTTGCCCATAAAACTGTATGCATATACAGACTGTTTTTCATTTAATTTTTGGATCGCATCGGTCAGTTGAATTTCTCCTCCAGCCCCAATCTCCTGTTTTTCTAAAAACTCGAATATATCCGGAGTAAACACATAACGACCCATAATCGCTAAATTGGACGGAGCTGTGCCTAACGGAGGTTTTTCAACAAACTGCTTTACTTGATAAAGCTCTCCCATTTTCTTTAGCGGTTCGATAATTCCATAACGGTTTGTTTCATCGTCCGGCACGGGTTGAACACCAATCACTGAGCATTGAGTATGCTCAAATTGTTCAATCAATTGGCTTAAACAAGGTTTTTCCGCTTGGACGATATCATCTCCCAGTAACACCGCGAACGGTTCATCGCCAATAAACTTGCGGGCACACCATACCGCATGGCCCAATCCTTTTGGGGATTTTTGGCGAATATAATGAATATCCACTAAATTAGCGGAGTGGCGCACCTCTTCCAATAAATCGTACTTTTTCTTTTCCATTAAATTTTGCTCCAGCTCTGGCGCATTATCAAAATGGTCTTCAATGGCGCGCTTTCCTTTTCCCGTTACAATGATAATATCTTCAATGCCAGAAGCGATCGCTTCTTCAACAATATACTGAATGGTCGGCTTATCCACAATCGGAAGCATTTCCTTGGGCATCGCCTTAGTAGCTGGTAGAAAACGAGTGCCCAAACCGGCAGCAGGAATAATCGCCTTTCTAACCTTTTTCATGCTAAACTCTCCTTTATCATCCAATTCCTTATTAATTATATATGACTAAAAATGGATAAACAATAAATCTGGAATGAATAGTATATTACACAATTAGAAAAAATAAACTGCTTTCCCCAAAAACAAGTCTATCTGTTTGATCGGGTCATCCACACACTAACAGATAAACGCTTTCCGCATCAAAACCTCTTTTTAACATACGAAAACATGTACTTCCCTGACATAACAAAATTCCTCGTTAATACATGGAATCTCGTTCATAATATGTATAAAAATACTATTGAAACAAATCATTTATAAGATTATATTTATAATATGGTTGAATCTATCATTATTACCATATATCGTAATGGAACAAACGGCAAAAGAATTCAAGTCGACCTCTATTGATCGATCGGGAAAGGTTGAATGAATTGTTTACTCCAAAAAATCAACCCATTTTTTAACAATATGGAAACTTGCCTTGAACCAACGAAAAACACCCTAAATTTCATATCGATATAAATGATGGGTTCAAATGGAAAACCGATAGAAACGAGCTCGTTCAACCGTTTGAAAATGATGAGGCCATATTAGAAAATCAATCTGTATTGAATCCGTTCACTCCGTGAAAGTATACATACGCACCTTTAAGCAAAACCAATGGAATAAGGCGATTCATCATAGGCTGGCAATGGAGAATGAAAGCCGATATTTGCCGTTCTCCCCCTATCAGTCAATCAAATTAGGAAAGGAGGTGATCATGACATGCGGCGCATCTTCCTCTTTATCTTTTCATGCTTAGCTGTTTTTTTGGTTTTATTCACTCATAAAGCAACTGCCGACGGACAAAAAATGTATATTAAAGCGATACAGTCACGCGTTCCACTGCTTGACAACAGCACAGGCTCATTACTTGAAGTAGGCTATATGGAAAAAGGAGATATATTAAAAATCTATGCAGATGCAGGGAAAAATTGGTGGAAAATAAAATTTGGCAATAGCTATGCTTATGTGTATAAGGGTGCTGTTCATCCCTTTTGCAGCCAAACGGTTTCAGGAGAAAATGCAAAAAATCTAAAAAACTCAAACCGCACGATTTTAATCAATAAAAATGAACGCGTTTATGATAATAGCAAGGGCAAACTGATTCCTTTCGTCACGATCAAAGGCAATATGCGTTATCCGATTATAAAAAAAATCAATCATTGGTACCAACTTGATGTCGGCGGACGAATCGGATATTTACATGATTCAAAAGCTAAGTGGGACAATGGTGTCCCTGTCCTTATGTATCATCATATTTTAAAGCCAGCAGAAAATAAAAATTATCGCAATGTATCGACGACTATTTCGGATCTTCAGTTTAACCAACAGATGAATTGGCTGAAAACTCATGGGTACGAGGCGATTACGCTGGAGCGCTTAGAAAATTACGTAAAAGGAACGGCCAATCTCCCGGCCAAAGCGGTTGTCATTACCTTTGACGACGGTTTAAAAACGAGTTTTTTGTATGCTTATCCTGTATTAAAATCGTACGGATTTAAAGCAGCTAATTTTGTCATCACGAGCAGAATGACGAAAACACCGCAGCCATTTAACCCAGATAAGCTGCAATTTTTAAGTCAAACGGAAATGAACAGCATGAAGGACGTATTTACATTTGAATCCCATACCCATCAGCTACATCATTTAAACGGCAACAAAAGTGATGTGATCACAAAGCCTTATGCAACCGTCAAAGCGGACATTAAACAAAGCATAAGCATACTGGAAGGAAGCAAATATTTCGCCTATCCGTTCGGCCAATACAATGCTAATACAATAAAGCTATTAAAAGAATTAAATATTCATATGGCCGTGACAACCAAACCAGGGAAAGTCCAGGTTGGCGATGCATTGCTGGAAATTAAGCGACTTGGTGTAGAGCCAAATTGTACGTTAAATCAATTTGCTAAAATGGTGGAAAACTAAACAAATTAAACCGAGGCAGATTCATATGTAAAGGAGGAATCTGCCTCGGTGAACGTTTGCGATCGGCAATGACTATGATAACCAAAGCAGCCGATACGGCGCTTCTAAATAAGTCTTCACGGTGCGGAGAAAATCGCTCGCTGGAGCTCCATCAATGATTTGGTGGTCAAACGTCAAGCTGAGTGGCAATCGTTTTCTGCGTTGAATGTCCTCCCCGATAAAAACAGGGACATCGGTTGCCGTCCCTACCCCAAGAATCCCTACCTCTGGAGGATTGAGCACCGGCGTAAAAAATTCGACTCCATAAGCACCAAGACTAGTAATGGTAAAGGTCGATCCTGTCATCTCTTCACTGTTTAAAGCCCCTTCACGCGCCTTTTTACTTAACGTCTTGATTTGCTGTGAAATTTCTCTTAAAGAAAGAGATTCGGCATGTTTGACGACGGGAACAATAAGGCCGTTTTCCAACGCAACAGCTATCCCTAAATGGACCGCATCATACGTTTGAATCTGTCCATTTTGATAATGGCTGTTTATTTGTTTATGTTGAAGCAACGATAAAACGACAGCACGGGCAATAAAGTCCGTGATCGTCAGTTTTCCGATCGCTTCATCCTGTCTCAGCTTTTCCTGCAGCTCCAACAAATGAGTGACATCCGCGTTCATATGAATGGTCAACTGCGCCGTTTGCTGCAGGCTAGCAAGCATTCTTGAGGCAATGGTTTTACGCATGCCTGTCATCGGTTTGACCGTCACACCGCTTGGCTCAACTTCAACATTCGTTTGAGGCTTTAGCTGCTTTTCCGCAACAGAAGGGGCAGGAGCCTGTGCCATTTGTATGGCCTTTTCAATATCAGCTCTTGTTATCCTTCCCTTTGGGCCAGAACCGGAAATTTTGCTTAAATCAATCCCCGCTTCGCGAGCGAGCTTCCTCGCCGCAGGCGAGACACGGGCCATCATCTGCGGAGCGGGCTTCGTCTCTTCTGCCGCGATCGCTGTCGCCGCTTCCTGCCGCGCTGTTTGGCTTGCTGTGCTGATCACTTGTTCTTCTTTCTTGACAGCTTCTCTTCCTTCCGCTTCATGCATGCTTTCTCCTTCTTGACCGATATAGCCGATGGCTTGCCCTACTGCAACCGTTTCGTCTTGCGCCGCAATAATCTTCAATAGCACTCCATCCTGAGGGGCTTCAATATCTTTTTCGATTTTTTCCGAGCTGATGACCGCAATCGACTCACCTTTTTTAATCGCGTCTCCTTCTTTTTTGAGCCACTCGACTACCGTTCCTTCTTCCATGCTCATTCCTAGCTTTGGCATAATAATTTCAACCGCCATGATTTCCCTCTCCTTTTCCGATGAATACAAGGAATGAAAAATGCTGCAATCAATGTAGGCAGCATGCGCCTGAGCGTCCATGTCGCCAGCCGCTCTTGTGAACCACCCGCCACGCCACCGTTTAGAGGAGGGGGCTTCAAGCGACTTGTGCGTGTTCGCTGAACGGTAAGCCCCACACAAGAACCCTTTACGCTTCCCTTCGTTCCGCAGGGGTCCGTTCGAACGATAGAGTATCCTATCCGTTGGCGGATCGCCGACCGAAATTCATCTCCCCCTACTCACTGGGCTGTCACCCTTCATGGTCCTCGAGGATGGGAGACTTCTTTTGGAAAGCTGTTAAATCGCTCATTATACTAGCGCCCTATATTCACTCTTATCTTTTTGAGAAAATGTCAGCTGCTGGACTCCAGCTGAAATGAATGACCTATTGATTCACGCTTTAAGAAAGAAAGGCGCATGCCAGCTGATTGAAATAAAACAAAGTTTTACTATGTCCCGCACGATTCGCGTCTGCTTCACACGGTTACAATCGTTTCATCGCCGATAATTTCAGCTGCTGCCCGCAACACTTTTTCCGGAGTTGGCAAATACAGGTCCTCCAATGCCGGCGAAAATGGAACCGGGCAATGCGGAGCGGTAATCATTTTGATCGGCGCGTCTAAATAATCAAATCCTTTATCGGCCACGAGCGCGGAAATATCCGTAGCAGCGCTGCAGCGCGGATTTGCTTCATCGATGACAATAAGCCGGCCCGTCTTCTCCACAGAAGCTAAAATCGTCTCCTCATCAAGCGGAGATAGCGTTCTTGGATCGACGACTTCTGTTTCAATTCCTCTCTCTTTTAATAATTCTGCCGCCTTTAACGCGGTATGCACCTGTTTTCCGATTGCGACAATCGTCAAATCGCTGCCTTGCCGTTTAATATCGGCCTTTCCAAGCGGAATCGTATAAAACTCCTCGTCTACTTCTCCTTTCATGTTATAAAGTGTTTTATCCTCAAAAAAGATCACGGGATCATCATCAAAAATCGAAGCGAGCAAGAGCCCTTTTGCGTCAGATGGAGTCGATGGCACAACCACCTTTAAACCTGGTATGTGGGTAAATAACGCATAAAGGCTTTGCGAATGCTGGGCCGCCGCCCGAAACCCTGCACCATGCATCGTCCGCACAGTGAGCGGCACCTTCGCCTTTCCGCCAAACATATAGCGCAGCTTTGCTCCCTGATTCATCACCTCGTCCAAACAACTGCCGATAAAGTCATTAAACATTAATTCAGCGATTGGCCGCATTCCAGTGGCCGCCGCCGTGACAGCCGCTCCCATATATCCCGCTTCAGCAATCGGCGTATCAAGTACTCGTTCTCTCCCAAACTCCTGCACAAGTCCTTTCGTGACTCCCATCACTCCTCCCCATGCTTCGTCATCCTGCAAATGGTCGACTGTCGCCCCGCCGGCGACATCCTCTCCGAGCAAAATGACATTCGGATCTTTTCGCATCGCCAGCTTCATCGCCTCATTGACCGCTTCTGAGAAAGAAATTTTTCTTGTCATCTTTCGCTCCCCCTCACTTTTTCATTAATAGGATACATATACATCCCGCAAAAGCTCCTCTTCGGTCGGAAACGGACTATTCTCCGCAAACTCGACAGCCTTCTCAATCGCTTCTGCCACATTTTGTTCGATATGCATTAGCTCCTGCTCAGAGACAAGCCCATTCGCCAGCAAATGCTTGCGGAATCTGACAATCGCATCAAGCTCCTGCAAATGCTTCTGCTTTTCTTCCGATGATTTGTATGTTTGCGCATCTCCCTCGAAATGTCCGTAGTTTCGATAAGTTTTACACTCAATCAGCGTCGGGCCTTGTCCGTTTCTTGCTCGCTCAATCGCCCTTTCCGCCGCTTCATAAACAGCGACCACATCCTTACCGTCCACAATTTCTCCCGGAATATTATAAGCAGCCGCACGATCGGCAATATTTTGGCAGCTGGAAGCATATTCAAAAGGAGTAGCTTCCGCGTATCCATTATTTTCGGCCACAAAAATGACCGGTAGCTTCCAAATCGCCGCAAGATTGATCCCTTCATGAAACGTTCCATGGTTGTTGGCGCCATCTCCGAAAAAGCAAACGGCCACTCCGCCCGTTTTCTTTAACTTCGCCGTCAATCCGGCACCAACAGCGAGAGGAAAGCCTCCTCCAACGATTCCATTGGCACCAAGCATTCCTTTTTCCACATCGGCAATATGCATCGATCCGCCTTTTCCTTTACATAGCCCTGTCGCCTTTCCATAAATTTCAGACATCATTCCATTTAAGTCACATTCCTTTGCAATGCAATGACCGTGCCCTCTGTGTGTGCTCGTAATATAGTCTTTTTCGCTTAAATGGGCGCAAATTCCGACTGCCACCGCCTCCTCGCCAGCATACAAATGAACAAAACCAGGCAAAACACCTTTGCTAAAAATTTCATGCACTTTGTCCTCAAACTGGCGAATTTCATTCATTTTTTGATACATCCACTTCGCTTTTTCTTGAGTGATGCTTTTCGTTTGTGATTTTGCGATTGTCATCATGCTCCCTCCTATTCGATTCATTTCACTTTTATATATTGCAAGTATCGTGCCAGCAAAAAAGCGCTTACAAAATCAATCCTTTTGCAAGCGCCTGATACACAAAAGCGACATTGTTTCTCATTTTGTTTCATACTGTATCATTTTGTTTCATTTTTGTTCATTGGCGAACCTTTTCCCTTTTGCGCAGAACGCGGAGAAACGGAACACTTTTCTAGGATGTTCTACATGAGCTGGTATTTTTTCAGTTTACGATAAAGGGTGCTTCGCGAAATATTAAGCGTAGCCGCTGCTTTGCTGACATTTCCGTTCGTGATCTGCAATACGTTCATCATTCGTTCTTTTTCGATCTTCTCTCTGTAAGATAGTGCTTGATTCTGCTCCGCTTTTTCTTTATTTTGATTCCAAGCTACAAGCATCGACTGAAGCTGAGAAACCGATGGGAGATGCGTCCCATATTCCACACGGATTCTTTCCAAAACATTCAACAGTTCGCGGATATTTCCAGGCCAGTGATAATTCATCAATAATTGCAGCAGCTGATCTGAAAAGGTTACCGTCCAATGGTGTTTTTGACAGTAATGCTCAATAAAAAAGGGAATATCTTCTTTTCTCTCTCTAAGCGGCGGTACATGAATGGGGTACACATAAATTCGGTAGAACAAATCCTCCCTAAGTTTTCCTTCCTGCACTAGCTTGTATAAGTCGCGATGAGTGGCCGTAATGATTCTCACATCAACCGGAATGGCTTTATCGCCCCCAATAGGTACCACCTCACGCTCTTGAAGCACCCTTAAAAGTGCTACTTGCATCTCTGGAGGGATCTCGCCCATTTCATCAAGAAACAAGGTTCCACCATTCGCCTGCACAAATTTCCCCTTATGTCCTGTCCGCTTGGCCCCTGTAAACGCTCCTTCTGCATAGCCAAACAATTCACTGCCAATCAGCTCTTTTGGAATGGCGCCGCAGTTGACCGCCACAAACGGTTTGTTTTTCCGGTTGCTATTTTGATGAATAAAGCGGGCGAGCATTTCCTTTCCGGTACCGGTTTCTCCCGTCATATAAACCGTGGTCTCTGTTTTTGCTGCTTTTTCGCAGCTTTGCAAAACATGGGCAAACACCTCGCTTTCTCCCGCAACACCATCAAAATGAAAGGATGGCGCAGAGAAGTAAAAGGTTTGTGGATAAACGGCGGTTCTCTGAAGCGTCACCTCATAGCCGATCAACTCACCATCAACGGCAGAGTGAATCGGTTTTTTTGTTTGAATTCTCCATTTTTGTTCACAAAGGGATTCCAGTGGCTGATCGGTTAAATTAGGCAAGAAAGCGCGCAACCCATGGTTCATCCATACCGTTTTTTCATGACAGTCGCAGATGACAACCGGAGAATGAGGATTGGGAATGTGATGTGTATACTTAAATAGTTCTAATAGATCTTCTTTCTTTTGTAGCTGAAATCGCTGTTCGATGGTATAAGCGGCGGCAACAACAGTGGCTAAAGCATGGTCTTGAAGCAGAGAGCTGTTGATGGGGCAAGAAAGATCAATCGCTCCAACTAATTCTTTCTTTTCATTATAGATAGGCGTAGCTGAACATATCCATTGCTGGGAAGCGACTGAGTAGTGCTCATCGCCGACAACGGTGATCGGCTCCTGAATTCTTAGCGCTGTGCCAATCGCATTTGTTCCAACCTCATCCTCGGTCCATTTCACTCCTTCTGTAAAACGAATCGCTTTAGCTTTCTTGATCGCTTGCTGATGTCCATTCGCGTATAAAACATATCCATCGCGATCAATTAACAACAAAAGCGATTTTGTCTCCTGAATCAGCTTCTGTAGCTTTTCTAAAACAGGAACTGCCAGCTGCAGCAATCGCCGATTTTTTTGCTTCCGCTCCAGCAATAAAGGCGGTTCCAGCACAACTTTCCCCTTTCCATCGTATGGATTAACATTATAGCGGCGGCAAAGCTGCCATGATTCTTCAATTCTGTGATGGATTCTTCCTTGATCCAATATTCCTTCTCGTATAAAACGCTGCCAAACCTCCCTTTTGGATAGATCTACCATACCCATCCTATGCCCTCCTCTCTATCGGATTCATACTATACTACATTCGCTTTTGTTAAAAAAATTCCTCTTTGTGAACCCTTTCTACCTTTCTATGCGAATGGCCAATCCGCCGAGACGCCAGCGAAGTATAGAAAAGGGGGTATTGGCGCTTTTTCCTTCTTATTTTTATAATAAATACAAGCTGATTTCATCATGCAGCCACATGACCAAAGCATCACTTCGGCGATCATCAAACAGCCATATTGAAACATGCCGCAATCAACCGTTTCTATGGATATATGAAAAGGAGAGAGACCCATGCAAGTGACCTTTGACCATCTTGTTCATCTAACAGCATCCCCCAGAGAAGCGAAAGCTGCTTTTGCACAAATGGGCTTCCACGCCGTACAGGGCGGTATTCATCACGATTGGGGAACGTATAATTGCCTATGCTATTTCCGTGACTTGCGCTACATTGAATGGATTGGCTTTATGGACCTTAACAAAGCGAAAAAGTCTGATAATAGACTGATCCAGCAAATCGTCACAGACTCCGCCCAAGGGGCCGGCTTTTCACAAATCGCCTTTCGCACAAATGACATCCATGCCATCATGAACCATATTTCTGAAAAAGGATTAACCCCCATTGGCCCATTTGCCGGAAACCGGCAACGAGAAGACGGGACCGTGCTCAGCTGGTCGATGCTGTTTATTAGAGATGAGTCCCATCGCACATACCGCTATCCATTTTTTATTCAATGGGGGCAACAAGACAGCATACGGAAGCAGGAAATGAAACAGCTGATGCAGCATCATCATGGACAGCCAACCCTTTCCTATATCGGCATTCAAGCGGACCACCTCGACGAGTCGGTCCAAAAATATTGCCACTTATTTGATATTCCTTCTTCTTTAGTCCGCTATCATGCTGACCGATTTGGCTCTTATGCGGAGATTCCCGCTGGCCATATCAAGATGCGTTTTTATGAATCTGCGAAGCTTTCATCCGGAAGGGCTCTATATATCAATCGCCCTTTTTTATGCGGAATCACGGGAATGCCACAAAATCAAATGATCTTGCTCGAACAAGCGATTTACGATTTTTCTGTCTGAGAGGCAGGCAACCGGCATAGGGCAAACAACCCAAAACCCATTCCCTCTCCAGGCAAAGCTGGAGAGGGAAGATACCATTTAGGCTAAACCGCATCAAAATGGCGCGTCCATACGATAACCGCGATCATGATCGCCAAGATCACAAACGAACTGCTTAATCCCATCACGCTCCACATAAAGGAAACATGAAGCAAATAAAGGGCAAGGCTGGCAAAAGCCAATCCGAGAATGATGGCAGAAAGAGCCCAAACCGCTATTTCCTTTGCAAAATGCCAGAGCCTCGTTCTTCTTGTCCAACCGATCATCTCATACATTTGAAACTCGCTTTTTCGTTCGCTCAATAGCGTATGAACCCCTTCGCTCACACCGATGGCGGCAAGGCCAGTTGACGATAAAATGATCGAGATTTGCACCCAAAAGGTCGCATTTCTTATATACTCCCCTAAGGCGGTCTCTGCCGTCTCCTGCAGGGCAGCGGTCAACGCGGCGATCTGTACAGCCAGCAACACGGCGGCAAGCGATAAAATCCCCATCATCGGAACAATCCAGCGCCGATAATAACGAATGGAAGAAAAACGGCGATAAGCGATCGTTCGCTCCTTTCGTTCTTCTTTTCTGTGAAGCAAAAATGTCACAAGCACTATGGAAAACATCCACAAACCAGCGGCCACCCCATATAGCGGCAGGGCGGCATCCAAACCATATAAAATGCTAAAAGACGCCGCTAAGGCAACCGTCATAAGCAAATATTGCTCTATGGCATTTCGCTTGCGAATCTGTCCTTCTCGCCAACCAAGGAGAGTTAGATATTCATTTTCAAGAGCCAGCAGATTTTTTTCAAAAACGAGTCTCATAGCGAGCCAAAGCAGGGCAAAGCAAGAAAACAAAAATGTGGTTACAAGACTCATATCATTCCATGTATGTGTCAGCCGTTGGGCGACTCCTAACGTTGTCCACGGCTCCTTGACTTTGCCGATCCCCTCGACATCAAGCGTCATTTCCTTAAACGAAGCGCCGGCTACGACATCTACCTCATATCCCTGCTTCAACAACTTAGCGGCCACCTGTTCAATTTTCCGGCGGGCTGCCTCATCATACTTTTTAATTCCAGCAATTCGAACGCGAATGGCATCAATCGGTTTCTTTCCTTTGATCAGTTCAGCCGCTTCCAACGTCGTCACACCGCTGGCAGGCGCTGGAATGAAACTTCCGGGTACTGTTGTCGGCGTTAATGTGCGGCCCTCTTCGGTTGTTGCCTCCATCCCTCCATAAATGCCCAGAGGGCTTGAAGCAAGCTTGTTGCTGGGCTCCTTTTTCGGAGAAAACGTGCCTACCTGTTCAATAATAAAAGGGAGTTTCGTTGCAGTCGCCATCGAGACGCCCCGTTTTTCTACCTGCTTATAAGACGGCGGCTCACCAGGCTGTACAATATGGATGGTCGGAATGGAATCAAGATGCTGATAAACAATTTTAGAGGCGACATAATAAACGGACGTATCGCCGCCAATTGAATATCTTTGCGCAACATTTAACTGCCACTGGTCATTAAGAATCAGCGCCGTACCATCAAACGGCTTTTGAAACTTCGATAAATCTAAATCGATCGTTTTCGATTGCACGACTCTCTCCTTTTTCAGTTCCTTTAAAACCTCGGCGATTTTCTCCGGGCTTGCACTCATCATCCATTGCCCTTGCTGCAAATGGAGGCTGCGAAGATACTTCTCGATGCTTACCTCAAGCGTATCCACTTGCAGGCGAAGAAAAACGGGGATATTCAAATCATCACGCTGAAGCACCTTTACAACAGGGGGATTCCCGTAATTTTCAAGCGTCATTTTTAGCATCATCGCTTTTGGATCCTGAGGGCGATCCAGTTCCAGCGGTTCTTCTAATTTGGAAAAATCAATGCCGGTTAACTGCTGTTCGCTTTCCGGGTCAATGGCGACCAAAAGGTAATAATTCTCCGGCATCTCAATCATCATGGCTGCGCTTCCAAAACGCTGTGCTGTGGTAACATACTGAGTCGTTCCAGGATCGAGCTGTTCAAAATAGACAAATGTTCCCGAAGAACCGAGCGGATAGTTTTTATATCCGTCTGATGTATAAAATTGATAGGTGAATCTCGACGGATTTTCCAAAAAAGGGAGCTCTAGGGAAAACTGCTTGCCGCGAAAGTAGCCTAATGAAGCAACAGGAGCAGCCGCTTCAATCAGCGGATCGGCTTTGATCCGCTTCCACTCGGCGATGGAAAAGCCGCCCTTTCCATCGCCAATATAGTTTTCCTCGACGACGCCAAGCGTTTTTTCCACTTGCGTTCTTGATGAGGCAGGACGAACTAATAGATCATATGTACCCCTTCCATATTTCTCAATGCTGCTGTCGACCGTTGATTTCGCTTCTTTCGCTTGGAAAAGGCCGAACGGAATCAGCGTATAGACGCTGATAAGAGCGGCCAGCATCGTCATTGTTGCCATTTTCCGGTGAACGAGACGACGCCAAACGATCCGGATCATACATTCACCTCATTTGGCAGAAGAAGCCCATCTTTTAATAAATAAATGCAATTAGAGTAGGCCGCCACTTCCATATCATGGGTCACTAAAATCATCGTTTTTCCTTGCTGGTTGAAGGAACGCAAAATCTCAATCATATGATCGCGATTCTCCCGATCTAAATTCCCTGTCGGCTCATCGCAAACCAATACGTCCGGATCGGCAATGAGCGCACGCGCAAAGGCAACGCGCTGCTTTTCTCCTCCGGATAAGTCATTCGGCAGCCGGGAAAATAACGGCTCTTGAATGCCGAGCGATAGCAACAGCATTTTCGCTTTTTCATATAATTCCTGTTTCTTTTTATCATAATATAAAGGGAGGATCACATTGTCTAAAACCGAATAATACGGCAATAATTTAAAATCTTGAAATACAAACCCAATATGACGTCGGCGGAAATCGCTTTTTTCTCGTTCGCCCATTCGATAGAGATCGAGATCCCGGTAATAAACAGTCCCTGTATCCGGTTTTAATAAACCCGTCATAATTTTTAATAAAGTCGATTTCCCTGAGCCGGACGGACCGACAATCGACACCCAGCTCCCTTGCTGAATCACTAGATCAACATGATTTAAAATTTTGATTTTGCTAGAATGGTGCTTAAATGATTGGCTGATATTTTCTAATCGAATCATCTTTTCCCTCCTTCTCCTTAGCTAAAAACGAGGCTGTATATCACAGATTACACTGATCGCCCATTCACCAATAAGGATGCATATAACATTCATATGTCCTTCTAACAGCCGTAGGCCTCGATCTTTAAGGCTTAAACATACTCTCTAGGCATGCGCGACTTTTTTCTATTATACTTCTCTTTCTGTTTGCCTCTACCGCCAACCTGTGGCGGAACTCCGCCACTAAATGGCGGGCTTAAAAAGAAAACGCCTCACCGCGGGGCATTTTCACTGTTTTTATAAATTCCTACCATACGGATATAAATATTTCCGAATAGATAAATCAAAATAAAATTCCTGATACATAACAATCAAACCTCTTTGTCATTGCAAAGAGGCCCGTATGTTTTAATACATTATTTTTGATTCAATGTGTATCTCATTTAAGTTAAAAAATTATATCTTAATGATCTGCCTCTATTTCATTAATTTTTTATAATAATTTTAATGAAACATAATCATCAAAAAATCGAGAACAAATTGACATCTAAATTTTTATTAATTTCAATATTTTTCGTTTTTATTGATTCCTTAATGATACCTGAGGAATCAAAAACTTCCATTTGTATCATTATTCCAGTTTTTGGATCTATATTTAATTTGAAAGTTTTTGCGTTATATCGTTTTGAATATTCGCTATTGAGTTTACCTTCTATTACTATTGTCTTAATTCCTGCTATAATTTCCTGTCCTGTGATATCCCATAGTGTACTATCTACTAAGAATCCCATTGCTATATCTTCTGGAAATAAAGAAGTCTTCGCTATCCCCATATAGGATGGATCTACTCTGTGTATATAGGCTTTTTCTCCATCTACTGTAGTAATCCGTTCATGAATACTCGTGTTTTTTAAATAATTACGCTCCTTTTCACTCACTTTTCCTACTTTTACGATAGTTTTTATAGGAACATTGCTCTTAGTAACACTATTCGTTTGATGATCGCTAGAACCACTATTGTAGTTAATCAAATTTTCTCCATCATATATACTCACTTCATAGCCCAACTCAGTCGCATTAACTATACCATTATTATTTTCCTTACCCAGTCCATACACTTTTTCATAAGATTGTGGGCTATCAGAAAGATTTGTTTGATAATCTACACTGATATAAAAATCACCTGATTCACTAAAATATTCAAACGATCCTTTTGCTGTTTTATAATGATCAATAGAATTTAACATTAAGGTTTGAATTTTAGTTTTTTGTTCATTTGTATTTTGAACTTTTACTTTTTGGATATTTTCACTTGCCTGAGCCACGTTTTCTCTTTTCCCAGTAAAATCCATACCATTATATATTACAAGTGAAATGGCTAATATCACACCAGTAACTCCAGCAACCAAAAATTCTTTTTTCAAAGTATTCACCCCCAAATTAATAAGTAATTTTTGTAGCATCTGCTCCCACGTTTCCTACCTTGGTAGTTAAAGATGTGTTAATTACAATCATATGATTCCACTCTTTATTAGTTTTTAGAAAATTCCAGCCTCCGGGTGCTGTATTTTGATTAATATAGACAATACCACCAAGCTCATCTATTTGATAAGCTGTTCTTGGATTTGTAAAATCTTTATTGTTTAAATAGACATAATGAGCGGCATTTTTATCGTGTGCATAAAAGCTCCAAATATAGGCATAATCAGGATCAAAGCCATTAACGGTCGCTGAAACGATCCGATAATCATTGTAGTACCCAGAACCTGTCTTGTAGATCCAATTTCCCTTTTGTTCAGAGAATCCAGGAGCGTTGCTTAAAGCATCATTATCCACAATATCAGTAGTTGCAAAAGTATTAGTTGAGAAGAAAGCCAACCCTGTAACTAGCGGAAAAATGGATAAATAACCCTTTTTGAACATAAAAATCCCCCCCATCTGTCTGATTTTTATACTATAAATATAAATCAAAACTATCACTTTTTCACCGCCAACCTGTGGCGGAACCCCGCCATTTTTTGGCGGAAGTCCGCCACAGGTTGGCGGGTTTAAAAAAGAAAATGCCTCACCGCGGGGGAGAGACGCGCAAGGCCAGGTATGGGACCATCCGATTCACTCCATATTCACAGTCTAGGATATGATATCACAAAGCCGCCAATATTTTTATTTAAACGTCCGCCATAGTTGTATAGCCGATATAATAATGCCCACTCCTAACCACAAAAAGGTAAGCAAAAGCGCCATGTCGCCACTTCCATAAACGTATAAGCCGCTACTATCGCCAGTGCAACATCCAAGCTTCGGACAGCACTTAAAACCGCAATCCCCACCATTCGATAAAAGAGAAACAACATAATCAGGTGCGCCATTAAAGTGCTTGTGAAAAAGTTCAACCCATTGATCCATGCTGTCAATCCCACTAGCAGAAATATAAAAATTCCGTGCAGTCCAGCGTAACGGATCATGTCGATATGAAGAAATAAACGAGTGAAAAAACGTGGTAAGCCATCATCATAAACCCTTGGCATAACATATGGGCGGCCAACATCGCGCTCATTTTCTCCAACATGATCCGATAGCCATCCACAAAAAAAGGACTGAACGCCATAAAGAAGCTCCTTTGAATGGAGAAGATAGAAAAAACAATGTAAAAGATTGATATCATTTGCACAAGCATGAAGACTTCATGTGGCGGTTGTCCGGAATACTCCATATTTGATTGCATATCATCTGAAAAGAACAAAATGAGTCTAGCAATCAACAAAACAAAAAATAATACGCTAGCTCCAGCGTATAGCTTACTTTTAAGCATCTTCTTCAGATAAAATACAAACAGAAATTTCCATCTCATTACACATCACCTACTTTCGTTCAAGGAGTTTTGTAGCATCAAGCATGGGAGAAGGAGGAAGGATGTGACGCCGATAGCGGGACACATCTTTACAAAAAACGTAGAGTGAATCATGCCATATGAGAAAGTGGGTTGGAAACGCCGTATATCCTCTAGTTTGGTACATCCGCGCTCTAAGATAGCTTTCATTGGCTCTTATTGCGGCTTCCGGTCCCCCCTGCGAATCCATACAACAGTGATGGATACCAATAGGAGCACCGCAAGGGATAAAACGGTCAGTTTGCTGATGAAAAATGGGTCCCATACGGGCGGGTCGAACAAAAAGATGTGCGGCCATGGCATAAATGTCCCTAATGTGGCGACTTCGAGCACCGTATAAATGAAGATGACCGTCAAAGAGATGTCCACGTTTTTCACAAGCACGATCAATGTAGTGCTAAAAAAAAGGTAAAACAGTGTCAAAATAACGAAGTGAATCATGTTCAAAGGCGACAAAGAAGACGCGCCATATTTCCATCCCAATGCGATGCTTAACAAAACGACTCCCAACATATGAACAAAGAAGTAGCGAAATACATCAGCCCAAAACCATTTCGCATAATAGGGGACAAGCGTTTCTTGCGCTCCGTCTTCATACATTTCACCGAACCGATAGGTGAGGCACCAGCCGGAAAACGGGATGAACAGCCCTTGGATGATGATCACATTGTCGTAAATGCTTTGCGATTTGCGGGGAATAAGCAAAATGAGCAACAACGATAGGGCGAACATCGCCGGTGGCACGAAAAACGCTCCGCCCATTGTCTTTCGGTCAAACGTGAATGCGGTTCGGATCCATTCTATGTACGGTTTCATCTTAATTCCCCCTCCGGACGACAGCCAAATAGCCATCGATCAATCGCGGCGCCACCCGCCTTGCCCCTGTTTCGTCAGTCTTAGAAAACACGCGCACATGAATGCCGTCCTCTTCTTCCAGAAGCTGCACCACTTCTCTCGCTGCGATCAAGTCATCCAATTCTTCCGGGCGTACGCAATATTCCCACACGCAGCCTTCCGCACGGGATTTCAGTTTGGACGGCGTGCCTTCAAATAACACTTGTCCTTGTTTTAAAATGCCAATTTTTGTACACAAAAACTCAATGTCTTCCACAATGTGCGAAGAGATGATGACGGTATGCTCGGAACCAAGCTGTTTGAGCAAATGGCGAAAGCGGATTCGCTCTTCAATATCAAGACCGGCTGTCGGCTCGTCGAAAAGCAAGATGGACGGCTTTCGCGTCAATAAATGGGCAATTCCCACCCGTCGCCGCATACCGCCGGACAGCTCGGACATTTTTTTCGTCTCATGGCCGTTCAAGTTGACTTTTTGGATCGCCTCGGCAATGGCCGCCTGCCGTTCCTGCTTGTCCATCATTCCTTGCAATAAAGCGAGATGGTCAAGCGCTTCTTCGACCGTAATGTTCGGATAGACCATGAAATCTTGCGGCAAATAACCGATCCTTTCATTGGCTTTCACATATTTTCCTTTGATATAGTTTCGCCCGTCGATTGCCACCTGTCCTTCATCCATGGGTGTCAAGCCGGCCAATATTTTCATCAATGTCGTTTTGCCGGCTCCGTTCGGTCCGACCAAGCCATAGATCCCTTCAATGCAAAGCGATACGTTCGATAAAATGAGTTGTTTTTTGATTCGTTTGGTGACGCCGGATACATGGATCATTTCTGTCCCTCCTGAACGATACGGATGAGCTGTACCGTTTTCTCCCAGCTGCCATCCGCTCCTTCCCTTATTTGTTTGTACCATAAGGCCAAAAATTGCCGCTTTTTCTCATCGGATAAGCGTTCATACTCCCCAGACATCTGCCTCAGCACTTGCTGTGTTTTCCCGTCAGAGGAGTCGACTGACAAAGCCAAATCAAACGTCAAATCTCCTCCGGAATATGGGAGGCCTAATTGTTGTTGAAACCATCTTGTCAGCAACGCTTGAAACGCTTCTTTTTGTTTAGATGAATGCTTTCCGCTCCAAAGCAGCCCTTCGGTTATTATTTCCGGCAAATACATTAATGTTCCTTCCTGGGAGCGAAGAGAATATGGCGTATCGATTTGAAGAAGCAAGTGATCGCTGCTATATACGCTGCGTTGTTCGCCATGGGGGGCAAGCAGCACGATTTTCGTCGGCAGCTCTGCATCCTTTAAATCGAACATCTGCACCATTTCGTTATGGATGCGCCGCAAATAGCGTTCGAAAGCAGGCCAAACATCCGCCACCCCCGGCCAATCCGCAGGATGCACGATCTCCCATGGCCCGATTTTTTCCTTCAAAAACATTCCGGCTACGGCCGTAATGCCACCGGACACCGCTCCTTCATACGTTCCATCGCTTCGGCTCGGCAAATTCGTATAAAACGGCGCCGTTCCGTGAAACGACAACGTATAGCGGATCGGCTGGCTCGGTTGCATCGATACGGACACTGGGCCGGAATGATCGCTCGCAAAGGCAAACGGCGCATGGTCGGCTCTTGTCGGCACCCAGCTGAAATCGTTGGGTAAAAACAAATAGTGCGGCGAAACGGGAACTTGGGCGGAATCGTTCATCTTATACTCAAACGTCCATTCATCGGCTGGGCGGATGGATGACCGCTTGACAGTGATGACATCCCCCTGTTGGATAAACGGCAGCCGTTTTCTGGTTTGATCGGTGACTTGTTTCAGAGCAAAATGATGATAAAGCACAAACGACAGCGTGTTGCCCCGGATTTGCCGCAAGGTCACTTTCACTTTCGCATTGACACCGCTTTTGGCATCCAACTGAATGTCATACCGTTCAATCGAATAGTGCAATGTGCTCGGCTTGATTGTTGGATAGTGAGTTTGATAGTAAACATTTTCTTGATTTAAATCAGCATAGCTAAACACCAGCTTGCTTCCTGTAAAAATATGCGGAAACAACCAGGCATCACCCGCCAAAAGCAAAGTGGCGCCCATGATGATGGCCGCTTTCTCCTTTGTGGTGCGGGCCGTTTTCCAAAGGATGGCCCATACCGCCATCATAGACGCTATGATCCAAAACAACATTTTCATATACGTCGAAAGGCTGACATTGTACCCAATGACGTCACGAAACACGTCGTCCATATTCAACGGGCCGATGTAGAACAAACTATGGATGTCGGAAAAGGAAATGTGATGGAAATAACGGGAAAACAATTCTGTATTCATTGGGCCGATCGCCAGCCAAACGACCATCATCCAGGCAAAGCTCAATCGATTTTTCCCAAACAATAGAGCGGTGAAAATACCAAGAAAAAAGGCGAACACTAACGGCAACAGCCAATACGCGGCAATATACGATACCGTTTCGGTATACAACGAAGAAAAGGGAATGCCCCATGCGCGATAAAACTGCCATACGAGCGCAGCTTGCAGCCCTGTAAGCAATGCAAGAAACAACAGATGATTGGCGAACAAGGCTGCGATTTTCAGCGCTGTGATGCGCAACGAACCGGCAAACAAAAGATTGGCGCCAAATCGGTATTCATCAGAGAACAACTTGTAAAAAAATACCATAAACAACAACATCGCTGCTTGGATGATTAACGTCATTTCCCCGACAAAATTTCCGTAATCCGTCATTCCAAATGGATCGTGTTGCCGAATGATAAAGCGGGAAATGAGCATGGTAGCCATAAAAATGTATGTTCCTATATAGAGCACGCTTTTTACCATTTGTTTCGCGTAAAACCACGATAAACGGAAACACAACGTCATGATGAGTCACTCCATTTCTGGATGGTCATATCCATCAGCAACAAAAGGAAGCAAACGAATGCTGGCATGATTGAGCCGCTTTGGCATTCGTTTGCTGTTGAATGAAACATACCATTAGTTCACTGTCACTTTTGCCTCGCCATAAATGGATGTCGCGTTGGCTTGCGTGTATGCTTCAGCATAGTAGAAAGACCCGTTCTCAGCTGTAAAAGATTTTTTTACTGTTTGTGATGGGTAGGCTATTGCTGAAGCAACTGTTGAGTCAGGCCACCAGTCGATTTGTTTTTTTGCATACCCCTGTACATAAAATGCTGGACCTGATGAAGAGACTGTTAATGTTCCAGAAGTCCCGGTAGCTTTCACTGGTGTTCCTGTGGCAGAACTAGCTCCCGGTGAAATATGCGCAGTTGAAGTGCCAGCGGCATACACAGATCCAGCAATGCTGAGAACCAACACTAAAATGAATAGTGGTAGCCCCTTAGCTTTCGTTTTACGTGCCTTATTGACAACCATCCTCCTCACCTCCTTTCAAGCGTAGTAATTTGGTAGAATCAAGTTGATATATTGGCTTTGAAAGCATAGTGAATATTCTTTCTATTCGATTTGTAAAAATGAGATAATGTGCATCCGAAAAATCATCTTTTAAGAAATGATAAAACTGTTCTAAGTCCTCGAAGTCGAAGTATTTGGTTGGCTGATTAAGAATAAATATGGTGCGATTCAATGCTTGTCCAAGGGAAATAATATAAATCAGTCGTTGGAATATGGTCAGTGAATCAATCGATGCTTGGGGAAGTATATTGTATTTTTGACATAATGCAGATTGCTGAAATGAGCTATTCATCAATTTGGGTATTTCTTGTAAACGATAGTTCATCCATAATTTGTTGTAGTTTTCCGGTATAACAAAAAATACTTTTTTACTCAACTTCTTCTTTTCACTTATAACATTTTCATCTAAATGTATTTCACCTCCGTCTACAGGATGAAAGCCAGCAAAAGTTCTCGAAATAATATCCGTATTAATATTATTTTTGGCCACAATAATTGATTGAGAAGGAAGCTTACAATTACAACTATGCAAAATGATTTGGCGATTATATTTGATAGTAACGTTTTTTAATTCTAGCATTAGTCTTTTCTCCTCATTTCTTGCGCCATTTGAATGAGCGCCTTTTCTTTCTCTTCCATCGTTAGTTTCGTATAGTGATTCCATGATTCCGAGTTGATAGAGGATTTCTCCACTATCGTTCTCAAATATCCACTTGGTTGAATATGTAGTTTTTCCATTAAATACTGACTAGCAAAGATGCTTATTTGTTCATTTTCGAACAGTCTGTATGGGATCAAAAAGGTGGATAATTCCTGAACATATGCTGTTACCGGTTTGTCATTGACGTCAAGAAAAGGATCGACGTAGAACGTATAGCTTCCGTTAGTAACTGTGCTGTCATATAGCGAGAGATTTGTTGTACTTAAGCTTTTTGGAATGATAACAATAGTTTCAATTTCATTTGTGCAATAATTTGTGTTTTTAAGATTAGTAAATAATTTACAAAGTTCACTACGAATTGAAACAAGTTGATCCTTCAATTCTCTATAATTCTTTGTTTTCGTCAAAAATGGTTCATAAACGATTAACTTCGTATTTTGAATTTCAATTTGTTTGTAGGGACCTTTTATAATTGATAGACAATCTAAATGATCTCCATGCCAACTATAATTTTCTTCTCCCTCAATTATCTCTATGCGTTTACATTTTTTTGTTTGGACATTAGTATGAAAAGTTCCAGATGAGTCTATCGTATAAAGATTCGAATGGGTTGACTGTGGATACCAGTTTGCTTCAAACGGCAGTAAAACGATATTGGATGTTAACGGATAAAAGCTAGAACCAAAAGTATTTTTATAATATAGCACCATTGATTGAACACCGTTTGTTTCCACTTCTACAATGCTTCCTTGTTGTTTAAATGATAAATTTTTGCCTTCACTTTTTATGTGGTCGATCTTAAATTGTTCGTTAATAGAAAAACGGATTAAATTCTCTTTTTTATCTAAAGTAAGCTTAATTTGAATTGGGTATCGGGACCCTGGTTCAACTTGAACACCCGTTATTCTCCAATTGTCTGTCATTTTTATGTTGCTATAGGTTTTATTTTTTATCTGATGATAAAGTTTATAGTCATTAGCTAGCAGAATTTTATCTAACTGGGATTTACTTTGAACACTATCGGTTGTAAATGTGACAAAAATGATGAGGATAACACTTATAGCAATTCCAACCATAGTGCGTCTAATTTTCACAAAAACGAAACAAGCTCCTATTGAACAAATGAGGTATACTAACTTAATAAGTACATTCTCTTTTAGAAATGTCAGACTAAATAAAGGATCAATATAAGGCCAACGATTTTCGATAAATACATTAAATGATGCAAGCTTATATTCAAGGAAAAATAACGTTATTACCCATAGAAGAAATACATCGAAAAACAAAATCGCTTTTTTGTGAGAATGATATGCATAAATAATACTGATGGATAATCCAGTAATCCATGACCATATAAACGGAAGAACAAAATAAATACAGTATAATTTAAAAATGAAAGCAAAGAGATTCCAACCAGCTGAAAAAGTCATGACAATGGCACTTGCTATGATTCCAGCGATAAGTATTTGTAATATTAAGAAACAAATAAATGTAGTACTAATTTGATTAACCACAATCTTTTTTGGCTTTTGTACGATTTCGTTAATAGTAATCCAGTTAATAGGAATTGAATTTGTAATCAAAAGATGTAAGCGAAAACTTACGAATAACCAGACACAAACTCCAACGGGAACCAAATACTTCGTGTATAAGATAAATTCTACTGGATTAATTGTATGAGGATTACTGCAATAAAAAATAAGGATGCACGAAAAAACGCAAATAAGAATCATGTCTATCTTTATACTTAAAACCATTCTTAACAACACATATAACAGCCTCATACCAGCTTATCCTTTCAAACATCGTATTTACAATTTAAAATTACCTCACCAAATTCACATACCCATCTATATTCTGAGATAGACTCAAATCACCACCCTGTTCAAAAATGTTAAGAGCAACTTTTGCACATTCCTTTATATACAAAATTATACATCTATTTTCTTGTCTCTCCACCGCCAACCTGTGGCGGAACCCCGCCATTTTTTGGCGGAAGTCCGCCACTAAGATGGCGGGCTTAAAAAAGAAAACGCCTCACCGGTAAGGAGGCGTTAATATTCCATGTGAATCGCGGAGATCAGCCCTAGCTTTCTAGCTTTTTCTACCGCTTCGATCCTTGAAGAAACTTGCAGTTTGGCAAAAATGCGGGATAGTTGCCGTTCAATGCTGCGTTGGCTGATATGGCATTTTTTTGCAATCTCCTTATTGCCTAAGCCATTGGCAACTTCCATTAATATTTCCTGCTCAAGGGGGCTCAGCGCGACCGGTTCGCCTTCTTGCGTTCGGTCCTTCACCTCAGAAAGCCGCATCCGGCGCAACAAATGCACAGGAACCACCGCTTCGTTCCTTAATGCGCAACGAATCGCTGTGATTAATTGCTCGCTTGTCGCCGTTTTACTGACAAAGCCGGTGATACCTGATTCGATCAAGTAATGAAAAAAAGGCGCGATGTCATATCCGGTATACATAACAATTTTCGCATCTGGTTGTTTTTGCAGAATTCGCTTACCTAATTCGACTCCACTTATCCCAGGCATCTGCCAATCCAGCAAATATGCATCATAGGTGTACCTTTCTATGATTGGTTCCACATCTTTTCCAGATGTTACAAGCTCCACATGAAAGTCTGGTTCATTTTCCAGTACTTTCTTTGTCCCCTCACCAACAAGCCGATGGTCATCGACAACCAAAATATGAATCATCTTAGCCTCTTCTCCCCCTTTCCAGATTTACAGCGCAAGGATGATTCCTTTTGAAATGCGGTATGCCAAGCTTGGCATGTGTTCTTTGATACCACCGATCCACCTCTTATCAGCCATCGGACAAAAGCGCAGGCAATGCGATTGATTTCTTCCGTCATTTGTCTCACATATTCATATAAACGCTTTCATCTCCCCTCCTTATTTTGTCCCCCCACATATCTACACAAATATTTACAATTAACCAAAATTCGACAAAATCAGTGAACTTCCTTCCACTGATGTAAATAAATTTATCGCTAAAAAGGAAACCATTTTGTATCAACAGTGATCTTCGGACATTTAAAGTGTCTAAAACTAGTTCTACTTACACAAAGTAAAAGAAGAGAAAAAGCGGCTTTGTACATCACTTGAAGGGGATAAACGCGGGAATATAGCATAATGAAAAACCTCCCTGCCTAGGCAGAGAGGGATTTTCATTAAAACATTTCCGATACCGTTTTTGCTTGCACGTGAAGAATCAAATAAGTCAGGGCCGCCTGCTTTTGAGTCTGTTCCTGACATGCTGAAGCCGCCAAATGGCTGATAGCCGACCAGCCGACCATCGTTCCTCTATTTAGAAAAATTCTGTCCATAAACAAAAAGCGTTTTTCCAAGCTGGCTTTATTCAGTCGGGAAGTCTCGCGTTTCTGAATCTTGTACAGCTTGATGAAAGCGGGAGATGAATCGACTTCGGACAAGGACAAGCGTTGTCTGTTCCATGATCCGACTCTATCATAAAATAAATCGATGCTGTTCTTTGATCACTGGATTGAGAGATTGATGGAGAAATCAAATGAGAAAACCAAACGGAGCCTTCCATACGTAAAATATCCAAGGTACAAAAAAGAACTCCGAATCGTCGGACATCTAGGGTGGGAAAACCTGTGGGGACAACATATCGCGTTATTTCTCTAACTCCTCCACTCGCTTTTTCATTTCCATCAATAACCGATCAAATAGATAAACGTATCTCTGGCGAATGTGTTCATAAATTTCCATCGCTATTTGCTCATCATACGTGTGTGATGTTCTGTTTCTGTCTTCCAGCATTTGAATCCACGTTTCTCCGTCTTGAATGAGTCCTCCTTTAAACGCTTCCTTTATCGTCTTTCGCGGGCTTGTTACTTCGTTGTTTCCGTTGTATTCCAAATAACTTTTCATCCATTTCCATGCCAGATCATATGTAAATTCAAACCGCTGAATCGTCGCATCAAGAACAAGGTCGTCTTTCGTGACATCGCGCCCGACGCTTTGATGAAGTTTATATAGGCGCCTTCTCAAAATCGGAAAGCTTATCTATGATTTTATTCATCGTCACGACTATCTCCCCCCGATCGTTCGTTAAAAAGATCGTTTTCCCTTCTTGATCAACATACGATTTGAGTTTTCCGTTACTTATTTTGTCATAATCGATCACATCTACTGTATAAATTATATTGACTTCAGCCAAATCGTCTTGAATGCGATATAGCTGCTCGTTGTTTTTTCTAAATTTAATCGCAATATCAATATCCGATGTTTCTTTATAATCACCTCGTGCCCGCGAACCAAACAAAATGATTTTTTCAATAATGTCCGCATAGCTTTGGAAGAAATGAAGAAGCTGATAAAATGTTTTTCTCTTTAATCCATACATATTGACACTCAAGATCACCGCCTCCTAATGATTTTCTTCAAATGTCCAAACCTGAACACGAAATCATGATGAGAATTTAGGAGCTATTCCAAAAGTCTTCGTAATATTTCCACAACCCCCAATTTAATGTTTGTTACCTAACAACATTCTTAATTCATTGTTAGGTTTCCAAAGCCCCTTACTGGATATATCAGAGGTATGTCTTCATAAGTGAGGAGCTAAGTCCTTATCCATTTTATGCTCTGTAAAATGAAACCCACTCTTTTTCCAGTCTGGCTTTACACCTCGCCCCCATAACACGAGGGTTTCTTTATGTTACCAAGTATATGAGGCTCATCAAAGAAACGTAAGTATAACAACAATATTTTTACCATTTGGACAGAGGAATTTTAGAAAAATCCACCTCAGTCGCCGTTTGGACAGAGGTGGATTTTTTGCGCATCGACAAATTCACTAGACCCCCTCCCAGCATTCGCCAAGAGGGGGTTTTTACTTTAAAACATTTCCGATACCGTTTTTGCTTGCATATGAAGAATCAAGTAGTCAGGACCGCCTGCTTTTGAGTCTGTTCCTGACATGTTGAAGCCGCCAAATGGCTGATAACCGACAATCGCGCCTGTGCATCCGCGGTTGAAGTAAAGGTTACCGACATGGAATTCTTCGCGCGCTTTGTCAAGGTTAAAGCGGTTTTTCGAAATGACCGCTCCCGTTAAGCCGTATTCGGTGTTATTAGCAATTTCAAGCGCATGATCGAAATCTTTCGCTTTTGTGAACGCCACAACTGGGCCGAAGATTTCTTCTTGCATTAAGCGCGCTTTTGGATCGACATCGGCGAATACTGTTGGCTGAATGAAGAAGCCTTTTGAGTCATCTCCTTCGCCGCCTGTCATCAGCTTGCCTTCTTGTTTGCCGATTTCAATGTATTCCATAATTTTATTGTAAGCAGATTGGTCGATCACAGGACCCATGAACGTGCTTTGTTCTTCTGGATTGCCGACTTTCAACTGCTTTGTTAGCTCAACGACGCGATTTAATACTTGATCGTATACCTCTTCAAGAACAACCGCACGAGAGCAAGCGGAGCATTTTTGTCCTGAGAAGCCAAAGGCAGAGGCAACAATCGATTGAGCTGCCAATTCTAAGTCAGCTTCTTTGTCGACCACGATTGTATCTTTTCCACCCATTTCCGCGATGACGCGTTTGAGCCAAATTTGGCCTGGATGTACTTTCGCTGCGCGCTCGTAAATGCGAATGCCGACATCACGAGAGCCTGTGAAGCTGATAAAGCGAGTGCGCGGATGGTCCACTAAGTAGTCGCCGACTTCTGCGCCGCTTCCCGGGATATAGTTCAATACGCCGGCTGGAAGACCTGCTTCCTCCAACACTTCCACAAATTTATAAGCGACAACAGGCGTTGTGCTCGCTGGTTTTAAAAGAACGGTATTGCCCGTAACAAGAGCAGCTACTGTTGTTCCCGCCATGATCGCAAACGGGAAGTTCCAAGGCGAAATCACCACACCGACGCCAAGCGGAATATAGAAGAAACGATTCGACTCACCTGGACGGCTTTCTACCGGAATGCCCTCTTTCAGCTTTAACATTTGACGAGCATAATACTCCATAAAATCAATCGCTTCTGCTGTGTCCGCATCCGCTTCTCTCCAAGGTTTTCCGGCTTCTTTCACAAGCAATGCGGAAAACTCATGCTTGCGGCGACGCACAATCGCAGCAGCACGGAACAAAATATCAGCGCGCATTTCCGGTTTTGTTTTGCTCCACCATTTGAATGCGGCATCTGCTGCTTGCATAGCCTTTTCAGCCAACTCTTTATTCGCTTTTGATACGCGACCAATTACTTCTTCTTTATTAGCTGGGTTGATTGAAACGATTTTATCTTCCGTCGTCACCCGTTCTCCGCCAATCACTAACGGGTAGTCTTGGCCAAGATACGCTTGTACTTGTTGTAAACCGGCTTCAAAAGCCTGTTTATTTGCTTCCACTGTGAAATCTGTGAATGGTTCATGTCTATAAGGTTGTACCATACTTGTGCCCCCTTTGCCGAAATTAAACGTTTACAACCCACATCTATCATTCTAACGGATAATAAAAACTTATTCAATCGCTATCGTTTTCCGTCTATTGATATATATGGACAAATGGCTGTTCGGCCTTCGCTTCGCGGATGATAATGCTTTCCGGGCCGTTAACAGACGAAATATAGACATTGACCGTGATATAATCCGGGAATTGCTCCATCACAAGCCCTGTTACATATTGCGTAAACGCAATGACCTCTCCCTTGCCATAAAATTGCATCGGAATATTGACCGTCAGCTGCTGAAGCTGATCGTCTACATAAAATGCTTTGCCGATGACGCCTGTATAATTTGGAAAAAAGTCTTCGATATCGGATTTAAAATTTAAAAACTTCATTAAATCTTCGCGGTGATTTTTTTCCGCGTCATCTGATGGAAATAAAGTGTATTCTTCATTAATTTTTTCCCATTTGTCGATCGTCGTGCTTCCCTCGTCTACATTCGTCACGGCAAAGAAATGGCCTGGAATAATCGCCGATTGCGGCTGTTGCTTAAATAAGGCAATGGTAATCGGCACGCTTTCTAATCCTTTAATCTGACGAACCCGCGACAATATTTCAGAAGCCAGTCGCTTGCCTTCTTTTTCAATGACGCCATCCTCGATTTGCACCTCGCGCGGATATCCCTGCTCCGTCTCATAATAATGGACGGAATTTAAGGCGAGCCCTAAAACAATCCCGCCAAGCTTTACTTTATTATTATCGTTTTTCATTAAATAATCATGCTCTAAAATATTGGCCAAATAAATCGGACTTTTTGTATTTTTTTCTTCATTGGTTCCTTTGTTGCCTAGCGCCGGATTCAAGCCCTTATCATCTTCGCTTTTCCTCTTAAGCCAGCTCTGAATCGTTTTTTTGTCCAAATATTGCCCTTCTTGAAATAAATAGTCCTGCGGTGAGAAACGATCTTGAGCTACACGCATCAAGCCCGTTTCAAACTCGTCCACATCCAAACGTGTATTCAAATCCTCCACCACAAGTCCTCTCGCTTCCGAAGGCTTAAATGGCAAAATCATTCGATAGTACGAATCAGAAATATTGTATTTTGGAATCACAGCTTTTTGCTGTTTATTATCTTTTTGTTGTACGACTTCTTCTTGGCCAAATTTCGGAGCACAAGCCGATAGCAAGAACATCATTGCTATAGATAATATCGCCATTTTTTTCATGGTCCTTACACCTGCCGCTCAAGTTCTTGAAGAAAGCGCGCTTCATTCCAAATTTCAATATGGAGCTGCTGCGCTTTCGTTAATTTCGATCCGGCTTCTGCACCGGCAATGACTAAATCGGTCTTTTTGCTGACGCTTCCCGTCACGTTGCCGCCAAGCTGTTCGATCCTTTCTTTCGCTTCACTGCGCGATAATGCTTCCAGCTTGCCGGTTAATACGACCGTTTTTCCAGAAAAATAAGACGTTCCTTCAACTGCTTTTACTGATTTTGTTCCTTTGTAAGTCATATTCACTCCATAAGAACGGAGCTCATTCAACAGTTCTTTTACTTCCTGCCGCGAAAAATAAGTGACAATGGAATCGGCCATTTTTTCGCCGATTTCGTGAATCTCCAGCAAATCTTCCTGCGTAGCCGACTCAAGACGTTCCATTGTTTCAAAATGCTCGGCAAGTACTTTCGCCGCTTTCGCTCCGACATGGCGAATGCCAAGTCCGAACAAAAGACGTTCCAGCGAATTTTGCTTTGACGCTTCAATCGCTGCAAGCAAATTCGCGGCAGACTTTTCGCCCATCCGCTCCAAAGGAACGAGCTGCTCTTTTGTTAGTGTATACAAATCGGCCACGTCATGTACAAGCCCTTGTTGAAACAATTGAGCAATCACCTTTTCGCCAAGTCCCTCAATGTTCATCGCCTGTCGGGAAACAAAATGGATTAAACCTTCGCGAATTTGGGCTGGACATTTTGGGTTTAAACAGCGAAGCGCCACCTCTCCTTCTAAGCGGACAAGCTCGCTTTTACATTCTGGACAATGGGTCGGCATTGCAAAAGGAATTTCGTCTCCCGTTCGCCTTTCAGGCAAAACATTTACAATTTCAGGAATAATGTCACCTGCTTTTTTGACAACGACGGCGTCGCCAATCATAATATCCTTCGCTCGAATCAAATCTTCATTATGAAGCGAAGCTCTCTGCACCGTTGTGCCAGCAACGCGAACTGGCTCTAAAAGCGCGGTTGGCGTGACCACTCCCGTACGGCCGACGCTTAATTCAATGCCAAGCAGCTTTGTGACTACTTCTTCGGCTGGAAATTTGTAAGCGATCGCCCAACGAGGGCTTTTAGCCGTTGCGCCGAGCTGTTCCTGCTGTTCAAATGAATCCACTTTAATCACAATGCCATCAATCTCATAGGAAAGCTGCGGACGTTTCCCATTCCATTCCTTTATAAATTCAATTACTTCTTCCATATTCGCACATCTCCGCCGCTCCGGATTGGTTTTAAATCCAAGCCGTTGCAAATAATCAAGCGCCTCACTGTGCGAATCGATTCCCATTTCCTCTGCATTAGCTAAACCATAAATAAACATGTCTAAATGGCGAGAGGCCGCAATTTTTGGATCAAGCTGACGCAACGATCCAGCGGCTGCATTGCGCGGGTTGGCAAACAGTTCCTCGCCGCGCTGGCGGCGCTGTTCATTTAATCGCTCAAACGATCTTTTCGGCATATAGGCTTCACCGCGCGCCTCTAACGTGACAGGTTGCTGCAGCCGCAACGGGAGCGAACGAATGGTTTTTAAATTTTCGGTGATGTCCTCTCCTGTTATTCCATCGCCCCGTGTAGCCCCTTGAGCAAAATAGCCATCCTCATAGCGCAAGGAAACAGCAAGTCCGTCGATTTTCAGTTCACATACATACGCGACATCATCGCCAACTTCTTGACGAACGCGGCGGTCAAACTCCCGCAAATCTCCTTCATTAAAAGCATTGGCAAGACTTAGCATCGGAGCACGATGCTCCACTTTTTGGAAAGCATCTAACGCTTGTCCGCCTACACGCTGGGAAGGAGAGTCTTTCGTTTTTAAATCAGGATGCGCCTCTTCAAGAGCGATGAGCTCCTGCATCAGCCGGTCATATTCAGCATCAGGCACCGATGGTCGATCCAATACGTAATACTCATAGTTATATTGATCTAAAAGACGGCGAAGCTCCTCAATGCGCCCAATAGCTGTTTGTCGATCCATTGTTCGTTCATCCTTTCTCTAGACCTTCGTAATCGGGGCAAATTTAGCTAATAATCGCTTAATTCCAATCGGACTTTGGAAAGCGATATCCAGCTCTTTGTCGTCTCCGTCTCCGCGCACGCTCACAACGGTTCCGATTCCCCACTTTTTATGCTCTGCTTTATCGCCTACCTTCCAAGCGACCGCTTCTCCTCCTGTCGTTGTCGGCACCGCAGCTAAACGAACGGACTTCGTTCTCGCTTGTTCGCTTGCTGGCCAACGCTTCGTTTTATTCACCTGTTCGACTAATTCATCAGGAATTTCCCCGATAAAGCGCGAAGCTGGATTCACATTCGTTCGGCCGAACAGGGTGCGCATTTGGGCGCTTGTTAAAAACAATTCCTCTTCGGCGCGGGTAATGCCGACATAGGCCAAGCGCCGCTCTTCTTCCATTTCCTCTTCATCGTCGAGTGAGCGGCTATGTGGAAAAATGCCTTCTTCCATGCCGATCAAAAAAACGACAGGGAATTCTAACCCCTTTGCCGAGTGAAGCGTCATAAGCACAACGGCTTCCTTGTCTGTTTCCTCTTCATTGTTTAACTGGTCAATGTCAGCCACTAAAGCAAGATCCGTTAAAAAGGCGATGAGCGATTTATCTTCACTTACATTTTCAAAATGTTTGGTTACGGATAAAAATTCATCAATATTCTCAAGCCGGCTTTGCGCTTCCAATGTTTTTTCCGCTTCAAGCATCTCGCGGTACCCCGACTTCTCTAAAACATCCTCTACCAACTCCGTAACAGATACATATTCTTGCAGCTGCCCCCAATGCTCTATTTGCCGACGAAATTCATGCAACGAAGCGGCAATGCGCGCACTAATCCCCATATGCTCAAGCTCGCCAAGCGCCTGAAACATCGAAAGACCGTATGCGGAAGCGTAGCTTGCAATTTTATCGAGCGATGAAGCGCCGATACCGCGCTTTGGCACATTGATAATTCTCGTCAAACTAATATCGTCATTTGGATTGGCGATCAAACGCAAATACGCCAAAATATCTTTAATTTCTTTTCGGTCATAGAACTTTAAGCCGCCGACGATTTGATAAGGAATATTCGATTTAATCAACACTTCCTCCATCATCCGCGATTGGGCATTCGTGCGATACAATATGGCGAAATCCGAATAGCGGCGCTTGCTGCTGTCCACATACTCTTTAATTTTACCAGCGACAAATTGCGCTTCATCTGATTCGCTCATCGCCTCATAATAGGCGATTTTTTTTCCTTCCGGATTTTCGGTCCATAATCTTTTTGGCTTGCGGTTGTAGTTATTTTCAATGACCTTGTTCGCCGCTTGTAAGATGCGCTTGGTCGAACGATAATTTTGTTCAAGAAGTACTACTTTGGCATTGGGATAGTCCGTTTCAAATGATAAGATATTTTGAATGTCCGCTCCACGCCAGCGATAAATCGATTGATCGGAATCACCGACAACGCATAAATTCTGAAATCTCGCGGCCAGCATTTTAACAAGCATATACTGCGCTCTGTTCGTATCCTGATATTCGTCAATATGAATATACTGAAATTTATATTGATAATGCTCAAGCACTTCCGGCACGCGTTCAAACAGCTGAATCGTCACCATAATTAGGTCGTCAAAATCAAGAGAATGGTTGCGCAGAAGACGCTGTTGATATTCGGTATACACATCGCTTACCACTTTTTCATAATAAGTAGCTGCTTTTTTAGCAAATTTCTCCGGAGAAAGCAGCTCGTTTTTAGCGCTGCTGATCGTTCCTAAAATGGCACGCGGATCAAATTTTTTCGGATCGATATTTTTATCATTTAAAATCGTTTTGAGCACTGAAAGCTGATCGGTCGCATCTAAAATAGAAAAGTTGCGATTAATGCCAATACGGTCGATATCGCGCCGCAAAATGCGCACGCACATCGAATGAAACGTCGAGATCCAAATCTCTTCCGCCGCTCCGCCGACAAGCGATTGCACCCTCTCCTTCATTTCACGGGCTGCTTTATTTGTAAAGGTAATCGCTAAAATGTTCCAAGGGGCAACATGCTTTTCCGCCATCAAATAAGCAATACGGTGCGTCAATACGCGCGTCTTTCCGCTTCCCGCTCCAGCCATGATCAATAAAGGCCCTTCCGTCGTTTTGACGGCCGCTTGCTGCTCGGGATTCAAATTCGCAAGCAGCTTATTGGATAAGAAATTCAATTCTATCACCACCATACAAACATTTGTTCTATTTTACTACATTTTTTCTGTTCAGACAATTTCTCGTTTCACAGCTTTCACTGTTTCTAACGCTTTCGGCAAATCGTGATATATCGCATTTCCGACGACAATCGTATCCGCATATTGCGCCATTTCCTTTGCTTGTTCTGGGCTTTCAATGCCGCCACCGTAAAATAGCCGCGTATGATGCAGCGCCTCTTTCACTCGGCGTACCGTTTCTACATTTCCATAAGTTCCGCTGTACTCTAAATAAAAAATCGGCAGTTGATACATTTTTTCCGCTATTAATGCATAGGCGACGATATCTTCGTCAGAAAGCTCCGTCTTCGCTTCCGTAAGCATTGCCGCTTTGCAGTTTTTGTTTAAAATGCAATATCCCTCCATGAACATTTCATCCCAATTCATAAGCTCCCCAAATTGCTTCATCGCCTCATGATGCAAATCGACTATCCACTTTGTCTGTCTGCTATTTAAAACCGTCGGGATGAAATATAAATCAAATCCGGGCGTCACAGATTCGATATTCGATATTTCTAAAACGCAAGGAACCGCAAATCGGCGAATGCGCGCCATTAGATCGAGGACATTCTCGAGCGTGACATGATCCGTTCCGCCGACAATGACTGCATCCGTTCCAGATTCGCAAATTTGTTCCAGATGCTCCTCGCTGATTTCTTTATGGGGATCCAGCTTAAACACGTGACGCCACTGGTGAATATCGTACATAGAAAAACCTCCATTTACTTCTCCGTCATCAGACGTGGGGATTTATTGGCAAAAACGACGAATCTCGCTTTGTCTACTGCTAACAAGCAACCATTTGTCTGGTTATGATTAAACACTCTTTATCCATCATCTTATTATAACAAATCCTTAAGCTGATGGATGAACCTATAAGCCTTATTCATCGCAAACCTATATATACCATTACAAAAAAGAGCCGAGGACCGCATAAGATCCAATGTCTCTTCTTCAAAAAAGAAAAGGAGCACCAAAACAAGGCTCCTTCCTTTCATTTTATATGATTCGTTTCTTTGAAGTCGTCAGCTTGCTCTTCTTTAATACGTTCAAGCACCATTTCATAAGCATCGCTTCCATAGTTCAAACATCGTTTGACACGAGAGATAGTGGCTGTGCTAGCCCCCGTTTCTGTTTCGATTTTGTGGTACGTATAGCCTTCTCGGAGCATACGGGCCACTTCAAGGCGCTGGGCCAACGACTGAATTTCGTTGACCGTGCATAAATCATCAAAAAAACGATAGCATTCCTCTAAGTCACGAAGCGAAAGAATGGCTTGAAACAATTGATCGACTTCTCTGCCTCTCAGCTTATCAATTTGCATATAGTATTCAACCCTCCATTTACTATACTAACGATATTGGACCATATCAAGTGATGGCACAACATTAATCCAAGTCTTTCCCGGAGTAAATCCGACCGGCACACCATGATCATACGGCAGCAACCGCCCATTGACATTTTTCCATTCCACACGCTTGACGGTGCCGTTTTGAAATAAATATCCATCTCCACCGGAGGTCAAATCGATATCGCGCCGGCCATATTCATCCGCAATCGTGTGGACTGCCGCAACAATGAACACGTTTTGAACCAAAATAGGATCATGTGTATCATAATCGATCGTTTGCTCTCCTCCGCTGTAACGGATGTAGCCTTTTTTATCCGAAATGTATTGATATTGAACATGAGCATACGATCTTTTGGAATACGAAATATCCACTTGCTCTGCTGGTTCACTTTGCGCTTCATTTTTGAAAAAAGGAAGCGCTTCTACCGTTTCTTCTAAAGAATAGCCTTTTTCTTTTGCTCCTTTTTCGATATTAGCAAATGTAATATACGAATTATGTGGAGCCTTTCGGAACGAAGCTCTTTTAAAGAGCGTTCCGTCATAAAACAACCCATTCAAATAATCTGTTCCGCCAGCTTCCAGCATACTTTTTGCCTCAGGGCTCCAGCCGTGACAAATATAGAGCGCGTCAAATCCTTTGCTTAGCTCAATATAATAATCACGAGCGCTGCGAACCGGCCCCACTTTTTCAGGGAACTCGCTTTGATATAAGGCTAAAAAACGTGTAATATCCCCTTCTGCCAGCACCTCATATACAACATCCGCTTTCTGCAATCCTGATTGGGGGCGGGCCGCCGGATGGTTGTTAATCATCACACCTACCACACGATGATTCGCGTCCTGTTTGGCAGGCAACCCTGTCAATGGCGAGAGTACCTGTTGTTGCCCAGTCTCGTTTTCCGGTTCCTTCTGTGGCGTTTCTATAGCTGTCGCAGGCTGACGTTCCTTTTTTTCGGCTTTTGTACAGCCGCTAAACAGAAGACATGTTCCACTTATGGCAATTAACCAGCGCTTCAATCCTCACACAACCTTTTTCTTTTATATTTTAACGCATTATCGACGGAAAGAGTACCGTTTTATTCATGACATCATAAATTCCTTTTTGCGTAATGCGAATATAAGGCAAATGAGTAGATTGAAAAAATAATAAAGAATAAATAGGATCAACAAAGCGATAGCCTCGTTCTTTTAATAGCTCCTTTAACTTGTTCTCTTCGCGGATCAGGCTGTCGACACGTTCATTGGACATCATCCCGTTCAGCACAAGCGGAATTTCATGAATGATTTCCCCGTTTTCAGCCAGTACAATTCCGCCGCCAATTTCACACATGCGCTGAAATGCCATTAGCATATCCCGCTTGCTTTTGCCAATTAATAAAATATCGCCGGTATTAGAATAAGAGCTGACCAATCCTTTCACATGGGTGGCAAACCCCTTAACCACTGTATTGACACGCCATCTCCCCTGACGATCTACAAGCATTAAAAAGCTCTCATCATGGCTCTCCGCCAATTCATCGTGCGCAGTGTCAATTAATACAGAATATGGGCGCATAATCACCGAATTCTCCATATACATTCCAAGAGGCATGGAAAATTGTAAATCATCCATTGACAATTGCCAAGTCAATTGAAGTGGACCTATACCATACGTTCGCCAGTCGATACCGTGATCCCACGTTTCAAAATCTCCGTCTCGCAGCATCCATTGCCCTTTTGAAAGCACACTTACAGGCGTCGGGTCTTCCTTATCGCACAAAAAGTTAATATTGGCGAACCGTCCTGTCGTGATCGTACCGTGTAAATGTTCCATATGATAATGGCGCGCCACATTGAGTGTTGCCATATGATACGCATCAATGACAGGAACCCCTTTTTGGATCGCGATGCGAATCATCTGATCAACAATGCCGTGTTCATAAAATGAAGGCGGTGAACCATCTGTTGTAAAAATGATGTGATCATATTGCTCAATCCCTAATTCTTTCATCTCTTCAAGCAGCTTCGGCAAATCCGGACGAATCGATGAATACCGTAATGAAACCGTATACCCGTGCAAAAGCCTATGGTATACCTCTTTGCCTGTCATGGCTTCATGGTCGCAGTCCGTGCCAGCCAGCATCATTTTTGTAAGCGTTTTCTCTGAAGCTCCCGGAAAATGTCCCTCAATTCGCTTTTTCATGCTTTTAGCCTCTTGAATCCAATGAAGCATCGTATCATCTCCGGCAAGAAGCTTCGGCCAGCCTGTTAACTCGCCAGCCTGTATGACCGATTTTTGCTTAAGCCATTCTTTAATGATGGCATAAGAAAAAGTATTATCTTCTTTAGCGAGTTCTGTCTGCCCATCCAAACGGCACCACCAATAGATCGTTGCCGGTAACGATTCCATATCCCTTAGAAAAGAAAACGCTTTCTTTTTTGCGAGCTGCAAAACAAGGAATAAGTTATCATTGATGATCGTTGTCGTACCAAACTTTGCTGCATATTCGGCAAACGTTTGGGGATTATATAACTGAAAAGGATGGGCGTGTGGTTCGATATAGCCAGGGACTAAATAGTAGTCGCTGCAATCAATCACTTCGCACTGTTCCAGATCGCTTGGCAAACGCTCGCCCGCATAAACAATGCGATCATGTTTTATCCAAATATTACCTCTTACCCATTTACGTAAATATGAATGCAAATACGTCGCATTGGTAAGCAACTTTGCTGGTGATCGCTTTCCATCAATGATCGCCATTTGTTCGCGAAGCTGCTCGGTGTTCCATTGATAGCGTTGTTCGGCCATATATACATCCCCGTTCCTTTTTTTCCAAAATTGTACCATATGATCATTTTACCGTATTAAAGTCATTTACACAAACAAAAAAAGAGGAGGAAATATATGGTCAAAGTAAATATTGGCATCCTGAATGCCTTCATTCGAATAACATGCGGATTAACCATGCTTGCCTGGGCCACTTCCAAAATGGTCAAGCATCCTTGGCGCGATTCCTATATGGTGATTGCTTGGTTAGCCGCTATGAAAGTGGCAGAGGGCATTACACGCTTCTGTCCGCTCACAGCATTGTACGAAAAATGCCGGAAGCAAGAACAAACAAAGGAAACAGCAAACAACCCAACCTAATGATAAAAATAGGGCTGACTTTCATAAGCCAGCCCTCTAATCTATGCATGATAAGGAGAGAATTCATAATGCTGCTTGAATATATGACCGATATGTCATTTGTGCTTGCTACCTTAATCGGGAGCATTGTCGCCCTTACTTTTGTTTATGTGAAGAAAAAGCGCGTGCGGTAGCTTTGCGACCAATATCGCTTCGATAAAATAATTGATCACATTGGATATGAGAAATTTCCGTATACACTTCTTGCTGCGCAGCTTGCAACGTCTCACCTTTTGCCGCAACGAGCAGCACACGACCGCCATTTGTGCATACGATACCATTTTCAACCTTCGTTCCAGCATGAAATACAAGTGTGTCTTCTTTCAACGCGTCCAGCCCGATAATCGGCGCTCCTTTTTCGTATGCATCGGGATAGCCTTTAGAAGCTAAAACGACGCCAACAACCGCTTCATTAGACCACTTCGGCTCCGCCTCTTTCCCTTCCAGTAAATCGACCAGCAGCTCAACCAAATCTGTTTCTAAACGGGGCAGCACCACTTGCGCCTCCGGATCACCGAAACGGGCATTGAATTCAATGACTTTTGGTCCTTGAGGGGTTGCGATTAGCCCTGCATACAAAACGCCTGTAAATGGATTTCCTTCTGCGACAAGCGCTTTTGCGATGGGATGAATGATTTGCTCAATGGCTTGCTCCACGACTTCTGCAGAAATCTGCGGCACAGGAGAGTACGCTCCCATTCCTCCTGTATTCGGACCCTCATCGTTATCAAAGGCGCGTTTATGATCCTGGGCGATCGCCATTGGGTAAGCTTTTTCACCGTTGACAAAAGCCATCAACGAAAACTCTTCCCCCTCTAAAAACTCTTCAACCACGACTTGCGCACTTGCTGCCCCAAATTTCTTTTCGATCATCATATCATATAAAGCGGCTAAGGCCTCTTGTTCCGTCATCGCCACAGTAACACCTTTTCCAGCCGCCAGTCCATCCGCTTTGATGACAATCGGCGCTCCCTTTTCCTCCACATACGCTTTGGCCTCTTCATATGAAGTAAAGGAGCGATACTCCGCTGTCGGTACGCCATATTTTTGCATCAATTCCTTTGCAAACGCCTTACTTCCCTCGATCAGTGCGGCTTTCTTTTTCGGTCCAAAAATACGTAGCCCTTCTTCTTCAAAGCGATCGACAATTCCATTCAATAACGGTGCTTCTGGACCGACAATCGTCAAATCGATTCTTTCGTTTTTAGCAAAATGCACAAGCGCTTCGATATCCTGTTCATCGATGGGAATCAGTTGGGCTGCTTGAGCCATTCCCGGATTCCCCGGTGCGGCATACAGCTTTTGCACAAGCGGACTTTGCGCCGCTTTCCAAACGATCGCATGCTCCCGTCCCCCACGACCGATTACGAGTACTTTCATTTGCTTCACTCCTTAATGCTTAAAATGGCGCACGCCAGTAAAGACCATGGCAATGCCGTATTCATCTGCCTTTTTGATGGAATCCTCATCGCGGATCGATCCGCCCGGCTGAATGATCGCGGTGATTCCTGCTTTGGCTGCTGCTTCTACTGTATCATCCATCGGGAAAAATGCATCAGAGGCTAAAGCGGCTCCTTGCGCTTTATGACCCGCTTGTTCAATCGCAATTTTAGCTGCGCCCACGCGATTCATTTGCCCTGCTCCGACCCCGATTGTCATATGGTCTTTCGCGAGCACAATCGCATTGGACTTGACATGCTTGACCACCTTCCATGCCAACTTTAAATCTTCCCATTCCGTTTCGGTCGGCTGCCGTTTCGTGACAATTTTTATCTCGGCATCGTCCAATGTGTATCGATCTTCATCTTGTACAAGCAGGCCGCCATGCACGGACACGAAAAACGGTTCATTTTTGTGCTGCGCTGCAAAATCAATGGTTAATAAGCGAAGATTTTTCTTCTGCGTTAAAATTTCAACGGCTTCTTCACTGAAGGATGGAGCGATAATAATTTCAAGAAAAATTTCATGCATTTTTAATGCCGTATCGCGGTCCACTTCTCGGTTCAAGGCGACAATTCCGCCAAAGATTGAAGTTGGATCCGCTTCATACGCTCTTGTAAAAGCGGCCAAAATCGTATCGCCGATTCCTACTCCGCACGGATTCATATGCTTAACCGCAACGGCGGCCGGTTCAGCAAATTCTTTGACAATTTGCAATGCCGCATTCGCATCATTAATATTGTTATAGGATAGCTCCTTGCCATGCAGCTGTTTAGCCGCCGCAATGGAAAAGATAGAGCCAAGCGGCTTTTGATAAAAAGCAGCTTGTTGATGCGGATTTTCGCCATAGCGTAAATCTTGTTTTTTCGTAAAGGTCATGGTCAAGGATTCTGGATAGCGTTCCCCCGCGAAATTTGTTAAATACTCAGCAATCATGGCATCGTAAGCGGCCGTATGACGGAATACTTTCGCCGCCAATTTTAAATTCGTATCATGAGAAACCGCCCCATTTTCCTCGAGCTGCTGCAATACGATTTCATAATCAGCCGGATCAACAACAACCGTTACATATTGATGATTTTTCGCCGCCGCCCGAAGCATGGTCGGACCGCCAATGTCGATATTTTCAATCGCCTCGGCAAATGTAACGTCTGGCTTGGCGATCGTTTGCTGGAACGGATATAAATTCACAACGACTAAGTCAATTGGTCGAATATGGTGCTCATCAAGCTGCTTGCTATGGCTCTCATCATCGCGAATCGCTAAAAGTCCGCCATGGATTATTGGGTGCAGCGTCTTCACACGCCCATCTAAAATTTCCGGAAATCCTGTGACCTCAGAAATGCTGATCACCGGAATCCCTTCTTGCTCTAGAGCTTTCTTCGTTCCACCTGTTGAAATGATTTCGATTCCCAATTCTGACAAGCGCTTAGCGAAAGCAATGATACCTTCTTTATTCGAAACACTTATTAAAGCACGTTGAGCTTTCATGCATGTTCGATCCTTTCTCTCAATGTTCAAACAATGTTTGTAATACTTCGGGATATAGCTGATGCTCCAGCTCATGAATTCTCGCTTCTAATTGCTCCAACGATTCTCCTTCATAAATAGGAATGGCACGTTGTTCAATAATCGGTCCTGTATCCATTCCTTCGTCCACATAATGAATCGTCACTCCCGTTGCCTTCACACCGGCGCGATACGCTTGTCCGATTGCGTCTTTTCCAGGGAAGGCAGGCAGAAGCGAAGGATGAATATTCACCATTTTTCCCTCGTAAGCCGATAAAAGCGTTGGCCCAATTAGGCGCATATAACCGGCTAAAACGATCCACTCAATCCCTTTTTCTTTTAAGCGCATTAAAATATCGCGTTCAAACTCGGCCTTTTCTGCATAATCTTTTGGATGAAAAACAAAGGTAGCGATCCCTTCTTTCTTCGCTCTCTCAATCACCTTTGCTCCCGGGCGATCGCATACAAGCAAAGCAATGTCAGCTTGCAGTCTTTTTTGTTTGACAGCCTCGACAATCGCTTGAAAATTCGTTCCGCTGCCAGATGCAAAAATAGCGATTCGTTTCATTCCATTTTCCCTCCAGCAAAGACAACTCCTTCTCCTTTTTTCACCCGTCCGATCAGATACGCCTTCTCTCCGAGCTGTTCTAAACGTTCCAATAGCGGTTGAATCATTTCGCTATCTACCGCCATGACTAGACCGATCCCCATGTTAAAAATATTGAACATCTCCTGGCGCATCAGATGTCCCTTCTCCTGAAGCAAATCGAAAATCGGCGGAATCGGCCAAGAGCCATAATCAATTTCGGCACAAAAACCGCTTGGCAGCATGCGAGGGATATTTTCAACAAAGCCGCCCCCAGTAATATGGGCCATGCCTTTGATCGCAAATTCTTTCATCACTGCCAGCAACGGCTTTACATAAATGCGCGTCGGTTTTAGCAGCTCTTTACCTAGTGGAGCAGCGAATCCCTCATACGTTTTATGAAGGTCAAGTTGGGCTTCTTCAAGCACAATCTTCCGCACAAGCGAATAGCCGTTGCTATGAATGCCGCTTGAAGCAAGCCCAATAAGCGCATCGCCTTCTTGAATGTTTGCTCCCGTGATAAGTTTGGATTTCTCCGCTACTCCCACCACAAATCCAGCCACATCATATTCTTCTTCGCCATACATTCCAGGCATTTCTGCTGTTTCGCCGCCAATGAGGGCGCATCCCGCTTGCACACAGCCATCGGAAATACCTTTAACAATTTGCGCAATTTTTTCAGGCACCGCTTTTCCGCACGCGATATAGTCAAGGAAAAACAGCGGTTCTGCGCCTTGAACGACAATATCATTGACACACATTGCCACACAGTCGATTCCAATGGTATCATGCTCATCCATCATAAAAGCTAGCATTAATTTCGTGCCAACCCCATCTGTTCCCGATACAAGAACAGGTTCACGATATCCGAGCTGCGATAGGTCAAACATGCCGCCAAAACCGCCTAGTCCGCCCAATACTTCTTTCCGATTCGTTTTTTGTACGTGCTTTTTCATCAGCGAAACCGCTTGATATCCAGCCTCAATGTCGACACCCGCTCGCTTATACGACTCCGCCATTTTAAGTCCTCCTTTATTGCTTAACTGTTTGCTCTAATAACTGGCTGCATGTATTAGTTGGGTATTCTCCGGTAAAACATGCCATGCATTGACCGCGAAACAGAGAGCCGTTCGCCGAACGCCCAATCGCTTCCAGCAATCCTTCATGGCTTAAAAATGCTAACGAATCGGCGCCAATCATCTGCCGCATCTCTTCAACCGAATGGGCGGAAGCAATGAGTTCCTCTTTTGTTGGCGTATCAATTCCATAAAAACAAGGATGAGTAATAGGCGGTGAGCTAATGCGAACATGGACCTCTTTCGCCCCAGCTTCTCGAAGCATGTTGACGATTCGTCTGCTTGTCGTTCCGCGCACAATCGAGTCATCAACCATGACGACCCGCTTGCCAGCTACGACTCCCCGGACAGGAGATAACTTCATTTTCACGCCTTGTTCACGCAATGCCTGCGACGGTTGAATAAACGTCCGCCCTACATAACGATTTTTAATTAATCCTAGCTCATATGGAATTCCTGTCACCTCTGCATAACCAATCGCGACAGAAATGCTGGAATCAGGCACACCTGTCACAACATCTGCATCGACTGGCGCTTCAAGCGCCAAGCGTTTTCCTAAATTTTTGCGGGCTGTATGAACATTGATCCCATCGACATTGCTGTCAGGACGGGCAAAATAAATGTATTCCATACTGCAAATCGAGCGCGGGCGTTTTTCCGCATAACGTTCTGCATAAATGCCGTGTTTGTTAATGATAATCAGTTCTCCAGGCTCTACTTCGCGCTCGTACACAGCTCCCACTACATCAAACGCACACGTTTCCGAAGCGACGACATAAGCATTGCCAAGACGGCCGATGGAAAGCGGACGGAATCCTTGCGGATCAAGAGCGATGTACATTTCTGTTTCCGTCAACAAAAGGAAGGCGAATGCTCCTTCCAGATAGTTGAGGGCCACCTTGATTTGCTCCTTTAACGTTGGCGCCATGCTACGACGAATTAAATGAGCAAATACTTCCGTATCCGAAGTCGTTTGAAAAATGCTTCCTTGCTGTTCAAGACGGAGCTTAAGCTCAGCCGCGTTGACTAAATTGCCGTTATGGGCTAAAGCAATGCTTCCGCTTTGCGAGCGGAATAGCAGAGGCTGAACATTTTCGTAGCCTCCGCCTCCTGCTGTTGCATAGCGCACATGCCCAATCGCTGCCGCTCCGTTTAATTGCTGTAGCTGGCCATCGCTAAATACTTCCGTCACAAGCCCGAGACCTTTATGTCCCTTCAATGTTTCACCATCGGAAACGACAATCCCTGCCCCCTCTTGGCCGCGATGCTGTAAGCTGTGCAATCCATAATAAGTGACTTGTGCCGCTTCCTCGTGTCCCCAAATCCCAAAAATTCCACATTCTTCGTTTAATCCTTTGATTTCAGCAAGCATGGAATAGCTCCTTTCCACACGCTTCTCATTTGTGTAACCGAAAGCTGGACAACTGTTTTACCGCTTTCTGCCTCGATATGAAGCATCCCATCACTAGTGACTTCTCCAAGCAAAGTCGCTTCTATGAACTGTTCAAAGGCCGCCTGATGTTCCTTTTTCACGGACACAATAAAACGCGATTGTGTTTCGCTGAATAATTCGGCAACCGCATCGCCGCTGATCTTTACCTTTGCTCCTAATCCATCCGCATTCATTAAACATTCAGCTAACGCTACGGACAAACCGCCTTCAGATACATCGTGAGCGGAAGCAACCAATCCGGCGCGAATCGCCGCTAAAAGCGCTTGCTGGCGCTCGGCCTCCACATGCAAGTCAATGCTTGGCGCTTTGCCGAAAATGCGGCCTTCTAATAATTTTTGTAATTCACTGCCGCCAAATTCCTGCTTTGCTTTTCCAATCACATAAATGAAATCGCCAGACTGTTTGAACGCTTGCGTCGTGATATGGCTCAATTCATCAACGAGCCCGACCATTCCGACAACAGGGGTTGGGTACACCGCTTCACCATTCGTTTCGTTGTAAAGCGATACATTGCCGCTAATGACCGGTGCATTTAATAAACGGCACGCCTCGCTCATTCCATCGACCGCTTTTTCAATCTGCCAAAAAATTTCTGGTTTTTCAGGATTTCCAAAATTAAGACAATCTGTAATCGCTAGCGGCTTAGCGCCTGAGCAGACAATATTCCGGGCCGCTTCCGCAACGGCGATTTTTCCTCCTGTCTCTGGATCTAAATAAATGTAGCGTGAGTTGCAGTCCGTCGTCATCGCCAATGCTTTTTTTGTCCCGCGAATACGCACAACCGCCGCATCTGATCCCGGCGCGACTACCGTATTCGTTCGCACCATATAATCATATTGATCATATACCCATTCCTTGCTCGCAATCGTCGGTTGCGCTAACAATGAAAGCAGTGTTTCCTCATAGTTCTCTACCGTCGGAAGATAATCGATTTGTTGAAATTCTTGATAATAATCCGGTTCTTTGGACGGCTTATGATACACGGGTGCATCTTTCGCTAAAGCATCGACTGGAACCTCAGCGACCACTTCGCCATGGAAATAAAGACGAAGCATTTTGTCATCCGTTACTTTTCCGATCGCAGTGGCCTCAAGCCCGTATTTAGCAAACAAATCATAAATTTCTTGCTCGCGGCCCTTTTTCACAACAAGAAGCATCCGTTCCTGCGATTCTGAAAGCATCATTTCGTACGGAGTCATCCCTGTTTCGCGCTGTGGCACAAGATCTAAATTCATTTCAATGCCAAAGCCGGCTTTGCTGGCCATTTCAGCAGAAGAACTAGTAAGCCCGGCAGCGCCCATGTCTTGGATGCCAACGAGCGCATCAGACTGAACGACTTCTAAGCAAGCTTCCAGCAGCAATTTTTCCATAAAAGGATCTCCGACTTGAACCGCTGGGCGCTTTGCTTCAGACTCTTCGGTCAGTTCTTCAGAAGCAAAGGTGGCCCCATGAATGCCGTCGCGCCCTGTTTTAGCTCCAACATACATCACCGTGTTGCCGACACCTGATGCTACACCGCGCTGAATATCCTCATGACGAATCAATCCCACACACATAGCATTGACGAGCGGATTGCCGTCGTAAGCACGGTCAAATTGCACCTCGCCGCCGACGGTCGGAATGCCAACACAGTTTCCATATCCGGCAATGCCAGCGACAACATGTTCAAATAAATATTTGACACGAGGAGAAGTTAACTCCCCAAAACGCAATGAATTCAGCAAGGCGATCGGCCGAGCTCCCATGGAAAAGACATCGCGAATAATTCCTCCAACCCCAGTTGCTGCGCCTTGGTACGGTTCAATCGCAGAAGGATGGTTATGGCTTTCAATTTTAAACGCAACGGCTAATCCGTCACCAATATCGACAATCCCTGCTCCTTCACCAGGCCCTTGCAAAACATGATCGCCTTCAGTCGGGAATTTTTTTAAAACGGGCTTGGAGTTTTTATAGCTGCAATGCTCCGACCACATCACGGAAAAAATGCCGGTTTCCGTATAGTTAGGCAAACGCCCAAGAATGCGTTCTACCATTGCAAACTCTTCATCTGTTAATCCCATTTCACGATATAATTTTTCTTCTTTAATCATTGTCGGACTTGGCTCAAGAAGTAACGACATGTGCTTCCCTCCAATATTTCACAATTGACTGAAACAACTTCAAACCATCAGCGCTGCCGAGCAGCTCATCCACTGCACGCTCCGGATGAGGCATCATCCCTAGAACATTGCCTTTTTCATTGATAATACCGGCAATGTCAGCTAAACTGCCGTTCGGATTTTCCCCATGGTATCGAAAAACAATTTGGCGATTATCGATCAGCTGCTTTAACGTCTCTTCATCGCAGTAATAGTTGCCTTCGCCATGGGCGATCGGGATCGTAATCATTTCATCCTTCTCGTACATTGAAGTAAACATTGTTTCATGATTTTCTACGCGAAGCTCTACTGGACGGCACATAAATTTTAGACTGTGATTGCGGCGCATTGCTCCTGGCAAAAGCCCGGCTTCCAACAAAATTTGAAATCCATTACATACGCCTAAAATCGGTTTCCCTGCTTCTGCCGCTTGTTGGATCGCCTTCATCACGTTGGAAAAGCGGGCAATCGCCCCTGAACGAAGATAGTCTCCGTATGAAAAGCCTCCCGGAAGTAAAATTCCATCAAACTCATCAAGATGGTCGGCATCATGCCATACATACTCGACCTCTTCTCCCAATTCATCCTTAATCGCATGGTACATATCAACATCACAGTTGGAGCCCGGAAATACAATCACTGCAAATTTCACTGCGCCACTACCTCCTCAATCTCATACCGGTAGTCTTCAATCACTGTATTGGCTAATAGCTTTTCACACATATCGCGCACAATTTCTTCAATATCGCGATCGTTTTTTTCAATCATAAGCTCCATAAACTTGCCAATCCGCACATCTTGTACTTCTTGGTAAGATAAGCTGTGAAGCGCTCCTTTTACCGCACTTCCTTGTGGATCTAGCACATTTTCTCGCAATGTGACATATACTTTTACTTTGTACATTTTGTTTGTCCCCCTAATCTTTGTAAAATCACTTCATAGGCATCCGTTAAGTTTCCTAAATCGCGTCGAAATACATCTTTATCAAATTTTTCATTGGTTTCCATATCCCATAGACGACAAGTATCTGGCGAAATTTCATCCGCCAATATTATGTTTCCTTCCGCATCAAAACCAAACTCTAATTTAAAATCAATTAATCGAACCTGACAGCTGTGAAAATGGCGGGTGAGGATCTCATTGATCTTTAAAGCCTGCTCCTTTAATATGGCGATTTGTTCTGAGGTCGCTAGCTTTAAAATAGCAATATGGTCTTCCAACAACAGAGGGTCGCCAAGCTCATCATTTTTGTAATAAAACTCAATCAGCGGTTTTTCCAAACTTGTTCCTTCGGCAATGCCAAGCCGCTTTGCAAGGCTTCCAGCGACATAATTGCGGACAACAACTTCAAGGGGAATAATCGTTACTTTTTTAACAAGCTGCTCTGTTTCCGAAAGTTTACGAATAAAATGATTATTGACGCCGGCTTCATGCAATTTGGCAAATAATAAGCTGGTAATTTCATTATTTAAACGTCCTTTTCCAGCAATAGTTGCCTTTTTCTCTCCGTTAAATGCCGTGGCGCTATCCTTATATTCAATCCAAAACACCGCTTCTTCATCTGTGCGATACACTTTTTTTGCTTTTCCTTCATAAAGCTGCTCTAATTTTTTGACCATGGGTAGAAGCCTCCCAAAACAGAATATTAGGAATTTTTTGGCTTGTGGGCAGGTAAGGGAAAACCTTACCTGCTTTGCTTATAATCCGAGACGCGTAAAAATCGTATCAACGTGCTTGAGATGATAATGGTAATCAAAGCAATCATCGATTTCCTCTTTCGTCAATCGCTGTGTGATCGCTTCGTCTGCCTCAACCAACGAACGGAACGGAACTTGTTTCTCCCATGCTTCCATTGCTTTTGGCTGAACTAAGTCATACGCTTCCTCACGTACCATGCCTTTATCAATTAACGCTAACAAAACGCGTTGAGAATAAATCAATCCAAGCGTGCGATCCATATTGCGTTTCATATTTTCTGGGAATACTGTCAAGTTTTTTACAATATTAGCAAAGCGATTGAGCATATAGTTCAACGCGATGGTGGCATCAGGCAAAATAATGCGTTCAGCTGACGAATGGGAAATATCGCGTTCATGCCAAAGCGGCACATTTTCGTAAGCCGTTAGCATATATCCGCGAATGACACGCGCCATCCCTGTCATATTTTCAGAGCCGATTGGATTGCGTTTATGCGGCATTGCAGAAGATCCCTTTTGTCCCTTAGCAAAAAACTCCTCCACTTCACGTGTTTCACTCTTTTGCAAACCACGAATTTCAACAGCAAATTTTTCGATGGACGTTGCAATGAGCGCCAATGTCGCCATATAATGGGCATGGCGATCACGCTGAAGAGTCTGAGTGGAGATAGGTGCTGGCTCTAATCCAAGCTTTTCGCATACATACTTTTCAACAAAAGGATCAATATTCGCATACGTTCCGACAGCTCCGGAAATTTTCCCAACTCGAACCGTTTCAGCAGCCTGTTTGAAACGTTCTAAGTTTCGCTTCATTTCCTCATACCAAAGAGCTAATTTCAACCCAAACGTTGTCGGCTCTGCATGAACCCCATGCGTCCGTCCCATCATGACCGTATATTTATGCTCTTGTGCTTTTTCCTTTAATACTTGAATAAAGTACTCTAAATCTTTAAGCAAAATTTCATTTGCCTGCTTCAGTAAATACGATAAAGCGGTATCGACAACGTCCGTCGATGTTAATCCATAATGCACCCATTTTCGTTCTTCTCCTAATGTTTCGGAGACCGCACGGGTAAAGGCAACCACATCGTGACGAGTTTCTTCCTCAATTTCTTTAATGCGCTGGATATCGAACGAAGCGTTTTGGCGAATTTTCGCCACGTCTTCCTTTGGAATGACTCCCAGCTCCGCCCAAGCCTCACAAGCTAAAATTTCTACTTCCAGCCACGCTTTAAAGCGATTTTCTTCCGTCCAAATCGCTCCCATCTCCGGTCTTGTATACCGTTCGATCATTTTTTTTCCTCCTTCTGCACTCAAACATCTGTCATTTCATCCAAATTTTCAAATCATCGATACGTTGCAGTGCGGCATCTACATTTTCAGCAAGCAGCGTAACATGTCCCATCTTCCGTTTGTGCTTCGCCTCTTTTTTTCCATATAAATGAAGGTGCATATCGGCCATTTCGGCAATGCAGTCTATTACTGGCTGGAGATGCTCGCCTAAAATATTGACCATCACAGCCGGCTTCAATAACTCTGTACCGCTTAAAGGCCAATTGCAGATGGCACGAATATGTTGCTGAAATTGAGAGGTCACACAAGCATTAATTGTATAATGACCTGAGTTGTGCGGTCTAGGGGCAAGCTCATTAATATAAATATCTCCTTCACTGGTTAAAAACATTTCCACTGCCAGTGTTCCGACTAATTCAAAATACGTCGCAAGTCTTTCTGCATAAGCGATGGCTTTTTGGGCGATGTGCTCAGCCATTCGTGCGGGAACGATCGTTTGGTGCAAAATATTATCAAGATGGATATTTTCTGCAACAGGAAATACTTTCATATCTCCTAGTCCATTTCTTGATACAATGACAGAGACTTCTTTTTCAAAGGAAACCCATCCTTCTAACACACAATGGCCTGATTGCAGCAACAAACTAGCCGCTTGGACATCCTTTTTGGAACGAATCACAAATTGCCCTTTGCCATCATAACCGCCTCGGCATGTTTTCAGCACACACGGCAGGCCAATCGCATCAACGGCCGTCACTAATTCTTCTTTTGTTTGCACCTCCTGATAAGGGGCAACTGGAAGTCCTGCTGTCACAATCGCTTGTTTTTCTGTAGCTCGATCTTGAGTGATCATGAGCAGCTTGCTTCCTTGTGGAACATAGGAGTGGCTGACAAGCCAATCGAGCGCTGCCGCATCAATGTTTTCAAATTCATACGTAATCACATCGCTTACCTCAGCCAGCTTTTGAATGGCACTTAAATCGCTATATTCTCCCGTAATTTCGATATCTGCTACTTGACCGCACGGAGAATCGGCGATCGGGTCAAGCACGGCAATGCGGAACCCCATTTCTTTAGCGGCAATAGCCATCATTCGACCAAGCTGTCCGCCTCCAATAATCCCAATGGTTTGTCCAGGTACGATCATCTGGTTATTCAAGATCATCACTGCTTTCTAATACTTCTTTACGAATTTGCTCTCTTCTCGCTTTTAAAGCATTCATATATTCGGAATCGAAAATCCCAAGAATGGCCGCGGCTAAAAGGCCTGCATTCGTCGCTCCTGCCTTTCCAATAGCAACAGTCGCAACAGGCACACCTCCTGGCATTTGTACGATCGATAAAAGAGAATCTAAACCATTTAACGTTTTTGATTGAATGGGCACACCGATAACAGGCAACGTTGTTTTTGCGGCTACCATCCCAGGTAGATGTGCGGCTCCCCCGGCTCCGGCAATAATTACTTTAATGCC
>NZ_CP047158.1:335000-360000 GCF_009834045.1 Anoxybacillus sp. PDR2 | reverse complement strand
CCCAGGTCATAAGGGGCATGATGATTTGACGTCATCCCCACCTTCCTCCGATTTGTCATCGGCAGTCACCTTAGAGTGCCCAACTCAATGCTGGCAACTAAGGTCAAGGGTTGCGCTCGTTGCGGGACTTAACCCAACATCTCACGACACGAGCTGACGACAACCATGCACCACCTGTCACCCTGTCCCCCGAAGGGGAACGCCCGATCTCTCGGGGTGTCAGGGGATGTCAAGACCTGGTAAGGTTCTTCGCGTTGCTTCGAATTAAACCACATGCTCCACCGCTTGTGCGGGCCCCCGTCAATTCCTTTGAGTTTCACTCTTGCGAGCGTACTCCCCAGGCGGAGTGCTTAATGCGTTAGCTACAGCACTAAAGGGTGGATACCCTCTAACACTTAGCACTCATCGTTTACGGCGTGGACTACCAGGGTATCTAATCCTGTTTGCTCCCCACGCTTTCGCGCCTCAGCGTCAGTTACAGACCAGAGAGCCGCCTTCGCCACTGGTGTTCCTCCACATCTCTACGCATTTCACCGCTACACGTGGAATTCCGCTCTCCTCTTCTGCACTCAAGTCCCCCAGTTTCCAATGACCCTCCACGGTTGAGCCGTGGGCTTTCACATCAGACTTAAGGAACCGCCTGCGCGCGCTTTACGCCCAATAATTCCGGACAACGCTTGCCACCTACGTATTACCGCGGCTGCTGGCACGTAGTTAGCCGTGGCTTTCTCGTTAGGTACCGTCAAGGTACGGCCCTATTCGAACCGCACTTGTTCTTCCCTAACAACAGAGCTTTACAATCCGAAGACCTTCTTCGCTCACGCGGCGTTGCTCCGTCAGACTTTCGTCCATTGCGGAAGATTCCCTACTGCTGCCTCCCGTAGGAGTCTGGGCCGTGTCTCAGTCCCAGTGTGGCCGATCACCCTCTCAGGTCGGCTACGCATCGTCGCCTTGGTGAGCCGTTACCTCACCAACTAGCTAATGCGCCGCGGGCCCATCCGTAAGTGACAGCCGAAGCCGCCTTTCAACTAAAGACCATGCGGTCTTCAGGGTTATCGGGTATTAGCTCCGGTTTCCCGAAGTTATCCCCGTCTTACGGGCAGGTTGCCCACGTGTTACTCACCCGTCCGCCGCTAACCAAACAGAAGCAAGCTTCTATTCGGTCCGCTCGACTTGCATGTATTAGGCACGCCGCCAGCGTTCGTCCTGAGCCAGGATCAAACTCTCCAAAAGAAAGTTGATTGGCTATTATTTAAATTTCGGTTGACCATACCGAAATTTTTCGATTAACGCTTCGTTTTGTTCAGTTTTCAAAGAACATTTTCGCTTTTCTTTCAAGAGCGACTTTATTAATGTAACATTTATCTTTTTTTGTGTCAACTATTTTTTTATTTTTTTACACCGTTTCGCAACGGCTTTAATAATATAACACCGATTTGTGTAATCAGTCAATAGTTAAATTTATGTTATTTTTTTCCGTATTTATTGCATCAAAAAATTCATCTTCTGCTATGCACATTCATCTATTCTCATCTTGTTCTTGTACTATATATAAATTATGAGTGAACAGTTATTTATAAAAACTCTTAGTCAAAATACGAGTACAACCACTTTCCTTTTCGTCACACATCCGTGCGATAAAGGTCGGAACGCCGCTTTTAGATCATTGATGGCTCTTTAAAGCGGCATATCGACCAGTTTCCTTATCCAGCAAGTTTACATTTGCACGTAACGACCCACCCGCACCTAGGCTGTCTTCATTATGTATGAAGCACCCAAATTTCTCCTTATGCTCCGTTTTTATTGAAACGAAAAAATTGTAAGACACGATCCGTCACTTTCTAACGAGCTCTCCATTCACTCGCAATCATCCCGTATACAATATGGTCAACAAAATGGTCATAAAGCCATTCTGCCTCTCTTATGGTTCCTTCATTAACAAAACCTAAACGCTCTGGAATGGCTCGACTTTTTTGATTTTCTACCGCACAGCGAATTTCAACTCGATTTAATTTCAACTCTTGAAAAACGTAGTCGATGCAAGCCTTGCATGATTTTGTCATCAATCCAAGCCCCTGAAACGGTTCGCCCAACCAATAGCCGATGCTCGTCTTTCTATTGTTGCGGTCGATATAATGGAGACCGATGACCCCTGCGAGCTCCCCTTTATACCAAATTCCCGCTTCAAATCCATTGCCCGCTGCGAATTTTTTCAAAGTCCCTTCAATAAACGCTCTGGAATCTTCTACTGCTTTCACGGCATCAACCCAAGGCAACCACCGCCGCAAATGCGGTCTGCATGAGTCAACTAAAGCAAACAAACGCTCTGCGTCTTCACGTGTTAACAACTTCAAATAAACATCCCGATCAATAGAACAAATAAACATATGTATTCCCCCTTTTCCTTGTGTTTTTACGATAAGCGGACCTCTTCCACCTTTACTCCACTTAGAGACGAAAGACTTCGTGATAAATATGTTATTAAAAATTATTTTAACATATTTATCCAAAAATTGAACCAAAAATCTTTTTTGTAGATAGAAGCATGGCATTATCGTATTTGGATTTAACACATTCACCAAGAAGTCGCCTACCTCTAAATGGAGTGTAGGTGGGGAGGTTCATAACAAAAAGACCAATTCGCAGTTAAACGAATTGGTCTCGATCATTTCAATCTGTTCTACTCTCTTAAAAACACAAAGTAAGCAAGAAAAACAAAGAACAATACATAAAGAATCGGATGAACTTCTTTTCCTCGGCCTTTCAAAATCATAGTAATTGGATAGAAAAGAAAGCCAACTGCAATTCCTGTGGCAATGCTGTAAGAAAGCGGCATTGTAATCAACGTAAAGAAGGCTGGAACCGCAATCTCGAATTTTTTCCAATCAATCTCGCCAATCGATGATGCCATCAAAACACCAACAATAATCAGCGCTGGCGCAGTAACAGCTGAAGTAACAACACTCAACAGCGGCGAGAAGAAGAGAGCAAGCAAGAATAGAATGCCTGTCACCACTGCGGAAAATCCTGAACGCCCTCCTGCTGCTACACCAGCGGAAGATTCGATATAAGAAGTCGTCGTCGATGTCCCGAAAATAGAACCAACCCACACAGCTGTTGCATCCACAAGCAAGGCTTTCCCTGCACGAGGCAATTTGTTATTTTTTAATAATCCTGCTTGATTCGCAACAGCCAAGAGCGTGCCTGTTGCATCAAAAAAGTCAACGATAAAGAAGGTTAAAACAACGCCTATCATTTTCCACGAGAAAATATCTGGCAAATGCTTGATGGCCATGCCAAACGTCGGTGAAATGTCAGGAATCGCACCAACAATTTGATGCGGTACTTTGATTAAACCAAAGATCATACCGACAATCGCTGTAATGACCATGCCATAAAAAACACCGCCATTTACTTTTCTCACCATTAAAATCACTGTAATAAATAAGCCAAAAATCGCTAATAATGTATCACCTTTTTTTAAATCGCTCAATCCTACCAGCGTCGCCGAGTTATCAACAATAATTCCGGCATTTTGCAAACCGATAAATGTAATAAACAAACCAATTCCGGCACCGACCGCGTATTTTAATTCGATCGGAATAGCATCAATAATTTTTTCTCGAATACCAGTCAGAGAAAGAATCGTAAAAATAATTCCAGATACAAATACCCCAGCTAATGCTGTTTGCCAAGGGATTTGCATATGAAGAACAACGGTAAATGCAAAAAACGCATTCAATCCCATCCCTGGCGCTAAAGCGATTGGGTATCGCGCAAAAATCCCCATCATGATCGAACCGTATGCAGCCGCTAGCGCTGTTGCCACAAACACGGCCCCTTGGTCAATCCGCAATTCATTTGGAAAGTCTTCTACCGCACCTAACGAAAGTGTAAAAGGGTTGACGAATAAAATATAAGCCATTGATAAGAACGTTGTGATCCCCGCTATAATTTCCGTGCGGTAATTTGTGCCGAGTTCATCAAATCGGAAATACTTTCTCACTTCTCGATCCCCCTTAAAAAATAATAAACGCTTCCGGTATGCTACCAGAAGCGTTGACTATAAGGATAACGAACATAAAGAAAGAACCATCTTCTAACACAGCATATAAAGAAGACCTACTTTCTCCTTCATTATACCCCGTAGTCAAGCTATTTACGGTAGCTTGGTAGAAACTCTCAGGCCATATCCCCGAGATTATACGACGCATTTTGACAATATTCGTTTTTGCATTTCTATTGTATCAATCGAAATCAAGGTGGTCAATAAAAAAACGAACATTTTATAAAAAATGTTCGTTTTTGTTCGTTTTTATTCCCACTCAATCGTCGCAGGCGGTTTGCTTGTAATATCATAAACCACACGATTCACATGCGGTACTTCATTTACAATACGTGTAGAGATGATTTCAAGTACATCCCATGGAATCCGTGCCCAATCTGCTGTCATTCCGTCAATCGACGTTACCGCACGAATCCCCACTGTATAATCATACGTACGGGCATCTCCCATCACACCAACGCTTCGAATGTCAGGAAGAACGGTGAAGTATTGCCAAATTTCACGATCCAATCCAGCTTTTTTAATTTCTTCGCGCAAAATGGCATCTGATTCACGCACGATCTCCAGCTTTTCTTCCGTTACTTCGCCGAGCACGCGGATGCCTAATCCTGGCCCCGGAAACGGCTGACGCCAAACAATCTCATGAGGAATGCCTAGTTCCGTTCCAAGAGCACGCACCTCATCTTTAAAAAGAGTATTAAGAGGTTCAATAAGCTTGAATTTCATATCTTCCGGTAAACCGCCCACATTATGGTGCGATTTAATGGTTTGTGCTGTCGCTGTTCCGCTTTCAATAATATCCGTATACAGCGTTCCCTGTACTAAAAATTCGATTCCTTCCAGCTTGGCCGCCTCATCGTCAAACACATAAATAAATTCGTTGCCAATGATTTTGCGTTTTTGCTCTGGATCAGACACGCCATGCAACTTGCTTAAAAAGCGCTCTTTCGCATCGACCTTGATCACGTTCATGTGAAACCCTTCACGGAACGTTTTCATCACGCTTTCCGCTTCTCCTTTGCGTAGCAAACCATGATCAACAAAAATACATGTCAATTGATCGCCAATCGCGCGATGCACCAGCACGGCCGCAACAGAAGAATCAACGCCTCCGCTTAAGGCACAAAGCACCTTTTTATCGCCGACAAGCTCGCGGATTTTGCGAACTTCATTGTCAATAAAGCTTTCCATCGTCCAATCCCCACGACATTGGCAAACATCAAAAACAAAGCGCTTTAATAAATCGTTCCCATAGACGGAATGGCGCACCTCTGGATGAAACTGCACCGCATAAAACTGTCTTGATTCATCGCTCATCGCCGCAATCGGACATGAGACGCTTGTCGCATCGACCGTAAATCCAGCCGGAGTTTCAGTTACTAAATCTCCATGGCTCATCCAAACGACTTGCTCGAAAGGGAGTGTTTCAAACAATTTTGAAGCGTGCTGCACCTCGATTGTTGCTTTTCCATATTCCCGATGTGTCGCTTTTTCCACTTTCCCGCCTAAATGGTGAGTCATTAACTGCATGCCATAACAAATTCCTAAAATCGGCACACCTAGTTCAAAAATTTTCGGGTCGCATGTAAACGCGTTTTCATCATATACGCTATTCGGTCCGCCCGAAAACACAATTCCTTTCGCGTTCAAAGCTTGAATTTCTTCGGCAGTAATCGTGTGCGGATGAAGCTCACTATATACACCGAACTCGCGAATGCGCCGAGTAATCAATTGATTATACTGGCTTCCGAAATCAAGCACCACGATCATTTCATGGTTTTGTTGCACAATGATCACCTCAATCGAGTAATAAAAAACTAGAATCCTTACCTTCTTCCATAAAAAAACGAAGGCAGAATTCTAGCACAGAGCATCATCTGCCTTCGTAGTCGGGTCATTTACGGTGTCCCGGTAGAGACTCTCGAACCGTATTATCGAGGATATACGAAGGGATTTCGTCTTAAATTTTAATTCATTCTATCAACTCTTTCCCTTTACGGTCAAGATGCTATTCTTTTAATTAAATTTTCCCATAATTCTTTCACTTCTTCCCATTGCTGATCGACTATTTCATTTTTATAAATCACCCGTTCATATAGCTGTGTTAGCTGGCTCATTTCATTCGTCCCAAACCAATTATCAATGTAAGCTGCGTATTGGCGCAACGTCTGCCCTTCCTTCCGTTTTAAACCGCAGCTTTTCAGATGGCGGAGCAATGCGTCATAAGCTTTCACAAATGTATCTCCACCATGCCGATATTTAAACTGGAGCAATGTGATATACGGCCACCATTTTCTTCTTGTTCCATATAACAGAATAGTAAGAACCATCAACGAAACCGTTAGAGATAAAACGCTCTTCCAATTGACGATCGAAAGCAAGCGTTCTTGGTTCTGCTGCGGCGATGATGAAAGACGATCCTGCTGCAGTTGTTCCTCCAGCCTTGTACGATTCGGCGCCGTTTGTGTTTGCTGCTGTTCAGGAACTGGAGTTGATTCGACAGCTGATTCAGCTTCCGTAAACTCGTATGGATTATTAAACCCTTGAGTTGGTTCAAATGGAACCCAGCCAATTCTAGAAAAATATACCTCCACCCATGAATGGGCATTATTGTTCGTCACTCGATATAGATCTTTGCCGTCGTCTGTTTCATCGACCCATTGCCCCGATGTATAGCCCTTTACCCAGCGTGCGGGAATATCGATCGAACGAAGCAAGACAATCATGGCTGTTGAAAAATTATCACAATACCCTTTTTTCGTCTCAAATAAAAATTGATCGACATAATCCTGATTTCTGCTTGGCACAGCTACATCCTTTGTTTCATAGGCAAAACCGTTCAAATGAAAATATTGCTCAATGGCTTTTACCTTTTCATAAGTTGTTGCTGCTTGTTTTGTAATTTGCTGAGCCAGCTCTTGAACTCTTTTCGGCAAATGATCCGGAAGTTGTGTATACCTTTTTAAGATCTGTTCATCTGTTACTGGAGGGGAGACTTTCAATTTTTCAATCGAAAAGGTCGGATATTCATAAGTCAATTCATATTCCTGCAAAGGAACAAGATAAGACTCACGATCTGTCGGATAAATTTTTTCATTGGCCGCTTCCATGCGAAAGACGATATCTTTTGAAGCATGGACGGTTTTTAATCCCTCTGGATAAACCAAATAAGAAGCCGGCTGAACCATCCGCACATGCGCTGCCAACTGCTTTTTCTCAACGCTATTTTCAAACCATTGATGAACGTTATTCTCTTGTTCAAACGTCTTCACTTGAACACTGTCACTAATGTCCCACCCTTTTCCCGTATAAATATCCTTTGTTTCCACTCTCCAATAATGAGTTTCTTCATCCTCCGCTGTAAAAACGACGGTATTATCAGCAATGAACGGACCGCCTAATCGCGAATCATTGTTTCCATAACCGATCTTTTTAACAGCAAACTGGTTCGGATCTTGTTCGCGGTCCTCCGCTGCATAGCTTTTAATAAATGCAACAGGATCAGGCCACTGAGGAGCCAGCTTAGGGCCCGCGTACCCGCAAAGCAGTGCAGCGCCTACTGCGAAAGCCCCCATGACCAACCACTTTGCAGGCTGCTTTGCTGCTGGCAAACGCTCATAATGGAGCCAGCTTAATAGAAAAAAACCTGCTCCTACCAGCCGGACAATCGCCCCAGTCCCCGAAAAAGGGGTAAACGTGTCCAGCACCGCGACATAGATAAAAGTCATCACTAAAAACAGCCAGATCCGTTTCTGTTTGACAAGCCAATATTGCACAAGATAGCACATCATCCACAGCATCAGAAAAAATAGGAAAGTACGAAATCGATCGGTCATGTCTTCCCATTGAAAATGACGGATTAATGAAAGATGATAAACGGCTTCTTCTCCAAACATGAAAAGCCATTGGAAGGACAAAAATGGAGCATGAAAAAACAAATCGTTAAGCGCATAGAAAAGATAACCGATTTTTAGACATACCGACAGCCAGAGCGTCACTCGCAACAGCTCTAAAAGAAAGTAAAAAGCAACAAATACGATAAACACTTGGATATTTTTTGTATCCGATACAACAGTTAGCGGCGCAAGCCATTCCCATAGCAGCCAAAAAGCGAACAAATAGTATGCAAATGTTTTGATCCGGCTTTGTTCCACGTTTACTTCCCACCCTCAACGAAAGCATTAGCAAAGTGCTGGGGCATCGTTACCTTTACAGTGACCCCTTTTTTTCTAAGCATCTCGATCCATTCTCGCTCCTCTTTCGATAGTTGGCCTTCTGCTTTTTTGATTAAAACCACCGTACCGCGGCGATTTTTCGAAGCTAAATCAGCCATGATGGAAGCAGTTTCTTTATACAGCTGCGACGTGATGCAGCAAAAGGAAAACGATAACGGCCACTGCATAGTCTCACGATACATGATGCGTGCAAATGATTCCTGACTATCACAGGCCACTTTCGCTAAGTGATAAAATAACCGCTGTAAATGCGTCTCTCCATTTTGCGCTTGAATCACGATGCGATCCCTTCCTACCGATACGAGACCGGTTTTCACTCCTGCTTTTACCGTCATTCGAACAAAGGAAGCGGTAAATGTAACAACCTCTTCAAATAAGGCTGTAGGAGTGCGATCCAAAAAGACCATAAGATCCTCGCTCTGCCTTTCTTCAAAATCTTTTGTCATCAATTCGTTTTTTCGTGCCGATGCTTTCCAATGAATCCATGAAAAGCGGTCTCCTTGTGTATACTCGCGAGCGCCGATCGCCATTGCCGTATCGCGATGGAGCGGAAGCGGCGATACAACAGACCCGTCATCCAACTGTTGTCCCATTTTCCGAGCGTTCATTTCGACATAGCGCGGATAGACAAGGATGCTATCTTCAGTGGAAACGATCGCTTCTTTTGCCACCATTCCCAGTAAATCGGTGATTTTGAAATGAATGGCCGAGAAAATATGCTCTCCACGCGGCAATTCATCCATTTCATATACATATGTGCACATACGCCGTCCTAAGGGCATTAACACTGTACGAAAAGGCGTCATTTTTGCTAAGGACGGCGGCAGCTTTTCTTCGGCTAGTATATAAATGAGCGGAAAAAAACGCGGTAAATCGATTTGCACAGTGACCCGCAATTTTTCACCTGCGTAATAATACACCTTCTGATTAAAGGTTCGTTTTACTTTTATCGAATGGAGGGGATAAAATATTAAAACGAAAGCGTACAGTCCAAAAGGGAGGAAACTGTAGAATAAAAACCAGCTCACGAAGCCTCCCTGAAACATCGCATATGAAAAAAGAATCGCCAACAATCCAAGCACCCTTATGAATTGCCACAAATTTTTCCTGTGTTTTTTCATCAGGCTGTCCCTACCTTTGCACCGGCACTGGCGTTCTGGAAATAATTTCACTAATGATATGCCCTGCAGAAATTCCATCAAATTTCGCATGAGCTTTCAAAATGATCCGATGCGCAAGGACATAAGGAGCTAAAGATTGCACATCATCTGGAAGGGCAAAATCACGTCCATGCACGAATGCGTATGCTTGTACAGCTTTCATTAATGCCACCGATCCGCGCGGACTGACTCCTAAATAGATCGACTCATGGGAACGGCTTCGTTGGACGATTTCAACAATATAGCGTTTCACACGTTCATCTACATACACTTCCTGTACTTTTTCCTGCAACAAAAGCAAATCTTTGATGGTGATCACTGGTTGCAGTTGATCAATAGGAACCACCTTTTCGGTTTTGTTCAAAATATCCATCTCTTCTTGTATGGAGGGATATCCCATGTTTAGCTTCAGCAAAAAACGATCGAGCTGCGCTTCAGGAAGAGGGTAGGTTCCTTCATATTCAATGGGGTTTTGCGTCGCCATAACAAAAAAAGGACGCGGCAATGGCCTTGTTACACCATCCACCGTTAGGCTTCCCTCCTCCATCGCCTCTAGCAAGGCCGATTGCGTTCTAGGAGACGTTCGATTAATTTCATCAGCCAAAATAATATTCCCCATAACGGGACCTGGTTTATATTCAAATTGGCCTTCTTTTGGATTATAAATCGATACGCCGGTCACATCGCTTGGAAGCAAGTCCGGCGTAAACTGAATCCGCTTAAATTGGGCGCTCACGGATTTTGCCAATGCGCGAACAAGCATCGTCTTTCCAACACCCGGAACATCCTCCAGCAACACATGTCCACGCGCTAACAGCGCAACAATGCTTAATGTAGCAACCTCTCTTTTTCCCACGATCACCTTTTCGATATTTTCAACCATTGTACCAATGACCGGATGTAATTCTTCGTTTTTTGGCATGTTCATTCTCCTCTAATGAAATGTTCTTAATCATGATTCATGACAGCACCATTTGGTGATTAGAATGCTAGGACCATCTCTTTCTTAATAAAAGAAATCGGTTATTTTATTTTTGGAAGGATGAGCCTCTAAAAGAGGTTAGCCACAAGCTTCTCTGACTAGTGAAAACATCCGTCACCTTACCTTCTAGAATGATTGGGTCCGTTTTTAAGCTGCATGATTTATTTTATATAGATTTTATTGTTTTCACATGCTCGGCTACTCGGATCATCTTTTTATAAAAAATCAGGTCTATCACTACTATTATTCACCTAATAAATCTCAACTCCTTGTTTTGATTGATCTCTTCTGAAAATTTCGTCTTTACTAAAATCATAACACGAATCATTGATTATTCAACATTCAAAAGGATCATAGCCCTTCATTACAAGATGCCGGAAATCGCTCAGCAACATAAGTTGTCCTACCTGTTCATTTTATTTTCTATCATAAGGAAACGGACGGCTGTTGGACCGCTCTTGCCGTCAACAAAAGAAAGGTTGTAATAAGGAGAAAAAACGAACCGCTTTTGAGCCAAATGAAGACCGTCGAAGTTTATGGATGAAACACAACCATCATAAAGATGAGCGTTTTTTTGATTCCTTTGTCAGATAACTAATGGCTAGAGGGGACATACTCCCACCACCTACGCTTCGCTTAGAAGTGGGGGCCTTCTTTCGAAGGGAAGTTAAAATGCTTCAGCCTGACTCTTGATGATGCCAAACGTTCTGCTCTTCCATGTAAGCTTAATAGAATGGGATTCGGTCTGCAAAACTTACGAGAAGCCTTCTAGACAATTGATGACGATTTCGTGGGCAAAAAAGAAAAGGAACACTGGGAAACCCCAGTGTTCCAAGATATTTAGGCAATGATTACATCATGCCGCCCATTCCGCCCATGTCAGGCATTCCAGCGCCAGCGCCTTTGTTTTCTTCTGGCTTGTCAGCGACAACGGCTTCCGTTGTTAAGAACATAGCGGCAACAGATGCTGCGTTTTGAAGCGCAGAACGAGTTACTTTTGTAGGGTCAACTATACCTACTTCGATCATGTTCACCCATTCGCCAGTTGCTGCATTGAAGCCGATACCAGGTTGTTCTTTTTTCAAGCGTTCAACGATAACAGAACCTTCTAAACCAGCATTTTGCGCAATTTGACGTACTGGTTCTTCAATCGCGCGAAGAACGATTTTCACACCAGTTGCTTCATCGCCTTCTGCTTTGATTTCAGCTACTTTATTATATACGTTTAATAGCGCTGTACCACCGCCGGCTACGATACCTTCTTCAACAGCCGCGCGTGTAGAGTTAAGAGCGTCCTCAATGCGCAATTTGCGTTCTTTTAATTCTGTTTCTGTAGCAGCACCAACTTTGATTACTGCTACGCCGCCAGCTAATTTCGCTAAGCGCTCTTGTAATTTTTCACGGTCAAATTCAGAAGTAGTTTCTTCTAATTGAGCACGAATTTGATTGATGCGTGCTTTAATCTGATCAGATTCGCCCGCACCTTCTACGATGGTTGTATGCTCTTTTGTTACAACCACTTTTGCAGCGCGGCCAAGAGATGCAATAGTTGCAGACTTTAAGTCACGGCCTAATTCTTCAGTGATCACTTCACCGCCAGTTAAAATCGCGATATCTTCCAGCATCGCTTTGCGGCGGTCACCAAAGCCAGGAGCTTTAACAGCAACAGCTGTAAATGTTCCGCGAAGCTTGTTCACAACTAGTGTCGCAAGCGCTTCACCTTCAACATCTTCAGCAATGATAAGCAATGATCTGCCTTGTTGCACGACTTGCTCTAATACAGGCAAGATTTCTTGAATGTTTGAAACTTTCTTATCAGTAATTAAGATGTATGGATTGTCTAATACTGCTTCCATTTTTTCCGTATCAGTAATCATGTATGGAGAAGCGTAACCGCGGTCAAATTGCATTCCTTCAACAACATCTAATTCTGTTGTAAAGCCTTTGGATTCTTCTAATGTAATAACACCGTCGTTACCTACGCGCTCCATTGCTTCTGCGATTAATTGGCCTACTTCTTCATCAGCCGCAGAAATCGCAGCAACTTGAGCAATAGAGTCTTTGCCTTCGATTGGTTTAGAGATTGCTTTCAACTCTTCAACTGCGACAGCCACCGCTTTTTCGATACCTTTGCGGATACCCATTGGGTTTGCGCCAGCTGTTACGTTCTTTAAGCCTTCACGGATCATCGCTTGAGCTAATACAGTTGCAGTCGTTGTACCGTCACCAGCAACGTCGTTTGTTTTGCTTGCTACTTCAGCAACAAGCTTCGCACCCATGTTTTCAAATGGATCTTCTAATTCGATTTCTTTTGCAATCGTGACACCATCATTTGTAATTAATGGAGAACCGAATTTTTTCTCTAATACAACGTTGCGCCCTTTAGGACCTAATGTTACTTTTACTGCATCTGCTAATTTATCAACACCGCGTAGCATCGCGCGACGAGCTTCTTCACTGAATTTAATTTCTTTTGCCATGAACCATTACCTCCTCCAGCAATCTAAATTTTCATTAAGTATTTGTTGAAATATCTATGTTATGAAAGCCGTACGAAATGATTAACCAACGACAGCCAAAATATCGCTTTCACGCAAAATTAAATATTCCTTGCCTTCGTATTTTACTTCTGTTCCTGCATATTTTGAGAAGATAATGCGATCGCCCACAGCTACCTCCGGAGCTACACGCTCACCGCTGTCAAGCACACGTCCTGTACCAACAGCCACTACTTTTCCTTCTTGCGGTTTTTCTTTTGCAGTGTCTGGTAACACAATACCGCTTGCTGTTCTTTCTTCTGTTTGGACAAGCTCAATCACAACGCGATCACCTAATGGCTTTAACACGGAAAACAACCTCCTCAACAAAAATTTTTATTCTCATTTTATTAGCACTCATCATCAACGAGTGCTAACACACTTATAATATTAATGAACTTCCCTTTTTTTTGCAAGTAAAAAATACAAAAAAAATCTGCAACTTTGTGCACCCTTTTCAATTATGTCACATTCCTGCAAATATAAACATCAAATTTGTCGCCCGAAGGAATCTGAGATCCTTCAGGTAGACCATTTCATTCTCCTTTTTCTCTGCTCGTTCATTCTGCTGGGAATTTTTCATGGGAGATCAACCTCCCTCACCTACACTTTGTGTAGAGGTGGGAGGTTTTTTGGTGGATTATGCTCAATTTTTTTCCTATCCTTTACTTAGGAAAGGGGGATTGTCTAATCCAAACAACTTGAAATATGAAATAAATCGAATGATGTCCACATGCAAGCATTTCAACGGTCAGCCGGTCGAACAACATTGTTGCTAAAGCCATTGATGGTTTGGTGAAGCAGCGTAGTTCGACCACCAAAACGAAAAATTAAAAACGTTAACCGAGCGTTGATGAATCGAATAGCATGGCGAAATCTCATAACGAAAAGCTTCATCATACAGCTCCGTTTACAGACTGAAAACTTTTCCGCCAACATAAGATTACCACATTCTTGGCTTTATATCCTTCAATCATCTAAAGCGCGCTCCCCTGTTGTCTTACCATTTCAAACATTTTAATCATTATTTTTCTCCAATATGTGCTACAATACGAAAAGCAGCGATTACTTTTTAGCAAAGGGGAATTTTCCATTGAAACGGCAATATTGGTATGTCATTATAGCATATGTCATCATGCAGCTATCTAGTATAGCTGGCGTCCCGCTCTTAGTATTTCTTGGGGTCGGAGCACATTCTCATAATGCAGTAGAAGCAGCCTCAGGCTATTGGGCCGTCATCAGCTTTTCGATTACCTTTTTTCTTGTTCTCTTTTTCCTTCGCAACGATATCAAGCAGCGCCATGAACGCGATCGTGCTCCATTATCTGTCGCGTGGGTGTGGGCGATTGGGGGCTTCTTTTTGGCGCTATTTGCCCAAGGCATTGCGGCCAATATTGAATATCGTCTATTCGGCATTCAGGCAGGATCGGAAAATACGAAAACCATTATTGAAATTATTCGCCTCACTCCGGCCCTTGTGATCGTCACATCTGTTATTGGGCCCATTCTAGAAGAAGTGATTTTTCGTAAAATTATCTTTGGCACCCTGTATAATAAGTATAATTTCTTGATTGCGGCTACGATTAGTTCCTTATTGTTCGCAGTCGTCCATATGGAGCTTGAACACCTTCTCCTGTATTCAACCATGGGATTTACATTTGCTTTTCTTTATGCCAAAACAAAGCGTATTTTCGTTCCGATCTTTGCTCATGTGACAATGAATACGTTCGTTGTCGTGATGCAAACCGTCTTTGCTGATCATATCGAACAAATCATAAAAGAAACCGACAAGATGCAATTTATATTTGGGGGCTTTTCATTATGAGAATTTCACCTTTAAGCACCGCGTTGTTCTACTTTCTAATGGGGGCTTTATTCACTTATTTAGCCACTCAAAGCGCCCATGAGAGCATATGGAATTTCTCTACCGTTGCCTTAATGGTCTTGGCCACTTTAGACTTCGGTGTATTTTTGCGACTGATCACCCTATATATTAGAATTCGAAATCAACAAAAATAAAAAGGGCTGACGTTCATTTTAAGTCAGCCCTTGCTTGTTCCGCTAAAAGCACTTTTCGATAGGCGATTCTTGAGATCCATATGCTCACTTCATATAAAAAAGACAACGGAATCATTACAATTAATTGTGATATTACATCTGGAGGGGTTATGATCGCTGCTACAATTAATAAAAGCAAATACGCATACCTTCTCCCTTTTGACAGTAAAAAAGGGGTAATCAACCCAAGACGCGTTAAAAACATAACGATCACCGGCAATTGAAATAACGCACCAAACGGCAATACAAGCTGAAGCAAAAACGTAAAATATTCGTTAATGCCAATTACTTGATTGATGCCTAGATCTGTCGCCAAGTCTTGCATAAAACGGACGACAAATGGAAACAAAACAAAATAGGCAAAGCTAATGCCGCTTAAAAATAAAAATAATGACAATGGAATATAGCTAAGTGTCACTTTTCTCTCTTTTTCGTATAGTCCAGGGCTGACGAAGGCCCAAATTTGATAAAGCAAAACCGGTGCGGTCATAATCAAAGCGATGACAAATGCAAATTGCATATAAATTTTAATCGGATCGGTCAATCGAAAGGCATTCATCGTTAACTCTCTTGCTTCATCAGCCTGTTGCAAATACCGAATCACAGGCTCGACAAGAAAGAAGCTGGCAGTCAAAGCAATAGCAAAAAAAATCAGCACAATAATCAATCGTTTTCTTAATTCCCCAAGATGTTCATATACAGACATTTCTTTATCGCTCATATGGAACCATCCTACCGTTCATCGTTACGCTTTTTTGTTGTTTTCTTCTTCATCCGTTAATCCCTTCGTCGCACTCTTAAATTCTTTTAGCGACTGGCCGAGCGATTTCCCCAGCTCTGGAAGTTTTTTCGTCCCAAACAATAAGACAATAACAAGCAAAATAAGTAAATATTTCACAATGAGTTCACTCCATTTGATTCAGATGGGTAATTCTTTAAAAAATATACAAGCGACTGTAGCTCAATGGCCAAATCAATATGATGCACCCGGATGTTTTCCGGCACATTTAGGCGTGCAGGAGTGAAATTCAAAATGCCTTTGATTCCCTTCTGCACAAGACGATCCGTAATAGACTGCGCAGCATGCGCTGGAACGGTTAAAATCGCCACAGAAATTTGTTCATGGATGAGTTCTTCCAGTTGATTTAAGTGATAAACAGGCACTCCACCCACTTCTGTCCCTACTTTTGCTTGATCGACGTCAAAAGCCATCACGATCTTTGTATTATTATTTTTCATAAAATTATAATTTAAAAATGCTGTTCCTAGATTTCCGACTCCGACTAACGCCACTTCCGTGATTTCATCTTGATCAAGCGTCTTGCGAAAAAACGATAATAAATAACTAACATTATACCCATAACCCTTTTTTCCAAGAGCCCCAAAATAAGAAAAATCACGCCGAATGGTTGCTGAATCGACTTTAACGGCTTCGCTTAATTCAGCTGAAGATACTCGCTGTTTTCCTGAAGCATATAAATTTTTTAAAAAACGATAGTATAGTGGTAATCGCTTAGCAGTTGCCTGTGGAATTTTCGGCTGTTCATTGCTCATGATAAATCCCCCGCATTCACTTAAACCGTCTTACTTTGCTTTACGCTGGTAGTGTCCGGATTTCCCTCCGGCTTTTTCTACGAGATATGTTGGCCCAATCACCATTCCTTTATCCAACGCTTTGCACATATCATAAACCGTAAGCGCACAGACCGAAGCAGCCGTGAGGGCTTCCATCTCTACCCCTGTGCTCCCTTTCGTTTTCACAGTCGCTGTAATGATCAGCTCACAGCTCTGTTCATGCATCCTCCATTCGAATTGAATATCGACTCCTTTTAACATTAAAGGATGGCACATGGGAATAAGATCAGCAGTTTTTTTAGCCGCCATAATACCAGCGACTTGAGCAACCGCAAGGACATCTCCCTTTTTTACAGAATGGCTGACAATTCCTTCATAAATCTCCTGGCTCACCGTAATACTTGTCCGAGCCACCGCCACACGCACGCTATCCGCCTTTTCGGTAATATCGACCATTTTGGCGCGGCCTTGTTCATTAAAATGCGTAAAAGATGCCAATAATATCTCCTCCACTTATAAACTATACACTATTTTTTCCCGTCTGTCTTTTCTAACTCGTTTTATTGCCCAAGTAAAAGCTCTTGCGATACACTAGTAAAACGAGAGGTGAAAAACAATGATCATTTTACAAATACGACAACTTTCTAAATATTTTGGCGCTGATCTTATTTTATCGAATATAAAATTAGAAATACAGTCAAAAGACCGCATCGCTCTCGTCGGAAGAAACGGAGCGGGAAAATCAACGCTACTTAAAATCATGGCTGGCGAACTGTCATATGACAGCGGGGAAATCATCAAACCTAAAGACGTCACGATCGGTTATCTTGCCCAAGATAGCGGCCTCGATTCCACCCTATCAATATGGGAGGAAATGATGACCGTGTTTTCCCCATTAAAAGCAATGGAACAAGAGCTGCGCACAATGGAACAGCAGATGGGAGATCCCGATCTTCTTGCAGACCCAAAACGTTACGATAAATTGCTAAAAGAATATGATATCCTGCAAGAAAAATTTAAAGACCAAGGGGGATACCAATACGAAGCAGACATTCGTTCCGTTTTGCATGGACTGCGATTTTCTGAATATGATTACACCACTACTTTTGTTCAATCGCTTAGCGGTGGACAACGAACCCGCTTGGCGCTGGGCAAAATGCTGTTAATGAAACCAGATCTTCTTATTTTGGACGAACCAACAAACCATTTAGATATCGAAACTTTAACATGGCTTGAGCAATACTTGCAAACATATCCAGGAGCTATTTTAATCGTTTCGCACGATCGTTATTTTCTTGACAAAGTAGTGACACAGGTGTATGAATTATCGCGGACAAGCATAAAAAAATATATCGGAAACTACAGTAAATATTTACAGCAAAAAGCAGAAGACCTTGAGCGCGAATGGAAGCTGTATGAAAAACAACAAGAGGAAATGGCAAAGTTACAGGACTTCATCCAACGAAATATCGCTCGCGCTTCTACAACTAAACGAGCACAAAGTCGCCGTAAACAGCTTGAAAAAATGGAACGAATCGATAAACCCATATCTGAAGAAAAATCAGCCAATTTTTCCTTTGAGATTGAGCGCCCAAGCGGAAATGAAGTATTAATTGCCGAAAACCTTTCCGTTGGTTATACACCTAATGAACCTGTGATCCGCGGTGTACAATTCCGCATTACTAAAGGCGATAGCATTGCCCTTGTCGGACCAAACGGGATCGGAAAATCGACACTGCTTAAGGCAATTGTAAACAAAATCCAGATACAAAACGGTAACTTACGGTATGGCTCCAACGTACAAATCGGCTATTATGACCAGAATCAAGCAGACTTATCATCAAATAAACGAGTGCTTGATGAGCTTTGGGATGAGTATCCGCAAAAAACAGAAAAAGAAATTCGTACCGTATTAGGCAATTTTCTATTTTCTGGCGATGACGTTCTAAAGCCGGTATTTGCATTAAGCGGCGGGGAAAAAGCACGACTGGCATTAGCCAAGCTCATGATGCAAAAAGCAAATTTCCTGATTTTAGACGAGCCCACTAACCATTTGGATCTAGATAGTAAACAAGTGCTCGAAAACGCGTTAATTGATTATCCCGGAACCATTCTTTTTGTATCGCACGACCGTTATTTCATTAACCGCATTGCTACCAAAGTGTACGAGCTCACTCAAGAAGGAGTCGTTGAATATTTAGGAGATTATGATTATTACCTTCATAAAAAAGCAGAAATGCTTGAACTGAAGCAGCTTCAGGAAGAGGAGAAGCAACGGAAGCATAATAAAGGAGGAGCTTCCATAAAGAAGCAATACGAACTCGACAAGGAAACAAAGAGACTAGAACGACAACGAAAAAAACGAATTGAAGAAATTGAAAATGAAATTAGTCAATTAGAAGACAGCATCAGCGAGAGCGAACAGCAATTATGCGATCCCGAAATCTATGGAGATTTTCAAAAGGCACAAGAACTCACTAAAGAAATTGAAATGATGAAAGAAACCTTAGAAGCCTTAATCGAAGAATGGGAAGAACTCCATACATCCCTAGCCGAACATAAAGGGACCCGGACTCCATCATAAACATTGAATAAAGCAATAACGATCCTATACCATTTTGCACCATCTTCAAGCCGCCTTTATCGAAAAGACTGTTAACATCGTTTATTAGTCGATTAACACACTTTTACTATAATATTTTGATCCCCTTCTATTGCTATAAAAGCAATAGAAGGGGATTCTCCAATAAAACTATCCACATTTTTTTACACAGAATTTTTCTTTTAAATTAAGTTATTCACCGTATTTTCCACAATATCCACAAAAAAGTCTAAAAATACTCACAAAAAATTGTGGTTAAAGATAACTTGGTATTCCTAATTCATGATAAGTTTTCCACATTACCCACAATATGTGGATAATTATATTAACAACTAAACATTTTCTCAAAAAAAATCCTCTTGACTACGCAGAGGATTTTTGGTCTTACTCCAATTCAAGACCAGGATCAGCATTTAACGATAGCTCGCTTCGTTTTCCATGTGCAAACAATATCGTTCCAGCTGCTGCAATCATCGCAGCATTATCCGTACAAAGAGACAACGGCGGAATGACAAGCTCTACCTCCTGCAGCTCGGCCATTTTCTGTTCCAGCGCCGTCCTGAGCCCTCGATTTGCCGCTACTCCCCCAGCTAACAAAACTTGGCGCACATGATATTCTTGAGCTGCTTTGATCGTTTTGGTGACTAGTACATCGATGACACTTTCCTGAAAGCTTGCCGCCATATCTTGGATTTCTATTGTTTCGCCTCGTTGCTCGGCATTATGCAGCGTATTAATGACCGCCGATTTCAACCCGCTAAAACTAAAGTCATATGAGCCGTCCTCCAGCCAGGCTCTCGGTAAATCGAGCGTCGCTCTTCCCTCATGAGCCAACCGATCGATGTGCGGGCCCCCTGGATATGGCAACCGCAACGCTCGAGCTACTTTGTCATACGCCTCTCCAGCTGCATCATCCCTTGTTTCGCCAATCACTTCAAATGAGCCATGCTCTTTCATATATACAAGCTCTGTATGCCCCCCAGAAACAACAAGTGCCAGCAGCGGAAACTTCATTTCCGTCACAAGACGATTGGCATAAATATGCCCAGCGATATGATGCACAGCGACTAATGGCAGCTGATGCGCAAAAGCGAGCGCCTTGGCAGCATTTACCCCAATTAAAAGAGCTCCGACAAGCCCCGGCCCTTGTGTGACTGCAATAGCATCTAACTCTGCAAAAGATAGATTGGCTTCGTGCATCGCTTTCTCGATCACAAGGGTAATTTGCTCCACATGGTGACGTGAGGCTACCTCTGGAACAACACCGCCAAATCGCTTATGGCTTTCAATTTGCGAAGCCACCACATTCGCCATGATTTCTTTTCCATTTTTCACTATAGCTGCAGCTGTTTCATCACAGCTTGTTTCAATTCCAAGTACATATACATCTTTGTTCATCTTAATTTCACCCACATTACAAGAGCATCTTCTTGATTATCTGGATAATATTTCTTCCGAATGCCTCCATTTAAAAATCCGAGCTTTCGATACAATGACTGTGCGACATGATTGGAAACACGCACCTCCAGCGTCATCGTTATCGCCCCCAGCTGTCTAGCCATTTCCATCATCATTCTCATAAGCGCTTCGCCTAACTTTTTACCGCGATACTCCGGTAATACAGCCACATTGGTAATATGCGCTTCGTCAATAACAACCCACATCCCACAATAACCAATCATATGCCCATTATGCTCCATGACGACATACTTCGCATATTGATTGTGAACAAGCTCATTATAAAATGCTTCACGGCTCCACGGAAGCGTAAATGACGCCTTTTCGATCGCTAGTACACCATCGATATCATTTAACGTCATCATCCGAAAATTAATTTCCATGGCTTTCTTGCTCCTTCTGCCTAGCAAGCCAATTAACTTCCGCTTCAGCTAAGCGCACATAATTAGGGACAAATGAGTGAACATCCTCTGATGTTCTATTCATCCCCAAAAAAGCCAATTCGCTTGGACGCGGCAATTGTAACGCTGGTGGGCCAAACACTGCTAATGAACCGAGCACCCCTGTTAATATATCTTGATGGAGAGCAACATCTCCGCCCAAAAATAAAACTGGCTCCTGTTTTTCCCGCAACCATTGCGCCCATCCACTTGATAGCACAATTCGGTCGCTTTCTACACATTCTAGCTGATTACCATGATAACGATACAACCCTGTATAAATTTGCCCTCTTCTTGCGTCAAATAAAGGGCAAATCAACCCATTAAAATAATGTCCATTGGCAGCGAGCACTTCAAGGCTAGATACCCCTACAATCGGAATATTCAATGACCAGGCTAACGTTTTGGCAACTGTAACACCAATGCGTACACCTGTATAAGAGCCTGGTCCCTTCGCTACAACAATTAAATCGAGTTCTTGAGGTGTAACTTGGCAATTTTCCAATAACAGTTGGACAGCGGGCATTAAGCGGGTGGAATGATCCTTTTTGATATTTGTGAGGATTTCCCCTTTAACGACCGAACCTTCCACTAAGGCAACGCCCAAAGCAGCATTCGATGTATCAATCGCTAATACTTTCATCCCTCTATAATCTCCTTGCATAACTGTTCATATCGTTTTCCAATGGGTTCCAATACCATTTTTCTTTCCTGATCTCCATGATGATAAAGATGGATATACAATAATTCATCAGGAAGCTGGGGCTTAATCAAATGAGCCCATTCGATCACGGTAACGCCATCACCTTCAAAATACTCGTCGAACCCCAAGTCTTCAAACGTATCCTCCAAACGGTATACATCCATATGATAAAGCGGGAGACGTCCTTTATATTCCTTGACGATCGTAAAAGTCGGACTGCTGACGGCTCGCGTAATGCCTAGCCCTTTAGCTAGCCCTTTCGTAAACGTTGTTTTTCCTGCTCCTAAATCTCCTTCTAAGGCAATCACATCTTTTGGCTGCAATTGTTCTGACAGCCTAACAGCAAATTCCATGGTTTCCTCGGCTGAGTGCATAACTAATTCATAAATCGCCATCATCTGTCACCTAACTTTAATCATTGTTTGCCATTTTCACGTACCCAACAGAAATATGGATTTCCTTCAACAATATCCCCACAGGTCGATTTATTTTTCAGTAAGTTGTTCAACATTTATGTTAGGAATATGAAATCATGTCTAATCGCTAAGCAATTTGGCAGACTAATCAAAAAGAAAACTTGAGAGAGTTTCTTTTGGTGAACCAACGTACCTGATTTAAACTTGATTATAACTGCTTGTTCTACCATTAACTAAATTTTATTGCCTGCGCTTGAAATTGTATCACATTCCGGTAAACTGGTGCTACTTTCTTATGATATCAGCAGAAATTTGTTTGTTGAACGCTTTCCGATTCCAGTGTTGGATAGATGATAGACGCTAAAAAGAGAAACTTATTTTGTTAGCAAGAGGGGCTTTGGTCATCAGAGTAGAAATATTGGTAATGGTAAGAAATCTTTTTTACGCCCTCAGCTAAAGCTTCTTCACTGTCTATATGGGATTTGCAGGGATACTCTTGCGGCTGGTAGACATGTTACTGGTTACTGATAAGCTCATGATACCGTGTAGTATATTGCATGAGACAAATAAAGATAAAACATCCTTAAGAGTTCGGATTCTTAAGGATGTTAATAAAATGGTTCTATTCATCAAAAAGGGGGAATGGGTGAAAAAGCAGAAAAAGGCATAAAAAAACACGAAACCCATTGTTTCGCTAGCAATGGCGGTCCCGACGGGACTCGAACCCGCGATCTCCTGCGTGACAGGCAGGCATGTTAACCACTACACTACGGGACCATTTTGTTTTGGTTGCGGGGGCAGGATTTGAACCTGCGACCTTCGGGTTATGAGCCCGACGAGCTACCAGACTGCTCCACCCCGCGGCAATAAAATCATTCAAACAACATTTATAAAAAACAAAGGATAGCCTAGCAACGTCCTACTCTTGCAGGGGCGTTAGCCCCAACTACCATCGGCGCTGGAGAGCTTAACTTCCGTGTTCGGGATGGGAACGGGTGTGACCTCTCCGCCATCGTCACTAGACTATTCGAAGGATGGCTCCTTCAAAACTAGATAACAGATTCAGAGAAGAAAGGATAGGCGGTGCTTTTCTTGATGTCTAGCTCCGCTTTTCGTATTGTCTAGTTCCGCAAGCTGCATCCTACGGTCGTTTCCGCTTCTTCTGTCCAAGTCTCCTGACTTGTCCGTCAGAAGCTTGAACGCCCTATGGATGCAAGCGAGCTTGCTCCGCTTTTCGTATTGGTTAAGTCCTCGATCGATTAGTATCCGTCAGCTGCACGTGTCGCCACGCTTCCACCTCGGACCTATCTACCTCGTCATCTTCGAGGGATCTTACTTGCTTATGCAATGGGAAATCTCATCTTGAGGGGGGCTTCACGCTTAGATGCTTTCAGCGCTTATCCCTTCCGCACATAGCTACCCAGCGGTGCCCTTGGCAGGACAACTGGTACACCAGCGGTGCGTCCATCCCGGTCCTCTCGTACTAAGGACAGCTCCTCTCAAATTTCCTGCGCCCGCGACGGATAGGGACCGAACTGTCTCACGACGTTCTGAACCCAGCTCGCGTACCGCTTTAATGGGCGAACAGCCCAACCCTTGGGACCGACTACAGCCCCAGGATGCGATGAGCCGACATCGAGGTGCCAAACCTCCCCGTCGATGTGGACTCTTGGGGGAGATAAGCCTGTTATCCCCGGGGTAGCTTTTATCCGTTGAGCGATGGCCCTTCCATGCGGAACCACCGGATCACTAAGCCCGACTTTCGTCCCTGCTCGACTTGTAGGTCTCGCAGTCAAGCTCCCTTCTGCCTTTACACTCTTCGAATGATTTCCAACCATTCTGAGGGAACCTTTGGGCGCCTCCGTTACTCTTTGGGAGGCGACCGCCCCAGTCAAACTGCCCACCTGACACGGTCTCCCACCCCGATCAGGGGTGCGGGTTAGAACTTCAGTACGACAAGGGTGGTATCCCAAGGGCGACTCCGCCAAGACTGGCGTCCTGGCTTCTCGGTCTCCCACCTATCCTGTACATGACGTACCAAAATTCAATATCAGGCTGCAGTAAAGCTCCACGGGGTCTTTCCGTCCTGTCGCGGGTAACCTGCATCTTCACAGGTACTATAATTTCACCGGGTCTCTCGTTGAGACAGTGCCCAAGTCGTTACACCTTTCGTGCGGGTCGGAACTTACCCGACAAGGAATTTCGCTACCTTAGGACCGTTATAGTTACGGCCGCCGTTTACTGGGGCTTCGGTTCGCACCTTCGCTTTGAGCTAAGCGCTCCCCTTAACCTTCCAGCACCGGGCAGGTGTCAGCCCCTATACTTCGCCTTTCGGCTTCGCAGAGACCTGTGTTTTTGTTAAACAGTCGCTTGGGCCTTTTCACTGCGGCTCTCTCGGGCTCAACACCCAAGAGAGCACCCCTTCTCCCGAAGTTACGGGGTCATTTTGCCGAGTTCCTTAACGAGAGTTCTCCCGCGCACCTTAGGATTCTCTCCTCGCCTACCTGTGTCGGTTTGCGGTACGGGCACCTCTCACCTCGCTAGAGGCTTTTCTTGGCAGTGGAGGATCAGGGACTTCGGTACTTTGATTCCCTCGCCATCACGGCTCAGCCTTGACGCCAGACGGATTTGCCTATCTGGCAGCCTAACCGCTTGGACAGGCTATTCCAGCAGCCTGCTCACCCTACCTTCCTGCGTCCCCCCATTGCTCAAACGGTGAGGAGGTGGTACAGGAATCTCTACCTGTTGTCCATCGCCTACGCCTTTCG
>NZ_CP047158.1:177500-330000 GCF_009834045.1 Anoxybacillus sp. PDR2 | reverse complement strand
GCTTCTGTAATTCATTTTGCTCCATTTTCTTTTCACCTTCTGTAGCACAGGACGACTTCTTAATACATAGATTATATACTACCTTTTTTCAAAATGGAGGTATTTCCTATGCCGACATGGTTAAAAAATCAAATGCGCCGAGCTTATTATGAGAAAAATCGCTATCAAATAAAATTATTAAACCAGTGCTGGTTTTTCTACCAAAAGAAAGAGGCTATTTCAAAAAAGCGTTAATACCACTTATTGATAAACTGGAGATGGTAACATTTGTATCAATATAGAGCTTATTTTGAACGGTGTCCAGACAACGCCGCTTCCCAGAACCATCAACGGAACTGAAAGCGGCGTTGTTCAGACTTCGTCAAGCGGATGCATGACGAAAAGCTAAATATATGGACTGGCTTTCTAATGGTGGAGTTCTCCCCCGTTGGAAGCTGGATTTCAAGCTTCCCTTATTTTGCGACAAAAACATAATGAAAGCTTTTCTATTGCTCCAATGGAAGCATCGATAACGAAATCCTCCCTTTGGAAACATCGACACTTTCCACCCAAACCTTGACCACTTCACCTACCGCTACTACGTCAAGCGGATGCTTTACATATCGCTTGCTTAGCTTAGAAATATGGACAAGCCCGTCTTGCTTTACTCCAATATCAACGAATGCACCAAAATCGACAACATTGCGGACGGTTCCCTCCAGCTCCATTCCTTTTTGCAGATCTTCCATTTTTAAAATATCTTTTCGCAGTAACGGCTTAGGCAATTCATCACGTGGATCTCGCTCAGGACGGATTAAGGCATCGACAATATCCTTTAGTGTAAGCTCTCCGATACCAAGTGTTTCTGCTGTTTCCTTTATCGGAATGGACTGTAAAGCCCGGCGAAGAGCATCACTGCCGATATCATCTGCCGTAAATCCAATTCCTTGAAGCAATTTTTTTACCTCAGCATATCGTTCAGGATGAATAGGCGTTCTGTCTAATGGCTCATTCCCATCTACGATTCGCAGAAAACCGATACACTGCTCATACGTTTTGGCGCCAAGCCGTGGAATCGTTTTTAGCTCATTGCGGTTTTTGAACTTACCTTGTTCTTCTCTTCTTTTGACAATATTCTCAGAAACAGACTTAGATAGGCCTGATACATATTGCAAAAGAGAAACAGAAGCGGTATTGACATTTACTCCAACTTGGTTAACAACAGTCTCTACCACAAAGCGCAACGATTCTTCTAGTTTTTTTTGCGAAACATCGTGCTGATATTGGCCGACTCCGACCGATTTTGGGTCAATCTTTACAAGTTCGGCAAGAGGATCCTGAACACGCCGGGCAATGGAAACCGCGCTTCTTTCCTCTACTTGCAAATCAGGAAATTCTCTCCGCGCTAAATCCGAAGCAGAGTATACGCTTGCTCCTGCTTCATTAACAATTAAATAAAAAATCTCTTGTGGGAGCTGTTTCAACGTATCAGCTACAAATTGTTCTGTTTCCCTCGAGGCCGTCCCATTTCCAACCGCGACCATTTGTACACCATATTCCTGAATAATACGCAACATTTTTTCACGTGCTTCATCCATTTTCGATTGTGGAGGATGAGGATAGATCACATCAATCTTTAATAGCTTACCTGTTTCATCTACCACGGCCAGCTTGCAACCTGTCCGATAGGCAGGATCCACTCCCAGTACTATTTTTCCTTTTAATGGAGGTTGAAGCAAAAGATTGCGCAAATTTTCTGCGAAAATGTGGATGGCTCTTTCCTCCGCTCGCTCTGTGAGTTCATTTCGTATATCCCGTTCAATGGACGGTTCAATCAAACGTTTATATCCATCTTCGATCGCTTCAATTATATAAAAAGCTGCTTTAGACTGTGCATTCACTATTGTTTGGGCTTTCATATACTCTATAATATCCGCAACAGGCGCCTGAATAGAAATGCGAAGCACATTTTCTTTTTCACCGCGATTTAACGCTAAAATTCGATGAGGAACAATTTTATGTACCGGTTCTTCGTACTGATAATACATTTCGTATACATTTTTTTCATCTTTCTCGACCTCTTTTGCAGTCGATACAATGATACCTTTGTTCCAAGTCTGTGTACGAATCCATTGGCGAATAGCAGCGTTATCAGAAATCTGTTCAGCGATAATATCCTTTGCTCCTTGAAGTGCGTCATCCACTGTGTACACTTCTTTTTCAGGATCCATGAATGCTGCTGCTTTTTCTTCTGGAAGCGGGCTCATGGGGCATGTAAACAGCCATTCTGCTAGAGGTTCAAGACCTTTTTCCTTTGCGATGGTCGCTTTCGTTCTTCTTTTTTGTCTGTACGGCCGGTACAAATCTTCTACTTCTTGCAGCTTTACCGCTTTTTGAATCGCGCCTTTAAGCTCTTCTGTTAATTTTCCTTGCTCATCAATCAGGCGCAACACTTCTTCCTTCCGCTTTTCAAGGTTTTGCAGGTAGCTCCATTTCTCGAGCACTTCGCGAATTTGCACCTCGTCTAACGCACCTGTCATTTCTTTTCGATAGCGAGCAATAAACGGAACCGTATTGCCTTCCTCTGAAAGAGAAATCACATTGCGCACCTGCTGAACAGATAAGCGCAGCTCTTCAGCAATGATTCCGATAAGCGTTTCTGTAGTCACCAAAGTTCCTAACCCCCAACTATGTAATAATGGTCATTTTACCAAAAAATAAAAATAGCTACAAATGATGCAGCTATTTTCTACGGATTCTCCATATTCGAGCTATTTAGATAGACAGACCGTATTCCCCTTTAAAAATCAATGAGCCCTAGACTGATTTGGAGCGCCTCATCTACTTTATCCATCATTTCGTCATCTAAGTGCGTAATCTTGTCCGTGAGCCTTTGTTTGTCAATCGTACGAATTTGCTCTAAAAGAATGACGGAATCTCGTTCAAATCCATACCGTTTCGCATCAATTTCCACGTGGGTGGGCAATTTGGCTTTCTGGATCTGCGCTGTTATAGCTGCCACAATAACTGTTGGACTAAACCGATTTCCGATGTCGTTTTGAATAACTAATACCGGACGCACGCCTCCTTGCTCCGAACCAACTACCGGGGAAAGGTCCGCGAAATAAACGTCGCCACGCTTAACAATCAAAGCATTACCCCCCGCTAACTAAACGTTCAACGGTATGGTCGGCTTCATATTCCGCAAGAAACGCTTCCGATGCAATCGACAAGTTGATTTTCGCCATTTCCATGTAACCGCGTCTCATCGCCTCGCGAATGTGCCGCTTTTTTCGTTCACGAATGTACATTTTAGTCGCTTGGTAAATGAGGTCGTTTCGATTACCGTTTTCTTGCTTGACAAGACCATCTAACTCAGTCAACAATGCTTGGGGTAAGCGAACGACGATTTCTGTTGTTGCGCTCGATTCAGACATGAACATACACCTCCAGGAAACTATAGCCAAATAGTCCGCTCCCATTTATAATACTTACTCCCACTTTATAATATCATTAAACAAGGGAGATGCAAAGCCAAATTCGGTTTTCTCTGGCGATGACAGAGAAATTTTTATTTATGAGCAGCCGTTGCCATCTAAAACAACATTTCTCACTTCCATTATACTCTTCTTTTTTAAAAAAATACGGGGAACGCGATAACTTATTGTACAAGGGATCTCGTAGCTGATCGTTCCTACATACTTGGCCACATCATCTATTGTTACCTGAGCAGCTTCTTGCTTGCCGATCAATGTGACTTTCGTGCCAACCGGTACTTGTTCCGGCAGACGAATCATCATTTGATCCATGCAAATCCGCCCTACAATCGGCACCTTTCTTCCATTTACGAGCACATGGAAGTTTTGCAATTTTCTGATCCATCCGTCTGCATATCCAATCGGCACCGTTCCAATCCATTCTTCCTCTTCCGCTGTATAGGTGGCGCCGTAGCTCACTTTTTCCCCTGGGCGCAAGCATTTTACATGAACAATGCGGCTATGGAGCGAAAACGCTTCCTTTAATGAAAAAGGCAAGAGCGGCTTCATGTCTATCGAAGGAGACAAACCATACATCGCAATCCCGAAACGAACCATATTGAATACTTTATCAGGGAAGCGCAAGCTTGTCGCGCTGTTTCCACAATGGACCCGCTTTGGCAAATAAGGGAGCCATTCAAGCATGCGTAAAAATTTCTCGTATTGAAATGAAAAGTATTGTGTATCTAATTCATCGGCAGTGGCAAAATGGGTGTATACTCCTTCTAATAAAAAAAACGGATGCTCTTCAATCATCGCAACAATTTGTTTTGTTTCTTCTTCCTCTTTCACGCCAATTCTGCCCATTCCGGTATCCATTTTTAAATGAAAAGAAACCGGCTGTTTCTCTGTAAACAAATTTTTGGCTTTTTCCAGCCATTCTTTCTGAAATACGGTGAGCGTAATTTGTTCGCGAGCGGCTAAGTTAATGTCTTCAGGGCGAACCGCGCCTAATACAAGGATCGGGGCGCCCACTCCTTTTTTTCGCAGCGCAAGCGCTTCATCTAAAAAAGCTACGGCCAAATACGAAGCCCCCGCTTCCAACGCGGTTCTGGCCACTTGGACATCGCCATGCCCATACGCATTCGCTTTCACAACAGCCATAATTTCTGTCTGCTCTCCTAAAAAGGCGCGCAATGACGTAACGTTATGGAAAATAGCATCCAAATCGACTTCCGCCCAAGTGTCTCTATGAAACGAATGTATCATCGTGTAGTCCACTTCCTCTATTTCCAGTTATATAAAAAATTATTGTCTTTTATTTTTATGATGTCAACTAAAGATATTTTTAACCATGGGGTCAGATAAAATCGACTGACTTTGTTGGCCTTGTAATCTAGCAAAACACCGCATGATGGAACAAAAATAATAAAAAACAGGCTCTCTTGAATTTTTGAGCCTGTGCATTTTTTCTATTTCGCTTCTTTTCCTTGGACAGACTGAGCAATCATCACCATTTCGTCCTTTGTTAAGTCTTCGGAAGCGATCATAAATTCAATTCCTTTATATGTCCATGTGAGTGAATGATCTGTGAGTGCCCCGATAGCAAATCCTAAGTCCACTGGCTCACCATTGACAAGTGCGGATGAACCGAATGTCGGTAAGGCTTGAGCTGCCTCTTGGATAAGAGTAAATGATTTTTTGCCGCCAAACGTCATAATCACCCGTTTTCCGTCCTTCGTTGCGATTTCCTTTTCGTCGATTTGTTCAACACCTGTCGGCATGTTAATCGGGTACATTACTTCCGCAGCTTCATTTTCCCCTTTGGCCATCGTCGGTACTTCTAAACGTGCTCCTGTCATATTTTTCGTTGTATCAAATGCGTTTTTGTCAAATTTCTTATTAAATTCAATTTTGGAAAATTGTACAGTAAGCAATGCTTTCATATCCGTATCCATCACTTTGACTGACACAGGAGCTAAGTCCTTTTTGTTTAAAGTAATTTCTTGCTTCGGAATCACTTGACTGTTTGGATAATTCGTTTTCGTTTCAAACACATAGTGATCGCCTTTCGCTTTAAAGCTTGCTTTTTTGTCGCTTAAAATATCCTTCACTAACGATTCATACAAATAGGCTTGGCTTGTGTTTTTCGGCCAATCGCTTTGGAAGCGAAAGCTTTTGTTCAACGCTGGAGTAATCACAAAAACCCCTTCGTCGTTGCGTAAAATCATCTGATTTTGGTTTTTCTCGTCATTTTTTAAACTCACGCGGTAATAATGTGGTTGCTTATACCAAATTTCTACATCATACACTTGCGGCTCCGCTCCCGTCTTGAGCGTTAACTTGGCTGTGGCTTGGTAGCTGGAGACTTCGTCCATTTTTTCATCAAGCGCTTTAACAACATCTTCTTGTGATTTCGCACCGCATCCTGCTAGCCCCAAAAGCAGAACAATGCCAAGCAATGCGCTAACCAAATGTTTCCTCATTTTTTCAACCCCTTTGTCTCATATCAACATTAGGAGCATGACTCCTTTTTGCATTACCAATATATGAGACCATACGGGCAAATATGCAGACTAGCATGACAAGCGCTCGATAATTACTTGGGCCACTGCATAATCACGACTATGGGAAATGGAGACATGGATATAGTGTCCTTCCAGTGTCACAACGGCTTCTGGCTTGCCCTTTTCATTATTAATAAAAGCCACATCTTGGAACGAAACGTTTTTTCCAATCCCTGTTCCCATCGCTTTTGCATATGCTTCCTTTGCGGCAAATCTTCCGGCCAAAAACTCGACTTTTCGTTCGTTTGACAACGAATCAAAAATCGCTTTCTCTTTTTTCGTTAAAATACGCTGCACAAATTTTTCATTTTGCTCTATTAGCTTTTGAATTCGATCCAGCTCGACAATATCAATTCCGATTCCTGCAATCATTTTCTTCTATCCTTTCTGTTCCATACATACATTTTTAATAAACAACCATTCGAATATTCCTGATCCATATAGCTTAAACATGACTTCCATGCAAACGTTATTTATTTTTTATATTCATCGTTGCACCAACCATGATCAGCATATTTGGTTTTTCAATCGATCGTCGCTACGTTTAAACCAACAGCTTAAAAAGAGGGGCGGTTTTATGTTTGTTCGCACGGAAAATCCATCTACATTTTTCCGGCTTTATCCAATCGTTTCATTCCTTGTTCTCATCCACATCGTTTTCTTTCTGATTTTTTTAATTCCTGGCTCCTTCTCTAACAATTTGTTAAAGGCACTTATTGGCTTCAATCTCGTTATTTTTAAAGGGGAATACTGGCGGCTCATAACCCCTCTTTTCTTACACGTTCACCTTGTACACATGCTGGTGAACTCCGTCTCGCTGATCCTATTTGGACCTGCCTTGGAAAAAATTCTTGGCAAATGGAGATTTTTCTTAGCTTACATCGGCGGCGGAATATTGGCCAATATCGCCACTCTCTTCCTTGCACCTCCCATGTACACTCACCTTGGGGCTTCAGGAGCCGTTTTTAGTCTATTTGGCATTTACAGCTACCTTGCTTTTTTTCATCAACACATTATTCAAAGACCGCACGCTCATATCATTTTCGCTATATTGCTGATTGGGTTTGTCGTCACGCTGACAGGAGCCAACCTAAACATTATTGCACATTTTTTCGGATTTTTAAGCGGAGCCATCATCGCCCCTTTCATCGCTTCTCATCCCAACCCCTATCATCCTTAGCACAACTTCCGGGCTTACGGGAACAAAAAAACGATGCCTTTCGCATCGTTTTTTTTCTTATCGCGCCACGCGCCGCTTTTTCGATTGCGGGCTTCGCGCAGCCCCTTTTGGCTGTCCGCCTTTGCGATTGATCCGCTTTTTCTCTTTTTTGGCTGGCAGCGGCGGCTCTTCCGTCAGCATTACCGGTGTTGTATCTGGCTCCTTTGTCAACATTTTGATACAAGCGGCTACAAGAGAAACGGAATCATGCTCTTCTAAAAGCTCCTCGGCAGCTCGCTTGTAAAACGATAAATTCTCGCTTTCCACAACAGCCAAGAGCTTCTCAATTGCAATTCGCTGCTGCCCTTCTAGCGCTTCGTCGAGCGTCGGCGGCCGCATCCGTTCCATTTTGCGTTTTGTTGTTTTTTCAATATTGTGCAGCTGTCCTGTTTCGCGAGGCGTCACAAATGTCATGGCCATTCCTGTTTTTCCGGCACGGCCTGTACGGCCGATGCGATGAACATAGCTTTCTGGATCCTGCGGAATGTCAAAGTTATACACGTGTGTAACGCCGGAAATATCTAGCCCGCGTGCTGCTACATCAGTCGCTACTAAAATTTCAATTGCTCCTTCTTTAAATTTGCGCAGCACGGACAGCCGCTTCGCTTGGCTTAAATCTCCATGGATTCCTTCAGCAGCATAACCGCGCAAATTCAACGCTTCGGCCAGCTCATCCACTCGCCGTTTCGTACGGCCAAATACAATCGCCAGCTCCGGCGCTTGAATATCCAGCAGCCTTGTTAAAATATCAAATTTTCTTTTTTCTTGAACTTCTAGATAGTATTGCTCAATATTGGGAACCGTCATTTCTTTAGCTTTAACTTTGACAAGCTGCGGATTGTCCATGAAGCGCTCCGCAATGCGGCGAATAGGCTCAGGCATCGTTGCTGAAAAAAGAAGCGTCTGCCTTTTCGTCGGCACATGGCTTAAAATCGCTTCAATATCATCAACAAATCCCATGTTCAGCATTTCATCTGCTTCATCTAACACAACGGTATGCACATGATCTAGACGAATCGTTTTGCGATTGATATGATCGATGATTCTTCCTGGTGTTCCAACAATAATATGCGGGCGTTTCTTCAATGCGCGAATTTGTCGTTCGATATCCTGTCCTCCATAAATTGGAAGAATACGGACACGTTTGACCGCTCCAATTTTATAGAGCTCTTCAGATACTTGAATGGCAAGCTCGCGAGTCGGAGCAACGACAAGCCCTTGAATCACGTCCGTTTTTGGATTTATTTTTTCAATTAACGGAATACCGAACGCGGCCGTTTTTCCTGTCCCGGTTTGTGCCTGCCCAATCACATCTTTATTTTGCAGGCTTAATGGAATGGTCTCTGCTTGAATCGGAGTGGTTTCTTCAAACCCCATTCGACTTATGGCTCTCATTAATTCATTACTTAATCCTAACTCTTGAAATGTTGTCAATTCTATTCATTCTCCTTTTACTTCCTTAAACTATTCAAAACCGTTCTTTCCAAGGGAAAGATGGGCCTTGGACATTATGGAATTTATCATACCATTTCTATACCTCTTGTGCAATAAATACCATTTTCAAAGATCTTCCTGTAAAAAATGCACGACCGCTTCAAACAGCGCATGGCGATCAGGTTCGTAACAAACTTGATGACGCGATGAAGGCAAAAATAATAATTTCTTTTTCGTGGATCCTACCATTGTATATACATACTGAGCGCTTTTTACGGGCACAATCTCATCTAGGCTTCCTTGGACAATCAAGATTGGAACGCGTACATCGGCAAGCTGCGGGCGAACTTTGCTGACTAATTTGCGAAACTCCATCGCCGCAGTTAGCGGTGTTGCAACGATTTTCTTTTTATAACGGACAAATACCGGATGTTCTTGCAATTGCCGCTGTAAACCAGCATGAATCATTCCACTGATCTCCTGAAGCATCTGCTTAGGATTGATATAATAAAAAGCAGGGCTTAGCAGGACAACTTTGCCCACTGGATATTTCGCTGCTAAATAAGCAGCAATTACCCCTCCCATTGAAAAGCCGACCAGATAAACGATCTCACACTTTTTCATTACACGCTGCAAATCTGCTTCTGCGGCCGCAAGCCATTGGTCGTACATTATTCCTTTTAGCTGAAGCGTTTCACCATGCCCAGGCAAGATCGTTAATTCGACAAGCCAATTGGTCTGTTCTTGCACATAACGAGCAAGCGGCTCAACCTCATAGGGTCCTCCCGTAAAGCCGTGAATACACAAGCAGCCAATCAACCGCCATCACCCCCAACAAAAAGAAAGGGGGAGGCATACGCATTTCGTATCCTCCAACACCTTACGCTTGTAAGTCACGGATGATATCTTCTAATCTCATTCCTCTTGACGCTTTAAACAAAATGAGATCGCGGGCCGAAACAATGGAACGCAGATCCCTGGCCAACGCTTGCTTATCGTCATACGCTTGAACACGGCCGCTTGGAAACGAGTGTTGAGCGGCGAGCGCAATATGTCCAGCGCGCTTGCCATACGTCAATACGTAATCAAGCTTTTCAGACTGAAGCATCCGGCCAATTTGTTGATGAAACTCAATTTCTTGATCACCAAGCTCCAGCATATCGCCTAACACGGCGATTTTTTTCTCATATCCCGTCAATTCGAACAGCAGCTCTAATGCTGCTTTCATAGAAGTTGGGCTAGCGTTATACGCATCATTAATCATCGTAGCCCCATTGACGGCTTTGATGATTTCCATACGCATTTTCGTCATTTGCAGCTCAGCCAAACTCGCTTGAATGGCTTCCCAGCTGACATGAAACAGACGCGCCACCGAAATCGCCGCCAGCGCATTATATACGTGGTGACGCCCTAAAATTGGAAGGAATAAACGATAATCTGGTGCCTGATTCACGGTAAATGAGGTGCCGTTCACCTCCAATGAAATGTCGGTTGGATAGTAGTCATTCGCTATTTTTTGTCCAAATGTGACCATACGCAAAGGCCGCTTTATATTTTTCACTCTTGTTTGCAGAAGCGGCTCATCTCCGTAATAGACAAACACACCATCAGACTGTAAACCAGAAACGATTTCCAGTTTTGCGCGAGCAATGCCGTCACGTGAGCCTAGCTCTTGTAAATGAGATTCTCCGATATTTGTAATAATGGCCACACTAGGCTCAGAGATCTTGGACAAAAGCTCAATCTCGCCAAAATTGCTCATGCCCATTTCGACAACCGCTATTTCGGTATCTTCTTTTAAACGAAGAAGCGTCAGTGGCACTCCAATATGATTGTTAAGATTTCCTTCTGTTTTTTGCACTTTATAGGTCGAAGCCAATAGACCATAGACCATATCCTTTGTTGTTGTCTTTCCATTGCTGCCTGTGATGCCGACTACTTTTACAGCCAGTTGTTTCCGGTAACGGTTGGCCAGCTGCTGCAAGGCTTGCAATGTGTCATCGACAAAAATAAGCGGAACATTGGTCGGCGGATTCGCTTCATTTTTTTCCCAAAGCGCTGCGCTTGCTCCTTTCGCAAACGCGTCTGCTACAAAAGCATGGCCGTTAAAATTCGCACCTTTCAGTGGAATATATAAATTTCCCGGCTGAATCGTTCTCGTATCTGTCGAAACACCTTTGATCGCTGTATCATAAAAAGACTCGGCAAGGCCGTTTCCATCTACCATTTCTTCAACAGCGCGCAATGTGCGAACAATCATTGTAAATCCCCTTCATTCCTTCATTGTATCATTTAAAACGTATATGTGATCGTTTGCTTTTCTTCATGCCGCTCAATCGCCAGCTGAACGAGCTTTTCAATCAGCTCCGAATAAGAAACGCCGGTGTGCTTCCAAAGAAGCGGGAACATGCTAAATGGAGTAAATCCCGGCATCGTATTAATCTCGTTAATATACACCGTTCCGTCTGCCGCTAAAAAGAAATCAGCCCTTACAAGTCCCGAAAGATCAAGCGCTTTGAAAGCGGCAATCGCCATTTGTTGAATGGTTTGATATTGTTCTTCTGTAATATCAGCAGGAATAATAAGTTCCGTATTTCCGTCCTCATATTTAGCTTGATAATCGTAAAATTCCTTTTTCGGAACAATTTCGCCAACTACAGAGCATATTGGGTTATCATTTCCAATAACTCCGATTTCTACTTCACGACCGATAATGGCTTCCTCTACAATAATTTTGCGATCATACTGAAACGCTTCAGCAAAAGCTGCTTCGAGATCTTCGCGTTTTTTGCATTTCGTGATGCCTACGCTCGATCCGGCGTTAGCTGGCTTGACAAAGCAAGGGTAACCAAGCTCTCTTTCTACTTTATCATAAGCCTTTTTTTCATCTTGCGTCCACTCTTTTCTCAAAAACGCCACATACTTCACTTGACGTAATCCAGCTTGCGCAAATAAGTTCTTCATAATGACTTTATCCATTCCCACTGCTGACGCTAGCACACCATTCCCTACATAAGGAAGATTTAATAGTTCAAGCAAGCCTTGCACCGTTCCGTCCTCGCCATTTGGTCCATGCAGCAGAGGAAAAATCACATCAATGGTTTCTTCCTCCTGACGCTCGCTGCTGATCGCCGAAACTGGCGCTTGATTTAAAGCGACAGGCAAAATTTCTTTTGCCTCTGGCTTCATTTCCAACTGCTTTATATCTTGAACAGGACTTGTCAGTTTTTCTCCTTTGGCCCATTGTCCCTCTTTGGTGATATAAATGGGAATGACATCGAATTTTGTTTGATCAATAGCATTCATCACCGCCATAGCTGTTTGCAGTGATACTTTATGTTCAGGCGATTTTCCGCCGTATAAGACGCCAATGGTTGTCTTCATCTACAATCCCCCTCTTCTTTTTTCACAATTTTTATTGTACCATGTTTCAATCTCCTTCGTATGATTCTTTTTACTGGAGCAATCATTTATAACCATTATTTTCCCTTTTAAACACTTCCGCTTAGACTGCCAAAAAATCTTCCTCCAACCATGCTCAGACGCAAAATAACGATCTATATCTATCCATCTGCCTATATATATGAGAAAGGCAGGTTGTTTTGCCACTCCTAAAGAAAAACACCGTTTCCTGAGTTGGTAAACGGTGCTTTTTTGATCATTTCGAGAGCACTTTTTGGTTCTTTTCATGCATTAATATCAGTTCTTTCAATGAGTCCTGCGCTGTTTGCTCAATTTGCGAAAAATATTCGGCAACCCGGCGATGGAAACGGCTTTTTTCCATATGGTCATGCAGCACACGCCAAATTTTTTGCTCATAATGCTCCAATCTACTTAAATTGTAAATCAGCCCTTTTGATTCTAAATAGCGCAAGTTGATTTGCTCTTGCCCCGGCAAATAGCCAATGGTAAATAGAGGGATGCGTTTGTGCAGCACTTCACTCACCGTGACCCCTCCAGGCTTGGTGATAACAGCATCCACCTCATCGTATAAACGGTTCATTTCTTCACAATTGGAAATATAAGAGAATGGCTGGATATGAGGCTGCTTCCAGCGCAAAATTTCTTCATACAGTTCGTTATTATTTCCACATAAAACAGAATAACGAAATCGATTCGTACCGTTCATTTTTCGAAAAAAATCAAGAATGTTGCCTAGCCCTTGGTTGCCGCCAGCGACCAATAAATGCGGGCGATAGGAGGTGCCCCTGTATCCATTTTTCCGTGTCATAAACGTCTCATGAACAGGAATCCCGGTAACAACAATGCGCTCCTTCGGAATTTTATATTTTGTGATTAACTCCTTCTTCGCTTCTTGATGCGGGACAAAGTGGTAGTCGATTGCTTTTTTCCCCCAAATACCGTTGATAAAAAAATCTGTATATACATTAACAACAGGAATATCAATTAAATGCCTTCTTTTTAAACGATGCAAGATCCTCGATGGAAATGAATGTGTGCAAATAATAAAATGCGGCTTCTCTTTTTCAAGCATCCGCTTCATTTTATGTTCGAAATAAGGCATCCATGGCTCCAAATGGATCCATTCCATCTTTTGAACATCGCGATACATCAGCATCTTATAAATATGATGATAGGAAGAAGGATGTGAACGTATCCAGCGAAGATACACTTCGGAAACCAACTTTTCAATGTATTCATTGCAATAGCTTAAAAAATCCACCTTTTTACAACTAACGAATGAAAACTGCTGCTCTAAAAAATCCATGAGCGCATCGGCCACTTTGTGATGTCCAGAACTCATTTGAAATAACGGCAATACAAGAACTCTCATCATGACGATAGCTCCCTTTAATTTTCAAATTGTTTTTTGCTTAAAACATGCTTAATCCACATGACGGCAAGAAAGAGTAGAAAAAGAGCCAGTCCAATTAAAGGAATCGACGCAAGCGGAATATGCATATGGCGGCCTAAAAGCATCCCCAATAACATAATGGGAACCGTCCAAAGCAGCGCCCCTATACATGCCAGCAGCGAAAACAACAGGAAAGGAAAGTGAATCATGCCAGACATATACGGAACAATTTGTCTCACGCCAGGTAAATAGAACCCAAACAAAACCAACCACTTTCCATATTTTCTAAACAGCTCATTGGCTCGCTCCCATTTCTCTGCTTTGATTCCTACATATTTTCCGTACTTCTTCATAAACGGATGACCAAAGTATCGGCCAATTCCATAACCCGTTATCATCCCCATTGTAGCACCGAACCAGCTAATGAGAAAGCAATAGGACCATTCTAATTGCTTTTGGGAAACTAAGACGCCTAGAAAAAAAAGCAGACTTTCTTCAGGAGCTGGAATTCCCACAATTCCACAAAAGATAAAAAGGAAAATCATGATATATCCATACGATTGTATATACGAAAACATCATATTGGTATCCATATAGTTCCTCACTACATCCGTAAAGTCTGTTTGTTAGTGTGTGCATTGATCGCTTCGCTAATCGTCAACCATTCCATTTTTTTTGCCTCCTCTTCGGCAAATAGCAGCTCTAGTGCTTTCAACATATGAGCAGGTGCTTTTTTGTCCGCTCCCAAAGTATCTCCGCTATCATGAAGCACGATAATCGCTCCATCCTGCAACCCGTTTTTTAAACGGCGCAGCAATTCATCGACACCAATGCTTTCTTTCCAATCCCCGAGTATGTGCGTCCACATAATCGTGGGATACTTCGCTTGCAGCGTCCATGTAAATAAATTGAAATGACCCCAAGGAGGCCGATAATAAACGGGCCGTTTTCCCGTAATTCTCTCAATGATCAACGCCGATTTGCGCAATCCTCGTTGCAAAAACGGAGGAAACAAGATCCAATTGCTAATATGGCGGTAATTGTGGAGGCCGATTTCATGTCCTTCCCGATCCATCCGGCGAATCAGATCGGGATATTTTGCTGCTCTTGTTCCCACAACAAAAAAAGTTGCTTTAATATCGTGCTTTTTTAATAAGTCAAGCAGCTGCGGCGTATAATATGGGTCGGGACCGTCATCAAATGTTAATGCAACGGCTCCCTTTCTCATTCCCTTTTTGTAAATCCGCCATGCGTTTCGTCGGATCCATATCGTTGGAATCATTCCATAGATCAACAGAACGCATAACAAAATCAGCAAGCCACGCATACATTCACCTCTTCAAAATACAGACTGGCGATCCATTCCATGATGATTCATGAACAGCCGTTTCTGATCGCTTGTGCTCCTTTTTCCGACTCCGTTCAGGTGCTTTTCTCTGCCTATGGCTGTTCTGGCTTGCGAAATGCAGGAAGACTAAGCCTCTGATGATTCCGCATTTTCTTATCCCTGTTATTTTCAAAGATTTGTACACAGTTCTTTGCTATAATACAATACGGAACGATGAAAAAAAAGATTCAAAGGATAAGAATATGGAGAAGATTTTCTAATCATGAATAAAAGACAGGTGATGAACATTGAATAAAAAAATTATGCTTACCGGCGGCGGTTCAGCGGGCCATGTAACGGTTAATATTGCGTTAATTCCAAAATTAAAGGAACGCGGCTGGAGCATTGGCTATATCGGTTCACATAACGGCATCGAGCGGGAGCTGCTTTCCCAAGTAGAAAATGTTCCCTATTTCCCCATTTCCACAGGAAAACTGCGCCGCTACTTTGACTGGAACAATTTTAAAGATCCTTTCAAGGTATTGAAGGGAACATTCGAAGCATACCACCTGATCAAAAAAGAAAAGCCAAGTATCGTCTTTTCCAAAGGCGGATTCGTTTCCGTCCCTGTCATTGTCGCGGCTTGGTTGAATGGCGTACCGACGATTATCCACGAATCAGATATCACTCCAGGGTTGGCCAATAAAATCGCGATGCCATTTGCCACCAAAATTTGCGTCACCTTTCCCGAAACACTACCGCACGTAAACGAGCAAAAGGGAATTTATGTCGGAGCGGTCGTTCGGGAAGAGCTCAAGCAAGGAAGTGCCGACAAAGGACGGAAGCATTGCCAATTTGAAAAAGGCAAACCCGTTCTGCTCGTCATGGGCGGAAGTCTTGGATCTAAACGCATCAACGACGCATTACGCGCCAATTTACAAACCTTGCTCGCTGATTTTCAAATCGTCCATATTTGCGGAAAAGGGAACATCGATCCAAAGTTCGCCGCTGAAAAGGGTTATAAACAATTTGAATACGTCCACGAGGAGCTGCCGCATATCATGGCGATGGCGGATATTGTCTTATCAAGAGCCGGCTCAAATTCCATCTTTGAATTTTTAACATTAAAAAAGCCGATGCTGCTTATCCCGCTTTCTAAAGGAGCGAGCCGCGGCGACCAAATTTTAAACGCACGTTCATTTAAAAAATCAGGATATGCCGATGTGTTAATGGAGGAAGAATTAACAAATGACTCCCTGCGCGAAGCCATCTACCAGCTCTATCGCAACAAAGCCAACTATATCGAAAACATGACCCGCTCCCAAGCCACGGACGCTCTACATACACTGCTGTCGCTGATTGAAGAAACGAGTAAACAATAAAAGCGAACACAAAGCAACAGCCGTTATCATATGGTAGACAAAGTCATTTTTACTTTGTCTACCATTTATTTTGGACCCCATCCGTTTATTGTGACTTTTCCATCCGAATTTATATAACTCGCTTTGTTTTTCAATCCTCCACTTTCCAGAGATCATTATTTATTAAATCTTCAAGCCGCATTTTATATATGATCAAAAACCCCTATTTTTCCACAAATTAACCTATAGAGAATCTCTATTTTCTCCAAAAACAATGACAAATCATGTAATATAGTGTAAAATTTTAGTATAAAATTCAATTGGAGGTAGGTATTATGAACCAAAATTTATGGGGAATAACTCAAACATTAATAGAAAAATATTCCATCATAGCATCTGAGTTTACTTTCGAAAGAGAAAGTCTAAGCTAGCAATAGCTCAGCATGTCCAAATGCTTTATTCTCTCCAAACTCACTTAGAAAGTTAGGGATAGTATGACTCAAAGATCTCTACAGTTTGTTATGATATTTATGTCTGTGATCATATTTTGCTATATATTGCCAATAGCGGATGATCAATATGTTGAGCAACGGTGTTATTTTATGGAATTTATAGGAATGTCTTTTTTATTCATCGGAATTTACAGCTATACCCAAAAACCAAATTCAGTTGTCGTACAGTATTTCCTAGTCCTTATGCTGATTAGCGGGCTAGCCATTGCTTTAGCAACTCCTTCCAGTTGGAATATAAAACTGGCAAAGGATGTAGAGGTTCTTTCCATTTCATTAGCACCTTACTATCTATTAAAATTTTTTGAACACTTCCCTTCGTCTACAAAACCGGCGTTTTTCCGGAAAGTACGAACGTCCACACTATTTATTGCGGTTTTTAGCATATTTCTTTATTTTTTAGCTGGGGCACAGCATGACACTATTATTCAAATGATGGTGCGGCCATGTATTGTCGCCAACATTATTATCTCGCTGCTCGCTTGCATCGTTCTATGTTTCTTACATATTCGCTCGAATTCCGATAAGGTGAAAAATCAAATGTATCTTTTAATTTTTGGCCTTATTTTATCATTTGTTCCTGTTATCATTTTTAGCTTGATTCCTGATGTGCTCCCTATGCTTCCTGGGATCCCTTTTCATTATAGTTTAAGCAGCATCATCGTTTTTCCAATCACAATATCCTATTTACTAACCAAGCAAGAAATCATTGACTTTCAAGAGCATTTGCGCAAAATCAGCTTTCAGTTATTAGCTATTCTTTCGGGCTTGCTTGTATTTAATTTATTGTCATGGATACTGAGTGATTTCAGCTTACCGTCAGCGCTTTTACTAAATACTTTGCTCATCTGTGCTTTCGTTGTTTATAGTCTGATGAATAGATGGTTGGAGCCTTTAAAAATGAAAAAATAGCAGCTTAAGCATCAAAAAATTCAACAGGAAAAATTGCTGATTCTCCAGCAATTGCTGAATGGGCAGCATTTGGGGCATTGCGCCAAGCTGGTTGCTGATTTAATTCATCAAACCCTGCATGTTAGCGGCGTATGCCTAATATGGAAAAATGATAGCGCTCCCGTTGTTTTGCACCGAACAGGAATTTTCCTGCCTTTTGACGATGCACAGCTGCTGTCATATCTCTATCAGAGAGACCACACGAACAAAGCGCATATCCATGGAAAAAGCATCTTCTTCTATCCTATGAAGATAGAAAATGCGATACGAGGATGGATTATCATCAGCGAAAAAACGACGGCTACCATTTTTGAAAAGGAAGAACAAGAGCTGATTGAAAAAATTCGCCTCGATGCAACGGAGTTATTCGCTAGCTCCGCAACATTGCAACAAATTGAAAACGAATTAAAGGAAGCTATGAAAGAGTCGCTTATTCACGAACAGTCTCATTGGCTGTTGCTCAATGAACAAGAAGAAGAAAAAAGGAAGCTGTCTGATTTTCTTCATGATGAAATATTGCAAAATTTAATCCTGCTTCTTCATAAGCTTGAATGGCTCAACAAAAGTCAAAACATCAACAAAGATATTTTGAAAGAGATCGAAGAAGGGATTCGCAACAGCATCTTTGAGATAAGAGAAATGTGCCATGAGCTATACCCTGCCGTCATAGAAGACTTAGGGTTAAAGCACAGCCTCTTTTTATTAAAAAGAAAATGTGAAATGAACTATAATGTTATTTTACAAATCGACTATCGCTCACAGCTAAAAAACATCCCAGTCGCTCTTTCTGCCCAAGTATTTCGAATCATCAAGGAATTGGTTTACAATGCGATAAAACACTCGTCATCAAAAGACATTCTTGTCTCCGTTGTGGAAACACAGCATGATCTTCATATTAAAGTAAAAGATCACGGTGTTGGATTTAAGATGCCCAACCATTTATCAGCATTATTGCAAAACCGCCATTTAGGCTTAGTGACGATCCAAAAACGGGTGAATCAGCTAAAAGGCACTCTCAACATCCAATCGGAACCTGGAGCCGGAACATGTGTATCCATTTCTCTGCCAATCGAAATAGACGGGGAGGAGTCAAATGAAAATCAGAGTATTATTAGTAGATGATCACTTGCTCATGATGCAGGGAATTCGCAAATTGCTAGAGGACAAAACAGATTTCGAAATCGTCGGCACCATTTGTAATCCTGCCGGCTTGCTAGAGGAAATACGCAAGCATCATCCTGATGTTATTGTCATGGATATAAAAATGAAAGAAGAAAGCGGAATTGAGTGGACAAAGAAAATTACCCGATCATACCCAGCATGCAAAATCGTCATTTTATCCGGATACGATTATGACGAATACATTCACGCTGCTTATGAGGCTGGAGCATATGCGTTTGTAACAAAAGAGAACTCCTCATTGGAACTGGCTAACGCTATTAAACAAAGCTATCTAGGGATCAAAGTGTTTCCAACCGACCGATTAACTCATTATAGCCCTCCTCTTACTCAGATGGAATTAACCATTCTTCGGCTGATTGCTGAAGACCATACCAATGCAGAAATTAGCGAGCAGCTAAAGATAAGCCGCCGGACGGTCGAACACCACATATCTTCCATTATCCGAAAGCTTGATGTCGATTCAAGAGTAGGGGCCGTTGTCAAAGCGATCAAGCTAGGATTAATTTAATTCAATCTATCGAAGGGATACAGGCCCCTTCGGCCATTTTTTCCTCTTTTTCTAGCTAACCAAGTATTCTATCTTTTTTCGTTTGCCGCAAAGCCCCTTCTGTGTATACTTCGTAAAAATCAACAAGGGGCAGAATATTATCTATATAAATACAACTTGAAAATAGACATGGATTCCTCCGTATCTCTCCGTAAAAACGATCTGATTCGCCGCTTTTCCGCGGTCGCCGACATACTTCCAACCAACAGCGAATGTTCATCAGACACATGTCATGTGTTCGCTGGCGTTTTTGCCCATAGCATGAGGCAAAAGGGCAACGGTCAGCCGTGTACTTTCACATGTCGTTGGACTGCTGTAAACCATGTCGAAAAATCAAACGGCCCTTGTCTACATTTCTACAAAACAAAACATCAATCTTCTCGATCTTCCGTTTCCAACAGTTGTAAATATATTGTATAATAGAAAGGCAATAATACGGGAGAACTCAAGGGTGGATCGGCATGTAACCCCTTTATCCTCAGAAAGGGGGTGATGCCGATGACGGTGTTTGAAGCGTTAATGTTTGCGATCGCTTTCGCAAGCTTAATCGTTTCTATTCTATCCTTTCACCAAAAGAAATAGCCCACCCTTGAGTTAGCAGCCCATCGGTGGACTATTTCCCCATATGGCTGATCCCCCTTGCAGGGAACCGTGTTATTGCAGGGCCAAGGGTGTTGCAGCATCCTTGGCCTTATTTTATTTATACAGATCTTTTATATATATTATACATGATTCATTCGGTAAAATGGAAGCCGATGCGGCGCAAAATAGAGCATTTTCCACCATGTATCTTATTCTATGCCCGCCTCGTCCGCCGTACCACTCAAATCTTTACTAAAGGTTTGATACCACTGAACATCATTGAATATGTGAATAGGCGACCGTTCTTGATCCAATATTACCAGATTATACCTAGATTCCCCTTTATGTAATTTCTGAATCAACGCTTCTGAGATCGCAGCGCTCCATGAAGATTCGATCACAAGGCTATTGGAAAGCTGCCCATTTTCATGAAGAGGGCCCTTTACAGGCTGGGACTGCTTTACATACGTGTAACGGGAGAGCTCTTCTGGATATTAAATCATAAAATAATAATCGTTGTACTGCCCAAGAGCTTTATACAAGCTTTCTGAGTAGCTGGACAATCAAATTTTCTGTGATTCTAGTGTATTTACAGCGCTGACATCACCATTGCTGAAGCAAGGCGATGAGATCATCATCGCCATATATGTCTTGAGAAAGCAATTAGGTCTTCCCTCGAATGAGCCTGGCACTTTTTGATGGTCGAACGTTTATTTCAAACGACCGATTTCCTGAACGCTCTCGATATCACCAGCATTGTCGAAATCCTGATTTTTCCCGTATCTTCGTTTATATCTAATTAGTAATGCAATGTGTTTTTCTAGAATGGCCTAAAAGGATTAGATACGACAGTTTTGTAAGATTGGTCGTTATCCGGAAAAATATATTTTGTTTCCATGAGCGCTTATTTCTTTTCTGCGGTCTTTTACGACTTGAACAAGAGCATCGTAAGTAGGAGGTAATACTGAATGACTAGCCTCATTTCATAAAAAACAGCTGTTCTTTTATCTTGGGCTGATTATATCACAAAAAATCGAGAGAAATGACTTTACTATGCGCCTACCAAACTTCATCTCCAACTTTCCTTTCATTCAGAAGTTGGAGGCTTCTTTTGATGGGAAGTTTAGAAGTTTAAAATTAGGTAGGATTCTCCTTTCCTTAAGATTTTTGGACTAAAACTCGTGGTGCCAGATCCAATCGATTTACTTAGGGGCAAATGTTGAGGATCAAGTGGGATCGATCATGTGCCTGTCATGTCCAGCTAACACCATGGGTGACCTAAATTAGAGAATACCTACCTTTTCTCTTTTGCCCTAGCAGCATTCTAAATACAAAATTTCATACACCATTGAAATCCCAAGGTCCTTCACGTTAAATCAATAAATTAAGAATTAATAGAATCAAGGGCATAAGAATAATACTTACAACTATAAAATACCCTACATATTTAATCCATTTAGGATAAATCTTAAAATTAAGGCTGCTTCTTTTCAATTTCCCTCCCGATACTATATTTTGTAAATCCTCGATTGAAGAAAAGATTTCATCATTCTCCGTATTATGGGCTTTCTCCATAGATTGTGTTTCGTGGATATCCTTAATATTCATCACTTCCTTTCTTCCGATATTGATCCTTGAATAAATTCTACTTTTGATTTTTTTACCAAATCCTTCTGATATTTTTCCCAAGCCTTTTGTAGTTCATCAATATTAACATCTTTAGTTTTAGCTTTTTGTTCATTAAAAAACTGTTGTTTCAATTTGCTGATTTTTAAAGCTTTTTTATATGCTAACACAGCATACTGATTCCAATATTCGTTTTCAGAGATACCTAATGCCGAAAGATAGTCTTGGAGAAACTGTATTGCATATTCGTCAGAAGATTGTTCCAATATTTGACGCATTTGTTTTGTAAATTTTTCTGCTTCACTTTCATCAACAACAATATTTTGTTTTTCAGCCTCTTCTTCTAACACAGCATTTTGAATAAACTCATCTTTTATTTGTTCATCACTTAATAATGAATTTCCGTTATTTAATTCTACAATATTTCTGCTTATCTGGAACTCGTTAAACTCTTTATTAGTAAAAGATTTCCCATTAATTTTTAGAAAAGGCTTTACAGCCTGTTCCTTTATTTTTTTGTGCTCTAGTTTTAAATAAAGATACGCGTTTTGATTTAGAGATTCCCTTTCAGCTTTTACATGTGAAGAATGATGAAAAACACTTGAAAAACTTAATCCTACAATACACAATCCTACAATAAGTGTAAGTTGTATTAACTTTATTCGTTTTGATTTTTCCATAAAATTAATCCACCACTCCTTCAGTAGTATCAACAACAAATGACATAGGAGTTGTACTTGAACTACTATATGTTACAGCTCCTATTGCCTTATAGGTACTACTATCAACTAAATCGGTATTGGGCTTTCCGTATCTAAAACCTGTTATATTATTAGGATCTGCAATGTAACTACCTACATAAGGAAGGGAATGGGTTGACCAGTAGGAATCATCTTTATAATATTTAATAGTACCTACATTTAAACTACATTTGAATGGAAAGAGAGCTCCATTAACAATATATGCATATATATCTTCATACGTAATAATCTTCCCTGGATAACTAACTGTTATGTTCATTGTTATATCCGTACCAACTGTAAAAGGAACCAGTATCCCCCCGGAAGCATAATAAACGACATGAACCTCATAATCATGGGACTTATTATTGTGTGTTGATGCCGATGCAAATGCAGGGGATAAAATCAGAAAAAGGAATGCAAGTACAAAAATACTAAGATATTTATTCTTCACAAAAATATCCTCCTTTTTTATTTATTATGGACAAATTAAAAATGGGGCTCTCTGTACCTACACTGATCTTCCACCTCCGAATGCCGAAAGAAGTTAATTTTAATTTACAGTATTTAGTCATCTTAACTTCTATATATAGCTGATTAACTGTTTCGACCTGATTGGATTATCATTCTTCGTTCCTGTCCATACTCTATAGTTAGAACTTAAGAACGAAGGAGCAGAAGAAACTATGGCACGTCTTATGATTACTCATGGTCTTACACCCACTGATTGACGAAAGTTCGAGAAATAACAAGACCATGTTCACTTACGTCTGCGTATTACAGCGGTTCGTCTTGTCATGAAAGGTTATACTGGAAAAGAAATCGCTCATTTATGTCATCCTTATCGTCAATCCGTGGCTACTTACGTTAAAAAGTTTCATAAAGAGGGAATAGAGGCCTTATTAGAGCGAAAATGCGGACTGGGACCCTCCTGCTTTTTAACAGCCGAACGACAAAACGAACTCAAGCAAGTCATTCTAGCTACGTCCCTTTCTGATTATCTTATCGATTGGGCGGACGACACCGATCATTCGTGAGAATGTGCGCCGTACCTATGGTATAGAGATGAGTGGTACAGGGATTTTACGTATGCTTTGGTGGTTACGTTTGAGCGATACTCACCAACCTATGTGTTGGCCAAAGCGGATCCAGAAAAACAACAGGAGTTTCAACAGGAAATCGACCTAATAAAAAAACTTCTGAATCATAACATGATCCTCCTGTATCAAGATGAGACGCATATTCGCACTTATCAAAGTCTTCATGCCACATGGTCAGAAATAGGCAAACAAAAACAAGTGCTCACGTATGGACATCATGCGAGTGTGACCTTATTTGGTGCGCTGAACGCGATAACGAGAGAAGTGTTGCACCAAAACCTTCTCGTCTTGTAAACAGGGGGAATTTTTGTCGTTTCTTCAGTTGATGGCGAATCATTACAAAGAGAAGTTGACTACCGTGGTCGTCGACAATGCCACCATTCATCATTCCCAACTCATTCAGGATTTTCTTGCGAAGAACGAACGAATTTTGTTAATTGATTTACCGCCTTATTCACCGGATTTAACCCCCATTGAGCGATGATAGAGATGGCTTAAAGAAACGGTGATTGCGAATTGTTTTCATCCGGCCCGTTCTTCAATCGAAGAAGCCATGAACTCGTTTTTGAGCGAGATTTCCAAAAGGTCCAATCACGTATTGTGTCGGGTAGGCATCGCCTACGCTCCATGTCGAAAAATTAAATCCGTTTTATATAATTACTTCACCAAAACAATATTACTTAAATCCAAAAAACTCTCTTTTTTCAATTTCCCCCCAAATTTCAATCGTTTTTTAAAATCCCGAATCCCCCCTATCGTTCTCCTGTCTTTTTCAAGATTTACAACTCTTGCTTTTAATCTATCAAATAAAATGAGAAAAAACATCCGTATTTTCATTCGTCCCAACTCAAAACCCCCCAACGGAAAGGCTCCGCTAGGCGGCATATACTTAGAATGATAAGAGATCAATAACAACAACCAGCACGATCCGGTAATGGCAAACGGAATAAGGGGAATATGGCGAATGAGTCACAGAAAAAAAGCGGATCGCAAATACGGCCAAAGCGAAGGTGTCGAGAAAAATGGAGGATCAGCAGCGATGACGTATGGCTGTTTTTGCAGCAGTGACACTTCTTTCGCCCCCCGACATCATCGGAATGGTCATTTATGAGCAGGAAGCCGATTTATGTCTCCTGTTAAATAGAGATGCCAGATTATAAGGTAAACAATGATTCCGCCAAAAGCTAAAAACATCCAAACGGTAAGTAAAGGAGAGAAGCTTCCGGCTCTGATTTTCTGTACCGCTATGATCTAATAGGGGGAACAATAGATGTTATGGAATGTGAACCCCTTTCTTTTTTCATTCTATCTATTCCCCTTGTTATTGAAAAAAGAAAATAATCCTGTAAATAATAAAATAGCTCCTATCATTCTATAAGAGTCCATATATCCTTTTAACATTTGTAAATATTCGTCCGATCCCACACTACCTCCTATTGATCGGACCCATGATGAAGTGGATGTACTTCCTAATTTCGGACTGTTTAAAATCAAAATGAATCCAATAAGGGCCACTACTAATGAAAGAAACTTCATTTTATTAGGATCTTTTAAAATATTCATTCTCCCTCTTCCTCCTTTTCATTGTATACAAAAACAATACGAGATAAATTTAATTATACATTAAATTTTATTCCAAATTAACCATAAAAAAACAGAAGTAAATTTCTCATAGAGAAACTTACTTCTGTACGCATTTTCCGTAAATTATTATTCATAGTAATAAAAACATACTCCGATTGGTTTAAATGCATTTCCATATCCTGCTTTATAATCGCTTCCAATAATCGGATCGTACCAAACATCAAAATTATAGGTTTGGTAATACGGCCTAGCCACTATCGTGTATGTTTTCCCTGATGGAACTTTAATTTGATAAGTATCAGAAACCTCATAACTCTTCGTTACATTAAATCCCAATCCTGTCGAAACTACCTCAGCACTCACATTGGTATTAGATGACCATGAAGCGTTAACGCCTTCCTTTACACTTAATGTAGCAGTCGCTGGTCCTGCAAAAGTAGATTGTCTAATGATTTTAGTACCGCACGCCTCTCCTCTACTCATATTCTTTAAATAGTAACCACTTGCCCATTGAGGTGTCACTATAGAATTATTTTTTAAAAAAGATTCATTTTCAGTTTGAATGTATGCCACCGCAACACCCACTAATTTTTTCGCTCCCTGATCAGAAGTAGAAGGTTCTAATTTTTTGAGCACTTCCGGATCTGTTATTTCAACAATCGTGCTAATTTTTAGTTTTTTCTTTTTTTATATAAAGCCAGACTAATTGCAGAGGCAATAACTCCACTACTAAAACTCACTCTAAGTACATTTATAATATATTCAGGTATTTCCTTATACTCCGTTGTTGTCATCCCTCCTGACATATGTGTTACGGTTTTATAGGGGACAAATATCAATGCTAAAGTGATTCCTATGACAAAACCGTACATAAAACCTTTTTCAATAACATTATTCAAGATTCATTTCTCCTCTCTATGTATTTGCATTTATAATTTGACATTCATCGAGAAGTCTCCCACCTCTAAGTGAAGTTCAGTGCAAAGAGTTTCGTTCCTTATTAGATCTCTTTTTTGGAAATATATTTGGTAGTGACGAAGCTAAAAAACTAACTGCAATTGCCGCAATGGCCTTTCCCGACATTTGATTTTTATCTCCCATTGTAAATAAGTATACAGTTGTAATGAATGAAACAATATAGAACCCATTACCTTCGTTATAAAATCATGTTTTTCCTTCGACAGCAATTGGTCTGTGAATTCATCCCGCCATATCCGTTCCTTTGTTCCATAAATGGTAAACCCATATAGCTGTGATGCTCTCTTTTTTAGATACCACGCTTTATCGGCAAGAAGAACCATCTCGTCCGTTCGTATAAGGGATGAAGCTTTATATCCACGATGTCATAGCGAAACGTGAGAGAGGAGGTACATTCAGTCAAGGAAACGGTCACGATATCTCCATTTCTTGCAGATTTGACTCATTGATGATTGACTTGAATCGATATCGGATCGAATACTTATGGTACAGTTGAAGCGTTGGATTTGTTATCTCCACACGGGAGAACTTTATATGCACGGTAGCTTGTTTTTCTTTCAATGAAAATGATAAAAAAGCTGCTCTTTTTTGTTTCAAGAAACATCGCCACCATCAAGCCATACATAACGCTGAAAACGAGCGGTCCGAACATGCAGACGACGAGAAACCGCAGTACGGCCAACATCACTCTCATTTTCTCCAACATGATCCGGTAGCCATCCACAAAAATAACTGAACGCCATAAAGAAGCTCCTTTGAATGGAGAAGATAAAAAAACATGCAAAGAATCAATATCATTTGCACAAGCACGAAGACTTCATGAATACTCCATACTTGATTGCCTATCATCTGAAAAGAACAAAATGAATCCGACAATCAACAAAACCAAAAAAAATAATACACTAGCTCCAGCATATAGCTTCCTTTTATTAAGCAGCTGCTTCAGATGAAAAATAAACATAAAATTCCAACACGATTTATCATCCGCTTTTCTTTAAAGGAGTTATTCTAAATTTGAACAAGAATTAAAACAGAATCAGGGAAATGCCGTCAATTTCTCCGCTCTTCCCTGACTTCGCAATATTCCTCGTCGTGTAGATGATTATTTGGCTGTACGTTTCCCATATCCTCTGGATTCAACTGTTTAGCCAACGATTTGACTATAATAATGATCTGCCTCTTCGTTACCCGTTCATCATGAGTGAGGCTTTTACATTAACTAACGGAACCATCCGCATTGCAATAAAATTCTATACTTACCGTAACCGGATAAGATTGTCCACTTATTGTATATGTTCCTGATACATAAATAACATAAGTACGACCACCATCAATTAGCTCGTATTCATATCCTGTTTGTTTCCAGCTTCCAACACCACTTGCTACTCTCGAAGTTATCGATTTAATCCCAGAAAATATTGATCTCCTATGAACATTGCTATATCGTGTTTCGAAAGTTCCTGTAATCGTTAACGTGTGAGTAGTTTGCCCTGCCTCAAAAACGGCTGATTGTGTTTTGGAAACAACAGACTGAGGAGCAATGATACCTGTACCCGATTTAACAACTTCCTGCTGAGGCTAGACCGCAAATGACGCCTGTCCTCCCCCTAACACAACGACGGTCGTAAGCGATGTGGCTAATATTCCTTTCACTATCCCATCGACAGTTTGATTTCTGATAAACCTCGCCCCTTTTTTCATCAACATTGATCGCTTACAGTTTACACATTACTATATTTAACAATAAAAAACATCCGTATTTTCCGTAAAGTCGGCTGTAAAAAAATACTAAAAAACAAAAAAAGAATGAAATTTTAATGACGCACTTTTCTAGTGATGGGAAGAGAGGCAATTGAATGTGATAATAAAATAGGACTTGGCAAAACTTTTCCCTCGAACAAGAACGCAACGACAAACAGATTTGCCGTAAAGCGTTCGTTGTTCTAAAAGGTGATGCTGAAATATGCATCATAAACCGTTTTGATCCTTTATTATCCGCTACTTCAACCTTTTCATATTTTCTAAACAAAAACTTTATAAATAGCTTCAAGACAAATCTCAAACTGCCTATTTTCCTTTTCGTCTACGATAACATTAACTGATTAGCAACGGATGGAGATCCGTAACACGATCAAAGAAAATATCCTCCAGTGTCGCTTTTTCTACTTTTACTTCGTATATATCGATATTTTGACGTGACAAATAATGAATAAGCTTCGGAATGTCCGACTCCCGCGCAAAAGATCGCAACATAAATATTCGCCCGATGTTTGCACATTGGAAATAAAGTCACCAGCATCATGTTTTAACGAATTCGCAATAAAATTATGTTCTTTTTTTACTTTTATCAGCAACTGAATCGCCCGGTTATACATCTCTCTTAATTGTTCCATCGTTCCGATTTTCGAAATGACACCACCTTCCATAATCGCAATCGTATCGCATATTTTTTCTACTTCCGAGAGATTATGTGATGTTAGAAAAATCGTCGTACCATAAGAAAAAACATCCGTATTTTCCGCAATGAAAATTGCGGAAAATACGGATGTTTTTTCTCATTTTATTTGATAGATTAAAAGCAAGAGTTGTAAATCTTAAAAAAGACAGGAGAACGATAGGGGGATTCGAAATTGTAAAAAACGATTGAAATTTGGGAAATGTAGTGAAACAGTAAGATTCTTGAGGATCTAAGTTTTATGTCCTATCCGCATGATGTATATCAATCTCTTCAACCTTTCCGTTATGTCTTAAAAAGTCGAAGGAGAGCGCAAACCGTTTAATATATGTATTGGATAGTGTTGCAAATCTAAAGTAAACACTCAAAATTTGTCCAACAATGGAATAATCACTCAATCATACGCACCTTTTCATTTATCACTGTTTTAGGAATTGATGGATGAAATAAAAGGGACTTCAATCTGTTTGAGCATTTACTGAATTTTTCACTGCCGTAGGCAGTATCTCTAAGGGCAAACTTAATCTCTCACTCTTTTAAAGACATATTCGCCGGCAACGGCTACATCATTTCGATTCTCAGCTTTAAAGAGACACGTGATAACATGATGCCTTCTATCAGGTTGTACCAAAGGTGTAACTTGTATGCTTTTAACCAATACTTAGAGTCGAAATCCCCATATTGCTTGAGAGTCATAGAGACTGCTATGACGATTTAGGGATACCGAACTTCTCAATCTTTGAGAAGCTGAATGTTAAAAGCAAAAAACCCTTTCTCTCGAAACCATTTAAAATGTAGATAAATGTTGAACCGCTTGGAGTCCGTACATTTTCTAAAATTATCTAAATCGATCGAGTATGTTCACAAATTGACGTAAAGAGGCGAGAACAAATAATTTTTTAAAAAGAAACATTTTAACCATGATTTTTTCGAAATCGATGGTTGCCCTGTTATAAAGAGGATATTTCTTATAAAAAAGTTAATTTATGCATGGAAATAACACCTGTAAAAGAGGATCCATTTCGCTATTCATTGCATGTTCGATAACAAAATTAGAAATCATGATGATGTTCCCCTTGGAATGTTGTATAAAAGCGTTTATTAGTCCTTTGCTGAGTATCTTGGTCACTGTATATGATTTCGAAGTTGGTGGATTTTTTATGCAGAAATTATTCGTTGTCTTTCCTGCTTCTTACAGAACGAAAAGCCTGGTAGTCCTGGATAAAATCTTAATCTTTATACATAAATGATTATGTTATTGGACAAGTTTTTTTACGAGTTTCATTTTCGATTGAAACTCTTTTTGTTTTGATGGATTCACCTGTTTGAGAGTACTGTAGGCAAGGATAGATATAAGATAATCAGAATTTCAAAATGAATTTATATATTTGAAAAAAGGAAATTTGCTAATTGCATGGAATCAGAATAAAAGCAAGCGTTATGGAATAATTATCAAAAAACTATATTGTATTATTAGGAATTTTTTATAAAATATACTTATAATTACATTTTTTGATATAAACATAGATATGATGAGAGGCATAATTGAAAGTTGATAAAGAATTTCTGAAGGGGCCAGGGCCATATTAATACACTTATTATTATCCCTCCTAAACAAAAATAATATGTACAGATATGAAATTGCTAACATGATTCGGATTAAAAGTGATGTAAATTTTAAGGAAGCGATCCTTATCTTTCTTTAAAGTGATTAGAAAAACGGAAATGGATCGCCTCTTATATTGAAGTAATGAGAAAGGAGCGAGAGCACGTAGGAAGTATTAACGAATGACTGATGAGGGACGCATTTGTTTCAAACCAAAGGCTGAAGAATAGAATTTTTAATAAAAAAATGGAGCGATATCTTTTCAAATGTAAACAACGAGGCGAAAAATGGAATTAATTCACATATGTGTTGTTGAAGAATTATATAAGCAAACAGATTCAAAACATCCAAGAACCGTAGAATTAAATAAGAAAACTTGTATATACCCTAATAAATCTACAAAACAACAAATAATGGATGGTTATACAGGAAATGATGCATTGAGAATTAAGGTAAGGTAGAGCGTTTTGGCAGATTTGAGTAGGTGGAACACTAATTTAATGCAAGTTCTTCAGAGGATATTAGCAAATGGACTACTAGCAATAGGAATATTAAGTATCTTAATAGTTAGTATTATATTAGTGATTTTATTATATTATATTTAGGGAATATTTATGATGTTCATTTTGATGAAATAGGATATGATAATAGAAAAAATTTACACTAATGAACTCAGAGGAGATGGAACTTCTACTTGTTGAGGAATCCTTTGTTCTTAGAATCTCTTTATACAATTAATACTGAATTGAGGAAATCGAATTCTCGGAAGCCTGGTTTTACTTTTGAAAACAATAAGTTAAGTAGATACCTACTTTATTTTTATTTAAAAAGGGTTGTGCTACGGAACAGATCAATATTGGTTTCGTTGGAAGTACTGGATATTCGTAGTTTTTATTACTTGTCATTGATTCTAAAATTTACTTTACGTCTAGAGAGTAATTTAATTGTATCATTCGAATCCCTTACAATTAATTTAAATATTAAGTTTATTAGTGTTGATTTGTAGGTGTGTATTTCACTAAAAACCAAGAGAAGTATCCTTAGAATATCTTAAACTTTTTGGTGTGAATGAATAAAATTATTACGATAAAAGACATATTAAGAGGTGAAAAGGATGTTACGCAATCAGTTATTAGTTGAGCTAAAAAGAGCATATACAGCCAAAAATTTATTGATGTGGATAGCTATTATTATCCTTTTACCGACTATAAGGTTTTGTATGATCAATGAAGGGTATCAGTTTTATAAGCCTATTGAAGTATTTCAAGAGACAGTATCAGCGATTATTCCGTTACTTTTTCCTGCTCTTGCTATTATCATTTACTTGCCTTCCTTTTTACAAGAACAAAGAAATAAATTTATTACTTATACTCGTACTAGAATTCCATTGAATACTTATCTACTCAGCAAAGGACTAATAAACGCTTTTTTGACAGGATTCGTTATATTTTTGTTAATTTTCCTTCCGTTTGTTTTCATAATGTATTTGGAACCAAATCTAGGAATCATTCTTTATACTCCTATAGATGAGAATGCACATATACCTACCGTAACTTTTTCACAGCTCTTATCGTATGGGGACTTAACATATGGATTGATTTATTCCTTTTGGGTTTCTATAAATGGAGTAGTTTATTCTACTATTGCCTTTATGTTATTGCTCAACTTAAACAATCCTTTTGTGGCTTTATCGATTCCGTTTCTTTTTTATCATATTTTCAACTTCGTAACGGGTGTACTCAATGTACCAATGTTTTCGCCACTGAGCACTATTTTTCCATTCAATATTGAAGGACAACCTTTATGGACTGTACTGGTGCCGTTTTCATTTCTACTAATCGTTTTAATAGGGATCTTTGTATTCTCTATGCGAAACCAAAAAGAATGGATGATATAACGTATGAAACAAGGAATTTTTCGTATGAAAGAATATCTTGAAGATGTAATTAGTATTAAATGGCTAGCGATAGGAGTTATTTTTTACTTTTATGGTGTTATGCTGAAAAAAGAAATTGTTAAGGCTGCTTACGAAAAGAAAGTATATTTTAATAATTGGGATATTACTTTACGTTTACTCAATGATATGTACCTTATTGTTTATTTTATTATTCCTATTATGTTATTTTTTTCGATAAAATCTATTTTTGTGAATTTTGATTACCAAATTTTAATTCGTTTAGGATCATTTAAAAAATGGGTGTACAGCTCTCTTAAGCACTTCTGGATGAAAATTGCTCCTTTATTGTTTTTATGGGTCTTTGTATCTCTGTTTATGATGATTGGATTCCCTTATTCATGGGATTGGAGTCAGCTTAGCAAAACAAAACATTTTACTAATACTCTTGATGAACTAGTAAAGTTCTTTGAAACACCAATATCTGCATTCGCGGCTCAGTTGATTTTATTAACGTTAATATTTTCGTTGCTACATATAGCTTTAGCGATTGTATATGTGTTAACTAAAAGTAAATATTTCGTGCTTTCAATTAGTGTAATGATTTTTCTTGGAAGCATTGTAGGATTTAAGTTATTACCTAGGGAAGTTGCTTTTCTGTCTCCAACAACTTTTTTTTCAATTGCCAAAGGAGTTAATACTTTTAATTCCCCAATCTTAAGCTATATTGTTATCCTTGTATTTGGTATACTTAGTATTTTGTTTTTGCAAATTTTGGATCTAAATAAAAAAGTGTATGTTCAATCAATAAAGTCCTATATACCCATTGGAATTTATTTTTTTCTATGTGTAATAGGTATAAGTTCAACAGCTAACTCATTAATAAAATCTGCTGATGTAACCATTTGGGATGTTTGGGTAATGTCTTTTATTGGTGTTAGCACTGAACGTTTCGCGTATATTCCTTTTTTCTTTTATTTAATTGTATTCTTTGGATTCATTTATTTGGTTCAATTGCTCTTTCTAAGTAATGAGATTGAACAGCTAGGTTACTATAAAATTATTCGTTTTAGGAGTTTAAACAAATGGTTTTGGAGTTGGATGCAGAGATTATTAATAGCAGTAGCTTTATTTCTATTCACATTGATGGGGCTTTCTCTAGTGATAGCTGTTTGTTTTAGGATGAATACCAGTTTTTATGTGACAATACTTTCAAATCCGTTATATGAAGTTATTTACCACTTCTTTATCAACGGTTTCTTACAGATTGTTTTTTATATAATTGCTGTTTTTATTGTCTCTTGGGTAAGCAAAGAGTCGATACATGGCATGCTTTTAGTGAGCGTGTTCATGATTCTAATGCTCCCGGGTGTTAATGTGGCAGGTATAATACCAGTGGGACTGAATGGTATTGTTTACTTAGCAGATTATTCACCGTATTACCTAACATTAATTCTCATTGTAATGAACGCTATTGCATTTTCTGTAGTTAATTACCTGTTTAAACGAAGTTTAAAAATATAATAGGTGGGGTGAAAGTATGTCTATTATTTCACTAAAAAACGTAAGTAAAGCGTATAAGGGGTTAACTCTTTTTGACGGCGTTGACTTAAATGTGGAAAAAGGGAAAATATACGGTATTGTAGGACCAAATGGTTCTGGTAAATCTGTTTTGTTTAAGATGATATGTGGATTTGTATTCCCAGATGAAGGGACAATTATTGTTGAAGGGGTAGAGATAGGAAAGAGCAAAAGATTCCCAGATAATTTTGGTATTATTATAGATCGTCCAGGTTATATTGCGAATAAAACTGGGTTTCAAAATTTAAAAGAACTAGCACTGATCAGAGGGAAAATTAGCGATGGAAAGATTTTCGAAACAATGGAAATGGTTGGGTTACAATCACAAGCCAAACAAAAAGTTAAGCATTATTCTTTAGGTATGAAGCAGAAATTAGCTATTGCCCAAGCAATTATGGAAGATCAACAAGTGCTTATACTAGATGAACCATTCAATGCTTTGGATGCAGAAAGTGTAGATAGAATTCGAAATCTATTATTATCTTTCAAGAATGAGGGACGTACAATTTTACTTACAAGTCATAATCAGGAAGATATTAACATTCTTTGTGATCATGTGTTCCGTATCAATAAACATAAACTAGAACCTGTTGAACTGTAATGATGGAAAAAGTCAAAAATGCTGATGTTCAGTGAACATCAGCGTTTTCAGACTGTTGAAAAACGATTTTGTCAACGACAAAATCGTTTTTTTATGATATATATGAAGGAAATACCGATGAGGAGAGCTCCCCTATGTATTTCTACCGATCGAATTTAGAAATTCAAGAAAACCGTCGAGCGTATGAGTCCATGGTCGATTCGAATCATGTGTTGGTTCAAATCGATCGTTTCATGGATTGGAATCATGTGTATCGCTTACTCCAACCGTTTTACTCGATGAACACAGGCCGTCCTTCCATCGACCCTTTAATCTTGGTAAAAATCCTCATGATCCAATACCTAGAAGGGTTTCGTTCCGTTCGATTTACCTGTAAACAAATCCAACAACACATGACCTATCGTTGGTTTTTAGGTCTTTCCCTTCACGATTCCGTTCCTTGTCACTCGAGTGTGTCCAAATTCCTCCGTCATCGAGTCGATCCCCAAGTATGGGAATCGATGTTTGAGCGTGTCCTTCGACAAATTCATGAAGAAGGATTTTTATCGCCCGACACGTGGGCAGCCGATGAAACCGAGTTAAAAGCCCACGCTAATAAACGCAAACGGATCCAAGTCGTTCAGACCGTGGTGGATCAAGAAGAGGAGGAGGTGTTGAAACTCGTGAATGAAAAACGACGACAGCACGGAAAAAAACCCCTTCCTCCTCAAGCCGCAAAAGAAAGGACGAAAACCATCATCTGCAGTACAACGGATCCGGACGCGGGCCTATCGGTCAAACATGACCCACGAGGTCTCTTTGCCTTTCATGATCATCGAATCGTGGATACCCTTCACAACTTGATTTTGGACGCGTATGTGACCGCTGCGACAGTACCAGGACATCGCGTATTAATGGATCGAATCGAGCGAGTCCAACAGCGAGTCGGTATGGTTCCAAAAGAAATCGTCTTGGATGCCGGCTATTATAACGCACGACTTGGGCGAGTACTCGAAAACAAAGGGATGGAAGCGTATATATCGTATCGACGTGTTCATCGAAAAGAACACCCCGATTGTCGTTCGGCACAGTTTCGGTGGGTCGCGGACGATGTGTATGCGTGTCCGTGTGGGGTGAAATTGACCTATTCGACCTCCACCCGTACCGGTTATCATGAATATCGACCCGCTATGAAAGGAAGCTGTGCGGGATGTCCTGCCGCCAAAGGCCCCAAGGATCGCGTCTTCCGAGTATCCGTTCATCAAGACATCTATGATCGAATGAGGAATCGTCGGTTATCGGCAAGGGGCAAGGTGTTGCGATCAGTTCGTCCCGCCACGATCGAGCGAAGTTTCGCAGAAAGCAAAGAACTCCACGGTCTTCGCTTTGCGCGGTACCGAGGAGTTCGATACGTACAGATTCAGGTTTGGATCACCGCCATGATCCAAAACCTAAAAAAATGGGCCAAATTACGATCGCTTCAACTCTATGGCCTATCTTTAACGTACCAAATGTAAAGCCAAAAGAAAAGAAAAAGTTCACATGTTCCGTGAACTTTTTCTTGACGCCTGACTTTTTCAACACTTTGAAAATGCTGATGTTCAGTGAACATCAGCGTTTTTGACTTTCCTTATTAATTACTTCTCCATTTTCCCGATACTTGAACATCTACTGGTGTTGTGAGATCGTTACTGAATTGGACACGGCACTCTATTCCACTTGGAACAGAGTTTGGTAGAGTACGATAATCACTATCAGTAACACTTCTGACCCAAGAACCCGTGCCGGAACTTGCCTGCATTCTTGCATCAACAGTGTATGAACCGCCGACTACAGACGAATTCAATTCACCATATGTCCCCGAATAAGCTTTTGTTTGGTAACCTGTGTACCCACTTCCGTTAAATTTTCCAACAGTTGTGTTGTATTCGGACCAACTAGTACCCGCTTGTACTGCTCCACCAAATGCTATCAAACCTATAGCCAGACCTAAAATTGTAATTTTTTTCTTTTTCATATTAAAACACCATCCTTTAAAAAATTTATACATTTGGTATAAAATTAACTTTTGATATTCAATGAAAAATATAGTATTTGAGAATTTTTGTAAAATTATAGTTAATCATCAAGGTAGTATTTGATTTTAACATTTTGTTAAATGAACGTATAACGTAAAGCATTATAGATATTTCGATACCTGCTGGCTATCCATCCTCTTTTTTCGCTTGCCCTCAATGGTCCTAAAGAGCTACATAAGGACAAGAAATAGTACTTCAACCGTTGATAAAAACAACGGTTTGTGCTCTCCTTCGACTTTTTAAGACATAACGGAAAGGTTGAAGAGATTGATATACATCATGCGGATAAGACATAAAACTTAGATCCTCAAGAATCTTACTGTTTCACTACATTTCCCAAATTTCAATCGTTTTTTACAATTTCGAATCCCCCCTATCGTTCTCCTGTCTTTTTCAAGATTTACAACTCTTGCTTTTAATCTATCAAATAAAATGAGAAAAAACATCCGTATTTTCCACAATTTTGATTGCGGAAAATACCTATATTTTCATTCGTCCCAACTCAAAACCCCCCAACGGAAAGGCTCCGCTAGGCGGCATATGCTTAGAATGATAAGAGATCAATAACAACAACCAGCACGATCCGGTAATGGCAAACGGAATAAGGGGAATATGGCGAATGAGTCACAGAAAAAAAGCGGATCGCAAATACGGCCAAAGCGAAGGTGTCGAGAAAAATGGAGGATCAGCAGCGATGACGTATGGCTGTTTTTGCAGCAGTGACACTTCTTTCGCCCCCCGACATCATCGGAATGGTCATTTATGAGCAGGAAGCCGATTTATGTCTCCTGTTAAATAGAGATGCCAGATTATAAGGTAAACAATGATTCCGCCAAAAGCTAAAAACATCCAAACGGTAAGTAAAAGAGAGAAGCTTCCGGCTCTGATTTTCTGTACCGCTATGATCGAATAAGGGGGGAACAATATAGGAAGTATTGTTTGTTATTTCTATCCACATACCAAATCCCCCCTTACTCCTGTATATATGCTAAACCTTCACTCTTGCCAAGTAATATTTGGAATCCATATACGCATTCTATATGGCTTTACCTTCTGCATAAGCAATTGAAGCTGAGTCTTCAGTTAATAAACCCGCTAATATTTTGGACCACGTAGGTTCTGGCGCTAGATATAATGTAACGACAAAGCCAATAACTCCACTGCCCACTTTAGCTGCCATTTGACTTTATTACTCATAAATGTATCGACTGAAGACTTAAACCCGTTCAAATCATATATTTCAATAGTCCATCCATCTGTTTTTTATAGTTAAGTAGCGATGTACGTGTTTTTATTCTCTCTTGCTTCCACTGCTTTCATTTCAGAATCGTCTTTTACAATTTTTGCTGTTAACTTCATTTCTGCTCCTATCTCATTTGAGTTAACAGTCTCTATTTGTAACTGGGCCAAGGGAGAAATAATAATGAAGGCTGATACATTAAAAATTGAAACTTAATGGAGCGTTAAAGAAGAGTCATGAAAGCAGCCAAACAGGGCTTTGCAAAAGAGAATACATGCCTAGAACAGTTGAGCATTTGATCGAATATGCATATCACAAGGGTGGATTGTACTTTATTTTACTAAAAAATACAGACTGATCGGACTTAACAAAAGCGATGGCCATTGATTCTTATTGGATCACCAACACATCTGTCGTTAGAAGATCCTTGCGCTGGAAACTTGACAATCAAAAATCTTTCTGTAGACTTGCCTTCATTATGTATTCGCGTGACAAAGCTCGAAATCATCCAACCTCTCACTGCCATGAAAATGACGGGTAGCCATCAAGCAAAAGATATTCTGTTTTTACAGTACAGAAGTACCGCATTATTCCGAAATTTTGTCTATTTTCCAAGTTGCATGAATCATTTAGCACATTCTTCCTAGAAGCAAATGCACAGTTTCTTTGTAAAAATTTATGTTAGAATAGGTTTTATATGATGAACCTATGCCGTACATCTTCAATAAAAATATGGATTGGGAGGAAAAAATGAAAGAGCGAGATTATTATTTTGATAATGCGAAACTCTTTCTGATTTTTTTGGTGGTTTTAGGACATTTTCTGCGTCCGTATATCGAAAAAAACGAATTGGTCCATAGTGTGTATGTTTGGATTTTCTTATTTCATATGCCGGCGTTTGTTTTGATTTCAGGATATTTCTCAAAAAACTTCCATAAAAAAGGCTATTTAAAAAAGATGGCCAAGAAAATTCTGCTTCCGTATTTTGTTTTCCAGCTGATTTATTCCCTTTACTATGCCTTCTTGTATGAACAAGACGATCTTTCTTTAGATTTTCTTGTTCCGCATTGGGGACTATGGTTTTTATTAAGCTTGTTTACGTGGAATGTGATGCTGTATCTTTTCGCGAAGCTGCCGAAAATCTATTCGATTGGTTTAACCATATTGCTAGGGATTCTTATCGGATTTACCGATGTGGAAAAGTTTTTAAGCTTGTCTCGTACATTTACGTTTTTTCCGTTTTTCTTATTTGGCTTTTTGCTGAAAAAGAAGCATTTTTCGATTCTGTTGGAAAAGCGCTTTCGCCTCGCAGCAGGAGTCGCTTTATTATGCGCTTTTCTGGTCATTTACTGGATGGCTCCTAGCTCATCTGCAGAATGGTTGTACGGTTCCAAATCCTACACGACCTTAGGCGTCAGCGAGGAAACAGGCGTTCTCTTTAAGCTGCTTCTGTATATGGCTAGCTTTTTCATGACGTTTTGTTTTCTGGCACTGATTCCGGAAAGAAAGTTGACCATTTCTACGCTTGGGACGAGAACGTTCTATGTGTATATTTTGCATGGGTTTATTTTAAAATATTTGCACGACGCGACGCCTTTTCCGGATATCATTGCTAAAATTAACGGCTATCCGTTACTAATCATTATTTCAATAGCCCTGATATTTTTACTGGGAAGCAGACCCGTCATTCGTATCGTCAAACCGATTGCAGAATGCCGCATTCCTTTGAAAAAGCAGCTGCTGTCTCGATGATAAGCAGAAATGTTGCGGGGATCAAGGATTCCTCTGTAAATCCCCGCAGCGCCCTGCTTATATTTCACTCCTCTTAAATATACTCCCGTTATTTCAATCTCGCCACTTCTAGTCCTCCTGCCGTTGCTTGCTAAAAACGATATGTATCTTCATTCCGCATCCTCCTCCATTTAGATGGCAAAACTCAGCAAACGATCGCCATGTGTTTTTTAAAAACTAACCTTTTGTCTGAGCCTTTTCCTAAGCAGGCAAACCTTGCACATCCAATCCCAGATCCATACAATCAGAAGGATGAACACCGTGTAAAACCGCTTTTGTGAAAAAGCTGCAGATTCCATGATCAATCCTTGCGTGTTACGAACGAACAAAGGCAAAATTCCCCTAACCAAAACACATAGCCGGTCAACGAAACAAAGAGCATCCCCTTATTTCCAAGCCAAATGAGCCCAATCGAAAACCTATTTTTTGCAAAAAACTGATTTTCATTTTAACATAAGGCTAGGAAAAATTTGATGATCAAAGGAGAGACTGTTTATGAGCCGCGCTCAGCAATTTGTCCAATACTTTTTATCACATCGCCACGTAACGGTCGAACTCATTCAAAAAATTGAGCCTGAACGTTACGATTACAAGCCGGCGCCAACTTCTATGTCGGCAAAGGAACTGGCTACCCATATGCTGTTTACCTTCTATCAGTTCGCTCAAACAGCGAAAGAAGGAAATCCGAGGGTATTGACTGAAAAAATCGAAGAAAATGAAACCGACCTTCGTAAGCTAGCGGAAGTGTACACAGAAAAAACAAAAAACTTGTTAGAATCTTTAACAGATGAGGATTTTGAGCGTACGCTTGATCTAACCAAAATTTTTGGCGCGCCTTTTTCTGTTGCCCAATTTCTGCAAACAGCCATGGACCACGAAATCCACCATAAAGGCCAACTGTTTGTCTATGTGCGCGAAATGGGGCACGAAACGCTTCCATTCTTCATTAAACGTGGTTAGCCAAGAATGGTTTGAGCGAAAACATGGTTGGCATTCCTATCATCATAAGCCATCTTTGTAAAACCGATAACAAAGGGCAAGTCTATAGACTTGCCCTCCTGCCACGTTATTTATGAAACAGAAGACTGAACAAAATGGCTTTTTTATTCACCCATTCATTCATGCAGCTCTAGTGTCTTATGCCATGCCAAATGGCGGATGTCGGTATTCATGTTTTTCTCCACCTCATAACAATCGGCCCATCGCCATTTACTATATATATAAAAATGGAGAAAAACGTCACTAAAAAATGCGGCGCCGTTCATAAATAACCGTGCTTGCTTATTTCTCTAGATGTTAAAGCGCTTGGCCGTCCGTCCCCTTTTCCTGCCAAGCGCTTCTCTGATTCATGGTGAACGTGCATTTGGCTAGATTATACGCCATTCACTAGCCACACGACAAAGGGCTAATGAATCACTCACCACTTGCGTTCACATTTCAATCAATAAGCGAAAAGCATAAAATGAACCGGTACCGTTCCGTTCATCACAGCCAATCGCCGCCATCATCATCTCCGTCCAACCAATCATCCACGATATCTTCTACTCCATCATCCAGATCAAAGGCATTGTCTATGACATCATCAAGCAGTTCTTCCGCCACCATGCCCGCAAGCATTCCGGCCGCAAATCCGCCAATCGCCCCCATCATTCCGTGAGAATGACGTGCAGAATGAGAGCTGTATGGAGCAGCCTGCGGATAAAAAGGAGAGGAATGGACACTGGGATGAACACGAGGCTGTTGCACCATTTCCTGCAATAATAAACGAAGCTTTTGCATAACGGCTTCTTCCTCATTCATTTCATCATATGTGAAAAAGATATCCCGTTTTAATTCTATCTCCCCATAGCCATAAGATCCGCTTAACACATCTACTTCCAGCCGCAAGCGCAGTCCCTGTTCTTCAAAGAAAACGAAACATTCCACTTCTTGAATGATGCCGCGAAACTCTCCTACTGGGAAAAACGCAAACTCCTGGCCATACGTAGTGATTTTTCCAGAATCCGCTTTTTCCCGAAAATCGAGCTTGTCCAATGCGGCAAACAGCTTTTCCAATGGAGCTGGCGGCAAAATCCGCACAGCATCTTTATCCATCGCATCGACTCCATCAGCAATATCAAGACGTGTAACAAATATATAATCAACGCTGTAGCGTGTAATCGGTAAATGAAGCGGAACGATATAAGAAAACGGCCATACTTTTCTCTCTCCTGCATGCACAGTAAATGACGGAGCAACCGGAATGACTGCTACTGCGCGGCGATATTCTTGGCCGTTATGACGTACAATAAGATGCAGTTCCACATCGAGTTTGCGGATATGCTGTTCTACCGTTCCTCCTTCAATGATAAACTCTCCTTCTATCTTTTCGCCAAGTCGCACATGGGGCTGCTGTAAAATAAGATTCACTTTTGCAGAGCCCACACCGAGCTTCGACAATAGTTTCTTAAACATGCTTTACCCTCCTCATGATTATGCTATTTTGTTTACGAACGAAGGCAAAAGAAGGATTCAAGCAAACGAATAAAAACTCCTCCACTCCATTAAGAGACGGGAGACTTCTCGGTGGATGATGTTCAATAAGCCGCAGGTTAGTCAAACGAAGCTTAGCTTTTAAACATGTAAAATTCAGGCTGATTTTAAGCAAGCGAATGTTCGGGCAATACCGCGTTCATTATGAAAAAGCGCGTTGCCTATGGCTCTTTTACATATTTGGTTAGCAAAAACACGGTAACGTTTGCTTTCGGGTGCCGAAAAAATCCATGACTTTCTTTTCCGAAAACTATTCGCTCCATCCGATTTCTACGATGGATAAATATAACGGAACACTTATGCTCTCCAAAAGCAAGATTCAAAAAATCCTAAAGGCAAGCAAGGCCTTTAGGATTTTTTAGGCTACACAAACATTTTCATCAACCCGAGAAAAATTAAAATCATTCCCGGGACCATTGTCGCTTTTTTCATGATTTTCACATTCGAAAATTTGTAGCCTGCTCTCAGGCCAAAACGAATAAAGACTACGTTCATGACAGATACGAGCAAAGCAAGAACAAGCGGCTGATATCCAAGAAATGAAGCGCTTAGGCCGGCACCGAACGCATCCATTGATAACGCGAAACCGATGAGCATCGCTTCTTTTGCACTGATGCTGCCTGATCCATCAAGATCGGCTAATGAAGGGCGCTTCAGTACTTGGATGACAATCCCAAATCGCTTCAAATGAACACGCCATATTCTCACTGTTTTTGAAGTGGCAGGTGATTCAGACATCGCCTCTTCAAGCTCATCTTCACGCTTTTTTAATACATTGTAAATCGCCCATACACCTAGCGCAATTAAAATGAATGCAGCCAACGATTGCTCGACCCGAACAGGCAGCCATGGTATAAGAAATGTTCCGACGTACATGGATACTAGCAACATGGCGCCAGAAAACAGAGCAATGACAATCATGGATGAGAGCGGGAACTTCATCTTCCGCAGCCCATATGTCACGCCAACACTCAAGCTATCTAGGCTTACCGCTAAAGCCAACATCACCATAGATACATATTTTAGCATTGTTCGTTCCCCCTGCGATACTATATGCATCACCAATCGCAAGGGAAACTCGTTCATACTCTATATACCATATTCGACACTGTTCGATTTCCGGGGAAATATTTTTCCCTGCCTCGACATTTCCTGCAGCTATTCTTTTAAGTGATATGGCAATGTAGCAATGACAATATCCTTTTTCAAAATCAAAAAGAAACGCAAGAAAATGGCTGTCTGGTTATGCAACAGCGTATGCCACCATTTTTTCACAATGAATTGCGGCATTAAAATTGTAATAGGAGCTCCCATTGTCTCTTTTTCCAGTTGGCTAATATAGTCGAGCATCGGTGAAAGAATCGTCCGATATGGTGAATAAATGACCTTTAATTCAATATTTGGATAAAATCTCTCCCATTTCGCGCGCAGCTTTTGCTCTTCTTCCTCATGAAAGACAATGGAGATAGCGGTAATATCCCCAGAAATACTTCTCGCATATTGAATTGACTGGGCTACCAGTTTACTCACTCCTGAAATCGGAATGACCACTTTTGGTTTCATCACCTTTTCTCGGCTCTCCCATTCTTGCTCATCAAGCTTTAACTGTTCGCCCAGATTATCGTAGTGAGAACGAATTCGGTAAAACATCATGACGAGAAGCGGAATAGACAAGATCACAAGCCATGCTCCTTGCGTGAACTTAGCCACAATCGTAATAATCGTTACCAATCCTGTTGCGATCATACCCGCCATCGTCATAGCTAATGTAGTAGCACGCTTCTTATCCTTCCATAATTTTTTCACCATTCCTCCCTGGCCAATCGTAAAGGAGAGGAAAACCCCAACAGCGTAAAGTGGAATGAGTGAATGAGTTTCTCCCTGGAACAAGATGATTAAAAGAATCGCTAATACGCTAAGCAAAATAATACCGTTTGAAAACACTAGACGATCTCCTCGTGCCGCTAAACTTCTTGGCAAAAATCGATCATTTGCAATAATGGATGCCAGCTGCGGAAACCCAGCAAAGCTTGTATTCGCCGCCAAAACTAAAATAAGCATCGTAATCAGCTGAAATAAATAAAAGAGTAGGCTGTTGCCAAACACATGATGGCCGATCTGTGAAATAACGGTTTTATGCTCTACAGGTGTTACCCCAAAGCCTGTAGCTAAAATCGTTATCCCTAAAAACATCGTCCCCAATAAAACAGACATCCATCCCATCGTAAGCGCCGCATTTTTGGAGCAATCCGGCTTAAAGGAGGGAACGCCGTTACTAATGGCCTCTACTCCTGTCATAGCTGAACATCCGGATGCAAACGCTCGAAACAAAATAAACATGCTATATCCAGATGTAAAGAAATGTTCAAAAGAAGCATGCTCTTTATGATTAAATCCGTTCCACCCTTCATGCCAAAGCTGCCATCCGCCAACAGCTATTAACACAAGTACAGAAATAATAAACAAATACGTCGGATACGCAAAGACAGTGGCGGATTCTGTAATGCCGCGAAGATTTAAAATCATAAGCAATAGCACAAGAAGTACGGCGATTTCGACTTTCCAAGAAAGCAAAGCGGGAAAAGCCGATGTAAGCGCCGCAACACCAGAGCTAATGCTAACAGCCACCGTAAGAACGTAATCAATCATGAGCGCTGCACCAGCGACCAAGCTTGTCGTCGTGCCCAAATGATCCCGCGCCACCACATAGGCGCCCCCGCCTGAAGGGAAGGCATAAATAATTTGCCGATAAGATAGTGTGACAACCAAAAGCAGTACTATAATCGCTAACGCAATCGGCAACGAATAGAAAAACACGCTCGTTCCTAACAACATCAGCACAAGCAAAATTTCCTCTGTTGCATACGCAACCGATGATAGAGCATCAGATGAGAATACAGCCAACGCTTTCCATTTCGGCAATTTCTCATGCTTCAGCCGCTTCGTCTCCATCGGCGAACCAATTAATAAACGTTTTAATGACGCCATTATTTCTACTCCTTTTAACGATCGGTTTCTCATGAACTTTTTATGCTTACACATAGAATTCCCAAAAGCGCAAAAAACCGTCAAGGATGTCCTTAACGGTTGCACAGCGCGCTCCACATCCCTCCCAAAACGCTTACGAGGTTAGCTGTCGGGTTGGGACTATGAGAGTAGCCCCTCCTATTTAAGGATTCACCCCAAGTAACAAAATGGTTACAATATTGGTTCCCCCGCTCCATAACGGATTCAGCGATTCATGTATCTATGAATTATAGGTGTTATCTTACTCTCTTCGATTTTTATTGTAAAGAAGCAGAAAGAAGAGATTTGGAAGGAATAACCGTATTTTATTGTCGTTTTACTTTTATTTTTGCTGTTTTCTCACGCTTGCTTTGATTTTTAACGTTTTTTATCCAATCATAATTCTCCCCTTTGGATAACGAAACGGATCGGGCTTGCGATGCAACGTAACAGCATAAGCAATCGTCAACGGACCTACACGGCCGGCAAACATCGTTAACATAATCAACACCTTTCCGATCGGAGACAGCTGCGGGGTCAATCCCATCGACAAACCAACCGTACCAAACGCTGATGTGGCCTCAAATAAAATCATTAAAAAATCTTGGCCGGGCTCTGTAATCGTTAACAGCATTGTAATTACTATGACGATAAATAAACCGCTTAATGTCACGGTCAATGCCTTATAAATCGTGTCATAAACAATCCGTTTCTTAAAGAAAGTAACATCTTCTTTTCCCTTAATTTGCGACCAAACCGCCCCTAAAAGGGTTACAAAAGTTGTGGTCTTAATTCCTCCACCTGTCGACCCTGGCGATGCCCCGACAAACATAAGGAAAATAATGAGGAACAGCGTAGGCTGCGTTAAATCCGGAATGTTTAATGTGTTCGCTCCAGCAGTTCGCGGCGTTACGGCTTGAAAAAGGGATGCCAAAAATTTCCCCAACGGGGACAACGGTTGCAATGTTTTGGAGTTATGAAACTCCAATAAAAAAATAAACAGCGTACCGAACACAACAAGCAGGCCGCTCGTTATCAAAACTAATTTGGTATGCAACGAAAAGCGGCGCGTTTGCTGGTATTCATATATTTCGTTCATAACGATAAACCCGATTCCGCCAAGCGTAATTAATGCACATACGACAAGAGTGACAACAGGGTCCTCCACGTATCCTGTCAGGCTGCGAAATTCGCCCATTAAATCAAATCCAGCATTATTAAAGTTGGAAATGGCATGAAACATTCCAAAATAAAACGCCTTTGCTAGAGGCATATCGAAGGCAAAGCGAATCGTCAACAGCAGCCCCCCGATCAATTCGATGACTACTGTAAACACCAATATCCGTTTGACAAGCCGGACGATTCCCTCAATTGACAAGTTATTTAATGCTTCTTGAAGCAGAAGCCGCTCTTTTAATGAGATGCGTTTGCCGATTAAAAAAGCAAAAAATGTGGCAAAGGTCATAAACCCTAAACCGCCAACCTGAATTAAAGCTAAAATCACCAGCTGTCCAAATAACGTAAACGTCGTTCCTGTATCCACTACGACAAGCCCTGTCACGCAGGTTGCTGATGTCGCTGTAAATAAAGCATCAATCCACGGAAGTCCCTTGCCATCGTTTGTAGCAACCGGAAGCGTTAATAGCGTTGCACCTAGCAAAATAATGAGTGCAAAACCCGCCACTAGCACTTTCGGAGGGTCAAATATATATCTCCTCATATTCATCATGTTATGCCTTCCTCCCTTAGTCACACGGCTGATACTCCTTACCCTTCATCATACATGTCAAAAATATACCAAAAAATGCATCTGTCTTGTACCATGATTTTAGCAAAGAATAACAACGAGTGGAAAGATGAAGATCGTTTCGATTCATCAGCTTGATCCTAAATCCGTCCAACGTTTTTTCAGCGAACACCGGGCAGCTCAACCATGGTCATTTCCATAGGAATATACGAATGGAGCACACTGAATGGATTTGCTGCACTTAATTATTGCGGAGACATCGCAGGACTTCTCGCATATATTTATGAAAGAAGCCGTTTGTGAAATGGTTTATTAAACAGACGCGAAGAGGGAAAAGGAATAGGCACTGCTTTATTGACGACATTGGAAATGTTTGCTCAAAAACAAGGCTGTCGCTGTATGGAACTGATCACAACTTGCGGTTTTATCAAAACAGAGGAGATCCGATTATTCAAGTATGTCCCAATGCTGCAGAAAAGGCAAGGAGCTTAAAACCAAGCAGTCCATTGAATAGATAGGATGATATTCCCATTCGCGACGAGCTTTTGCTTGCCAAACTGTGATAAATGCAAGATTGGCAATCCTCATTTTTAAGCATCACGATCTCCCGCGAATCCTATGCTTAGATACAACTAAAAGATGGGACATATACTCAAAAACCGAATTCCATATTCTCGATAGTTGGAGACAAATCCGTGACTTGTCTCGGTTACGCTCCAGCGCGACCCAAAATCGAACAACCAGACGCTCCCAGACACATTGATTTGTCTATAAGCCATGTTGTCTAATCGATTGATCGCAAAAAACAGGCAAATTTCATATTGATGTAAATGTTCACATGTATAATAGTTGCTTTTTCATTTTGTTTGAGGTAAATTATTCCACAAGGGAACGACCCAACTTTTTATGCTGAACGTTTAAATGCTCTAAAAACAAAGAATACTTGCTGCTTAATGGCCATGTGCTTCGTTGTTTTAAAGAATATTCACAACTTTATGCTAGTTGACATGAGCGTTTTCCTGTATAATATAGTAGTTAGACATTTATATATAAATCTCAGCAATTGGTCATAAATGCAATTCGTGCTCCATATATTAAAAATCTAGAATGAGAGAATAAGAGAAAATAGAGGTGAATAAAAAGATGAAGGGGATCAGTAGTAGTGTTATACGATGGTTCCAGCGCATATCCGACTCACACCTCCGCTTTTTTGCATTAGCGGTTTTATTGTTTTGGATGAAAACATATACTGCCTATCGAATGGAATTCAATCTAGGCATCAGCAACTCTATGCAACAGTGGTTGCTGTTTATAAATCCCGTCAGTTCGGCGCTTTTCTTCTTAGGTCTGTCTTTGCTGGCTAAAGGAAAGCGTTCATATATTTGGCTGATTTTGATTGATTTTGTTTTGTCGTTTATTTTATATGCTAACATTGTATATTATCGCTTTTTCAGCGACTTTATCACATTTCCGACTCTAACGCAGACGAACAATTTCAGCAGCTTAGGCGGAAGTGTATTAGAGCTGTTAAAATGGTACGATTTTATTTATTTCTTAGATACCATCATTATCGCTGCTGTTATTATTAAACAGCGCGCAAAATTACAGCCTATTTTCTTAGAGCGCTATAAAAAGAACTTGCTGTTTGCTACCGCCATTTTTACGTTTGTTACCAACTTGGCGCTAGCGGAAATTGACCGTCCGCAGCTGCTAACAAGAACGTTTGACCGTAACTATATTGTCAAATATTTGGGTATGTATAACTATGTGATTTATGATGCGATTCAAAGCATGAAGTCATCGACACAACGCGCATTTGCGAATAAGAGCGATGTCACGACCGTACTGAACCATGTGCAAGCGACTTATGCAAAGCCTAATCCTGAATATTTTGGTAAAGCAAAAGGAATGAACGTCATCTATATTCATTTAGAGTCATTCCAAAACTTCCTCATTAACTACAAATTAAATGGACAGGAAGTTACGCCGTTTTTAAATTCGTTAACACGCGACCCTAACACCATGTATTTTGATAACTTTTTCCATCAGACTGGACAAGGGAAAACGTCTGATGCTGAATTTATGCTAGAGAACTCCTTATTTGGCTTGCCACAAGGATCGGTATTTACAACAAAAGGACAAAATACGTACCAAGCAGCGCCTGCGATTTTAGGCCAGCTTGGCTATACATCTGCGGTATTCCACGGCAACTATAAAACATTTTGGAACCGCAACGAAATTTATAAATCGTTCGGATTTAGCCATTTCTTTGATGCAAGCTACTATGATATGAATGACGAAGACGTGTTAAACTATGGTTTAAAAGACAAGCCGTTCTTTAGAGAGTCCATACCGTTGTTGCAAACATTAAAAGAACCGTTCTATGTTAAATTTATTACGTTGTCCAACCACTTCCCTTATTTGATTAATGATAAGGAAGCAACGATTCAGCCTGCGACAACAGGTGATGGTTCAGTAGACCGTTATTTCCAAACGGCTCGATATTTAGATGAAGCGATCAAAGAGTTCTTCGATTATTTGAAGCAGTCTGGTTTGTATGATCGCTCGGTCATCATCTTGTATGGAGACCATTACGGCATTTCTGAAAATCACAATGAAGCCATGTCGCAAGTGATTGGTAAAGAAATTACTCCTTTTGAACATGCACAATTGCAACGAGTACCGTTATTTATCCGTGTTCCGGGAGTAAAAGGCGGCGTGATGCACCAATATGGCGGACAAATCGATTTATTGCCAACAGTGCTTCATTTATTAGGAATTGACACGAAAAATTATATTCAATTCGGTACGGATCTATTGTCGCCAGATCATCAACAAATTGTGCCATTCCGTAATGGTGATTTCGTCACTCCGACCGTTACAGCAATCAATGGAAAATATTACGAAACGCCAACAGGCGAACCAATTGAGAAAAATAAAGAGATCGAACGTGACGAACAAATTGTACGAACAAAATTAAGCCTTTCTGATAAAGTCGTCTATGAAGATCTATTGCGCTTTTATACACCGAAAGGATTTAAGCCAGTCGATCGAACAAAATACGACTACAATAATTACGAAGACAAAAAAGAAGAAAAAATAGAGCAAAAATAAAAAGGGAGCTGTGTAAAGCTCCCTTTTTTCCATGATGTTTTATCGAAACAATGAACACGGCCTTGCTGAAAACAGACGGTTCTGTCAAAACCGAGCCCCGTTTTTTCACGATCGATAAATAAACTGTAGGAGGACGGCCATATAGCCTTGAATCAGCGCTTTCAGCATGAATTTTTTCATGAACGCGGCGAACAGCTGCCATTTTCACAAGCTGCGCCGTCATTTGGCGCGATCTCTTTTCGAGATGAAGACTGCTGCTCCCCCCATGCTTTTTGCAAAACTTGCACAAATATCTCTGTCGGCTGAGCTCCTGAAATCGCATACTGGCGATTCACAACAAAAAAAGGAACGGCTCTTACACCGAAGCGTTGCGCTTCTGCCTCATCACTTCTTACCTCTTCGGCATGCTGTTCTGTTTTAAGCATCTGCTTTACTTCTTCCCCCTTCAAGCCAATGGCTTCAGCAAGCTCTGCTAGCACATGATGATCACTGATCTCTCGAGAATCAGTAAAGTAGGCATAAAACAGCTTTTCAGCCATTTCGCTCATCTTCCCCTGCTTTTTCGCATATTGAGTGAGGCGATGAGCATCGAATGTGTTCAATGGCTTCATTTTCTCAAAACGAAACACTAAACCAACAGATTCTGCCTGCTTGGCCACATTGTCAGTCATTCGTTTTGCTTCTTCGGTGGAAATGCCATACTTCTCAGCCAGATGCTCCACAATCGTCATATCATCTTGTGTTTTTGCATTCGGATCTAGCTCAAAGCTGCGAAAAATAACTTCAATTTGGTCTTTATACGAAAGTTGCTCAAGTGCTTGCTCTAATCTCCGTTTTCCAATATAGCAAAACGGACAGACAAAATCTGACCATACTTCAATTTTCATTGGATCTCCTCCACATTCAATCTGTATTGTCTATTGTAGCGAATCATCCAAAATCTGTTCAACTCCTTTGTTTGTCATCAGATGCTGGCCAAGCACAAAAAGAAGAGAGTGGACCAAGCCGACTCCCTTCTTCTTTGTTTTTTGACTATTGCTTTTTCATTCCGGTATAAATCAGCACCGCATCTCGAAGAAACTCGGCTGCTCCAGCGTGTTTGCGGTTATAATAAGCAGCAAACCGTTCATCATCCACATACATTTGCGTAACTCCCACATGAGCTTCTTTCGTATAGCTTTCCCAAAAATGACTGAGCCATTGCCGATGCAGATCAGCGGCTTTTTGCGCTAAATCGCTTGCTGGATCTCCCGTCAAAAAAGCCTCATTCAACGTATCAAGCACTTCCTGTTCCAGCTTCTTCACCTCGGCATACTGTTCCTCTGTCATGTTCAGCACCTTCTGATTGGCACGGTCAATCGTTTGATCTCCATATTTTTCTCTAATTTCTTTTCCGTATTTTTGCTCATTTTCGTCGATCAATTTTTGCTTAAACGCCGCAAATTTTTCTTGATCACTCATAATTCTTCTCCCTTCCTTCGCATCTAATGTTTTCTCTACATTGGCAATTAATAAATCTAATTGCCTGCGTTTTGCCAGAAGCTGTGTACGGTGTTCTTTCAGTGCCTCCACTTCATCGAAGCTGGGAGAATAAATCATCTGCTTAATCGTCTCTAAGTCCACTTCAAGCTCGCGATAAAATAAAATCTGCTGGAGCATATCGACTTCCTTTTGCCCATAGATGCGGTAGCCAGATGAGCTGATTCTAGCGGGCTTGAGAAGCCCAATTTCATCATAATACCGCAATGTTCGTCCCGTCACTCCGGCCAGCTTCGCCAGCTGATGCACCGTATATTCCACGCTTTCACCTCCTGACATCTTCACTATAATCCTTTACGTAGCGTAAATGTAAATAGGCGATTGATAAAAATTTTTTCCATCCTAAAAAATGATGTCATAAACACCCACACAGTTGAAGGTATTTTCGTAACGAAGTCGTAAACAATGCCGCTTTCACGCATCGAAGCCGTGCTATTCAGCACCAGACCACGCCAAACCATCTCGACCATATCCAATCAACTCCATTACAAGCACCAATGAATGATGATCCTCTCCTATCTTGCCTTCGTGTAGAGGTGGGAGACTTCTCGGTGCATGGTGTGTTAAAAATGATAAATTCCTGAAACAATTTTATTTATTTTTTTCCAAATAAAATGGTCAAATCCATCGTGATTTCATTCACTTCCATCCGCAACGCTTGCTGCTGCTTTTCGGCTGCAATTCCCCAAGATAAAGGGGTCATTTGAATGACCGCAGCCATCCATTCTTGAGCGATGGCTGCTTTATATGTGACACGTTCGATAGCTGTTATTCGAAAGTCGTCTTGAAATCGTTGAATCGTGCGATCATTTGTATAGGCTTTTCTAGCTGTCTGTCCATAAAAATATTCTCTTATCTCTTGCAAATGCTGCTTGCCGGGAACCACCTTTATCATCGTTCCACCATTCATCAACACTCTCTGAAATTCTGCATAATTAGCCGGCGATAAAATATTCATAATAAAATGAAATTGTCGATCCCTAAATGGACAGTTAGCAATATCCGCAACGCACCAAATCAAATTCGGGTATTCTCTTGCGGCTATATAAACCCCTTCTTTAGCAAGATCGATTCCAACGCCGAGCAAGCGACTGGCCGTTTTTCTCTCTACATATTTCTTGAGATGAAATAAATGAGAGCCTTCTCCGCAGCCTGCATCCAATAGCTTAATCACTTGATCTGTATCAACTAACTCATGAATCATGTAGTCGCTAATCACCTGGTTCATCGGCGCGAAAAGGCCAGCTTGGCATAAGAGATGCCTTGCTTCAAACATTTGCTTTTCATATTTCACTTTAGGAGAGTGAGTAAATAAATTGACATATCCTACCTTTGATAAATCAAATGTATGACGATTTATGCATTCCAAGCTTTTCACATGCTGAAGCTCCATAGCTGCAGAGCAGACCGGACAACGAAAGATCGCAGAAGACGCAGCCATCAGCTGAGCTGCTAACCTTTTTTTATTTGACATCTCAATTCCTCCATCGTTTTTCCTTCACATAGTGTTCTCCAGTGATCGCCATCATTAAAAATAACCATTATCATTCCAGCATGATGCAAAATAAAAGAGACTGTCTTGTCAAGACCTGACCCATCTGTGCATTTTGCTGCATAGAAAAAATGCTTTCTATCCAGAGGATGGAAGTATGGATCTAGCCTTTCAATATAAGACAGTCTCTTCCAAAATAAAAGGAAAGCGATGAAGCACGATTCAACGATGGGGGCCATGTGAAATGAGCTTTCACTGTGTGTAAGCCCCCTTTTCGCTCGACAATCGATGTTCACATCAAATTTCCCCCTCACATTTCAGTGGCGGAATCTGAAGAGGATGTTGATCTTTTTGCTGTTTGGCTGCTTGATAACTGCCATAAAAAAGCCATCGGTATTTAGATTGCTTGCATCGATCTAACAATAAAAAGGGGGCACTTGTCTCCCCCTTTTTTATGATTGCATGATTAAGCAGCATCCATCGGCGTCTTAGCCAATGGAACACCATATAACATCTATATGGATCTCGTTTTCCCGCAAATAGGCAGACCAATCCCATTCCCTGCACATAGGCAGAGTCTTTGAACGATATTCAATTGATGGTTCAAAGAACTGGAAATCGAAGTCTCATAAATGCTGCCAACGGAAAAAACTCCTTTTCTTACAAATCTTTATTTATTACTGTAATACAAAAGCTCCCATTCATCAAGTCATATGTGATACCTTCCAGCTACATTTCCAAAGCGCCATCTTGGGCTTGCAGCTAAAAACGTTTATTTCATCATTTGTTTTATCAATTCTCGGTTACGCTCTTTAAAGATTTCGTTATGGGATGATACCATGCCAAATTTATCAGCCTTAGGTTCGATAAATTGTTTCGCGCTATTGACTGCATTGGCGGCATCTTGAAAGGCTCCCGCAATCAAATGCAATTTCCCATCGTATTTTAAAATATCCCCCGCCGCATAAAGCCCTGGTACAGAAGATTCACTATTGGCATTGCCCGCGATGTAGTAATGATCCAGCATTTGAATATTCAGTTCACTTTTTTCCAACAAGGAGGAATCGCGCTCATAGCCATGGTTCACAATGACTTCATCAATTGCCAAATAGATGACCTCTCCTGTTTCTTGATTGGTTAGCTCGACTCGTTCAATCCGTTCATGATCCTCACTGGCAATCAATTTCGTAATCGAGGTATGAAAATAACAAGTGGCCGAGCTGTTCAGAAGCTGCGTCACCTGCGATTCATGGCCTTTTAGCATCTCCCCTCGATACGTCAAATACACTTTTTTAGCAATCGGCACTAATTCGTTCGCCCAGTCAATAGCCGCATTGCCTCCTCCTGAAATAATGACCGTTTTATTTTTGAAGCGCTTTAACGACTTCACTGTATAGTGCAGATTAGCTACTTCAAACTTTTCTGCGCCCTCGATCTCCAATTTTTGCGGCTTTAATATCCCGCTCCCCACTGCGACAATGACCGTTTTCGAAAAATGCTGACGCCCAGAAGTGGCCTGCAATATAAACGTGCCATCTTCCATTCGTTTCATCGCTTCAATCTTTTCATTGAGAACCACGGTAGGATTAAAGGTTAATCCTTGCTTGACAAGCTGTTCAATTAATTGCTCCCCTGTGATCGGTGCATGTCCTCCCACATCCCAAATCATTTTCTCCGGGTAGACATGGAGCTTGCCTCCCAATTGCGGCTGATACTCAATCAGCTTTGTTTTCATTTCTCGCAATCCGCTATAAAATGCAGCATACAAACCCGCCGGCCCGCCGCCAATAATCGTCACATCATATAATTCATCATGATTCATCTATATTCCACCTCTCCCAGAACTCAAACACTGATTATCATTCTCAATTAAATATACATCCTTTTGACCTATTTTACAACAAATAGTGATTGACAATTGAAAAAAAATAGCTTTAAATTATATATTGAATTGATAATGATTATCGTTTTTATCCTTTTGCGGATATGTATAAAGGGGGGTAGGAGCATGGTTCGCTTATATACAAATGAACTAAGTATTGGCTACAATGAGCGCTTAATTGTTAAAAATTTAAGCATACAAATTCCCGATCAAAAAATCACAACCATTATTGGACCAAATGGATGCGGAAAATCCACACTATTAAAAGCGCTGACTCGTATTATCGCACCACAAGCTGGAACCGTGATATTAGACGGCAAGCAAATCACAAGCGAAAACACGAAGATTCTCGCAAGAAAAATGGCCATTCTTCCGCAAACTCCGGAAAGTCCGGGGGGCCTGACGGTCGGGGAATTGGTTTCTTATGGCCGCTTTCCATATCAAAAAGGTTTCGGGCGCTTGACCAAAAAAGATTACGAAGTCATTGACTGGGCGCTTGAAGTGACCGGAACAAAAGATTTCAAATTCCGATCTGTTGACGCTTTGTCTGGGGGACAGCGCCAACGCGTGTGGATTGCCATGGCGCTTGCACAGGAAACCGATATCATTTTCCTTGATGAGCCGACTACTTATCTCGATATGGCACATCAATTGGAAGTTTTAGAGCTTCTGCAAAAATTAAACGAAGAACAAAAACGAACGATTGTCATGGTTCTTCATGATTTAAATCAAGCAGCTCGTTTCGCAGATTATATTATTGCCCTTAAGGACGGGGAAATTGTCAAGGCGGGAAGCTGCGAAGAAGTCATTACGCGTGACGTGCTCAAGCAGGTCTTTCATATTGATGCCGAAATCGGGCAGGATCCTCGCACGCAGAAACCAATGTGTCTCACATATAGTCTACTTAAGGAGGAATACATCCAATGAAAAAAATCTTAATCCCGATCATGCTCCTATTTTTGCTTATTATGAGCGCTTGCAGTGGCAAAACAACCGAAACGAAAAACAGTTCGGCTTCCAAAGAAAAAGAAGCGGAAACGATTACGTACCAATCTGAAAATGGTCCAATCGAAGTTCCTGCACATCCAAAGCGCGTAGTAGTGCTCTCTTCTTTTGCGGGCCATGTCATGGCTTTAGGAGTAAATTTAGTTGGTGTTGACTCATGGTCTAAAATGAATCCCCGCTTCCAAGACAAACTAAAAGACGTAGCGGAAGTATCGGATGAAGACATCGAGAAAATCATAGAATTAAAGCCCGATCTGATTATTGGGTTATCCAATATTAAAAATATTGATAAACTAAGCAAAATCGCTCCTACTGTCACGTATACATACGGAAAAGTAGATTACCTCACACAATTTTTGGAAATCGGAAAACTTTTAAATAAAGAAAAAGAAGCTAAAGCTTGGATCGACGACTTTAAGAAACGCGCACAAAAAGCCGGAGAAGAAATTCGGGCTAAAATTGGCGAGAATGCTACTGTTTCTGTCATCGAAAATTTTGACAAACAAATTTATGTATTTGGTAATAATTGGGGAAGAGGAACTGAGATACTGTATCAAGAAATGAAACTAAAAATGCCGAAAAAAGTAGAAGAAACAGCGTTAAAGCCAGGCTACTATGCATTATCGCTAGAGGCATTACCTCAATTTGCTGGCGACTATCTAATTATTAGCAAAAACCCAGATACTGATAACTCATTCCAAGAAACAGAAACCTATAAAAACATTCCAGCAGTCAAAAACAATCATGTATTTGAAGCAGATGCTAGAGAATTTTACTTTAACGATCCACTTACATTGGATTATCAGCTCGATTTCTTTATTAAGCATTTTTTAGGCAAATAAAAAGAGCGTTATCCGTTTCTATATCACGAGCACTCCATTAGTATATGGTAAAGCACAGACGAGGAATTCTTAAAGCAAGAATTCCTCGTCCTTTATGTACATACACACGAAAAGAGGGAACTACATGAAAGCGAACTTAAATCGTTCGATTCCATTTATATACAAGCTTATAATCGCCTTATTTGTATTGATCGCTATGTTTTCAGCTGCCATGGTCTTCGGGGCGGCAGATACTACGCTAAAAGAGGTGTGGCTCGCTCTCACCACTGATATCAAAGGAGAGCCCTTTTCGATTATTCGCGAGCTTCGCTTTCCCCGCGAGGTGGCGGCCATGTTCGTAGGAACTGCCTTATCCACCTCTGGAGCGATTATGCAAGGAATGACGCGAAATCCCTTAGCTGATCCGGGGCTGCTTGGACTTACTGCTGGCGCCAATGCCGCATTGGCGATCACCATTGCTTTTATCCCCTCGGCTAATTATTTTAGTATGATGGTGGCCTGCTTTATCGGTGCTGCCGCCGGAGGATTCCTCGTATTCGGCATTGGCACTATCAAAAAAGGCGGTTTTTCCCCACTGCGCATTGTTTTAGCCGGTTCTGCTGTTTCTACTTTTCTATATGCGGTCGCAGAAGGAATTGGGATTTATTTTAAAATATCAAAAGATGTATCGATGTGGACCGCCGGCGGTGTGATTGGAACAACATGGGGACAGCTTCAAGTGATCGCTCCGTTTATTTTGCTTGGTATCCTTGTTTCGCTTTTACTCTCAAAGCAGCTTACGATTTTGAGTTTAAATGAAGAAGTAGCCGTTGGATTAGGACAAAAAATTACGCAAATTAAAGCGACTTTGTACATCGTTGTTATTTTGCTGGCTGGCGCCTCAGTCGCCCTTGTCGGCAATATGACTTTTATTGGCTTAATGGTTCCTCATATCGTTCGGGCGATTGTCGGCACGGATTATCGTTACATTATCCCTATGTCCTCTATTGTTGGAGCGACGCTTATGCTTTTAGCTGATACGCTTGGGCGCACGGTCAATGCACCATATGAAACGCCAGTGGCAGCCATTGTAGCGATGATGGGATTGCCTTTCTTCCTGTTCATCGTGCATAAAGGAGGAAAAACATTCTCATGATTCAATCGGCTTTAATCAAAAAACAGCGCATTATTATATGTATTTTACTCGCACTCATTATCTTGACAATCGTGGTTGGAATGGGAATGGGCTATGCTTCTCTCTCTTATGATCGGCTTATTCCGACTTTGTTTGGCCAAGGAACGTTTAAAGAAGAATTTATCTTATTTTCGATCCGTCTCCCTCGCATCATCATTACCTTATTAGCGGGGATGGCGTTGGCACTATCTGGGGCGATTTTACAAGGAGTAACACGAAACGATTTAGCGGATCCCGGTATTTTAGGAATTAATTCCGGCGCCGGCGTTGCTGTAGCCATTTTCTTTCTCTTTTTTCCTGTCAGTGCTGATTCCTTTGTGTATTTGATTCCGCTCCTTGCTTTTATAGGCGCTTTGTTTACAGCGGTTCTCATTTATGGGTTGTCATATAAAAAGGAGGCAGGTCTCCAACCAGTAAAACTCGTTCTCATTGGTGTCGGATGTTCAATGGCGCTTTCTGGAGTGATGATTGTCTTAATCTCATCCGCTGAACGGGCAAAAGTCGATTTTATCGCTAAATGGCTTGCCGGGAATATTTGGGGCGATGATTGGCCCTTTATTTTGGCCTTGCTTCCTTGGTTAATCACGCTCATTCCTTTTACTTTATATAAAGCTCATCGCTTGAATTTGCTCGGGTTAAGTGAACCGGTAGCCGTTGGCGTCGGCATGTCGGTTGAAAAAGAACGAATTTCTTTGCTTCTCGCAGCCGTAGCCTTGGCCGCCTCCACCGTTTCAGTGACGGGCGGAATCTCTTTCATCGGGCTGATGGCACCGCATATGGCAAAAGCGTTAGTAGGACCGAGAAACCAACTATTTATTCCTATCGCGCTGCTCCTTGGCGGATGGTTTTTATTAATCGCTGATTTGATCGGCCGAAATATCTTTGATCCCAATAGCATTCCAGCCGGGATTATGGTCTCTTTAATTGGCGCACCTTATTTTATTTACTTGCTATTAAAGAAATAAATGAATCCCTCAATTAAAGAAAATGATATAAAAATGAACAGCGATAATGGATAAAGCTTACCTTCGAATGTTTGCATTCTTTATGAATAGACGGGATCTGGCATTCATGGGGTGAAGGTTAGAACCATACCATTTACCTGATGATGCCAATAATAACACCTTGATATCCCCCGCTCCTAACTTAAGAATAAGAGAATGGCTCTCATAGAAAAGCAGCTTGTATCCGATTGAGATTCAAATAATAATAAGGGCTCAGATCTTCCGATCCGAGCCCTTTTTGTCTGCCATCTCTAATGGCACTGATATTTTTATTGCCTAACATGTGAAGATGAACATTTGATGCAACCTAAGGACGAAACGATTCGTTATACGCTGTTTCTCGATACAAACCGTAGAGCTCGGCTGATGAGGGCTGGCAATACCGAAACATGCCCTTCTCCGGCAAATTCCTGAAACTCCACATATACCCCCAAATCAGCTAAAGCGGAAAGGCGTTCCGCCAGTTCTTCAGCATGAGCGTTAATTCGGCTTTTGTGGCTTCTTTCCAACTCTCCAGCCGCCAGAAGTACGTCAACGTTGAGCGCTTCTTGTTTGATGCGAGCAACAAAGCGTTGTTCCGCTTCAAGCAATAGCTGTTTGCTCCAATGAATCGAAGGGCTTCCAGCAATATACGTTCTGAAAGCAGTCGGCTTCGTAAAAAGCACCTGCAGAGCAAAGAGGCCGCCGAGAGAATGGCCAAAAATGGCCTGCCTCGCCCGATCAATTGGCCATTCTCGCTCTATTTCAGGCTTCAGTTCCGTTTCAATAAATTCCAAAAAAGCCGCTGCTCCTCCCATTTCCGGCCATGCGGTTCCATCTGGACGAGCAGGTAATTCGCTTTCCGGAACAGACATGGTAAAATCGTAAAAACGGGCAGGAGAAAATGGCTTTTCTGTTGGATAACCAATACCAACAATCACCGCAGGAACAACTCCTGTGCGATCAGGACGTCCTGCCTGCACGCGCATCGCTTCCACCATCGTGCCAAATACCGAATTGGCATCAAGTACATAAATCACCGGAAATCCCGAAGGAGGCGGATCCGCATAAGGTTGAGCGACAAAAATCCGATATTCACGATTCCCATAGTGAGAATACATCACACGCTGCTTCGTTCGCGGAATTGTGAACTCACTAACGCCTGCCGTATGAACAGCTGAAGAAAACAACTCACTTTTTTTAGCATCCAACCCTACTCCCTCCTTTCTTGCTCATCGAATCATCAGCCGCCTTCTACTGCTCCCCTTCTGTATTTGAATATAACCACTTCACTGCGCTTGGAAATCGTTTAATAAAAAAAGGGCGAGCATGAGGAGCCCCCTCCTCTATGACAAATTTGAGTCTCTTGTTGCTTAGCTGTTGATTCATTAATATCGCATAGGCTGCTTTTGTTCTTGAAACCATTTCTCGTTGAACATTTTGTTTTTCAATGCCCTCTATGCTTCCTACGTCCATATAAATCTTTAAATCGGAGGCAACTATATGTGACTCCATGAAATGAAGAAAACCTTCATACCAAAATGAACCTGAAAGACAGCCGATTTTGCCAAATACATGCGGATATAAATAAGCCGCATACATCGAGATGAGACCGCCAAGAGAAGCTCCGACCAGGCCTGTTTGCCGCTGACATCCATCTGTTTGATAGGAAGCATCTATATATGGTTTAAGGTCTTCGGCAAGAAAGGCGAGGTAATGTGAGCCCTTTCCGCCAAAATCGGCAAACCGTTCAGATAGCGCCTTCGCATGCCACGGTGTATATTCATCCAATCGGTTCTTTGTCTCAATCCCCACAAATAAAAGCTCCGGAAGCTCCCCGTGGGCAAACATAAGCTCAAGCTGGACTAGAGCATCACTTTGAAAGGGATCAAATAAATATCCTCCATCTTGAACATAGACAACTGGATATCGGCTAACGCCTTTTGCATAGGAGGGAGGAAGATAAATCAACAGCGTTCTCCCTCTCCAACTCTCCGTCGTCAATGTTCCCCTAATATGACTTTCCTTTAACATACGACGAACCTCGGCTTTATGCTTGATTAAAAATAGTGGTCAATTGCGCAGCTGGAATACGCGGCCGAGCGGGTGGAATCTTTGCAGGATAGCCGATATGGAGATTGCCAACGGCTTTCTCTCCGGGCTGAATTCCCATCGCTTTCCGAAAAATAGGATCATGCAGCCATCCATATGTCTCCCACACCATGCCGATCCCCTTTTCCCATGCGAGCAGACTAAAATTATGGATCACACAACTCGTTGCTGCATAATCTTCTTCTCTAACCACCAAATTAGGGTCCTCCCTCATCAACACCGTTAAAATCATCGGAATAGACATGATTTTATCGTAAAATTTTTGGCCGATTTCCTTTCTTTTCAATGGGTCCGCTTCTTTGTTTTCTTTCATTGTCCGCACGGCATCAGCAATTTTTCTACGGCCTTCTCCATATGTTAAAATAAACCGCCAAGGCTGAGTCAGACGGTGATTAGGAGCCCAAACAGCTGTATCAAGCAGCTCCATTACAAGCTCAGGTGATACAGAACGATCTTCAAATATATGAACGGAACGGCGATCTCGCAGCAATTGGCTCAGCTCCATAAGCAACCCTCCATTTTTCAGTTTTCGAGATGTCCCCTGTTCGCTTACACTTTCGTTTTAAATAGCAAGTACACGAAGTAAGGAATGCCAATGATGGCGATGACAATTCCGACAGACAGTTCGACAGGTGCAAAAACCGTTTTAGCAATAAAGTCTGAAACCACTACTAGCAACATGCCAATCGTTCCGCTAATAGGGATGACGCGCTGATGATAAATGCCGACGAGACGCTTGGCGATATGGGGAGCAATCAAACCAACAAAGCCGATGTTTCCAGACACAGACACGCACGCACTGACAATACCAATACTCGTCAGTAGCAATATATTTTTTTCCTTTTCAGTAGAAACCCCTAAGCTTTTTGCACTATCTTCCCCCAATTGGAACAAATCGAGAATATAAGCTTTGCTTATAATAATCGGCACCAACAGAATGATCCACGGCAACATGGCAACAATATATTGCCAATTGGCGTTCCAAATGCTTCCCGCCAGCCATACCGTCGCCATTTCAAAATCCTGTGGATTCATCTTTAACGATAAATATAAGGATAGAGCCCCAAAGCCAGACCCCGCGGCAATTCCCACAAGAATGAGGCGCTGCGTATCTAAATGGCCATTCTGTCGAGCAAATAGATAAATCAGCAGGGCGGCACCCAATCCGCCAACCCATCCAAACAGCGGCATCGCTAAAATCGATAGCCAATCGCTTTCCACTGTCATGCGCCCTCCAAAGAAAAGCATAAAAATGACGATCATGGCTCCAGCTCCAGCATTAATGCCCAAAATTCCTGGATCAGCCAAACCATTCCGGCTAATTCCTTGGATAGTCGCTCCGGCAATTCCCAAGCCAAAACCGACCAACGCAGCAATGACAATACGCGGCAGACGGAAATCCAAAATCACCAAATCATGCTCCGGAACCGGATCAATTCGCAGTAGTGTTTTTAAGACATCTTGAACGGTTATATCAAATATTCCATTTGTTAGACTAATATAAATAGCCAACAATATAATGGCAATATTACTAAATAGCACCAACCAATAGCGCTTGGCTGAATGATTAAGCATCCTTTCCTCCCCCTCTCGTATAAATTAAATAGAGGAAGAAAGGCACACCAATCAAAGCTGTAACGACCCCGATCGGTGTTTCAAACGGATAATTCAAAAATCGGCTTAAAATATCGGAAAGCGCTAAAAAGATCGCCCCAAGAGCACCGGCACAAGGAATAATTCGGCGATAATCAACTCCTACTAAAAACCTTGTCATATGAGGAATAATTAAACCAACAAAACCGATATTGCCAGCCAAAGCAACAGAAATGCCTGTCAAGATAACTACGCTGGCGATCGCCAAGGCCTTGATCACCATCGTTTTCTGACCTAAGCTGACCGATATTTCCTCTCCCAACGACAAAATAGTAATCGATTTAGAGATTATGATGGCAATAGCAAGGCCAACAATGGCAAAGGGCACTGCCAATTTAATTAAATGAGGGTCCATTTGATGCAGCCGGGCATTGTACCAAAAGCTCACATCCTGTGAAACTTGAAAATAAGAAGAGAGAGCGGCTGATATGCTGCTCAAAAATGTTCCGATAATCGTTCCAATAATCGCCATTCGAACAGGCGACATTCCATTGGGCAGGACGGAGGCCATCCAGAACACGAAGCCTACGGCAACAGCTGAACCAACCAACGAGTACATGATCATCTCAAGCGAAGAGGCGCCCGGCTGAATAATCATGCAAAGTGTAATCGCAAAAACCGAACCATCTGAAACCCCCATAATGGAGGGAGAGGCTAAATAGTTCCTTGTCATCCCTTGCATAATCGCTCCTGAAATCGCAAGGAATGCACCAATCAAAAGAGCACCGATCACTCTTGGCAGTCTGGAATGCCTAACAATTTGATGATTCACATTATTCGGGTCAAAATCAACTATCGCTTTCCAAACAGTCAACGCATCTATATTTTTGGCCCCATACAAAATAGATGCGATGATGATAAACACCATCGCAACCGGTGAAAGCCATAAAATCAGGGCTGACGGAGAAATTCTTAATTGCATATTGACGCTACCTGCCTTGTATTATTCGTTGCCGAGCTTCTCCACAGCTGCTTTCAAGAAATTGATTTTGCTCCACGCTGTGCCGCCTTGTGCAAGCGGGTCGACAACGTTGACGAACACTTTATCATTTTTCACAGCATTGATGCTTTTCCAAATTGGATTGTTTTGCAGCTCTTCAAGTGCTTTAGGATTGTTTTTATTTTCATCTTCTGAGAATTGCACAAAAATATAGTCCGGATTCATTTCGCTAAATTTCTCTAAAGAAATCATTTCCTGGGCTTTCGCATTTTGAATTTCTTGAGGTACTGTCAGTCCTAAATCCATATATAGCGAAGGATTGAAAAATACATCTGGCGGATAGATCATAATATTTCCGCTGCGAATGCGAACCGCCACGACCTTTTTATCTTTTAGCTTGTCTCCTAGCTTCGCTTTCGCTTCTTCTAAGTCTTTTTTATATTGGTTTAATACTTCATCAGCTTTGTCTTGTGTTCCAGTAACTTCTGCCAACACACGCAAATTCGCTTCCCAATCTGTTGAGATGTGAGAAACCGGGATCGTTGTTGTTATTTTTTCCAGTTTTTGTGCAACATCTGGCGGGAATTTTGTCGTCGAGAAAATAACGTCTGGTTTTAATTTTAAAATTTCCTCAATATTAGGCTGCGCTTTCTCACCGATAGAGACAGTAGAGCCTGTAATGTCCTTAAACATTTCTGGGAACTTGCCGCCAACCGTAATGCCCCCAAGCGGCTTTACTCCTAACACAAGCGCATCTTCCATGGTTTCCATGCTTCCAGTGATAACGATTTTATCCGTTTTGACCGGAACTGTGTAATCTTTTCCAAGATAATGAATCGTATGCTTTTCATTTGGATCTGCTTGTGTTTCTTGTTTTTTATTCGAGCGATCCCCCGATTTTTCAGGCGCTGATGATTCTTTCGCGCCGCAAGCGCTTAATACTAAAATAAGTAGAGCTATCAGACCTAGATAAAGATAGTTTCTCTTCATGTCTCTCTTAAGTCCTCCCCTCATCCTCTAGGTGATAATGATTATCATTTATGATTATAATTTAGATCTTCCACCCTGAACATGGACAGTATCCGAAATTCATTTTGGACAAATTCCAGAAAAAAACTTTAACGATTCATCAATAATTCGATCATGGGCATATGCCGAGTACTCCACCCACGGATCGGAAGGAAGCACATATACTTGATGATGGCGAACCGCTTTCAGCTCTTGCCATGGAAGTGAATATTGCAATTGATTCCAAAAAGCTAACGTTTCTTCTTCCTGCCTAATTAATAGCAACAAACGATCCGCATCTATTTGAGCAAGCTGATCGAGCGCAATCGGCTCGTTGTAAACACCGCTCTTAGGATACGCGGCATTCATTTGCAAATCCTGATAAAACACCTCTGACATGCCACGATTGCAATGAGCATATAAATGCTGCTTCGAGATTCGCACGACCAAAAATGTGTCCTCTCCTACTTCTCGCTTTAGCTGTTGTCTAGCAAACTTCACCTTTCGATCATACATTTGAAGCCAGTTCTCTGCTTCCTTTTCTTCTCCTAAAAATTCAGCCGTCAGCATCAGCTGCTCCCGCCAGTTTTTCTCAGTCCACGGAACATAAAAAATAGGAGCAATCTGTTCAAGCCTCGCCTTCTCCATCTTTTCGAGATCGTCTGTGCTAATAATCACATCCGGCCGCTCATGGGACAGAGCCTCAACTTTCGATTCCCAATCTTGGTTTTTGCGATAAGCACTGAGAGGGACAGAAATATCGTCACGGTACATTTTATAATAATAAGCCGTCCATTTCGGATGAAGCGGCGCTGCATAAGGAATAATCTTTAATGCAAGCAATTGGCCGGTAATCGGAGACGTATAAGCAGCAATTTTTCGCCGGCGGCTTTTCATATAAGCGGTCGGCGTAACCCCTACCTTCTTTTTAAATTTACGGCTAAAGTAAAATTCATCATGATAACCAACCTGATGGGCGATATCACGCAGTTTAGCGTCAGATTGCGCCATCAGACGCTTCGCCTTATTCAGCCGAAGCTCTGTTAAATAATCCATTGCGCTCATTCCATACGTTTTTTTGAACAAATCGACAAAATATTTAGGACTAATATTGGATATCCTTGCCAATCGTTCAATCGTCAAATTCTCATAAAAATAACGCTCCATATAGTTCTTAGCGGCCTCTAGCGATGTTCGTGATTCTTTAGGAAAAGGCGAACGATGCTTCGTGATATAATAAAGCAGCTCTTGGAAAGCAAGCTGGCAGCGAAACCGTTCCAGTTCATCCTCGCTTCGCCAATGATCATAAATTTCATCACATAACGAGATCAGCCGATCCGCAGGAAACACAGGGATTTCCCCCTGTAACGGAAAGAAGCATTCCCCGTGATCGGATAGGCACTCATATCCTGAACCTTTCCGTTGAAACACGTCAAACTTAAACAAGAACATTTTACTTCTTGCTTCTATTTCAATTCCATATGTATCACCAGGGGAGCACATATAAGCGGTATTCTGCCGCAGTCGATACCTGTGACTATTTAACATAAAATGTCCTTGTCCACCTTTAACGATCATCAGTACATGAGAAGTTGTAAGCTGCTGTTCGATCCGCCAATCGCCTTCTTCTTTGATAAACTGCATCTCCCGCATTCTAAAAAACGAGCGATCCCAAGCAAACTCATCGGCCTCTTGCTTGATCATTTCAAATTGGACCATGATCTTTCTCCCTCCTTCTTGCTTCTGCATCTATACATGAAAAAGAGCGATTTTATTCGAGCTTTGACCATTCATTGTTATTTAGCGTTTGATAATGATTATCATTATTATAATAATTATATCAAATCATTCCCTTTTTCACAATATACTCCCATTCAAGTTCAACTATTTGATATAGATAGCATCTGAAAAGAAGGAGAATGGAGTGTTTTTAACAAACGAGGATCAGGAACACGCAGACACACGGCAAAAAAACAAGGCTGTTCTCCTGTTGAGAACAGCCTTATCCATCCCTTCTCGATCATTCACACCTTTATTTATTATAATCATCTTTCCAGCCAAACCCTTCCCTCAGCAACCTTCCAGCATCATATCGCTCTATTTTTTGGCTCGCTTCATCCAGCAAAGCTAATGAGGCCACATAACCGTTATCAATCTCTAACGGATACATCGTTGCACGGTTTAGGCAATCAGGGTCATCTTTCAAATAAAGTAACCGTGGGGTTTGATGAGGCGCAGATACGATCACATGCAATGGAGAAATTTGCAATCCCTTGCCCGTCGCTTTCAATATCGCTTCTTTCCTTGTCCAATATGTATAAAAAGCCCTCTTTTGCTCTTGAGGCGATGCTTGAAGCACATGATATTTTTCTTCCTCTGCTAGCACTTCATTGGCCATTTTCCTTACATCTAAAGCGTGAGAGTCACCCATCCACTCAATGTCGACACCAACGGGGATGCCGGCTGTAAAAGCAACGAGAACTCTCTCACCGGAATGAGAAATCGACCATTGCAATGAACGGTCAGGCAGCTGCGGACGGCCATGAGCCTTACGACAAGCCGGGCAAGTGCGATCAATCGGCACTTCATGCGGAGCCATATTGAGCTGCGCCGCTAATACAAAGCGACTTAATACACAACCGATCATAAAACGAGCTCGATCTTGCCCCTTCCGAAATGATTGTACTCTTTCCTTTTCCTCCGCATTCAGCAATCGAATATGCCACGATTGTAGATCGCGGATGTTAGCGAGCCAAACCTGGCACGCATGCTTCGTTAAATGAGGAACTGAATTCGCTATTTCCCATTCCACCACGGCAACCATTCTCCTCTCTCATTTCCGTTTTGCTTGGTCGTGTGGAAAATAAAAGAAGAGTTAAGCAGGGGTTCTAAGAGCTTGATCCTTTCCTGCTCAACTCCGATTTGGCACCGTTCATTGCCAAGTTAAAGCCGTTAAGTTTTTATTTAACCTATTCATCAGGTGTAGGTGGAAGAGTCCACAGAAGCCACTGCTCTACGACAAGTGTTGAAGCTACTGAACTTGATCCACGGTCTAGGCGGATGATCTATTTTATTTTTTGATTTCTCGCAAACTGTTAGGCCTCATGTCCGTCCAGTGTGTATGAATATAATCGTGGCAAGCGGCACGTGTATTTTCTGAAAACACAATTCTCCAACCGGAAGGAACCGCAATGGAGGACGGCCAGAGCGAGTACTGGCCTTCCTCATTGATTAAGACAACATAGGTCCCATCTTGATTTTCAAAAGGGTTGGTCATTTTATACCTCTCCCTCCATTCATTGGAATGAAATCACTTTATTTCTTAATTGATCAGCAAGAACGCGGCCAATTTCAGCCAATGGCCCAGGCTGGCACATATCCTTATGGCGGCATTCGATATCATATTGAATGATTCGGCCATCGATATATGGTAGCCATGCCTCCGGCTCGATTGGATCAAACCATTCCGGAATAATGGTTGAGCGGAAGAATAGGAGATCTCCCTTATAGCGCCGTGGCATATATTCACTTAAAATACGGACAGAATTTACATACGTGTTTTTAAGATTTAAGATGGTGGACTCTTCTAAACTAGCTAACGCACTACCGTCACCCCGAAGCATCTCAATCGTATTCTCCAAATTCAACGGCTTCCCATCCATGTTATCCGGATCATATCCTCCTAAAGCAAGCAATGCAATCAAGGCCTCTTGCTCATCCGGTGCCTTAGCAATCGGTAAAAAGTGGCTAGGGTATGCGTCTAACATCACTAGAAGTGCAATCTCGTCTCCTTGCTGCTGCAGCTGTGTCGCCATCGCATGCACGACATTTCCGCCTAGCGACCATCCTAATAAGTAATATGGTCCTTTAGGCTGAACAACCTTCATTTGCTCAATATAATCAGCAGCCATCTCATCTAATGTCTCTGGCAATCTCTCAGCTTTCGCAATACCTCGAGCCTGCAATCCGTATATTGGATATTCCGTTCCGATCGATGTCATCAATCCTGCATAGCACCAGCTAAGACCTCCCGCTGGGTGTACGCAAAATAGCGGAGGCTCTGTACCAGAAGCTCGCAATGGCAACAATATATCCAACGCATTATGACTGCTTCCCATTTCTAATTTCTCAGCAAGACCCGCAACGGTAGGAGCTTCAAATAAATCACCTATGCTCAGCTCGACTCCAAACGTCTCACGAATACGGCTCATTAACTGAACGGCCAAGAGTGAATGGCCTCCAAGTTCAAAGAATCCATCGTCAATGCCGACAAGCGGCAAGCGGAGAATCTCCATAAAGAGGTCACATAACATCTCCTCTTGAGGTGTTCGCGGCCCGCGCCCATTCACTTCGATCGCTAAATCAGGCATTGGTAACGCTTTGCGATCCAATTTACCATTCGGAGTTAACGGCAAAGCTTCGATCATGACAAAAGCGGATGGGATCATATAATCAGGCAGGCTAGCCGCAACATATTTCCGCAGCTCGGATGATTCAAACACGGCATCCTTTGCAGGCACAATGTAGGCTACAAGCCGTTTATCCCCCGGCTGATCTTCCCGCACAATGACGGCTACTTGGACAATTTGAGGATGTTTGGCTAAAACGGCCTCAATCTCTCCCAACTCAATTCGATAGCCTCTAATTTTAACTTGATGATCGGCTCGACCAATATAATCCAAAGTCCCATCTACGCGCCATTTTGCTAAATCGCCCGTGCGATACATTCTTGAGCCCGGCGGTCCAAATGGATTAGCAATAAAGCGTTCAGCGGTTAAATCAGGGCGCCCTAAGTATCCTCTTGCTAATCCAGCTCCAGCCACATACATCTCGCCAATCACTCCCGGCGGAACCGGCTGCAGCTGATCATCTAATACATACACCTCTAAATCAGGAATGCTGCAACCAATTAAGCTGTTCCCTTTCAGAGAAAGAATCGTTCGATCCAATTCAATATAGCTGACATGCACCGTCGTTTCCGTAATACCGTACATATTAATCAGCTTCGGCTGATTCTCAGGGTGCCGCTCATACCAATCTTCTAAACGGCTCAACTCCAATGCTTCTCCACCAAAAATCACAAAGCGCAAGGAAAGCTGCTTCGACCATTCGCTGTTTTCCCGATCCGCCTGCATCAGCTGATAAAAAGCGGATGGCGTTTGATTAAGAACCGTGACGTTTTGCTCCACGAGCAATTGAAGAAACTCCTTCGGTGAACGGCTTACATGGTGCGGAACGACAACAAGACGTCCGCCATATAAGAACGGTCCCCAAATCTCCCAAACGGAAAAGTCAAACGCATAAGAATGGAATAATGTCCAACTATCATTTTCGGAAAATTGGAACCAATGCTCCGTCGACCGGAAAAGCCGAACTACGTTTTGATGCGGAATCATCACACCTTTTGGTTTTCCTGTTGAGCCAGAAGTATAGATGATATAAGCCATATGATACGGTGATAAAGCTTCGATTCGATCCGCATCATTCGGATTCGTTTCCGGATAGTGGCCAATTTGCCCCACAACATGCTCCGCATCGACTACGATATGCTCCACATTCGGCGTACGCGGAAGCTTAACGGCCATTTGCTGATTGGCAATCACATACATCGGCTGCGCATCTTCCATCATATAGGCAATGCGATCTTCAGGATAATTCGGATCTAAAGGCAAGTAAGCGCCTCCCGCCTTCAATACCGCTAAAATGCCGATCACCATTTCCAATGAACGCGGCAACGCAAGAGCGACTACTCTTTCTGGGCCCACTCCTTTACTGATGAGAAAATGAGCCAGCTGATTCGCTTTTTTATTTAGCTCGGCATAACTAAGCTTTTGATCTTCAAAAACAACGGCTGTCGCATCTGGAACTCTTTGGACTTGTTTTTCAAATAAAGCTGGCAGGGTTTCCGCAGACAGATACCGCTGTCGATGCTCTGCTTGATTTAGAAGGAGCTTGCGTTCTTCTGGCAGCAGCATATGAATTTGTCCAATCGGCAATTCTGGATTCGTCACCACTTCTTTAAGAAGCTGACATAACCGCTTGGCAAATCGTTCAACGGTCTCCTGCTGGAATAAATCTCGGCTATACTCAAATAAACCTATTAATCCAGCTGGCGAGCCATCTCCCATCCGGTTTTCGCGAAGCTCCAGCGTCAAATCAAATTTGGCAGAACCGACGCTGCGAACCTCTAATCGACTTTCCAGACCTTGCAACTCCAACTTTGGCTCCGGTGTATTTTGAAATACAAACATGACTTGGAATAGTGGGTGCTTGGCCCGCGAACGAACCGGATTTAAAACCTCCACTAATCGTTCAAATGGAAGATCTTGATTTTCATAAGCTGATAGATTCACTTGCTTCACTCTAGCAAGCAGCTCGCGGAAGCTTGGATTCCCTGATGTATCCATACGCAGCACAAGCGTATTAATAAACATTCCCACAAGGTCTTCCAGTGCATCGTCGTTTCTTCCTGCGATTGGACTGCCGATCGGAATATCTGTTCCCGCTCCCAACCGAGTGAGAAGAGCGGCAAAGCCCGCTTGAAGCACCATAAATAAGCTTGTTTTATTCTCACGCGCCAAAGCTAATAGCCGTTGATGGAGCTCCGCATCGAGCTTGAATTCGACAACTCCCCCTTCATAGCTGGACTCTGCAGGGCGCGGATAGTCAGTCGACCACTCCAGCTCTTCAGGTAAGTCAGCAAGCGTCTGCTTCCAGTAATCCAGCTGTTTAGCAACGAGATGATCCGGATGGTTTTCTTTTCCTAAAAATCCCTGCTGCCAAAGAGCATAATCAGCATATGTGACTGGCAAAGGTGGCCAATCCACTTTTTGCTGCTTGCAATGCGCGCGGTAAGCGCTAGCCAAGTCACGAGTCAGCGGAGTGAGCGACCAGCCGTCTGCTGCAATATGGTGCATTAAAAGCAGCAGCACATATCGATTCGCTCCAAGCACAAACAGTTGCGCTCGAATGGACGGCTCTTTTGTTAAATCAAAGCTATAACGCACCGCCTCATTTAGCACGCGAGATAACTCATTTTCGCTAATTTCTTGAACGATCAGCTCCGGACGTGCTTGATGCGGTTCCAAAACGATTTGCCTTGAAGTGCCAGAACGATCCGGGAAAATAGTCCGCAACGTTTCATGCCGTTCCACCACATCATATAAAGCTTGGCGCAAAGCAGCAATTTGAAGCGCGCCTGTTAAATGCACAACGACCGGTATATTATACGTAGGGCTTGGACCTTCTAAATGATGTAAAAACCATAAACGCCGCTGAGCAAATGATAGAGGAATCTCGTCTTTATGGGCGTACGCTTTCACTGGCGGCTTCCCGTGCGCCGCTTCCTTTAGATGATGAACAAGGCTCGCCACCGTCGGTGATTCAAACAGCTTGCCGATCGCCAGCTCCACGCCCAACACATCGTGGATGCGGCTGATTAAGCGCGCGGCCAGCAACGAATGACCTCCCAGTTCAAAGAAGTTATCGTCAATGCCCACTGCCGACAAATCAAGCACCTCAGCAAAAAGCTCACATAAAATTTCTTCTTGCGGTGTTCGCGGCTTGCGTCCCTTCATTGTCACCGTCCAATCTGGAACCGGCAGCGCCTTGCGATCAATTTTTCCGTTTGGAGTCAGCGGAAATTCCTCTAAAATCATAAAGGCCGATGGGACCATATAATCTGGCAGCTTTTCGCTGACATAAAGCCGCAGTTCGGCAAGATCAAGCGCGCCTTTTGAACCGCGAGGAATGAGATAAGCCACCAATCGCGGATCGCCTGGTTGATCTTCACGAGCCACGACTACCGCCCGCTCTACCTCATCATATTTGGTTAATATGGCTTCAATTTCACCGATCTCAATGCGGAAGCCGCGCAGCTTCACTTGATAATCGACACGCCCGATATAATCTAAAGAGCCATCCTTGCGCCAACGTACAAGATCCCCTGTCCGGTACATGCGGCTTCCTGGTGGGCCGTATGGATTAGCGACAAAACGCTCGGCGGTCAAATCCGGCCGTTTCAAGTAGCCTCTCGCTACCCCCTCGCCAGCAATATATAGTTCACCAGCTACCCCAGGAGGAACGGGCTGCAGATGACGATCCAAAACATACACTTGTGTATTCCAAATAGGTTTACCAATCGCAGGAGCGAGAATATCATCCTGCTGCAAAGTCGCCATCGTGGACCATATCGTTGTCTCCGTCGGTCCGTATAAATTCGTGATCTCGCACCCGAGCTGATCCAAAGCCGATGCAAGGCTGCTTGGCAACGCTTCTCCTCCAACAAGCACCCGCAACCCGGCGATGCTGTCTGGATGATACGTCACAAGCATATGCCAAAGTGTCGGCGTCGCCTGCATGATCGTAATCTCTTCATTAGAAATCAGCGCAGCGAGCGTTTGCGGATCATGAATGGCTTCTTTTTTCGCTACGATTAATCTTGCTCCGCTCATTAATGGGAGAAAGATTTCTAAAGCAGCAATATCAAAGGCAATCGTTGTCACTGCCAGCCAACGGTCACGCTCATTGAGCATAAATTTGTCTTGCATGGCAAATAAAAAGTTATTTAGGTTTTGGAATGGCACAACCACTCCTTTTGGCTTTCCTGTTGAGCCAGACGTATAAATAACATAGGCTGGATGAAGAGCAGAGCGCCCATTTTCAACATTTGTGCTAGGATAGCGTTTGATTGCCTCTTCGGTTTCTGGATGATCAAGCACAATCATTGAAAGCGGAGAAATCGCCGATAATTTCGGTTGTGTCGCTGAGTTTGTAATGATGCAAAGCGGTTCCGCATCATCAAGCATAAAGGCTAAGCGCTCTTTTGGATATTCAGGATCAATCGGCAGGTAGGCTGCACCTGCTTTTAGTACCGCTAGCATCGCGATAACCATATCAGCGGAACGCGGCAGAGCCAATGCTACATACTGTTCGGGGCCTGCTCCCTTTTCTACAAGCAAATGGGCCAAACGATTGGCTTGTTCATTCAGCTCTTGATAACGAAGCATTTGATTTTCGCAAATGACCGCCATCGCTTCTGGATGTTGCTGTGCTTGTTTTTCAAACAACTGTAAAAAACTTGCTTCTGAATGATGCCGTGCCGTCTCGTTCCATATTTCGATGACTTGGCGGCGTTCTTGCTCAAGCAGCAGCTCTACACTTCCAATTGTCACATCCTCTTGCAACACTGTGAGCGTCTCCAAAAGCTGTAAAAACCTAGATTGATGAATGGCAAGGTCATCAGCTTGATAAATCTCCGGATTTGCATCAAAATCAATTCTTAGACCATTTCCATCTGTTCGGTCGTATACATTAATCGCCAAATCATCCACAGGCCCAGCTGAAAGGTTATGCGTAATTCCTTGATATCCGTCAAAACGCAATCCATAGTCAAACGGCATAATATTGACTTGCACGCCAAATAGGCGTTGATTTTCCCCTAATAGCTTCAAATCGCGGCGCAGCTGCTCATGGCGATATTTATGATGCTGCTTGATTTCTTTGATTTCCTGGCGAACAGTGCTTAATAGCTGTGACATTTTCATATCTGCATGCAGATGCAGACGAAGCGGAACGAGATTCATCACCATAGCCGGCACATTCAACGCCACGGAACCTAAGCGATTCATCATCGGCAAGCCAAGAATAACATCGGTGGCGCTTGTCAACCGATGAAGATAAAGAGCGGTTGCCGCAAGGAAAAGCTCATGCCATCCCGCTTTCCAATATTGAGTCGATTGTTTCAACCGTTCGGTTTGAGCGACGGATAAATGGACGGTTTTCCGAATAAACGTATGCGAAGCGCGCGCCGCTCGATCAGAAAGGCTTACGGCTTCAGGCTGATCGCGAAAACGCTCTAACCAAAATTGGCGGTCACGCTCATATTGCTCAGAGGCATGATAAACTTTCTCTTCTTCTATCACCTCACGAAATGAAGCAAAGGCTTCATCAGCAGCGATCATTCGATCGTTCATAAGCGCCGTATAAGTCTCCGCTACTTTTTGGGCAATCAGTGAAAAGCCAAAGCCATCGATGGCAATATGATGAATGCGCTGATACCAGAAAAAGCGCTGATCAGAAAGCTTAAATAACGCTTCCGTAAAAAGCGGATCGCATTTTAAATCTATCGGTTTAGATAGATCTTTTTTCATCCAAAAAAGCGCTTCAGACTCCGGATTTGCGGCTGTGCTCACGTCGATGAAATAAAATGGGAAATCCGGCGAAGGATCAATGATCTGCCATGGCCCATTTTCATCTTCGCCAAATTGAGCGTGCAATGATTCTGCTTGGACCAACACATGACGCAATGCTTGTTCAAAGCGAGCCGGATCAACCGGCCCGTGAATTTCAACGTATTCTCCTGTATTATAGATAGGATTTGCTGGATCGAGCTGTTGAGCAAACCAAATACCCGCTTGCGCCCCCGATAAAGGCAAACGCAGACGCTGATTCATGGACATGGATTCGGCCTCCTTTACTACGAATCTTGGTGAGATAGCACCTTTTCTCGTGGAAAATATAATAAATTCCACCAATCGGAAAGAGTCGGCCGCGCAGCAAGATCCGCAAAGGTAACTTCTGCTCCCGCTCTTCTCCATTTTTCTACTAAACTCATAATGCGAATGGAGTCCAATCCTCTGTCGATTAAATTCTCTTGATCGGAAAGATCAGCCGCTTCCTCTTGCAGAAGCTCGGCTACCTGACGCCGCACATCTTCTAAGCTGAGCGGCAGCGGATTTTGCGCTCTTTTTAACACCCCAAGAAGCTGCTGCGTAGACATGGTAAATGCGCAACGGCTGGCCGCATATTGGATCGCCATTTGGTGCTGTTCACGCGAAAAATCAGCCACTGCATCGGCGACAAAAAAGACTTGGATATCTTGCATAAAAGCATCGCTAGCTGTTAATAAGCAGCCAATATGAGCGTAAACTCCGCAAATGATTAACTGATCTCTCCCTTGTTCTTTTAATATTTCAGAAAGATTCGTCTTTTTGAATGCGCTATACCGCCATTTGGTCAGAACGATATCATCGGCATCCGGCGCTAGATCATCAATAATTCCTTTTTGATAAGGATCGTCGGCAATGCCTTTTCCCCAAAAATCTTGAAGCAATCCGCGCTCCTCCGGGGCTTGCCCTCCTGGCTGTGCCGAGTAAACGACAGGCACTCCTAGCTTTTTGCATTCCTGTTTAATCTGTTGAATATGGCTTACAAGCTCCACTAAAGGAGAAGCGTTTGGAGTAAAAGCGTCAAGAAAATAATTTTGCATATCGTGGATCAATAAAACAGCCCGCTTAGGGTCAAGTGTCCATAACACTTTATTTTTCGGCAATTCTGACAACAAAGGCATCGGATAAGCTGGAATAGCTGGAATACCCATCTGACCACTTCCTTTCTCTATGGTTATACCGTTGTCTTTTGAGATGCTTGCAGCTTTTCAGTAATCCTTTTGCGCAATTCTCTTTTGTTGATTTTTCCAACAGGCGTCTTTGGAAATGAATCAACAAACTCAATTCGATCCGGTATTTTAAAGGCGGCTACCCCACGCTCTCGCAAAAATGCTCTCAATTCCGTCGCTTTCAAGGACGCATCACGCGGAATAATAAAAGCGCATGACCGTTCGCCAAGAAATTCATCAGGCATGGAGACAATTGCCGCATCGCGTACCGCAGGATGAGCAAGAAGATGATTTTCCATTTCCTCAGCGGCGATTTTTTCACCGCCCCGGTTAATCTGATCCTTTACGCGCCCCTCCACCACCAAGTAGCCGGACGGAATCATTCGCACCAAATCACCCGTTCGGTAAAATCCATCAGAAGTAAACGCTTTTGCATTATGCGCCTCCGCTTTATAATAGCCGCGGATCGTATAAGGTCCCCTTGTTAACAGCTCACCCACTTCTCCCGGCTCCACTTCGCGGTCCTCCTCATCGACAATGCGGATTTCGTCATATGGTGACATCGGCCTTCCTTGCGTATGAATCACAATTTCCTCCGGATCGTCTAATCTCGTATAATTAACGAGCCCTTCAGCCATACCGTATACTTGCTGCAGTTTGCAGCCCAACACAGGCTGGACTCTTTTCGCCACTTCCGCACTAAATTTAGCACCGCCGACCTGCAAAACTTGCAAGCTCGATAAATCATATTGCCGGGAAGAGGCGGCATCAAGCCAAATCCAAACGAGCGGCGGCACAAGTGCCGTAATGGTCACCTTTTCCTGCTGGATCAGCGGAAACGCCTCATCTGGGCTAGGACTTTCCGACAAAACCACTCTTCCGCCAGCATACAACGTTCCTAGCACTCCTGGTGAGCTAAGCGGGTAGTTATGAGCCATCGGCAGAGCAGCAAGGTAGGTGCTATCTTGATTTAACTGGCAAATTTCCGCACTGATGCGCAGGCTGTAAATATACTCATCATGAGTGCGCGGAATCATTTTTGATACCCCTGTGCTGCCGCCCGATAATTGAAAGAACGCAATGTCGCTGGAACGGACAATAGGGAGCTCAATCGGCTCGATAAACAAGTCTTCTAATGATAGAAACTCTTCTGCTTCTCCTGTGACGATGACATGCTTCAACGTTGGAACAGCTGCCTTTACCTGCCGGGCAAGTGACCGAAAATCAAATCCCGCATGCTGATCAGCAATAATATAGGCGGCCGCTTCGCTAAACTCGCAAAAATAGCGAATTTCACTGAATCGATGGGAAGGCAAGGAAAAGACAGGAAGCGCCCCCAAGCGAAATAAGGCAAAGCATACTTCAAAAAATTCCACTTGATTAGGCAATTGAAGAACCACGCGATCCTTCGGGCGAATCCCCATCTGATAAAGTCCCGCCGCAAGCTGGTCCGCTCGCCGATCAAGCTCTTGATATGTAAGCTGTCTTTTTCGAGAGGTGACGGCAATCCGTTCACCATACTTCATTGCTCTTTGCCGCAACATATCGCCGAACGTTTCACCCGCCCAGCATCCTTCCTTACGATAAAAATCAGCCAATTCTTTTGGCCAGGCAACGCATCCGCTTAACATGGCTTTCCCCTCCGTACTTACTTAAGAATGTCGTCATTTAATCCCATCGCTAACAACATGGTGCGAAACTTAGCCGATGTTTCCGCCAATTCTTCCTCCGGCTTTGACCCTTCTACAACGCCAGCACCGGCAAACAAGCGAAGCGTATGATCTTCAATTTCGGCACAACGAATCGTTACGATCCATTCTCCATCTCCCTCTTCGTTGCACCATCCTACCATTCCGGTAAAAAAGCCGCGTTCAAACGGTTCGATCTCTTGAATGGCCTGCTTCGCTACTGAGGTTGGCGTGCCGCAAACCGCTGGGGTCGGATGAAGCGCAAACGCCAAATCAAGCGAAGTAATCGACGATGAAGATAGTTCGCCGCGAATAATCGTGGATAAATGCCACATCGTTTCTGTATGAATCAGCGAAGGCTCTTCCGGCACATCCAATGTCTTGCAAAACGGTCTGAGCGCATTTGCTACCGCTTCGATGACAACTGCATGCTCATGGCGATTTTTCGCTGAAGACAGAAGCTCCTGAGCGCGGCGCCGATCTTCTTCTGGATCGCTGCTGCGCGGCGCTGAACCTGCTAATGGATTCGCGATCACCTGCATGCCAGATTTGGCAACGAGCAGTTCCGGACTCGCTCCAACAAGCGTGCGATTCCCGGTGATTTCGTGGGGCGCTGCATCAGCACGTACAACACGATCTGGCAAGGCCGCAGCAAATGTATAGCCTGTTGGATTATGTACAGCCAGCTGCCGCAAAAGCCGCGGAATATCAACCTTTTGGGTTGAAGTAAGCTGAAGGGATCTTGATAAAACGATTTTGCGAAGATCCCCTGCTTTGATGCGCTGCAATCCTTGTTCCACTGCATCCTTATAGCCTTCCGGTGATGGAATGGGGGTTACCTTATATTCTCGATCTGTCTGCTGTTCAATCGGCTCCTTCCATTGGCCAAAGGACAGCGGACCGGCCCATTCCACCTCTGAAGGCACCATCAGTTGAGCGGGATACAGATGGTCAAAAGGAATGGCGCCCACCACCATAGGATGATGGCTGATTCCCTGCTGTTTTACCCTTTTTAACACTTGTTTGATATGATCAATTATTTGTGCTTTTTCATTCTCATAGCCATTCGTTGGCACAACCGCAACCATTCCTTGAGCTAACAGAGTTTGACGCGGCGAAGCTAGAAAAAAAGATGCCCCCGCTTTATATTCAGCAAGCAGCTGTTCAGCTGTAGCATGATTCATTGTTTTTGTTTGCATCCGTCGTTCCCTCCATGGAATGTTATGAATCTAACGTAGCGCCTCCATCTACTCTGAGATCATGCAGTGTGATATGGCGTGATTGCTCAGAAGCAAGGAATAGAACCGCATCAGCAATATCTGAAGGCTGCGCCAGCTTTTTTAAAGGAATGCCAAGGCGGTACTCCTCTAATGAGCCAGCGATCACTTTATTGGCCCCATTGTCATCTGTCCACATCGCTCGCTGCATATCGGTTTCAGTCGAACCAGGAGAAACTACGTTGCAGCGAATGTGATAAGGAGCCAACTCTAGACCAAGGCATTTCGTAAGCATCGTTGCCGCCGCTTTTGACGCTGCATAAGCAGCCATTGACATCCGTGGTGTCGTCGCTGCGTTTGAGCTTACTGTTACAATCGCTCCCGAGCGGCGAGGAATCATACGCCGGCTCACAGCACGAGAAACATAAAAAACACCTGTTGCATTGACCTTGAATACCTCTTCCCAATCTTGATCCGTCAAGCTGCTTACAGGACCTGTCCGCAAAATGCCGGCAACATTGACTAAAATCTCGATCGGACCTAAACTCTGCTCCACTTTCTCCACTACTTCATCCACTTGAGTACGATTCGCTACGTCGGCCAAAAACGATTGCACCCGATAACCTTGTCCCTGCAATTCAGAAACAAGGGCATCTAATCGCTCATCATTTCGGTCAACAGCCGCAACCAGCACCCCATGCTTAACAAAAGCCCTTATTACCGCCTCGCCAATTCCTTGGGCAGCGCCGGTAACAAGAGCCACTTTTCCTGCTATTCCCCATTGATCCATCCTTTTCACTCCTTTCCCGCTCATGGGTCAATGAATGACAACCAGCGAAGCATGCCTTCCCAACATCTTTGCTGATTTCAGCTAACTGCGTCGAGCATTTTTACATAAAACCAAACAAACAGAAATGGTCATCATCATTATCAAATGGTTGCAAATACATACCATTATTGATAATGATTATCATTATCGAAAATTCTTCACTAACTATGCTACATAAACAGCATCTCCACGTCAATGCATTTTCGATATTAGCAAAAAAATGCTACATTGGCCCCATTCTGTAGAAAATAACTTTAGTATTAATTGGCAATTTGGTCATATCAACCAGTTCCAATAGATTATATTTCTAGTTTTTCATCTACTATCCTCGTAAAATACAAATGATAAAAATGATAATTATTATCAATGGAATTATATGTGATTTCCTGTTTGCTGCACATGGATAGATTCCTGATTTATAAATAGACAATTTTCCGAATACAAGAAAAAGGACAGCGATTTACTAAGTAATAAACAGTAAAACAAGTTTCCGCCTAGTCAATCTAGCTTTTTTAGTTAATTTTCTCCTTAGTTCAAGAAAGAGAACGATAAAACTTTTAAAATATAGACTAAATTTCTGTTTTAATATCTGTACTGTACAAACGCCTACAAAAAATAAATCATGTTTGACAAATAGAGAGAAGGATTTACATGTCAAAGAAGGTTTTGTTGAATACGAACGATAAAGAAGGAAATAGAGATACCATGAAAAGCGGATATAGCCTTAGCCGGAAAAACAGCTAAGGCTATAAGGGGCCATGAGTCCTATTATAGTCGTGCTTATGAACCTCCACCACCTTCACTTCGTTTAGAGGTGAGAGACTCTCGGTGGATGTGTTAAAAACGGCGGTGGGCCGCATGCATCACCGGACCGACAAAATCATTGAGACGGAAGCCATGGCGGACCGCTTTTGAGATAAATTGCTTGGCCAATCCAACGGCATCTTCGACAGTCCGGCCCTTCGCAAGCTCTGCCGTAATGGCCGCAGCATACGTACAGCCAGCGCCGTGATTAAACGTTGTTTCTACTTTTTCTGCTTCAAATAGGCGATATTCTTTTCCGTCATACAATAAATCAATGGCTTTTTCGTGCTGCAATTGCTTGCCGCCTTTAATTAATACATACTTTGCGCCCAGTTCATAAATAGTCGTGGCCGCTTGTTTCATATCATCCAATGTTCGAATGGGTTCGCTTTTTGCCAGCTGGCTCGCTTCGAATAGGTTCGGAGTTACAATGAGCGCATGCTTGACAAGGACATCCCGCAAAGCGTCGGTTGTTTCAGGATGTAGCACTTCATTTTCCCCTTTGCATACCATAACTGGATCAATCACCACTCGCTCCATTTCGTATTTGTCAATATAGGCTGCCGCTAACTCAATGACCTCCACCGAACCGAGCATTCCTGTTTTCAAAGCATCGATCCCAGCAGAAAAGGCAGTCTGCAATTGAGATTCTAGCACATCCGTTCCTAATGGAAATACTCGGTGCTGCCAGGTTTCTGGATCCATTGTGACAATGGTCGTAAGAGCCGTCATTCCATATACATTAAGCTCTTGAAACGTTTTTAAATCTGCTTGAATGCCGGCACCGCCGCTTGTATCGGAGCCAGCAATCGTTAAGGCTTTTTGCAACATATCCCGATTCCCCTTTACCCTACAGAATGAAAATAGATATGAATGATCTTTTTATCATCCCTTTCCCATGAGCCCCCGGCAGTACTCAGCCAAAAGCAGGGAACAGGAAGTTTCTATCACTATATTATAAACGAAACGAGCGACAACAGCCTATCAAAAAACGTTACCTTTTTCGCTTTTCCATAATGATTCGGCATGGATGCATGGATGATTTGCGGTGAACGAATGAATGTGTCACGCATATGGTTGTTATATTATATAAAAACGCAGCAGTCTTCAGGGTTGACCCACTGCCATAAAAAAAGAGCCAAGCTCTTCGCTTGCCCCTTTCAACGACGAATGGCACCGTGTCATACAAATGTAACACCAACAATAGAAATATGAAGGAAGAAACGCCAAGATTCCGCTGAACTTATCTCTTAATTTTCCTTCGCCTCCATCGCTGGTGAATGAGCGATTTCTGGCGCCATATAAGCTTCTTCATCTGTCGCGATGCGCCAGTCGCGTCCAACAGTGATCCCCAAATATTTCTCATCCCTCGGCTCTTCCATTTCCGCTTGAGGATATTTTTTAAACCACCAATATTTGGCCAGCACATAATAAAAGAGCGCACCGGCTACAAAGCCGACAAGCGACGAATAGGCCGGAAACAGATTCGCAATAAGCCCTCCCCCGATCCAAGCGATCATGCCGGCCCAGTTAAAGCCCTTGTGATACCGGTATTGCCCATTCATTTCGTAAAGCTCTGCTACATTGACTCGCCGCTTGCGAAGCAAATAATAATCAGCGAACAAAATGCCAACAATGGAAGATAAAATGGCGCCAATAATCAATAATGCGGTGTTGAGCACATCAAACAAACTCCATGGCTGAGCGAGAATTCCAATGATTCCGGCCACTATCACTCCCACCCAAAACGGCACCTTGGGACCGCCGACATTGGAAAAAATCGTCGCCGCCGGGATGACATTCGCAGACGTATTCGTAGACCATTGCGCCAGCACAATCATCAGCAGTAAAATTCCAAGAATAAAGCCGCTGGCTGTTTGTTGCAACGCCGCAACAGGATCAGCGCTGGAAACAGCCATATAAGATACAGCTCCAATCGTCACCATAAATGTATTAAAAATCGGCATAACAATCAAACTGCCCACAAGCTGGGTTTTATTGCGCTTAAACCAGTTGCGCTCATACGCAGGCGCTTTAAAAAACCGCGATAATGACGGCATATCCGCCGCCAATGTTCCCCAAAAGCCCATATTAGCCATCACAATAATCATAAATGCTGTAAAAGCGGCTCCTCCTGTCGCCGGACTTTCCACCCATGACCAAATGTCTTTGCCCGCTTCTGCCGCTTGGTCCGATAAGGCGATATACATCCAACAGGAAATTAAAATAATAATGGGCGCAGCTAAATCCGCAAATCGTTCAATTGATTTGATTCCGAGTGCCGTATTCAGGAGCTGGACCGCCGCGAACAAAAGAAAACAAAGAAACCAATTATCAAATCCGACTAATAAATGTAAAATTCCGTTCATAGCGGAAGCTCCAAAATAGGTGTTAATTCCAAACCAGCAGGCGGCTGTTACTCCGCGCACGATCGAAGGAATATGAGTCCCGATGGTTCCGAACGGAGCCCTCATATAAACAGGAAAGGAAAGCCCGTGCTCGACGCCAATATCCCCAATAATAACCATAAAGACCCCGATACCGATAGACCCTAGCAGCGTAGCCACGATGACAAGCCATAGCGGCAAGCTTTGGATCGCCGATCCGCCAATGGCAAATGCAGCCAGCACAATCGCCATTCCCACCCAAATCACAGCAAAGCCAAACGTTCCTATATTTCTTTCCGACTGCCCAATCGGAAGCAAATCTGGAGACTTCAAATAATTGCTCTTCTTCGCCATGGGTATACCTCCCTTTTCCTTATACATTCTCAACGGACTCTAGCTTCACCACAGAACTCGCCATCTATTCTCCAGAATGTTTCGTATGGCCATTCGCACGACGGTTAGAGGGCCGAAGAACGAACCGTTTCACGGCCCCATTCAATAGCTTTGAAACTAGCAAAGCCCCCCTTTCGCTTCATGAATCTGCGAAGAAGAAATCGGTCTCCGTTGATCCTACTCGTTTCAATCTTTTTGCTACATAACGAGAGCAGCTGTAGCCCTTCCTCCTTCAAGAGCGCTGTTTTAGATCGATTGCAGTGCGCAAACAGCATCAAGCAAAACATTCACGCCCTTTTCGCAATCCTTCCACGCCGTCAACTCTTCTTCACAATGACTCTTTCCTTTAACACTCGGCACAAAAATCATCGCCGTCGGTATATAACTGGCGATAAATTGCGCATCATGCCCCGCTCCGCTCACCATTCTTTTATATGAGTATCCTAGCGACTGCGCCGATTGCTCCAGCTGTTGGCAAAGCCTGCTGTCAAACCAAACCGTATCCCGCCCCCACAATTTCTTTACAGTTACCGTGCAGCTATCCGCTTCCGATGTCTGCGTCAATCCTTGAATGATGCGTTCGACCTGCTTGATGATATCCGGATTCTGATGTCTCGCTTCCAGAGAAAACACGACTTTGTTTGGAATCACCGTATGAATATTAGGAGAGACGTCCATTCTGCCAATTGTAAAGACAAGCGCCTGATCCAGTGATCCAAGCCGGCGGCGCGCTTCCATGATAAGTTCGTTAGCCTTAAACAAGGCATCCTTTCTCATCGTCATTGGTGTCGTTCCCGCATGATTGGATTCTCCAGTTACCTCGATTTCATAACACACCATGCCTACGACGCATTCCACTACGCCAATGGTTAATGATTCTTGCTCCAATATAGGCCCTTGTTCAATATGCAGTTCAATAAAAGCGGTTGCCTCGGTTAAACGGTTTTCCGGCTGCCCGGCATATCCGCTTGCTTTCAAGGCTTCCGCAAACGTCACTCCATCCGCATCTGCCTTTTGCAGCATCACTTCCTTCGCAAATTTGCCTGATAAAACTCCTGACGCCATCATGGACGGCTCGAATCTTGCTCCTTCTTCATTGGTAAAATTGACAATCGTCAGCGGAATTTTTGGTTGAAATTGATTTTCTACTAATGTACGGGCTACTTCCAAACCGGCGGCCACCCCTAATACCCCATCAAAACGACCGCCTTTTTTTACCGTATCGAGATGAGAACCGATGACAATGGGCGGCTTGTTTTCTACTCCTGGCAACGTCGCATAAATGGTCCCCATATCATCTACTTTTATGGACATTCCCAGCTGTTTGCAGCATTCACAAAAATAATTTCGCGCCTGCTGATCTTCTTTCGACAACGCTAATCGTGTAACGCCGTTATGAACTGTACGGCCAAAATCAGCGAATGTTTCCAATGTTTCCTTCAATCTGTCGCCATTGACTAATAATCGTTTTTGTGTTTCCATATAAAACGTTCGCTCCTTTCAAACAGGCATTTTTATATTTTTATTATTCCGAAAACAATAAATATTCATTATGTTTTATTATAATGATGTCTGATGTTATATTTCATTACACATTATGTAACTCTTATTCTTCGTTTGCCATACAAAATGTAAAAACCACTGGACTTATCAATGGAACTCATTCAGCCCATGATAACATGATATTCCAGCGATTGGGAGAATAGCACGGGCATGCCCATTCACTTCTTTTGTTCATAAGAAAAGCGCAACCGAGACGACGGCGCTTGATTCTTGAAAAAGGACAAGATATCCATTGTACGATATGATAAAAAACCGTATGCAGGATGTTCGCATACGATTTCCCTTGTCGGCTATTTCAGGTATGTTAATGATTTAATTTGAATAGGTTGCAAATATATAACACGGTCCTCCTATCCTCCAAAATAGCGAACAAACCAACCTATGACAACGCCAACTACAACAGAAGGAAGAAACAGGTTGCTGATTTTCATCACGATAGCCGCAGCTAAGCAGCTGAGCAAAACAGACGGCGAGAAGGTTAGCTCCCCGCCTGCGGGAAGAAAAACTTGTTTGATAATAAGTGCAGACATAATGCCAATCGGCACATAGCTAAAATACAAGCGTAAAACTGGACTCATCCGGCGCCCCGCCATTACTTCCACACCGAGCAGCCGCGTCAGATAAGTAGAAACAGATAGTAAACCGATCAGAAGCCAATGGTTAAGCATGTTGTTGAGCCCCCCTGCTCCAATAAAGACCCGCAAACGGCGCGACCATTCCAGTCACAATAATGGTCCACTCATTTCCTGGCTGCCAAGCTTCAAGCCCAAGCGCAATGAAGACAGCAGCCAGTGCCGTCGCTACCGCCGGTTTTTCTCTAATGCCCGGAATGAGCAGAGCAGCAAACGTCACCGGAAAGGCCAAATCCAGCCCCCATTTTTGCGGGTCGGCTTGATTGCTCATGAGCGAACCAACCAATGAGGAGACCACCCAAACAAAATAAAAGGTTCCGGCCACAACCGCAAAATAAAGCGGATCCGGTCCATACTTCTTAAACCGCGAGCTTCCTAATACAAAAGGTTCATCAGATACACCAAAGGAGAGAAGCCAGCGCCATTTCTTCGCGGGCGCAATGCCTTCAGCAAGAGCAGCACCGTATAATAAGTTACGCAAATTAAGTAGTGTGGCGGTAACGAAAACACTGCCGACACTAGCTCCCGAAGTAAGCATTGCCACGGTTATCAGTTGAACAGAGCCAGAAAAGACAAACATAGACATCGCCACCGCACTGATCCAGCTAAAGTGCGCTTGTACAGCAAGCACACCGTAAGACAATCCGTATGCCCCGATCGCAATGGCCAGCGGCAGTGCTTCAGCTATCCCATCTTTCCAAGATTTCTTTTTATCGCTCATTTTACTTACCACTCCTTATGTTGAAATGAACCCTACTTACTCATTCCCGCCTGTCCTTCAAAGAAAAACTTTATAGTATATAAGGAGAGAAAAAGCTGATATAATAAAATATACTTATAATATATTATAATATAAAAAATTACATTTTGTATACTAAAATATACTTTTTCATTTAATAAAATATATAATGTTATTGATAAAGGAGGTCAACATGAACAAGGAAGCAGCCTTTGAAGAACAAAATGTAGGAAAGCGCATCGGCGCCAATCTCCGGCAATTTCGAATCAGTAAAGGAATGAGTATCGAAGCACTAGCTAAACAAACCGGTGTCAGTAAATTAACACTACTTAAAATTGAACATGGAGAAGCCAATCCAACCTTATCCGTCATCTGGAGAATCGCCAATGGCCTCCATATTCCCATTACGGCACTATTATCGATCGAAGCAGAGGTCTCCATCGCAAGGAAGCAGGATGCTCTTAAATTGAGCAGCTCCAACGAGGTATTCATTGCTGAACCGTTATTTCACTCCCACGGTTCTATGGAACTGTATCGCGGATATTTGCAGCCATATGGAGAATATACTTCAGAAGCCCATCGGCCAGGGGTGGTTGAATTTGTGACGGTTATGTCTGGACAACTAGCAGTGGAGGTAGACGGACAAACGTATCATTTAGAAGAGTTCGACTCGATCCGCTTTAAAGGAGATCGCCCTCATAAATATATCAATCCCTCTTCAGCGCTGGCGATTTTGCATTTTGTTATTTCATACGTTCCTTCCTCATGATGCTATGAGGAGTTCACACCATATCGATACAATATAATGTGTCAATATTTAGCAAGTTAAACCACACCCCATACGGACAGATGAATGGGCCTAGAAGCGGCTGGTTGTTCAGCGGTCGAATCACACTTGAGCACAACCGAGGCAAGCGAGTGACTTGCCTCCTGCCGCCGCAAAAACAGGGTGCTTTTGCGGCGGTTATAAGTTCCATCTTTGATGATAAGCGGATGAGCGTATATCAAAAAACACACGCTTAGGATCATGGCAAAATCCACTGCGTGTGTTGAAAGAGTCACAAATGATAGGCCTCGTTTTGATGCAACCCGTTTCATATGTCTGCCCGTTTGAAATCACTTATCCTTTTTCGCCACATCGGGCTTATAGGTGATTGGCTGCTTCCATATAATGCCCCTCCCCACCTTCACTTCGTTTAGGGACGGGAGATTTTGCGGTGGGGCACGTTAAACAAGAAGCTCAAGCACTTCCTGACTTGTTCGAATTCGGCCGATTCTCGGAAAAATATATCGACAAACATACTCATGCTCTTCTTTTGTTGCAGCCGTCATGGCGTCTTCCACAAAGATTTGCTGATAACCATGCTGATATGCTTCCCGTGCGGTCGTGTCTACACCAATGGAAGTAGAAATTCCGCATAACACAATCGTCTCAATTCCGCGGCGGCGCAGCTGCAAATCAAGCTCCGTACCATAAAATGCGCCCCATTGTCTTTTTGTGATTACATGGACATTTGGGATCTGATCGAATTCAGGCACTAAACGATCCCACCCTTCCGGAAACGAGATCGACTGGGCTTTCAAGTCTGTAGGCGGCTGTAACATATCCTTCCCATCTAGAGAGGAAACTTTAACAAGAACAACAAAAGCCCCCTTCTGTGTGAATGCATGCACTAATTTATTGGCATTTTCAACCACTTGTGCTCCTGTGTAAGGAGAATGTGATCTATTGACAATTCCTGTTTGCAGATCAATGACGACAAGTGCTGTTTTCTCCGCTTTAATGTTTTCATTCATCGCGCTCTCTCCTCATTATAATATTTTGCTTTTCATATAGATTGTCTCTTGTTGTAAATTAAGCTTTTTATACACCTTCACATAAACCCATAAAGCATTGATCAGCAACAGCGCTCCTGTCATCAAAAAGACATATCGAACGCCTAAATGAGCGGCCACTTGTCCGCCAAAAACAGAACCGCCAAATACGCCTAAATACCCTGCGGCCATGCTGAAACCAAAAACTCTCCCTGTCAAAGAATCCGGTGTGATTCTTTTTACTAGCGTATTAACAGAAGGAGTCAATCCTGCTGCCGCCAATCCTAATAAAAAGCGAAGAATCATCAACTGCCACGGATGATGCACAAAAGCTTGCGGGATAAAAATGAGTCCAGCGACGATTAACGCCCCTAATATGACCTTCTGCGCACCAATTTGATCCGAAAGCCGTCCCAACCTTGGAGCAGCAATAATGTTTGCCAGCCCCGAAGCCGAAAATACCATTCCAGCTAATAGTGCAATATGATCAGCATTTTTGGATAACTCCGCCACATATACAGTGATAACGGGTTCAACCGAATACATCGCCAGCGTCAATATAAAAAAGGTGACAAGCAACGTGATCGTCAGGCTTTTTTCAGGAACAATATTCCACACCTCTTTGCTGCTAAGCGCCTCTCGGTTTTGTCGAGAAAAAACTTCTTGCACAAATAAAGCGGTGGCCACAAAGGCGATCAGCAAAAGGGCTCCTGTCATCAAAAAGACATTTTGCAAACCAAAATGATCTTCGATAAAGCCGCCAATCAATGGCCCGAGCAAAGAACCAGCGATATTGGCGGTTGAAAGTGTTCCCAGAGCCCAGCCGGCGTGTTCATGATCCGTCTGCGTGGCAATCAAGGTCGTACAGGCTGTACCATAGCCTGTAATCACTCCTTGCAATGCCCTTAAGCCGATCAGCTCATACACATTGTGGGCAAATCCCATCCAACCTATCACGATGGCCATGCCAAGACTCGCTCGCAAAAGCATCGGCTTTCGTCCAAATTTGTCTGCCGCCCGCCCCCAAATCGGCGAAAAAATGGCAGAAATGATATAAGTAATCCCAAAAGCCATTCCGGAAAATTGATCAATGGAAGCGGAGTTGTGAACGCCAAGCTGCTTAATATAGAGCGGCAATACGGGCGCAAGCTGGCTCATTCCGACACTTGTGACAAACATTCCAAACCAGCAGACCAATAAATTCCTCTTCCAAATTTGCAAAAAAAATAAGCCCTCCTTCTGCTTATCATTCCATTGTCCACCAAGAACAATGAACAATCACATCCTCATTTTAGCTTCCAGATGGGCTTTATACCATGCACGATATTATAATCCATGGACATTTTTGCTATAAAATTCAGAAGGACTGATCCCTTCCATTCTCTTGAACAGCCGGCTAAAATAAAACTCATCAACAAACCCAAGCGCCTGCGCCACTTCTTTCACTTTTTTATTGCCTTCCATCATTAATTCTTTTGCTTTATCCATTTTGATCTTATTAAAAAAACCGATCACAGAATATCCGGTAATGTCTTTAAACATTCTCGACAAATAGGAAGGGGATAGCTGTGTCATTTCCGACAATTCAGCCAACGTTATCTTTCGCGTCACATTTTGATGCATATACTGAATTATTTTTTCCACTTTTAAAGCGACAGAATCATTGCGATCTTTCCTTTTATTGTTTTGATAAAGGGCAATGAGCAATTGCTGCAGCAGCGTTTTCGCAAGAAATTCATATCCGGGCAGCTTCGCATTCCAGCTATCCACTAATTTTTTAAACAGATCCCCCACCTGATAATTGTCTTTCACTTCTTGAACAGACGGCAAAGGAAGAATATCCGTCTCTTGTTTGACCTCCCACTGCAGATCATTAAAATGCACGCTCGCATAGCTAAAATGGACGGTAAGACAACAGAAAGGCGTCTTTGGATCCAGTTCAAGCGAATGGAATACATGAGGAGCAACATAAAACAGCCTGCCTTCTTGAATGGCATATCGCTTTTTTCCGATCGTAAAATTGCCCTTCCCTTTATCAAAAAATAGGAAAGCATGATGCTGCAAAGTTCTGGCGACTTTCCGCAAACGATTTCCCGGTGAATGGGAGTCCTTCCAATTGCAATAATGAATATGAAAATAAAGCTTACTAATTTTCATATGGCCTCCAAAGTAAAAAATAGTTCCTGTGCCCGCTTTCCATCCATATCCGATATCGCAATAAAAGCTATTTTAAGTTGAAGCCTTGGCTTTCGACAAATTCCTTCATATACATTCTGACTGGCTTACTTAACATATTGGCCATTTGTTCCGTCCATGTGTCATCCCGTTTTCCATTGGTGCGTTTTTGATAATATGAAGAAATCACTTCATTATATTGCCCCAACTGTTTTTCGAACTCTGTGCGATCCTGCCGGTATGTCTCCTCATGGTAAATATGCTGAAAAGGCAAACGCGGCTTTTTGTCTGGGGCTTGCGCCGGATATCCTACGGCAATTCCGAATAACGGAATGACCCGTTGCGGGATATTTAAGAGCTCGCATACTTCAGGTAAATGGTTCCGTAAACCGCCGATATAACAGACTCCCAATCCCATCGACTCCGCCGCTATTACAGCATTTTGCGCAGCCAATGCCGTGTCGATCAGGGAGACCATAAACTTTTCGGTGCTTTCTAATGACGCCGATACATCCATATGTTCCATTTCACCAATGATTTGATGGCGATATAAATCCGCGCAAAAGACAAAAAAGTGGCCATTATTCTCTACATAAGACTGATTCCCAGCCAGCTCGGCAAGCTTTCGTTTCACCTCTTTATTTTTGACTCCAATGATTGAGTAAGCTTGAATAAAGCTGGACGTAGAGGCTGCTTGGGCGCACTCGACAATGGTGCGAATTTGCTCATCGGACAAAGGCCGATCCGCAAAATTCCGAATAGAACGATGCTGTAAAATCGTTTCAATGACTGGATTCATTGGATTTCCCTCCTATACAAGCCATGCAAAATTTCTGAATGGTTCATCATGATCATAACAAATTCAGCCTTTTTCCTCATGGTTTTTAGCTTTGTAACAGCATTATTCTTTTCATTTTTTATAAATGACGAATGAAATCCATATAATATTCTTTCATATGTATTTTCAATTCCTCCGGCTCAATGATTCTTAACGATTTTCCATACCTGCTTAAGTATCTCACGATAAAATCCCATTCATTTGGCTCAAAGGTGCCTATTAAATAGGTGTGATTCTCCTCGTGAACAAGCCGCATCGAAGGATAATGCTCGGTTTGAAAAATAGCAATCCCGCCGTCATCCAGTAAACACTTAAACGATATCGCCTTCTCGGAAGGCTTCCATAAAGAGTGGCTATTTAACATCGTAATATGCTCCAGTTCTGTCAAAGGCTCTGTTTCCGTCAACTCTGCATGCAAGATGCGGTCACAACGAAAAACGCGATATTCCCTCTTTTCCATATCAAAGCTTTGGCAATACCAATGTCCCTTTAAAGCGTAAATAACTAATGGCTGAATCAATCGCTCCGCATCACGGTAACGGATTTTTAGCACGTTATGCTCAATAATCGCGGTCATTATCATCTCCAGACAGGGACATTTGGTTACCTGTTTCGTTTGATAAAACACTACCCTGTTTTTGATTCTGGCGACCTTCTCCTTTTGCTGATCGCTTAAAGCATCATTGAACTTTTTATGAATCGATTCGTAGGTGACTTTAAACGGGAGATCGGTAAATCCTTCTAATACTTGAAGCGAAAGATAGAGGGCATACACTTCTTGGCTACTAAAGGAGATGGGCGGTAATTTCATTTGATTGAGCAAGTAATATCCTCCGTTCCGTCCATACTCTACATATATGGGCGCTCCCATTTCTTCCAACGAAGCGATGTCGCGGAGGGCCGTTCTTTTGGAAATGTGAAATTCAGCCATTAAGTCACTTAAAGTAAACCGCTTTTTTTGATTGATAAATTTAAGCATCAGATTTAATCGTTCGGCTTTTTTCATAAACATCTCCTCTATTGGTGCCTTATTCTGTCACCTTTTTATTATACACTAAAAAAACAATGGGAATTAAGATGTGGAGGGGGATGAATTTTTCTGGATGATTGATGCATGGATCCACACATTCTTGAATGAAAAACAGGAGGAAGCTATATGAATTTTGAAGTGATTCCGTTTCTATCTTTAAACGGCCAGGCGGCGAATGCCATCGCATTTTACGAAAAATATTTACAGGCCAAGGTGCTTTTAAAAGTGACTTATAAGCAAATGAAAGAAATCGATCCCGCTTTTGAATATAGCGAGGGGCAAGATGAGTATATTACACATTCGGTACTAGAAATCGGACAAAATAAGATGATGATTGCCGAAGAAGCGACAGATCCATCGAGACCGTGGCAACTTGGAAATAGCTTTTCTTTGTGCATACAATCGAAAGATCAAGCAACCATTCAAAAGCTTTATGATGCTGTTACGGAGCAGCAAGATGTTACCGTATTAATGCCGCTTCAGGCAAACTCCTTCAGCTCCGGCTATGCCATGATTCGAGATCCATTTGGTTTTGTCATTCAGTTCGTTGTCACAAGACACAATTTTTAATTATGGGGATTATTCGGCTTTAGCGAGACTCCTTTTCATCCGCAGGAAGACAGCAGAAGCAAACAACAGAACTGGTGGCGATCCTTCGCTTTATTGGCATACTTTGCAATAACACGAAGCCCCTCGGAATTTTCTCCGCGGGGCTTTCTATCGTTGTGTTGATAAAATCCATACAAAGTTCCTTTTTAATGCGCAGCCATGAATCTTATTTAACATACACTTCCGGAGAAGTCTCTCACTCTTTTTTCCATTAATGTTGTTCTAATTCTGAAACCGTCACAAAGGTATAGCCTTCATCTTTTAAATATTTCAATACCGGCTCCACGGCTTCAGCCGTTGATTCATGAATATCGTGCATCAAAATGATGGATCCATCTTTCACATTTTTTTTGACTATTTGCAGCATAGCATGAGGATCGTGAGATTGCCAATCCAACGTATCGACTGTCCATAATACGACAGGCATGCCCGCCATTCTCTTGACTTGATCGTTTATGGCACCGTACGGAGGGCGAAACACAGTAGGCTCTCGACCGGTTGTCTTTTTGATCATCTCATTTGTATCGCGAATTTCTTTTCTTATTTCTGCGCTATTAAGAGTCGTCAGATCTTTGTGATCCCAAGTATGGTTTCCTAACTCGTGCCCTTCCTCCGCTATTTTTTTAGTAATGTCTGGATAGAAATCAACCCTGCTTCCTAACATAAAAAAAGTAGCCTTAGCCTCATACTTTTTTAATAAATTTAATATCTTCAACGTATTCTGCGGGTGCGGCCCGTCATCAAAGGTGAGCGCCACCCTCTTGGATGGAGGGGATGATGGCTTCTCTGCCGGCGGATTAGAAGGGGACTCCTTTCCACGATCTCCATTCGGAACGGTTAAATCTTCCGGCTTATCAGGGATAATGCTTAACCGATCCGCCCATTTCTCTGTTAAAATATTTTTGACTTGATCATAGGACAGTGAGATTTCAGGCGTTCCCGCAGCCCCCGCCGTTACTTCATATTTATCAAAAATAAATACGAATGACTGGTTAGTCAAATACATATTGGCATATGCACCATCTTGTTTCATTTTATTTTCTAATTCTTCTTCAAACAAAAATGGACCGTATTGCTTGGACTGCTTAAAGGCATTCAGTAAAAGATGGTATAGCTTTTCTTTCGCTTGTTCGGTATTCTGAATCATCTCTGTTTGGTTAATGAATTGATCATTTTCCACATCTACAATGAAAACTTTTACGCGTTGATTACCGTTTGCTCCTCCATAATAGCTTTCTTCATGAAAAACAATAGAATAAATATGATCCATCACTGGATAAATGTCAAAGGTCAAGTAAAAAACAGCCGGACGTTTCTTTAAAAAGGTTTGATCACCTTTGCCCAACTCTTCATGGAATTTTTGTTCCGTGCTTTTGACATATTGACCGATTTCACGATTTAATCGCTCCCCTTGAAATTTCGGGTAATGAATCGCACTGCGGTACGTTTCTTCATCGTCCGTATTGGTGATAATATCCACACCAGAGTATTTGGTATGCTCCATCTTCTCGTTTTTTCCTTTGATATGATGATCTTGATCCTTATCCCTATCTCCCTTTATGAAACAAAACAGGCTGAGAGCGATTCCTGCGATCATCATAAAAATCAATATCTTGTCATGAAGTCTCGTTGTTTTCAAAATGTCACACCTTCTAATTCACTAGCGTTTTCACTATATACATGCAACTTAAAACGAAATGCATAACGTTCATAAAAACCCACAATCGCAAGGCAAGTCTTTGGACTTGCCTTCAGCGCATGACAAAGGACGAACGGTAAACCAAACGCCCAAAAGACGAATCTAAAAACGATGCCGCTCAGACACCTGCATCGTCAAAAACAGATCCTTTGAAGCTTTTTACATTCATCCTTCACTATATTCATGCATAAGTATAAAGGACAGAGGCTCCTAGATATTCAGATTGAATACGTTCATTTTAATTCTACTACATTCTCAATCGGCACCCAGCCTTCTTCTAGTGTTTCTATTTTTTTCATCCAATACCACCCATTGAGTTCTTTGCATTTTATTAATTGTTCACCGATTTCAACATCTAATTCTTTCGCCGTATAATCCTCTACAATTACCCCATGTTTCCCTTGTTTTTTGATGATTTGTTCTGGCACCCAGCCTTCTAAGCGATTATCAACAGTGAAACAGTATATCCCATTTTTCCAGTCTTCATTTCCATTATATTTTTCACCAATGATAACCGTTTCCCCTTTGCGCAGCTTGATTGGATTCGGATAATGGCTCTTATGTTGTTTGATTGCTTTATAAGTTTTGCTATCATCCCTTTTCAAAAAAACACCCCCGAATAAAAAAGACACACCTTTATAACTATATCATTCATCATTTAAAATTATTTTTGAATCTACGCTAAAAATAATCCATTCTTCGAACAGAAAAGTAGGGATTTTCACAAATCAGCCGCTCTCATAAGCATATTCCTATCATACTATAATCAAACAAACCTGTAAAAACGGTCGTTCAACTTGTCGTAAGGTAGAAAAAGACCTTCTGATCCGTTTTTCACATGAGCAGGCAAAATCAGGACATGTTCCCCGCTCGGTTTTTACACTTTTATCCACTCGCGCGGAAATGGTGTTTCGTTTGAAATCTTCGTTATAATAGACACGGAGGTGAGCCAATTTGGGACGTGTTTGTGGAAAAACGTATAATTGCGAAAAAGAATTGACACTCGCCGTTATCGGCGGCAAATGGAAAATGTTAGTTTTGTGGCATCTTGGAAAAGAAGGAACAAAGCGATTTAGCGAACTTAAGGCTCTTATGCCAGGAATTACTCAGAGAATGCTTGTCAATCAACTGCGGGAACTGGAAGAAGACCTCATTATTCACCGAAAAGTCTATCCTGTCGTACCTCCAAAAGTGGAGTATTCTTTAACAGAGCTCGGAAAAAGCCTCATGCCGATTCTCGATGCCATGTATGAATGGGGGAAAAACTATATGGAGACGGTCGCAAAGGACCACGTATCCAGCAACGAGCCTATGAAATAAACATTCCCTTTCCCGCATGGTTTAGGGAATTCATGTGATCAATCAAGATGATGGATTGCTTTTTCAGTCGCAAGGACATGGAGAGATGCCGGTTGTCCTTGCGAAATGTTTATTCATCGTTTGCCCGTCCTCTTTTCACGCTATCATCCGCTTCCTATAGTATACTTTTTTACACTAAGTGCTATAAAAGTGTGTACTTGTGAAAATGGCTCATGTATCTAATAATATCAGTATCACCATTTCATGGGTGAATCATGAAAAATTTCGGCCGTGAATGTCAAGAAAGGAGCATGGGATGATGAAAATCAGAGTTTCTGCTGTTCAGTATCATTTGCATACGATCCACTCATTCAAAGAATTTGCCCAGCAAGTGGCGCATTATATAAAAACCGCCCAAGAATTTGAAGCGGATTTCGTGTTATTCCCAGAATTTTTTACCACCCAACTGATGTCCATCGAAAGTGGCAAAGGCCGGCCTTTGACCATCCAAGAATTGCCTGATTTTACAGAATCCTATCGTTCTTTATTTATAGATTGGGCGAAGAAAACAAAGATGCATATCATTGCGGGAACCCATGTTATTCGCAAAGGTGACAAATTGTACAACGTGGCTCATTTATTTTATCCAGATGGCAGAGTCGCCGAACAAGCAAAGCTGCATATTACACCTACGGAAGTGAAAGAATGGAACATGTCTCCTGGCGAAGGATTGCAAGTGTTTGAGACGGAAAAAGGAACGATTGCGATGTTGACATGTTATGACATTGAGTTCCCAGAAATCGTTCGCATGGCCAAAGCAAAAGGAGCGGATGTGATTTTCTGTCCTTCTTGCACCGATGATCGTCATGGATTTCATCGGGTTCGCTATACGAGCCACGCAAGAGCCATTGAAAATCAAGTATATGTCGTGACAACAGGCACAGTCGGTTCGCTTCCAACCGTCGACTTTATGCGCGCGAACTTCGGCCAAGCGGCTGTCATTACCCCAAATGACATCCCGTTCCCTCCGCGCGGCATTTTAGTGGAAGGGGAAATCAATCATGATATGGTCGTGACCGCTGATCTTGATTTAGATCTGCTATATCAAGTTCGCGAGCGCGGATCGGTGACAACATGGCGCGACCGCCGCACAGATTTATATCCGGATTGGAAATAAGGAGGAAGCATCATGTACTGGAAAGAGCTTTACGTGTTTGAGAACGATCGGCCTGTTCGAGCCGTGATTCGAAATTATGAAGAAAAAGATTTTCCGGGCTTAATCCGCATTCAACAGGAAAGCTTCCCACCTCCCTTTCCTTCTGAACTATGGTGGAACACGGAACAATTAAAAAACCACGTGACGCTCTTTCCAGAAGGAGCCTTATGTGTGGAGGTCGATGGCGAAATGGCCGGATCGATGACCGGGCTCATTGTTCATTTTGATCCGAATCATCCGGAACATACATGGGAAGAAATTACCGATCACGGCTATATTCGCAATCATCAGCCAAACGGGAATACGCTTTATGTTGTCGATATTGGCGTACTCCCCGCCTATCGCAAATTAGGGCTGGGAAAGTGGCTGATGCTTTCCATGTATGAAGTCGTCATTCAGCTCGGATTAGAACGTTTGTTAGGCGGAGGGAGAATGCCCGGCTATCATCAAAAGGCAGATCAAATGACAGCGGAGCAATACCTCGAAGCGGTGATCAAAGGCGAATTAAAAGACCCCGTCATTACATTCCTGCTTCGCTGTGGCCGCACTCCTGTGAAAGTGGTAGAAAACTATTTGGAGGATGAGGAATCTCGTAACTATGCGGTCCTGATGGAATGGAAAAATCCGTTTTTGAAAAAATTACGGCAAGGAGAATGAGGAAATGGAATATCGGAGAATCACGAGTATTGAAGACCCTTTATTTAAAAAAATGCACCAATTGATGCAAGAAGTATTTCCACCTGAAGAAGTATTAGCATTCGATTTTTGGAAAGAACCTCTAGAAGATCCGGGAATCCGTGTATGCGTGGCCGTTCATGAAGGAAAGGTCGTGGGCGCAACAGAGTACCGTTATTATGAAGATGTCAATATTGCCATGACGGATTTCACCATCATCGGGCAAGCGGGACTTGGAATCGGCCGATTTTTAGCCAAAAAGAGATTAGAAGACTTAAACGCTTGGGCAGCCGCTTGTGGAAACCAATTATTTGGCATGTTTGCGGAAATTTATGACCCGTATCGTGTCGAACATTATGAATTTGGCGGCGTGAAGCCGATGGACCCATATGTCCGTCGGGAAGTCTTGTCCCACCTCGGCTATAAGCGCCTTGACTTCCCTTATGTTCATCCATCCTGGAACAATGACGGAGAAGCGGTAGAAGGACTTGACCTTTGCTTCCTTCCGATGGACGAAAATGTAAATGAACTTCCGACTGAGCTTATCGTGACATTTTTAACACGCTACTATGCGGTCTTGCCGAACAAACCGCAAGCATGGTATGACATGATCGAACGTCTAAAAACGCGAGATACGGTGGTGCTTTTCCATCTGTAACCCGTCTTTTTCCAAGGGCTCAATTTTCACTTGTGTCCCTATTTTGCCTGATATAAAGCGGCGGGCATGATCGTCTTGCTTGAGACGATGCCAAATAACAGCTGGCTTCTTTTCAAAAGAAATCATGCCCGCACAAGACTCCATGCCACTATGATCGCATTTCTCTTTCGGCTAAGTAGATTTTCACATTTATATAAATGTAAAATGCCCCTCTCCATTATCCTTTGATCAGCTCGATCACCTCGGCTAAACGCTTTTCCGCCATCGAATTTAGCCGCAAGCTGTGCTGTTGAAAGTTTAGAAATTTTGTGACAGGATTGGGCACAACCACACATTTTAATCCCGCGGCCAAAGCGGCTTTCAACCCATTTAACGAGTCCTCAAAAACGACTGCTTCATCAGGACGGACAGCTAAAGCAGCCAGCGCTTTTAGATACAAGTCGGGAGCTGGTTTGATGTTCTCCACATCTTCACTTGTAATAATCACTTCAAAATAGGACAGCAGCCCGAGCTCATTTAAATAGTGAATGACCCACTCCTTGTTAGAACTTGAAGCAATCGCTATTTTGTAGCCCAATTGCTTTGCCTCTTCTAAATAGTCCTTTACCCCTTCACGCGCTTGAGGGGTTTTCATCTTGATTTGATAAAAACTTGCGGCTTTCGCTTCAATTTCTTCAATGCTGACGTTTTCCCCCAGCTGCTGTTGAACAAATTCATAAAGCGCCGCATTATCTGTTCCAACAGTTTGAACAAAACGTTCAAGCGGCAAATCGACATCATAGACATTCATCGCTTCTTTATAAGCCTCAAACCAAGCTGTCTCTGTATCTACAATTAAACCGTCAAAATCAAAAATAATGGCTTTGATCAAAATGGCTCTCCCCTTTCCAAAAATTTTGCTGCATTCACACTTCCATTCCGCTATTGGTTTCCAAAAACGCTTCCTCTGTATATTTTAACAGGAATCTATAAATCAAGGCCTGGTAATGAATATTGTACCTTATTCTCCAAAATCATAGTTCATCACCAAAAGCTGTACTTGCATCTACCATTGAAGTATGGTAGACGTTTCTAGCCGCACCCGTAATGCCAATTGTTGGATATTTCTGTATCCATCCCTTCGACGTTTGATCAGCTTGATTTTGTTGTTCGTTCCTTCCATTCTACCATTCGAATAAGGCAACAATATGAACGAAATGATTTCTTCTGTTCGTTTAACAAGTGCTTTTGCGATGGCACTCTTTACGGTACCGATCTAAAGCTTCTGTAAACAACTAAATGACATAAACATAATCGGCTACACGTATCGCTTCTGGATATACCCCTTGAATGGCTTTTTCAAATCGCTCACGACCCACTGGACCGAAGAAGACACACACGCCAATACGCTTCGAATGGCTTCCTCCTTCTTTCCTGCTTCGATGAAATACACTTCTCCCATCGCCGCCACTCTATCATCATGCCCTTTTCGAAAAACAAATTCGTCGATACACCGCCTTAGGTTAAATGGGATTCGACAGCTGTTTTCTCCCTCATCCATTCACATCATTCGATTTTATATTGTCTACTCAATGCAACATCAAATGACCTTTAATTGAGTCCATAGATTTTACCGGCAAACGGACAGCAACGACTTACTAGTTTGATCGCATATGCCGCGGTTCTATGAACTCCCACGAATTGAATGACCGTATCATGTTGGATGGATTCGATGATTCCATTACAAATTTAATCAACATTTTTAACATTGACAATGTGTTCGGAACGCAAATGACAAAGAAGTTCACCGGACTTGACCATTAACCAAACACATCTTCAACATTTTAGTATTAATTACTGGTTATAATCGATTAGTCTCTTCATATTTTTTGATAATAGTATTCCTCAAATATTTCCGGATAAATAGTCAATATAAAGGCTTTAAATTAATCACAATGTCATCAGATTCAAAAAATAAAAACTTATTAATTTCTAATATATTACCTTTTTTAAGGGGAATTTTGTAAATATCTTTATTATGGAAATCATATGTATGAAGAACATCTCTATTATTAGATGATAATATTTGGACAAAAGGTTTTTCTTTGTCTGTTTTTCCTTTATAACTCAATACATATTCTCCCTCAGGCAATTGTAATCCTATTTCATAAAATCCTGAGTGGTGAATTTCATACTGACCTGATTTACTCATTTCTATCGACTCAAAGTTGGCAGGAGAAAGTTTCACTTTACCTTGTCCCTTTATCTGAACGTGTTCTCCATTGTGAAGATTAACACCTAGTACCCTATCTTTTGCAGACAATTCTCTCTGCATAAATTTAACTTTCCCACTTATTACTTCTACATCATAAATTCCTTGCTGAATATCATCACCTACAATATATTCTCCGCTTTTTATAGTTACTACTTCTGGATTTTTTAGAGTTCTGTAATTGTTTATTAGATCGGAAATATAAGGAAAAACTATAATGAACGAACACATTCCCACTATAAAAGCGAAAATAGTCAATTTGAATTTATTCATGAATTAGGTTCCCCTCATTCATTTTCAAAGTAAAATCACATAAAGGTTCAATATCCCCTTTGATATGGCTAGCAATGATGATAATAGTTCCCCGTTTCTTTTCTTCTAAAAGCAGATTATGAATTAATTCCACTCCGCTATCATCAATCGCATTTGTAGGTTCATCCAAAAGGAGAATATCAGGTTTTTCAAATATCGCTTGTGCGATATTCAGCCTTTGTTTCATTCCTAAAGAATATTTTTTTACTTTCAACTTAGAAAACGGATCTAATCCCACTCTTTTTATGGCCTCTTCTATATCATGTGTTGAAGCTACTTTCTTTATCTTTGATAAAATGAAAAGATTTGTGTAAGCATCATATTGTGGCAATAATTGCATATTTTCGATAATGATTCCAATGCTTGGTGGAAACGATATATCTTTATGCAGTACTTGATTATTGACTATAACTTCACCCTCAGTAGGAACAACCAACCCAGCTAAAGTACGAAGCAGCATTGTTTTACCTGATCCATTTTTCCCAAAGAGCCCATAAATATAGCCAGGTTTGAAAGTATAGGAAATATTTTTTAAAACGTATGCATTTTTAATTTTTTTACTTACATTATGAGTTTGTAGCATTCTTAACCCTCTCTTTATAATAAGTCCATATTCTTTATTTTAATCGTAGAAAAATAAACTAAGGCAACTTGAATGATGAGCAAAATAAAGAAACCTGTAAAATAATCTATGGTGTATAGCTTAAATTTTGGCACTTGGCTTAATCCGTTCCTAAATCCCATCCCATATACTGGTAAGAAAAAGTAATGAAATAGTTTAGGAAAGCTATGTAGTTGATTTGTTATCAGGACGGAAAAGACAATGTATATGTTAATAATCAAATGGGCAACACTTTCTTTTACATATAATTCAATTAAAAGCTGGATACTAAGTAACACTAATAATGTTAATAAATACATAGATAAAGCTTTGATTAAATTCAGTTTAGAAAAAGTTGATTGGCCTAAATCGAACAAAACAGAAACGAACATTTGGAGTGCAATAAATAGCAAAAGATGCGCTAGTATGCGTAAATATTGTTTGATGATCCACTTAGACTTGCTGTATGTTCTGACAAAAAAAGCGATACCATGAATTCTTGTCACATCACTTAAATATCCAGAGAAGTAAAAGCTCATACCAATAATCGGCAGATACCAATTCAGTAGATATCTATACTCCAATGCATGGGAAGAAGTAATAGGAATTCCATCTAAAAAGGGAAAATTAGTATTGATCAAATTAAGCGTATCCAGCAAAATACCCTGCATGATTATTGTTAACAACACAAGTAGAAAAAATTTTTTATTTATCATCATTAAATAAAGTCCTTTCTTTTATATACAAAAGAACCAATTAAATAAAAGAAAATAACAACAAAAATTTGTCTCACATATATATATAATAAGTCGACAATCGTCCATTCCTTTTCCAGCATCTTATTATATATTGCTAAATCTTTTATTGGTCCCCACATCTGTGTCATCATTAGTTTTTCAAAAAAGAATAAACCACTTATTAATGCAATAGTCAGAAAAAAGGATATGCTTATAGAATGACTTATCTCTTTTATTAATTCATATATCAAGCCAACACTAGTGTAAAACAAAAATAAACCTACGGTATTAAATAGACAAATTGATGTAAAATTCATTTCTTTTAATAAAGAATAGTCAAAGAATATAGCTGTGAATAATAGGTTCACACCGGAATGTAAGAAAGCAAACATGAAAGCTGCTATTATAATTTTAACCACTCTTCTTATATATAACTTTTCCCTATTAGTTCCTCTTATAATAGTAGCCAAATTTTCAGATAAGAAGAGGTGATTTAAAAAAATAAGAAAAGGTGCAGTATAAAATACAGTATATGCTTGCATAGAACTATAGCCGAATGCACTGTTATTCATAATAATAATCACATCATATAAAGATAAATTGGCGGATCTTAACGCTGGAATATCACGGTAATTCGAGCTTTGTAAAAACCATACAACAGTAAAAAAGAAAGTGATCATAATAATGATAATAGAGCGTTTAATCTTCATTGGACCTTACTCCATAAATAAATACTATTAATGGAATTATGATAAGAACACTTATTGCTACTAAAAGACTAGGAAATATTACATTAAATCCATATTCAGTAAACGGTTGAAAAGCATAGATAATAGAATATTTATTTAAAACTAATAAAAACCAAATAAAAAACGAGGAAGCATATGCATATTTTCGATCAAGAAAAAATAAACTTGTACTTGCTCCCAATGATCCAGCAAGACCTGCTAGAATACAACTGACTATCGAAAAGACGATAATCGCAATAAAAGGATGTTCTACACTAAAGTTAAAGAGTTTATTTCCTTCAATCCTCATTTCCATTAATCCTTTTGAAAAAGTCCCATTAACAAAAATAATCGACACTAGTATAAAGTTAATAAATAATGTGATAAACATAGATAGAGAAGATATAGTAAAAGATGTAATGATTTTTTCTAACAAGTACCTTTTCCTGCCTACCTTGCTAATCAAAATCGTACGATAACCTGTTTTATAATCTTGAATTGCATCATCGGCTCCCAACAATAAAAAATAGATTGGTAAAAACCATATTAGCAATATTTGAGGTGCGTGCCCCATGCTAGAACCTGATAAAAAGAAGGCAAAAGCTGGATGAAAAGTCTCTTCAGAGTTTTGTTGATAAATTAACAGTTGTACAATTTCTAACATAGGTATAAGCAAAATAATAATAAAGGCAGTTAAATTAATTTTATTTCTTATAATGCGTTGAATATGGCTATTAAACAATGTCCCTCACTCAATTCTTTACTTTTTTATTAGTTATCTTAAAAGGGAGCCAAGAATGATATATAATATCATTCTTGGTTCTATAGATTAGTCAGTCTCTTCGTCCCAATACCCAGAGATCGTATAGCTTGCAGAAGTATAGTTATTATTTTCAGCACCTAATCTTACATAAGATTGGTTCGCAGTGCTATATGCTGGATAATAGTGGGGCCCACTTCCTTGTTTCACATTATACCACTCTGAAACCCTTGTGCCTGCTTTGTCTAACCAAAAAGTTGCGACTGTTCCTACGCCTTCAGATGAATATGTTAGATTTACTTTCCATTTATTGTTTGGATTAGTAGTTTGTCGATATCGTGCAGCACTATAACTATTATCATAATTAGGTTTAAGCTCAAAATTAAAACCAATATTATCGTCGCTAGCATACGTAAAATTAGAAAATGTGAATATTCCGACTCCCATAGCCGCAGCCAGTCCTAATCTCGAATACTTTTTGACTATGTTTCTCATAATACACCTCTTTCTTAGTAAGATTTTAGTAGATATTCACCCGGGATAAAAGAATATCTACTAAAACCTTACTGGTAAATTAAAGAAAAATCAAGATTATAAAACCAAAAAATATAAATTTATACAAAAAATTAACTAGATCTTTATTAAGATAGGCTCCGTTTTGTAACTTTTAAAAGTGTTCCCGGCGGACCGAGAAAGAGGATATTTTCTTTCCGGTCAATAAAGGACAACGTAAGCAGCTCTCGAATCCGGTGCTCATCCACCGAAGGCTGCGCGGTAACATCAAACGGATCGATCGGCTTGCGAATACGGCAGTTTCGACAAGCGTTCCCGCCCGTCTGTAACGGTCTTTATATTGTCAAATAACACTTTCTGTGGAATCCCTCCAAAGTACTTGAAACTTTGAATCAAGCATTCCATTAAATGCTTCTGGTCCTGGCTGGTTGTAAATACCGCGTATTTCATCCGCGAATAGCCTAACGTGGCCACAAATAGCGATAACTTGACTTTTCTTCCTTCCAATCGACTTGCATTTGTTCGCCAGGAAGCGTTTCATAGCGAACGGTGTATTTCTTTTTCGCCGTCTCTCGGAAAGGTGTAACTGCTAAACTAAACTGGTTCTTACGCTAATTTGGGGAGATGACTTTCTATTAACTACATGGGTATAATAAAAATAAAGGGGTTCGTAACGATGATTCTCCTTTCTTGGTCTCCTCTTGATTCCACTATCGAGTGACTAGATGTGTCTGATGCCGGTGATCATTTACGTTTAACGGTAAAAAGCAACCGAGAGTCTTCTCCCTGTCCTGCCTGTCATCATGTTTCCTCCCGCCCGCATCGTCGGTATACACGTGGTGATTCAAGATCTTCCTATCGCTGATCAGCCTGTTCGACTCCTGCTTATTTCTCGAAAATGGTTTTGTGATGATTCTTCCTGTTCCGTTCAAGTGTTTACAGAGCGTTATGACTGGCTGGCGCCGCATGGCCGCCGTACGCTTTGGGCAGAACACCCTTTGCGACAAATGGCCTTTTCCACGAGTTGTTTAGCTGCGGAAAAGATGGCACAGGCGATTCATCTGCCCATTAGCCATGATTCATTGTTAACGATGATTCACAAAACTCCTATTCCTGGAGAGGTGTCTCCCTTTCCTCGGAGTCGATGATGTTGCTTTTCGAAAAGGCCATACGTATGGAGCGATCATTTGTGATCTCCGCCGTCATCATCCTTTGCTCTCTTGCCAAATCGGCTCCCGCAAACACTTACCGAATGGCTGAAAACCGATTCCCATGTACAAGGGATGAGCAGGGATGGATTGACAGCATTCCGTCAAGGGATGGCCAATGCCAATCCTTCCATCCTTCATATGTATGATCGATGGCATTTGATCGGGAAGGCGAAGAAGAGACTGGATTTCCTTCTTTTATCCCTCGTTCCCTCTGTCATGACATGGAGTAAACCTCACCCATCTGTTCGTGAAATCGAAAGGACAAAGGCAGAAAAGAGGAAAAAGGAGCGCCAGGAACAAAAATGGGCACTCATTCAAGAAATCCAAACGGCTCATCCATCAGGGAAGAACATTTCTAGGCTTGCGAAGGAATATGAGCTGGATCAAAAAACGGTGAAAAAATACCTCCAGACGACAACTCCGCCACCGATTCATCGACGAAAAAAAAAACACCGATTTCCCCTTTTTTGAACCGTGTCATGGAGTTAGAAGCTCAAGGACAAACCATTCCATCTATCGATTCTCTTCTTCGCAAAGAAGGATATTCCGGCACGTTTTCGCCGGTACGAACCACGGTAGAAACGATTCGACGGAATCGAAAGCGGAAGGATCCATCGATGTTGGAACATCGTATCACAAGAAAACCGTTGTCCTATTGGATATGGTCGCCGTATCATCGACTTTCAGAAAAAGAGAAAATGAATCTGGAACAATGCCTAAAAAGGATCCAGCTGTCCGCCCTGTCTAGGAAGGGGTGCAAGAATATCGGGAGGTCGTGGATCAAAGAGATTATGACTGTTTTCTTGTTTGGCTGCGTCATCAGCTTTTGGATTCAAAACAGCCGTTTTATCCATATGCTCGGCGTTTGCGCAGCGATTGGCAGGCTGTAAAACACGCTTTTCTTCTCCCATACAGCCATGGTGTGCTGGAAGGGCCAATCAACCGATTGAAAACGATTAAACGATTGATGGATGGCCGAGCTGGATTCGCTCTGTTAGAAAACCGTGTTCTCTATAGGCTATAATCATTATTTTAATAAAAAAATAAAAATCTCCAACAGGATGATAGGTAATCATTCACCAAAAGAACGTAAGAACCATTTTATCACCGTTGCTTACATTTATCGGCTCTTGTTCATTGCGTATATCATATTGTTGATCCAGTACTGCATCATTCTATTATTTTTAACTTAAAGGAAAGTATCGATTACGGGAAAAGAAGCTTCAGCAGGCAAAACAGAAGGATCAACGAGATCGCTTCGGGGAATTTTAAACCAGTGTTATTGAAGATTTTATCACTGTTGATTACATTGAGAATAGATATACAACTTGACACATGAACGATTAATAGAATAATATAGCAACTCCCAATCCTTATAAAATAATAGCGTAACTACTATAATAACTAAGAGGAGGGTTCACCAAAATTATCGAGGAACCAAAAAATAATCGATCTCGATTGAACAAAATATTGTAAAATAAGAAAAAAATATAATGTATTCCAAAATTTATATAACTTGTAGTATAATATATTAAAAAGGAGGGATTAAATTGAGGAAAATTCTACTTTCTCTATTAGCTTTGTCACCTTTAGTTATGGGAGTGGGGTTAGCTGTTAACGCAGAAGAAATAAGTGCTTCTAATAATAAACAACCCTTAGAAAACAATATCAAAGAGGCAAATCATAGGCTTGATAAAGATTTATTAAAAAACATGGATGCTTATACTAAAGATGAAAATGAAAATGATGGACTTAATGTAACAGCTGGTTTTGAACCAGTTTATTCAAAAGCGATACCAAATCCTTTACAGCAACGAGATTCTTCACTAATTACAACCCTTGGTGCAGGAACATGGGATTATTTAGGTTATGATTATATTAATACTAAAGCTTCTAAGATTGTTTCTTCGGGTGGTGGAGATTTTATGTTTATTATTGATCAACCATATATAGGCCCTGGTTTCAAATGGGTTTATAAAGTTATGGAAGATGACGGAGCTGCTGGTGATGATACTGTGGGATATTATACTTTAGATAATATAAGTGACCCACAAGCTATAATAATTAATGCTGCAAATTATGTGGATGGCAGTGATGGTAAAGCAGAATTTTATATTTATAAAACCACTGTTCCAACAGCAACTGTTTATGTGGAATTTTATGACTGAAAATAAAAATTAATATTGGATAATTAAAGTACCTATAGCCCGAACAGGATTGTTCGCTTTAGGTACTTTATTATTAATCACCAGTAATACATAACGTTATGAAAAAAAGTTAGTCTGAGAACAGTCCTACTTGTTTATTGCAAAATAAAAGTGCAGAGCTTTGCAAAGAAAAAATGCAGAGAACTGCACTTTATGACTAAATAAAAAAAGACTTGCCAGCCACCCCAAGTCCCTCTACTGTAATTGGTGTCGAATCAATTCATAGTGGAGGTGTAGAAAGGATGCTAGCAATGTCTGAAATTCATTGTATCAAATTCTTAAGAAACAACAAAGGTCTTTCTATTTCTGAAATACAGCGTACACTAAAAATTAATTGGAGAACGGCTAAAAAATATGCAGACGAGGATCAAATACCTGAACAAAAAAGAAAAATGGGGTGAAATTGTTTCAGCTTGGCTATTTGAAGACTCTAAGTTAAGAAAGAAATTAAGAAGGACAAAAAAGAAAATTTTCCGTGATTTAGTAGAATTGGGCTTCAAGAGTGGCAACACTCTGCATTTTTCTGTGTAATGCACCCCTTTGTCAAGACACAAATTGATAATGTTTAAGTTATCCATTCTCTCCTTTCGCTATGAATGTGGTGCGTGTGCAAAAAAGGCTTGACATGGAGCCTCTACGGGCACGATTTTTTGCGCTGGAGCGATGGACAGATAACATCGCATGGCTAAAACAGCCTATCATGCCCGTCTCTCCATATAAAGCCTCTCATCACGTTCGATGGTTAGGATGCTTGAGCCATCTTAGGTTGCTTGTACACTGTTGCTGACGTCAAATAGTCCAAGGATTGGTGAGGTCGGTCTGTATTATAGAACGTAACATAGCGTCGAATGCCTTTTCGCAACTCTTTAGGATTCTCGAATTCATTGAGATAGATACATTCATACTTTAAAGCTCTAAAGAATCGTTCCGTACGACTATTGTCTGTTGCTCGTCCTTTGCCATCCATTGATACCTGAATGCCATACTCTTTCAACAGCCCGAGATAGTCAGCGTTTGTAAAATGGCTGCCCTGGTCACTATTGATGATGGCCGGCTTACCATGACGCAATGCCCGCTTCAGACAGTCGATGACAAATCCTTTCTCCAGCGTACTAGATAACTCGTCATCGATCACTTTGCGGCTGAACCAGTCGATGATGGTAAACAGGTACATAAAGCCCCGTCCCATACGAAGGTAGGTGATATCCACTCCCCATACATGGTTCGGACGGGTGATCTCCCATCCACGGAGCAGGTAAGGCCGGCAGTACTTGGCATATAGCCTCTTACTAAGGTTGGGTTTAGGGTAAATAGCTTGTATACCCATAAGGCGCATGAGACGGCGTACGCGTTTATGATTCACATCAAATCCTTTCTCACGAAGTTTCGCAGTCATGCGCCTGTAGCCAAAGTAGGGATGAGCTGTATTAAAGCATATCCATTTCGTGCATGAGCATGATGTTTTCTGAGCTTTCTGTTTGCCCCTTTGATTGGCGATACACGCTAGTACGATGAATACCTAATAACTGTGCCTGACGCTTGATGCTGATCGATGGGTGATTGAATTCGACCATAGCCTTTCGTTCGTCAACAGACTTATTTGAGCCCAGATTTTTTTTCAGCCAGTCAACTTCAACCGTTAACTGACCTACCAATTTCTCTAAATTTTCTTGTTTGGCCTCATATTCTTTACGGATTTTATCCACTTCGCTTGAGCCTTTTTCAAAGACCATCGAGGATCGTTCTAGAAATTCTGCTTTCCAACGACTGACCATGACTGGGCTTAATTCATATTTGGCGGCTATTTCATTGACGGTTTGCTCTTCACGCAACACCTCAAGAACCACCTTAGCTTTAAATTCTGCGGTATATCGGTTTCTTTTTTTCATGGTATCATTATAACTTATTTATCACGCTCATGTGTCTCACCTTATGGGAGCACTTTTCTATTGCAAAATACAAATATGAACCTTTATCAATAAAAACTGTAATTAAAACTTAATCCAAGAGTGCATGCGAATTTTCCTCAGATGACTTGGTCATCCTTACCATACTAGAACATTTGCTTTTTTGGTACCCTCTATGTTCTACATACACATCTATCTTAAAAGCAAAAAATTATAAATTATTGAACGTGTTGCAAAACGCATAACGGGTGCATAAAAGGACGCAAAAAATCCACCGTCTTGGAAATCATATACAGTGACCAAAAACACATTTCCAAGGGGTGGACACTATCATGATTTCCAATTTTGTTATCGAACATGCACTGAATAGCGAAATGGATCCTCTTTTACAGGCTTTATTTCAATACATCGACCAACTTTCTTTACCAGAAACACCTTATATAACCGGGCGACCACCGATTTCGAAAAAATCATTGTTAAAATGTTTCTTTTTAAAAACCTATTTTTCCATTGATTCTTTACGTCAGTTAGTGGAAACACTCGATCGATTTGGCTACTTCCGGCGTATTTGTGGACTCAAAGAGGTTCCACATCTTTCTACGTTTTCACGTGCAGGTAAGTGGTTTCGAGAACAAGGATTTTCCACATTTAATGCTCGACTTCTAAAAGATTTAGGTGTTCGGTATCCCAAAATTGTCATCATCGACAGTACGGCACTCCGAAGCAGTTTTTATGATTCTCAAGCGAGATGGGGGATTTCGACTCGGTATAACTGGTTCAAAGGATATAAGTTGCACCTTTGTACAACCACAGAAGGAATCGTCCTATCCCATGTCTTCACGACTGCGAATCGAAATGATGCAGCCGTTGCGCTCGAATTATTTCCATCTTTAAAGGAATGGAAGATTGAATTTGCCCTTGGAGATGCCGCCTATGACAGCGAAAAAGTCCGTCAAATAGCCGAACAGACAGGAATTTTTTTCGTTTCACCTATTAATCCTCGAAATAGCGATGAACGAAAAGATGCCTATGGTCGGATGATTCGTTCGTTTTTGAAAACAGAATTCGGAAAGTGGTTGTTTGGTTTTCGCAACTCGATTGAGCAGACATTTAATCAGTTAAAGAATGACGGATTAGAACAGCCGCGTTGGTATGGGTTTCATCGCTATTTACTGCATGTACAATTATGCATTCTTATGCACAATTTTGAGTTTTTACTCTAGTTTTGCAACACCTTCAATTATTATAAATATCCTTGAAAATACCATATTTCTATTATATACTATTTTTAGAAAAATAATATAAAAGGAGATGGTAAAATGCTCAAAAGAGTCGCAACTCTCATTGGTGTTTTTAGCATAATTTTCGCAGCGGTTGCTTTTGCTGCAAGTGACAGTTACGATGGTTATTTTACTACCTCCGTTATGACAATCGGGTCACTGAATGTATCGGATGGAAGCATTTCTATTAGCCACTCTCAACAGTATACTTTAGGAAGAACTGTTTCCATAGATGCTTACCGTAAAGGCTTGCTTGGTTATAGTAAAGAGAAGACTGTTAGTAGAGTATCTTCTGATGTAACTAATAAATCGTTAAGCACAAGTGGTCTTCCAGATGGTAGCTACAAGTTAAAATTTGTCGAAATAAGTGGCAACTGCATAGGATGTAGAGAAATCCATGTTTGGGGTTCTTGGAGCAATTGATATAAGCAATGAATAGATATATTAAAAAAAGAGATAGTTTTTCTATCTCTTTTTTTAAGAGGTGAGAACAATGACGGTTAAAATTTTAAAACAAATTGGTATTCTTTTAGCATGTTTGATCACTTCTCAATTAATCATGTATTACTTTGTAGATGATTATATTATTAATGTGGCTTCCAGCCCGATTATTTTTATTTCAGGTAGATTAATACTAGCGACTGTATTATGGATCGTTATGAACCTATTACTCGGAGCTAGAAAATCAAACTTTAGTATAAAAAACTATCGAATACAATTCGTTTCTTTTTATATTATTTATTTAGTATTTTTAGTATCGATTTTATTTTTCAAGGATGGGGTTTACCATCGTCAATATAACTTCATTCCACTGTCAGACCTTTTTAAACACCAAAATGTGAATAATAACATTTTCATCATCAATATTATTTCTAATATATTTATGTTTATCCCGTTAGGTATAGTTGCATTGTTATTTATTAAAAATAAGCTATTTAATTATTTACAAGTATTTTTATATACAAGTTTATTTATTGAGTTAATACAGTTTATTTTCAAAAGAGGAATATTTGATATTGATGATATCATTCTAAATACCATAGGAGGATTCATCGGCGTTTATTTAACCCAAAAGTTTTTATTAAAAACAAAAACTCAATCTAAAAACTAGTGACTAGTATAAATTAGTACATTATTTCAGACTAACTTTTTTAAATTATTTTGGTCCATGTTCTGAAATAATGTACCATTTTTTTGCAGATTATTTTAGATTTTTCGATTTTCCTCAGGTTCTTTGCACGTTTTTCCGGTCGTTTTTCAGTGAATTTTTCGCCATCTTCGAAAAAAATGGAGCCCTCCGTAGAAAGAGCTCCGATCGCTTATATAGAGATGATGTTGTTCTGCCGCCATTCGAACGATTTCTTCATCTATCTGTTTTTTTATTTGGTATCAATACAAAAGGCAAGCCATGGCTAAGGTATTGATTACTCTTGACCATCCTTGAGATTGTAAATGATAGATTCTAGTGCTACGGGAGTAAAAATCGGAAGCTTCACCCCCTCCATTTCCATTCGCTGTTCCATATGTTCTATATATGGATCAACTTCTTCTTTCATCAATGGCCTCCATTTGATATCGCATAATGATACGTTGATTGAACGGCCGATGCTGGTTGAGCCGAAGCCGCGTTTGTAAATGCGGAAGGCAAGCTAAAATCAAGACAAATGGATTCATGGAATCCATTTGAAAATTAAGCAAAATTACAAGATTTTGCAGAAAGGCACCTTTAGACAGACTCATCTCATACAAAAGCAAGACAGTAATGATTCCTCGTTCGGTGTACAATCGTTTGATTCCTTGCTGAATTTGATAAAACAAATCGACCTTCAGGTATTTTAGCTCTTCTCCCAATCCAAGAACAAACCCTCGGTAAAAATCCATCACTCCCCCCTATGGAAAGAGGAAAATAGACGACATGATATAACGGATTCAAAGACTCTTTAAATGCTCGTAAAGTAAACATTTTTCCAGCTCCTAGTTCGCCAATCAAACAACCAAAATACCGTTAACGATGTTGTTCTCTAAAAACAATTTTAAGGCTAGGTTGGATGGTTAATTCTATAATATTTTCATATCTATCGCTTTCACCGTGAAATAAACGAATTTTTGCATGATGCTTTTTATCTTCTATTATTTCTAATTTTCTAACGGACAGTAATTCAAAGTAGGAAACTGTCTCTTTTGTTTCCCTATCCTTAACAATTAAAGTAAACTCGTTATAAAAGGGAGAAAGGGTTATCTCAAGCAATTCTTTGTCATTTTCTAAAACAAAAGTCGATGTGTCGTAATAAAAAGGTTCTGTTTCATCTTTCCTCTTAGCTATGGATCCAAAAACAGAAATTAAATCTAATTCTTCTGGAAGCCGCATGATTCCCCTCTCTCCTCTCTATCAATTTAAGCAAAAGCATTCTTGTCATGAAAGATCTTATTACTCCTTCTTTGTCAAACCGATCCTAATTAGTTTGACAAGACAATCACCGTTCGATTTTATTAAAGTGAAAACAAGATCGTGAGCGCAAGAACTGTTATCGGACATTTTTCTTAGAAAGCAACAAGTCGACATACTCCAATGCTTTCTGTATGAATGGTGTTGGCATCTTTTTTGTGTACTCGATGGTGTTGCAAAACTAGAGTAAAAACTCGAAATTATGCATAAGGATGCAACATAACACATGCAGTAAATATCGATGAAATCCATACCATCGGGGTTGCTCCACCCCATTACTCTTTAGCTCGTTAAATACCCGTTCAATCTCGCGGCGAAGCCCAAACAGCCATTGGCCAAACCTCGTTTTCAAAAAGACAGGAAGAACCCGGCCATAGGCATCTTTTCGTTCCTTGCTATTGCGGCGGTTGATGGGGGAAATGAATAAGATTCCTGCTTGCTCAGCAGTTTGTCGAACCTTTTCGCTGTCATACGCGGCATCCCCTAACACGAACTCCATCTCCCATTGCCCCAAAGAAGCAAGCCATTCTGGTGCCACTGCCGCATCATTCCGGTTCGCTGTGGTCAACACGTGAGATAAGATGATTCCCTCGGTAGTGGTACAGAGATGGAGTTTATATCCTTTAAACCAGTGGTATCGGGTGGACACTCCCCACTTTGCCTGTGAATCGTAAAGACTGCTTCGAAGGGCCGTGCTGTCGATCAGCACGATTTGGGGATACCGTACTTCTAGATCTTGGAGCAGCTGTGCGTGAAAAACAGGAAATCCCTGTTCCCGAAACCACTTTGCCGCACGGGAAAACGTAGACAGATGTGGAACTTCACTAAGCCCGCAAGCCCGCTGAAAACAGCGAAAACGCTGCAGAATGCGTACTAATTTTCGCAAGGAATCAATGGAAAAATAGGTTTTCAAATAGAAACATTTCAATAAAGATTTTTTCGACACCGGCGGTCTTCCTGTCACATACGGTGTCTCCGGCAACGAGAGAGAGTCAATATATCGAAATAAGGATGCTAAAAGTGGATCCATTTCATAAGACCATGCATGTTCGTTGTTTAAATTGGAAATCATGATCGTGTCCACCCCTTGGTAGTTGGTTTTGGTCACTGTATATGATTTCCAAGGTGGTGGATTTTTTATGTGCATTTATGCATCCATTATGCGTTTTGCAACACGTTCTACTCGTTTAATGAATTTCGTAGCTTCACCTATAGGAGGAACATTACGCTCATAAAAATGTGGAAAAACAAGCAAGCGACGCGAATTCTCATATATTGACGAACAGATATTTATAAAAGAAGCGATCAGGTTTCAATTCCTCATAGTTAAGATAAAAACATATTCTCATCTACGAAACTATTCGCACAGAAGAAGTTTCAATTCCTCATAGTTAAGATAAAAACCAACCCCTCTTTTTGCTCTTCTTGTAATTGCTTTAAGTTTCAATTCCTCATAGTTAAGATAAAAACCGGGTTTCCCTTTTCTCGAAAGTTGCAGCATGGTTTGTTTCAATTCCTCATAGTTAAGATAAAAACTTCGCCACAACTCCTGAAGAAGCGATAATGTTCTTTGTTTCAATTCCTCATAGTTAAGATAAAAACATCTGTCATCTTTGCAGATTGCAATTTCTTATAGATGTTTCAATTCCTCATAGTTAAGATAAAAACTCAGAAGGTTAACACCTTCTGAGGTGGGAAACAAAAAGTTTCAATTCCTCATAGTTAAGATAAAAACTAAAAAGTCCCTTAGGCTGCAAGCGTTCAGAAGGTGTTTCAATTCCTCATAGTTAAGATAAAAACCCCCAAAAATAATGATGAAATCAGCATTTGGAAAATTGATACAATGTCATTATATGATGCTAGACTAAATAGTGGACACCGAGAATTGAGAATGCGACAATAAACCTAACAAAATCGAGGTGTCCGAAGATGAGTCAGAAATACGACAAAGAGTTCAAAATCCAAACCGTGAAAATGATTCAAGAACAGGGGAAGCCAGTGGCGCAGGTCGCCCGGGAATTGGGCGTATCCGACAATACCCTGTACCGCTGGATCAACGAATTCAAACAAGATCCGACCAATGCGTTTCGCGGCAGCGGCAACCTGAAAATCGAGGAAAAGACCTTTCTGGACATGCAGAAACGAATCCGCCAACTCGAGATGGAGAACGAGATTTTAAAAAAGGCGATGCACATCTTCGCAAAAGACCGGAACTGATCTTTGCGTTTATCCACAAACACCGCTCCAAGTATCCGGTATCGGAGATGTGCAGGGTTTTGAACGTATCTCGGAGTGGTTATTATCAATGGACCAGGCGTCAGGAAAGCGAGCGAAAGAAACGTCGCAGAGAACTGGAACAACAGATTAGCCGTATCTTTGTGGATTCGCGTCGCCTGTACGGCAGCCCGAAGATCGCTCAAGTCCTGCGCCAGCAAGGTGTTCGGGTATCCGAGAAAACGGTCGCCCGCATCATGAAGCAACTGGGACTCAAGTCGCGCACCGTCAAGAAATACAAGGCGACGACGAACTCGAACCACAATCTGCCGGTGCATGACAATGTGCTGAACCAGCAGTTCACAGCACAAGCTCCCAATCAAGTCTGGATGGCGGATATCACTTATGTTTCGACAGACGAGGGATGGCTCTATGTCGCGAGCGTGATGGACTTGTACACGCGCAAAATCGTAGGCTGGCACGCCGATGAGCGAATGACCAAGGAATTGGTCCTGCAAGCTCTGGATCAGGCTTACAACCGTCAACGGCCGAAAGGCGAAGTCCTGCATCATTCCGATCGCGGCAGCCAATACGCATCTCATGAGTACCAAAAACGGCTCTTGAAATACGGGATGAAATGCAGCATGAGCCGCAAGGGCAACTGCTATGACAACGCCTGCATCGAATCGTTCCACAGCGCGCTCAAAAAGGAACTCGTCTATTTGGAGAAGTTCAGAACCCGCAAGGAAGCCCGAAGTCGGATTTTTGAATACATCGAGTTTTTCTACAACCGGAAACGCGTTCATTCCGCTATCGGGTATCTTACACCTTTTCAACACGAACAAATGTACGGCCAAATTGCGTAATTTTCTCGATTCTGGCTGTCCAATCTATTGACAGAGGTCCATTTTTGAACTTTTACAGGCGTTTGAATATGGATTTCAAAGTGAGTGATTTGATCCTCTACATGAGTGATTTCAACATCTTCTAACCCAAGCAGTTTTGTGATAAAATGAGAATGCATTTACGAAATCTCCTTTTTGATGTAGTCGCCAACTATCATTTTAAAGGGAGATCTTCGTAAGTGCTTTTATTTTGCCTGAAAAGTCTCTTAACCCCAACATTTAGTATAGAACCATTCTAAATAAAAACAGATACGTCGCTAATAAACTAGCAAACCATAAAAAAATCGTTATAATAGTACATAGAGAAAAACAAAACCGATGCACGTACTGCCATACGAGCATCGGTCATAGAAAGATAGGTGACTTTATGGACAAAGACACCATTCAGACAATCTGCGCAATCTTAACAGTGGTGCTCGAATTGGTCCAGATCGCACTACGTTAATGGCAGACTGTCACAAAACATAAGATTCTATTTCAGAAGCGTTAGGTCTGTGCTGCCACACATTCTAGCGCTTTTTTATTACTCTAAAAGTTTGAAAACATCGAATCGTTTTAAATCAATTTGAGTTTAATAAATGTTCAAAAAAGAGAAATTAACTTCTCATTTCAAACTAAAAAAAGTCGGAAATACCAAGAATCCGTTCACTTAAAGTTTACCATAAGTGTTGCTAAATGCAACAAAAACATACCGAAAAAGAACCGGAGAATACCCGAAAATACCCGAAAAGCCCCTTAAAATTAAAGAGATGCAAAAAGAAGCAACTCAACTTAATGTAACACACGTCCCCCAACAACAAAACTCAAATAAAAAGAAGCCCCGTTAGGCTATCCATCTAAACGAAGCGCCAAAGGCGCAGGCTATCGCTCATGATATAAGCGCACGCATCATTTTTGTTTTCGCGTTAAAGTGTTAAATCATTTCTTTAGCTGACTTATCCATTGGGTCGTAACACCTAGCATTTTCGCAAGTTCTTTGTTCGTTGCGTCTGGGTAAGCTTGATTAATTCGCATAGTTGTTCAATTGTATTGCTCGTAAAATAGAAAGCTTCATTATATCCCCCTATTGATGTTCAGTCCAATAAGCTACTGCCTATGTCATATATACAATAATACCACGTGAATATTCACTATTTATCCCATAGGATTGAATAGATTCCCCACAGATCGGATCCAGAGAGACAATACTATAAAGAAAACGTTTCAAGAACTTCATCGATCATATCATCATGAATCCCAATGTACCGTAAGGTAATGGACGGGGCCGAATGTCCAAAAATCTGCTGCAACATCGCAACATCCTTCGTCTGCTGGTAAAAGTGATATCCAAAGGTTTTTCGCATCGTGTGGGTCCCAATCGGGCCTTCTACACCACACGCTTTGGCTGCCTCATTAATAATTCTCCAAGCTGTTTCTCGACCAATCGGACGATTCCCTTTCCGAGACGGAAACAAATAATCGGAATCGGCCATTCCTCTGGTGTATTTCTCAATTTCCTGTTTTAACGCTGCTGTCATTTTGATTTTGCGGACATTGCCGGTCTTTTTTTCTTTGACACGCAAATGCTCCGTATATTTCACGTCCATGACGCGTAACGGCAGGATATCGCTAATCCGAAGCCCAGAATTAATCCCGAAGGTAAATAAAAAATAATCTCGATAGGATTGATGCAATAAATATTCTTTCATGGACCGAATTTTTTCAGGATCTCGAATCGGTTCAACAGCTTGTTGTCCTACTCGTTCTGCCACAAAAAATACCTCCAAAACGTTAGATTCAATACAACAAATATATTCTATATGTTACATTTAAACTCCTTCCGAAGTCGAGAAAAAGAAAAAACCCCTTATTATCAAGGGGTTTTACTAGTTTTATATGATGTTGATGAATGCAACATAATAACTATTATGTTGTATTTTTTTATTTTCCTACCATGCAATTTTATGTTAACTAGATTTGTATAAAATATTCATTGCCATAACATGAGCATTATTTAAATCAAAACTCTGTTCTGGTTTCAATCTTTATATTTGTTTTGTTCATAGGTGATTTCCCTGTTACAATCGACCTTTTAGTTCTTACTTGAAATTCCCAATTAAAATGATGATCAGGATATGTTATCAATAAAACAATATCTTGATCCTTGAATTCCTTCTTCAAGGTGTATTCCAAGTGCATTTTTGAAAATATTAGTGCACCAAGATATAAACCAATTATTGATAATGAAGTTATAACAATAATAGTTTTTTTCTTATAAAAGAAAAGAAGGGTGAATGAAGTTATAAGAATTACAATAAAAAGTAAATCTATTTTATTGATTAGAGTATAATCAAAAGCATCTTTAATAAAAGGGTAAAATAATTCAACTCCATTATCAATAAAATCAAGAAGAAGATGTCCAAATAAAATAATCAGAGAAAAAACCAGCCAGACTTTACTCAATTTATTATCATTATTTAATTGAACATAAATAAATGAAAAAATTAAACCTAATATCGGAACTAGCCATAAAGAGTGGCTCGAAAGGATGCCCATGATTTTCAATATATCTGGTGAAATTACAACTAAACTACTAAATAACAGGATAAATAGTTTTTTCTTAAAAAAATCATTATCTTTTACCAATGTAAAAATGGCTATTATACTACCTACAAGTATATGCGGTAAGGTTGCGAGAACTAGATTTACCCCCATCGCTAAATATTCCATTATCCATCAACCCTTTAGTTATCTTTTATAACTTTTTGAAATTCTACTAATGAATCTTCTGGAGAGATATTTCCTCTAATACTATCGTACATTAATGTTATTCCTGGAAAAATTATTTTGTTTCCATAATTAGTATAAGAAAATTTAAGCTTTTCCGGATAAAAAATATCTAATTTATAATCCTTTTGATTATAAATATCCTCAAGTTTCTTTGTAATATGAATTGGAAGATTGACACTTTCGGAAGTGTATGCACTGTTTACAAAATGATCTGTATAAAACATATTAATTAATCCAGTTGAGATATTATAATTAGGAGTATTGTAAGGTACAACTGCAACATTATCAACCATTCCATAAAAAGAGTGACCTTCAAAACGAGGTGAAGAAACCACATTATAACGGAATTTTTTAGCACCTAACAAATTCCCTTGTTCCATTTGTTTAAGTAAATCATCAAATAATGTACTGGTATCAACCCATTCCATAGCAATGTTACCCCTTAAAAATTCTGCACCATCATAAACATTCATTGAATAATGTTTGTAATTATCAATAAATTTAACCCATTCATCCTTCAATCTTTTTTGAGAAGAACCAGAACTATCTAAATAAATTTCTAAAGGTGCTATGTACTTTAAAAACTCATTGAATGCTAAAGGAGGAAAATTACTTCCATAAGTAAGCGGCGTTATGGCCCCATTAGATTTTTTTTCTATCATTTCACTCAGTTTATATATATTATCCCAATCTTCAGTTTGAGATGGTTCTTTAATATTTAATCTTTTAAAAATATCTCGGTTATAAATTAAACAATACCCTCGAAAATCTATTGGGATAAAATATGTTTCTCCAGGATTATTTCCGGGTACACTTTCTGAATAGTTACTAAGAATACTATATCGTTTTATCAATGGTTTTATAGAAGAATGTATATTTCTTAATAATCCTTCTTTACTTAAAGAAAATGCTAGGTCTTCATCAATTTCCACAATAATATGATATGTATCATCCTTTAGTTTCTCTTTTATTCTATTTATCAGCTCTTGTTCATTGCGTATATCGTTTTGTTGGTCCAGTACTGCATCAAATGATATATTATAGTCTGGATATATCTGTTTAATATTGTCTGTATATGCTTCCTCTGCTTCCTCTGTTAATTTATGAAGAGAAAGAACTTTTATAACATTAATTCCATTATTTGTTTTATCATTAAAAATTTGTTTATTAAATAAAAAAATACTTATCAACAAAAGGAAAGTAAATGTGATAATTAGGTATATTGAACTCTTTTTCATAACCTTTCTCCTGCATAGAATTCATAAGGAGAGAGTACAAGAATTATACATATTTATAAATAATAACTTATAGAATTATTTAGTGGTATAGGTATATGTACCACTAGACGTAATAGGTTCTCTTCCTCCGAAAAAGCCTGTAGGATTTAAATTATCCATTCTTAAGTAAGCATAAGATGTAAAGTCTTTAAATGTTCTTTTAAAGGAGCCAGTACCTTCTTGAGTGAAGTATGTAATAATTACATCATCTGCAGGCTCACTTCCCCTAGAAACCATAGAATACTTCGCCTTGGTATCTCCTGCCTCATCTGAATTCTGTTTTCCAGCTATACTAGAAGTGCCTTTAACATAGAATCCTGAATTAGTATAAATTAAATGTTCATAAGTAGCTTGGAAATTATATGAAGCAGCCATGGCATTTGTTGTAGTAATCCCCGTTAGTAATACAGCTACAGCAAAGGTTTTAATAATAAACTTTTTCAATTCTAGTAACCTCCCTATCTTGTACCCTCTCTCCAATTTATTACTATACAACAAAAAAAGTAAATATTCAAGTTTTTTTGTAAAATATACACAAAAAACATTTTATGTATATTTTTACTTTGATGTTTTTTCCTATGATGCATGTCCTGTCTAGCTTGCTCAATTTCCTTCATAATCGTATCGAAAATGGTGACTCCAGCTTCAAGTGTTGTAGTTTGTTTTTGAAGTTCTGAAACTTTTTCTCTACATTCCACTAAATAGAAAACCAGGACATTGGATCATCCATCTCCCTGGTTTTTCCTTCATTTTTATCCCATTGCTGATGTTGGGGGTTCATATATATCGATGTACTTTCCTTTCGATACTTCCACCAGCCATCCCTTGTACTTGGTGGAGTAGTCGCAGCGTACAAACCGATATGGGGCCACGGACGGCAAAAACGTTTCGTTTAGGACTACACACACCTCTTCAATATCTAAATCTTTGGGAATATCGGTGACCACATACACCTTATAATGACTACGGTGATACGCATGATATCCTTCTCGTAGGCACTTCCATTGTCCACCTCCCCCTTGTGCTTTGCGTCTCCACGCACCAACTGCTTCTCGTAGCCGTTTTTTCTCGGACTCTAATTCAGATTTCAATGCGGCTAAGTCCTTCTTGAGCCAATGATTTTCGATTATCAAGGTTTCGATCTTCTTATCCTTTTCCTGCAGTTGTTCCCTAAGCTGCATCCATTCTCTCTGATTTTCCATGTGTTACTCCCCTTTTACTGATGCTAGACTAAATAGTGGACACCGAGAATCGAGAATGCGACAATAAATCTAGCAAAATCGAGGTGTCCGAAGATGAGTCAGAAATATGACAAAGAGTTCAAAATCCAAACCGTAAAAATGATTCAGGAACAGGGGAAGCCGGTGGCGCAGGTCGCCCGAGAATTGGGCGTATCCGACAATACTCTGTACCGCTGGATCAACGAATTCAAACAGGATCCGGTCCATGCGTTTCGCGGCAGCGGCAACCTGAAAATCGAGGAAAAAACCCTTCTCGAAATGCAGAAACGAATCCGCCAACTCGAGATGGAGAACGAAATTTTAAAAAAGGCGATGCACATCTTCGCAAAAGACCGGAACGGATCTTTGCGTTTATCCACAAACACCGCTCCAAGTATCCGGTATCGGAGATGTGCAAGGTTTTGAACGTATCCCGGAGTGGTTATTATCAATGGACCAGGCGCCAGGAAAGCGAGCAAAAGAAACGTCGCCGAGAACTAGAACAACAGATTAGCCGTATCTTTGTGGACTCGCGTCGCCTGTACGGCAGCCCGAAGATCGCTCAAGTCTTGCGCCAGCAAGGTGTTCGGGTATCCGAAAAAACGGTCGCCCGCATCATGAAGGAACTGGGGCTTAAGTCGCGCACCGTCAAGACATACAAGACGACGACGAACTCGAACCACAATCTGCCAGTGCATGACAATGTGCTGAACCAGCAGTTCAGGGCACAAGCTCCCAATCAAGTCTGGATGGAGGACATCACTTACGTTCCGACAGACGAGGGATGGCTCTATGTCGCGAGCGTGATGGACTTGTACACGCGCAAAATCGTAGGCTGGCACGCCAATGAGCGAATGACCAAGGAATTGGTCCTGCAAGCTCTGGATCAGGCTTACAACCGTCAACGGCCGAAAGGCGAAGTCCTGCATCATTCCGATCGCGGCAGCCAATACGCATCTCATGAGTACCAAAAACGGCTCTTGAAATACGGGATGAAATGCAGCATGAGCCGCAAGGGCAACTGCTATGACAATGCCTGCATCGAATCGTTCCACAGCGTGCTCAAAAAGGAACTCGTCTATCTGGAGAAGTTCAGAACCCGCAAGGAAGCCCAAAGTCGGATTTTTGAATACATCGAGTTTTTCTACAACCGGAAACGCGTACATTCCGCTATCGGGTATCTTACACCTTTTCAATACGAACGAATGTACGGTCAAATTGCGTAATTTTCTCGATTCTGGCTGTCCAATCTATTGACAGAGGTCCAATAAACTTATCTTAAAATTCGAGCAACATCTTCTTTTCTTTATCACAGTGGAAATGTTAGTTGTTAAAAATTTGTCGTCGATCCCCCAGGATTTTTACACGATTGGAGGTCGACGACTTTTTTTATCCAGTACGATCTTCAATAATTAGCAATTATTAGGGAACATAGCATATAAAATAATAAAAATAATAACCTATTCTCTCATAACTCATCCAGTAAAACCGCAAATTGTCTTAACCTGTGGACAATCAATCGAGAGAAATATTAGTGGCTTTAGATCTTATTGGAGATATCAAGATTCGGATTTTACAGACGATTTAACAATAGTAGTTGATGATAGTCAAAACAAAATTAAGGGTATTGTCCTAGGAAAACAGCTAGGATTTCTTAGAACGGGTGCAATTGGGGGATTGGCAATAAAATATTTATCTAATCCTAACATTGAAACTTTAGGGATAATAGGCACTGGACGACAAGCATTTTCACAATGTTATGCGGCTATGCATGTTAGAAAGTTTAAAGAAATAATTATATATTCGAGAAAAAAGAACAACATTGAAGTGCTCTTGCATAGGATGTGACCGTCAAGTAAAATTGAACACTTTTTGATCATTAATTTTGAACAGTTTCATCACTAAAAATGGAAATTCTGTGCTTCATTCGATAGCTGTCTCCATTTAAATGAATCACTTCGGCACGATGGATGATTCTGTCTAATACAGCTGTGGTGATAGCCGGATCACCGAGTAATTCTCCCCACTCACTCGGCCCTTTATTGGATGTTAGGATAATCGACGATTGATTGTACAAGTCATTAATCAAATGAAAGAATAAATTCGCTTCTCGTTGATCCATCGCTATAAACATGAAGTCGTCGATAATCACTAAGTTCGATTCCCTCAGTCGTTGAAGACGAATTTGTGATTTCCGAGTCATTTCCTCCGTTTTTAACGCTTGAATCAACTCTCCCATCGTAATAAACGTCACTTTATACCCTTGATGAATCGCTTCAATCCCGAGTCCAATCGCCAAATGGGTTTTTCCGACACCTGGCGGTCCTAACAGAATCAAATTAAAGAGTTGGTCTAACCATGAGAGTTCTCGCAATTGGTGAAATTGTCTTTTCGTCAGTGATGGCTGTTCTTGTAGTTGAAACTCATCTAACGACTTGTAGTAGGGGAAAGACGCCCATTTCAAACGCCTCTCCCGCGTAATTTCTCCTCCCGACGATGTTGTTCATAACGTAACACATCGTATAAAAAACGTAGATATGTCACCTCATTCGTCTCTGCTTGTTTCACTAATATAGGCAGATGAGAAGCTGTTTCTGTCAAACGTAATACTCGTAATAACTCTTGTACATTCGTTAACTGGCTCATTTCGTTCTTCCCTCCAAAATCCCGATATATTCATTAACGTTTCTTACAGCTGGTTGTGCACAAAGGATAGAATGACTCTCCTTCTGCAATGATTGGATTCGGTTTACCTGAACGGCTTTGCCGGAAGTGTTCAATCGATGTTGCCGTTGTAAGTAACCGACCATATCTGTAAACTCTGAAGCACTATACAGCTGTAATTCGATGCACTTTTGTAGTGCTTGGCTGCAGAGGGACGCCGGAGAGTGAGCCAATTTTTTTTGAATGAGCTGCAATTGATCGCGTATATATCGCGGATAGGCTTTTCGTATGTGTTCTAGATATTCCTTTGCCACATCTGGTTGTTCAAACTGGTTGGCAACCCTTTTGATATAGGCATTGATGCCTTTCGTTCGATCTCGCAAATGGTTTCGGTTTTGAATCAGCTTTCCTTTGCCATGAGCGATCGTGTGCTTTCCTAAGTATTCCCCTGTTTCAGAATCGTAGATGAAGAGCTCCTGTTCCCTTTGTATGACAATTTGTACTGTTTTTCCAAACGGCATATAGGTTCCGCACGGAACCGTATATCGATTCGATTTGTACAGAATCGTATTGTCCTTTCTAACCGTTCTTGTTATACTGTTTGTGAGGTTTGGGTTTTGGACGTAGGTCACGTCCACTGATAGAGAGATCGGTCGTAAGTGTTGTTTTTCGAGTTCAAACACGTCGACTGGTCTCTTTTTTGTTGTGTTATGAACTCTCCCATTACCTGTTCGCCGTAACCATTCCCATCCTTGTTCATTCCACAGATCGAGATTCGTAAATATCCGATGTTTGGCAAAGTTGTGTTTGATAAATCCTATGACATTCTCAATTTTCCCTTTGCTTTCCGGGTCTGCCTTTCGACATACATGAAGAGTGAGGTTGCGCTGTCTTCGATAGGCTTCAAACTCGGCGGTAAGAATGAGGTCCCCGGCATTTTCACTAACCACAATCAGGTTATCCTGATCATAAACAAGTTCGTTTGGGATTCCACCAAACCATTGGAACGCATTCTCATGAGCTTGAATGACATCTCTCGTTGTAAAAGGACGATCCAGCCACTCCATGTATTTATAACGGCAGTGCGAAAGCACAAAGGCGATAAAATATAAATCGATATCCTTGCCTTGTTGATGTTTTACTTTCACTTTTCCAAAATCGACTTGCGCTTGGTGACCCATTGGTGGATCTGGCACTGCTTGATATGGGCGAATCGAGGGTTCCTTTGGGATTTTCCATTCCTCTCGTAAACTACGTACATAACTCCGAACCGTACTTTCTCCCACGCAAAGGTCAGGATAACGTTCCTCTAACCAGTCTTGTACCTGAGACGCTGATAAATCTGGATGCTTCTGAATCCAATGTAAAATAAGCTCTCGATAAGGGTCTAACTTTTTTCTTCGTTGCTTCGTAGAAGCTAACCATGTTGTCATGTCCTCAGGTGAACGCTTTAAATAGTTATATAATGTCGTTCTGGATATCTTTAATTTTTTAGCGACGGATGTTTTACTAAACCCTTGTTTTAAAAGTTGATAAATTTCCATATACATTTCCCACTTATCCACCTTTCAGTCCCTCCAACAGCTAGATAAAATCTCAACATCTATCATAGCTGTTAGGAGTAAAATTGGTAAATAAGTGTCCAATTTTATTTGGCGGAAACTGTCCACTTTATTTTAGCAGTTACACATGTGGCCGCTAAATAAAACTGAACAGAATTCGATTGATTAAATTGAACAGTTTTTTACCAGTTAGAAACGCGCACTTTACATAGAGTGGCGTACATGATAGCCTCGTTTCATGCGGCTGATTCTTGTTGTTGCTCGCTTTTTAGGAAATATCTTGTACGCAGAGGCTCCATGTCAAGTGATAGGGATTACGCTGGAATTTCCAGAAAAGTGTTCACTCTTATTTAGCGAAACTGTTCAATTTTTCTCGTCGGTTACACCTTTTTTCTTTTGGTCTAGCAAAATGCTTTACACAAAATTTTATACATCATCATTTTATCTAGCACCTCGGGTATATAAAAATAAATTTTGCTTCACAAGCACGAACAATATACTTATCCATATAATAAATTCAGTACCTGCTCTATCTTTTAAACCTTTACTAGTTTGATATAAAACTCTAGTGATTACCTTGACCCCATTTATTCCTCATTCAATAGGTTCATTGGGAAAGGAACCATCATGATCTTATATAATCTTGTTCCAGAGGATTTTCTAAGTTCCTGTTTAACTTCTCTTTGGTATTAGCGATAACTTGCTGATGCTCAAGTATTGCAACCGCTAGATCTAACATTTCTTTCATTAGAGCTTGATACTCTTCAAAACCCCAAGCTATCACTCCTTAAGAAAAAACACACGTTCGGATTTACTTCCATTTTACTCCATAACGTGTGTTTTTTAAACAGCTTTTTATCATGCATAATTAACAGGAGCGATAGTTAATCAAGACATACAAAAAGGACGATTTATTTTGGTCTTTTTCTGCAGTCTAAAAAATCAATATTAAAATTTAAACGAAGCCTTGTCTTTAGGGATTGGGCATGGTAGCCTTGTGTGGCGATGCCGATTTTGTAACCATCTGGATTCTCAGCAACAGAATCATGACTGCAGGAGCTCGATGCCAAATGCTTCACTCTCTCACTATTAAAGAAACAAGCATTTAGTTAGGATAGAATGAAAGTGCCAAAGATTTGACACAGATCCAAACCAACAACATCCTTTAGTTCAATCGTTTATTTAAACACGATTTAAATGCGTGTCCTTAAAATGTGTTGAATATTTTAATCCATAACCAATCATCCTATCCATTCCGATATGAGCAGACCATATTAAGCCTATCTCTAAAACCACTTCGCTTGATAACAGCACTCCTAAGATAACAGCTCCAATTGGTAAACTATATGTATGAAATAAATTATAAAGCACGGCACCAACTTTATTATTGAATAAATAACCAATCATTGATATATCTGGAACGAATAACAAAACGAAAAACAAAAGCCAACTAAATTGGTTATAAGAGTAAAAATAAAGACTCAACAATAGGATAGCTGCCCCTTCTAAGTGTAAAAGAATTTTATTCATACTATTCTCCCTTAATAACTGTAATTTAGCCATTTTGATAACAATCATGAGCATGTAAACCAGAACCTTTAAAATTATTTTATAGGAAATAGATGTATTTAGTGACAATCCACCCCTCATTTAAATATCTGGAATAATTTGAATAGTTTTCATTTTTATTTTTATTATAAAATTGTTTGAACGTCAACCAAAAACTGTTAAAATATAAAAAACAATGATGATGCTGCAAAGCTAGAGCAAATAGCCAAAATCATCATACAGAACTGACACATAACGATAATGCCGAAACTTCCTAGATCGTTTTTCATTAAACGTACAAACAAAGTGGATTGGTTTATGTGCATTTATATATCCATATACGTTGGGCAACACGTTCATTTTGTTTAAAGTGTGCCTGTCTAAAATACCACTATCGTTTACAAGAACAAAAGTCTCGAAACCTTCATTTCCTCCCCCTTTTTGAATTCCTAAAAAAATGAAAAAATAACCTCTTGCGGATATGATATCCGTAAGAGGTTATTTTTATCAAACTTGTACAATTACAAAAAAGTTGTTTAATTTTGAGGTTCAAAATATGCATAACACCGTTCAGAAATCCGAACGGTGTTAAAAAATAGTTGTTTAATTTTTAGATTAAATGTTCAAATTATTAAAACATCAGTAACAAAAAAGTTGTTTAATTATTTTAAAAGATATTCTAATTCCCCACTACCGGCGATTCTTATTATTTGTTATTATTGATATAGAATATAGATAACAAGGAGTTAGTTATGTATCAAAAAATTATCGAAATTTACGAAGCAATTGAGAAGAAGTTTCATGTAAAACATAATACAAGCCTTTCTTCACTCATTGTAACTCCTTCCGACAATAAAGAATCTCCTATTCACAATTGGTACAACTTTAAGGAAGGCTATTCAAAAAATATTCTAGAAAATGTATTGCAATTCTCTAATATTAAAGAGCCTATTCATTTACTAGACCCATTTTGTGGATCGGGAACAACAATTCTATCATCTATGATCGATGTTGAAAATTGGGATATTAAAAGCGCAATAGGTATAGAGGTTAATCCTTTTATTCACTTTATAGCACAAACTAAAAGCAATTTTCATCATATTGACTCAGGAATTGTGTATAATTTTATAAATTTTTTAAAAAAACAAGAATTATATGAACCAATTAAACAAGAAGAAATACCAGATTTATCGACATTTCAAAAAGCCTATTCTCACAATACCCTAGTTCAGCTAATAAATTTAAAAAAAATTATTAGAAATTACTTTAATTGCGAATCCTTTGAATATGACTTTTGCCTATTGGCTTTTGCTTCAATTTTAGAAGAAACTAGTTGTATGAGAAAATCCGGAAGGGCACTTAAGATTGTACGTGAGGTTATGGATTATGATGTAAAAAAACATTATTTAACAAAATTGTATTCTATGATTAATGATTTGAATTATCCTTTGTTAAATACTCCAAAAGTGGAGATACTTAATTATGATATTCGAAATTCAAGTGTTTTATCTCAAGTGAAAGAAAAGTTCAATTTAATAGTCTTTTCACCTCCTTATTTAAATCAATTTGATTATACAGAGGTCTATAAACTCGAGTTATGGATGCTAGATTATGTAAAAAATCAAGAAGAATTTAAAAGTTTAAGAAGAAAAACTTTAAGGTCACACTCTAGTCTAAAATTTGATGAAACAAATATATACCAAAAGCATGATTCTAAACTCATTCGCCAAATAGCTAAATTTATTGACAATGCCGACAAAAAAGAGAGTTTCCATAGAACTATAAAAGGTTATATTGATGATATGTATATAACTTTAAGTAATATATCTAATTTATCTCAAAATAATGCAGTCATAGCTTGTGTTGTAGGAAACTCTTTATTTGGTTCTTCTAAAAAGAATAATTTTATGCCAGTTGCCACGGATTTAATTATTTCTGAAATAGCTGATGATATAGGATTTGAAGTTATTGAAATTCAAAAAATACGCAATCTTACTCGTCGCGGCCTCTCTTTTCCTTACGGTAGAGAAAGTATTATTTTCATGAGAAGTAAAGTTAATTCTAAATATAATGTTAATGTACTGAAACAAACAGAGAGTAAATAACTACTCTCTGTTTGTTTCAATATATTGTTTTATCCCCTCCCAAAGTGGCCTTGTGACACCAGTTGCAGGAGTTCCATCAGGTAAATCATTGCCTTGTACGACTAAGGGATAGTTATTAGTTATATTTCCAATAACCATTAAATGCCTATCAGGCATCCTAGTTGTAATAGATTTTACCGTTTCTTCATCTGTAAATGAACTTAGACTAACATGCTTTATATCATTTTTATGGGTAAGCCTTAATAAGAATAAGTTATCTAGTTGTCTAAAGATCATTTCTGGAAGAGCGTCAGGAGTATTTGTCATAAAAAACATTCTAATACCAATATGTCTTCCTCTAGTAGCAAAATCAACTATAGCCTTCTCATCAATATATGTATGAGCCTCTTCAAAGAAAATGAAAGGGTATAGATGTCTTGATTTATTAGCTTCTTCATTACATATCTGAATTATTCTATTATTTACAGCTTCCACAGCGATCTTCTGTAATTTTGAAGACATCTCACTGAAATCAAATCTAATAAATTTCTTTTCTTTTATACAACGTTCATATATCTGCCCAAGTTCTTCAGTATTATCTTCTCTAGTTCTAAATATATTTCTCTGCTTAACCGTGTTTAGGGCAACTCTTAATCCTGCTCTCATATTTCTAATATAATCCTGATTGCCACCTGGAATAAGCACTTCAAGATTCTGTAGTAAATAATCCATATCAATTGTGAATTCTCTACCGAAAGATTCACACTGTCTTCTTCGCTGATCAAATACATCAATTATAGTATTTTCTACGTTCTCTGAAGTTCTACTCGATAATGGAAATATCGAATTAATAACTCCAAATACTTGAAGAGGTTCCATTACAGACATATCTAGCTGAAAATTATGGCCTAGTCTCAATGAGATAGCATTTGGAAAGTTATACTCATTATTAACATCAAATACAATACAAGGAACCCTCATATCTATTAATCTAAGTAAAATATTCTTAGCTGTATGCGATTTACCTGAGCCCTTTACACCTGTTATAACATTAATCATATCGAGTTTTGTTGCATCAAGTGATAATTCTTGTTCATTGTACTTACAAATATCTAATGAAAATTCAATAGATGATGGTTCTCCAACTATCCTTTTAATTACTTCGTCATTAGTCATGACTTTAATATCAACATTTCTTGTGGGAATCCAACCTTCCCAATCAATAATCCGATTATCGACCATCTGTTTTCTGATCTTCCCATGAGCTATCTTTAAGCTCTTAATATCTGAAAATGAATCTTCATTATTTATAATTATGTTATTTTTAACTTTAAATGCACTTTCAAGAGAATTTTGGACAATCTCTTGAACTATACCGGGATAATTTAAAGACTCATTTTCTATAATCTGTACAATTATTCCTCTATCTTTCTCAGCCTCAAATTTTTCTGTCACTAAAAATTGAGCACCTACTTGAATAGAATCTTCACCTGGATGATATAATAAATAAACATCATCACTTTCAATTTTATAAATTTGCATTTATTTATACCCTCCTCCAAACGGTGCAAAAGCCCCTCCATAATCTATTTCTTCAACAACTTGTAAATTATACTTAACCTTAGCAAATGATTGCATAGACACGATATATGACCAAGGAATATACGTGTGCCAATGTGCCCTGACTAACAACTCCGGATACCCATTTCTAAACCCACTACTAGTCCAAAACATATCTAATACATCTCTACAGTCTTCCCCAGGAGGAACACATACATCTACTCTAAAGGTTTGACCATATTCTGAAAACCGTGCTACATACATGTTTCCAAAATTTCTTTTATAACCCTCGTTACTTTCTTCAATATCTACCTGAATATTTCTATAACAGATTTTGTTCGGCTTATCATTTAAAGCAAATCTAATTGGAATATTGTCAACCAAAAGTGTAGATTTTTTAGAAATTGCAATAACTCTATTGTTTTTCTGATATGCTTCTTTTAATATATTTTCCTCAATAAAGTCTGTTGGAGTATCACGGGTATTTTTTGTCATAGCACCATCAATTAAAACAATACCATTACTAATAAGGCTAACAGCCTTTTGCTGTAGCTTTCTTTCAATGAAGTTTCTAATTCTATCTGCATATTGGTTCGTATTATCAGCAACACCTTTTTTTAATTCAACTGGAGCCCCTTCTTCATCTACATAAACAAATAACTCTTCGTTTCCTAATTCTTTACCTATTTTATGTAATATTTGCTTTTTACGTCTATTTGAAAGAAGAATAGGACCTGTTCTATATAAAAAATTTTCAAGTTGTCCATTATCAGATTTAATAATACAACCTCTATATGCTACTATTGCTCCATCGGAAGTATCTCCTATTTTAGTTGCTCCTACATCAATAGCAACTAAAGGACAACTGACGTTCATTTTGTTAAATTCATGCACTGAATCACTATAGTGAAAAATTTCTTCTTCAAAAGACTCTTCATTTTGAAGTTCATCATCTAATTTCATAAATTCAGTATCAAACGATGCTGTTAGAACTTCACTGTTATTATTAAGTAAAACCTCCAAAACATTTTGCAGATTTAAATCTATGTAATTCTCCTCAATTGATGATTGATTATTCAATTGTTACCCTCCCTCTATAAATGTTGATATATCAATGGTTGTAGCCATTTCAGGGGTGTCAAAAAATTTTTTTCGACACGTTTTCTAACTTTGTTTCTCAAATCTGTATATATATGACATTGGATGGGTGCGCTTCGCTGCCACTACCGGTTTAATTTGGTTGTAATGGTTGTAAATGTATGGGATGCACCTTGGATCTCTGCATCGCTGATGATGACGAACCCTCCCATGTCTCTGGGCATCCTTGTGCCTACATTCCTTCGTTCAGTCTAGTCATCAGGCAGAGGCTGGCGAAGCTCCTTTAGGGACTCAAGGTCGAATGGATGATATCGTGCCAGCTTCTCCGTGTCATCCTTGTTGTCTAGGGAATCACAAGGCATGCAGGCATCAAGCCGCCGTTTCGAGACCAAAGATGTCCTGCATCATTCGCTTCGCATCGAACGCCTGGTGCTTCGTACACACAGCGTGCAGTACCTTCAGTAATTTCCCGCATAACACCACAATGGATTGCTTCTTGCGCAACGGATTATCGGGCCGTGTCGTGTAATATTCATGTAACTGTCGAAACGCTTCGTTGTGGCGGATCATCGGCATCATCACGCGGAAGAGGAGGGCGCGCAACCGCCTTCTTCCACGCTTCGAGATCCGTTTTTGCCCTTTGTGTTGGCCGGAGGAATGCTCCCGCAGTGTCAGGCCCGCAAGTTTCAATAATTGGCGCGGATCCTGATAGTGGGAAAAACTCCCGATTTCCGATAACAGTTCCACGATAGTCGCATCCCCTAAGCCCGGAACCGTTTTGAGCCATTCGTATTCCACGGATGTTTGCACAAGTTCCGTTAGTTGCTGGGTCAGTGCCTCGATTTCTTCCTCCAATTGGCGGTACCAGCGGACAAGTGTGGCGATTTCGATACGGGCCATCTGTTGTCCTTCCGTTACGCCAATGGAGTGTTGGGCCAGTTCCATCAACTTCTTCGCTTTCGGCTTTTGTGGCGATTGTAATCCCTCGCTTTGCCGGTAAAGGGGGAGAACCTCTTCGATCTCTTTCCCTGCTAAATCCGACGGAAACGGCGTCTGTTCCAGCACAGCGAGCGCCATTTTCCCAAACGACGGAAAGACTTGCGTAAATTCCGGAAAATACCGATCGAGCCAGCGAATCATCTGGTTTCGAACCGCCCCCTGCTCTTTCACGAGTTTGGATCGAAACGTCGCCCCTGCGCGCAGTTCGGCCTCCATCCCTTTCAGAGTACGCGGATAGCTGAATCGGCCGTCTTTCACTAACCGGGCAATGACGAGCGCGTCTTTCGCATCATGCTTGGTTGGAAGATTGTCGTCTAGCTCTTTAGAGCGCTTCACGTGCATCGGGTTTGTCATCACGAGAGAGATGCCCTTCTCGTCAAGAAAGTAAGCGAGATTGAGCCAATAATGTCCCGTTGGCTCGATGCCAACGATCACTTCCGTTTTTTCAAATTCCTCCATCGCTTTCACGATGCACTGGTACAACCATTCCAACCCTTCTCTGGATTGCGGAACGGGAAACGATTTTTTTAGCACCCTCCCTCGCTCATCCACAAAGCAGGCATAATGCTTCTTTTTCGCGATATCCATGCCAACGACGAGCGTTTGATCGGTGACTTGATTAATCTTCTTGTTTGAGATAGAATTCATGTATAGTCCTCCTTGGTATCCAAATTAGGGGTCAATTCATCCGATTGACACCCCCGAATCATACCAAGAGGGCTTTTTTTATTCAAGTCCCCGAAAAAACTTCTAACAGGAATGCTCCTATATCTTAGCATTATACAATACTATAGATACGAGTAAATATTAATTAACTAACTATTTCAATTATAACAAAAATTTTTTTTGTTTACTAAGATGAAAATCATATTCGAGATTTTCAAGCATTTAATTGAACATGGAGTTTATTTACCATCTGTTACATATTTCTTCATACCTAATCAAATCATATTAAAGAGTATTAAAACTGAAGTCTTATAAATGTTTTATTAACCTTTCTACCCATTTCCGAGCAGTTTCTTGCGAATGCCTAACCTTCGCATGCTGAATCGTTTGCAAAAATGCATTACTCCAACTCCCACTATTATAAACAAGATTTCGAAGCAATTTTTGAATGTGCAACTCATCTTTGTAAAAGTCCCCAACCGATGGGATAATTAAAGTTGAGATTGAACGATTATCAGGAACTGCTACTTCAAGTATGTACGAGACTTTACCTTTATTCATTATTCTAGCAACGGCACAAACACGCCTTCTTCCGTCTGGCAACCGAGAAAATTTTCTTCCTAGTGGCAGAAATACTACATTTACAGAAACTGATAAATGAGGATAGCTTTTAGATAAACGTTGAATCATCTCAAAAAACTGTTCTAAACCGTAATTAGCAATGGAATCAGCGATTTCCAATGTTCGAAATTCAATGGGTGCAACCGTTCCACCAAAAATGGATTCATCCACTCCAACAATCTGCTGCTGAGTAGCTCCGCCACGACCTTTATTTGAAATATAGACATTTCCCTTGTTCACTTTCTGCGCTTGTTTTGATATTCTTTTAATGACGACTGAATGACGGAAAGCGAATTGAGTGGGTTCTTGTTCAATGACTGGTTGATGAGTATCCTCTTTTGATCGCTTTCCGTTTTTTTCGTTTAATACATATTCTGTATCTCCATTTTTCTGTGAAATCCTCGTCTTTTTGGGAGCATTCGTATAAACATTTCTCTTAATAGACTTGTGACTGTATTGGATTTGAAACACAGGAAGCGTTATATTATCAATCCCAAGCAATTCTAATATCAATACCTCATTTTGTTGCTGTATCCCCCTATATGCAATTCTGGTATTCTGAATGGATGGGACGGCTATCTCTAACGGAATACCATATGCGACATTTTGGCCGGCCGCATAGCTATAAACATTAGTTTGAACAGAGGAAAAAGAATTTTTTATTTCATCGTTTAAATATAACCAAGCCATGTAATGAACAAATTCATTAGTAACAATTGTGGAAGGAATCTCATCGGCTAATTCTATAAATACTGTTTGCGAATTTAGATAATGGACATTATTGATAAGGAAATCTAATCCATTCGGCCTCAACAGTGCATTAGCTAAACACTTGTATTTAATATATAAGGCACGTATAAGCTCTGCATGTGGAACATAATATGTTATTCCATTTGAGGAAAAGGACCAAACATGTTGATGGATTAGTTCGGGCATCTTGTATAAGAAGTAGCCAAATTTTTTACAAGCGTCAATTGCCTTTATCGTTTTACCTTTTCCTAAATCTTCAATCATTACTTGATTGTAACTCCCTGCTTTTTGCGTTGATAGAGGCAAGCCGTCTCTGTAAAATTGCCCCAATCTTAATAGAGGAAATGCACCTATAGGTAACTCAAGGATCTGGCATTTGTTTGATTCTTTAAAAGCTGCTTGTAAATACCACTGCTGGTCTTTTCCCTGTTTGACATTCCCAAACCAATGTAATGATACGAATTGTTGCTGATTAAAGGGCCATGGTCTGATTTTTACCACCTATATCACCTTCCACTCTTATCTGCTGATACTTTATGATTTCATCATTAATAGCCTGTTGTACCTTTTCTGCAACATTCCCCTTTAAACCGGCCAACCGTTTTACTTTCCATTCCATAACTGATTCATTCTTACTGAACAAATAGTGACAGGCCCATCTTACTCTACGAATCTGAAATTGTTCTCTCGTTTCAATTTGTTGAAGGATATATTCCTTTGTTTTAGGTAGCTTATCCAAATGTTTTTCTAGTAGCGATAACTTTCGAATTTCTTTACCTATTCGACTTTTATTAATATAGATAGGCTTATCAGCACTTTTAAGTTTCTTTATAACTAATTTGACTTCTTTAAGAACTTCTTCGTCTCTTTCAGCCCAATTAATTTTTAAATGCGATGACTGCCTGTTAGGCTGCTTAGGTGAATGGTTTTTCAACCACTCCCGATCATGTCGGTAAAGCCAAGCATAAAGAGCAGGTTCCATACTTCTAATTTGCGTAACTGATTTATTCGGATGTTGCTTTAATAGTTTAATCCATTCCTTCTGTTTTTTAGATTTCACTAATTCGAATTCATCTAGCTTGTTATCTGTTATTATTGGCTTTCCTTTATTCGCATACTTGATAACTGTCGTAATATCGCATTGCAATTCTTTTGCTGCTGCATAATAACTCAATTTTTCAACATGTATCATGCGATGTAATTTATCCAACCATACTTGTCCATACTGCTTGATGCGACCAATTTTATACAAATCTTGTTCACTCTTATCCGGTCCCCGGCGGGAATAGATAAATCCACACGTGCATTCAAATGTGCCAACAGGTCTTCTTGTGTCTGTACAAATAGTTGTTTTAACATTGGGAATCACTCGTTGTTTATAATGCTTGGCAGCAGGATTTAAGCAAAAGTAAGGTCCTTCGCCAAACGGCTTATACTCCTTGTGAGCATATTGATAAAAGGTATCTATTTCTTCTCCCAGAAAGTAAATAAGCAATAAATGGCGAATAGGATGAAAGGACTTACGATGTTTGCGTGTTATGCTTTTAAGCCAACATGATTCACTCAAAATATCAACAGAGGACTGCATGGTTTCTAAAAATTGTTCACCATAAAATAATGTAAATTGCTCAGCCAACAGTTGCTGATTAACTTTCCCATTAATCGTTGCGTATCCATGTCGTTGTAATAAATAGCGATAGGATGATTGGATACCCTCCCATGTGAAATGAGAATCTCCTTGAATAAGCTTTACACTTTGTTCTGCTAGAATTCGAAAAAATCTCTCTGTACGTTCTGAAAATGCCGTTTTGATCCCTAATCTCATACAATTACTTGGAGATGCTGCAATAAACTCATGTTTATTTTTCCCGCGAAATGGAACAGAAGAATCACATAAATACTGGTTATGTTTAAGACAGATGTACACACCAGGTAATTGATGAGAGACTCTCCAATACGACTCACCTATAGTTTCTATATCCTCTTGAAAACATCGAGGACAAAACCGAAAATAAGTCCATTCCTTAATAGCGTTTGCCATTATCCCTGTCATCATATGGATAGCTCCTGAATGTTCACCACTTTCCATAGCCCTATATACTTTGTGTTTTATCTCTGATGTTGCAAAGGTTGTATAATAACGAAATAATGTGTGCTTCTTTATCCATTGAGCTACGTCGGGTACTTGGAAATGCCTCAATTTTTCATAAACAACGTTTAAGTTTGTTGGTAAATCAGGAACAGCCACGATATTCGTCTTCCCATATAAATCTTTCATCGTTTGCTTAGGGCTAATATTAGACGAATGGATATGATATCGTGCAAACCAGCTATACAAAAGTTCATCGTTATATAAGGTTGGAAAGTAACTTAGCATGGAGTTTCCTCCTAGATAACAAATTCATCTAGTGGTGCTTTAATATAACCTGCCTCTCGTAATGATTCATAGGCTGACAGCTTCTGCTTGCGACCTTTATCGATGATGACCCGTAATGTATTCTTTGACGATTGATTTACTTTGCTTTTACTTGGTTCCATCCGTTCTTTTATTAAACTTAATGCTCTTTCCATCAACTCGGCTTGTGAAGCTTCCGGCAAATCCTTTATGGCCTTTGAAGCTACCTTTTCTGCTAATGTAGCATCAATATCTAAATTCATCAATGCAACCATTAGTTTTTCAAGATTAGAAATTTCTCTTTCTCTTCGTTTAAGAGCCTGCAATTCTTTTTTCTTTTGTATGGTAGCCCTTAAATCAATTTTCGATTGATGATATTGTAGATACTCCGCAATATCCATAGGCATAATATCCTCATATTTTTCTAGTTCAGAAATACGCCCGTCTTTTAATGCTTTCAACATCGGTTGGACGAGCTTCAAATCATCTTTTGCAACTCTCCTTATGAGGGCAGGTGTAATTTTTTCTTCTCCTGTTTCAATTGCTCGACCTTGAGATAATGCAAATAGTTTTACAGCGATATCTACTATTCCTTGACTTTCCTCATAGAGTGTCTGATTTAATTCCTCAGTTAACTCTGTCTTGTACCTAATCCATTGATAATTCCACATACTTTCGATAAGCAAATCCCAGTCATCATCCTTTTTCATTTGCTGCCATACCATATCTCCCTGCCCACTGCCACGACGGGCTTGACGAAAATCTTGCTGCAAGACACTTTTTGCACGCATTGTACCAATCATCATAACTGGTACACCAATCTCATTGACCAGAGTAACAAAAAAGTTCATCATCTTTTCTGAATTATTATCGCGAGTTGTTAATAAATGCTGAATTTCATCGATAATTAAGGCCCCTACACAATGCAAGCGAGCAATTTGTCCCATTCTTGTTACCATGGAACTGATAGAATTTCTTCTGCTACCGAACCGTTCATAATAATTAGTTCCAACTAAACGATCCATCTTCAAGAAAAAATCCATACATAATGATTTTAACGAACCATCATGTGGACAATTCAGTTTTAGCCATACAACTTGAGTAATATTTAATGGGTGCTTATGAATAATTAACTGTGGATATAAAGATAAAATCCTCTCAATAGCAGTAGTTTTTCCAATGCCGGAAAACCCCATCAAAGTAATACTAGAGGCTGTTGAGCGTATATCGTGCTTAATTTTTTGCCCTGTAAGTGAATGATGAGCCGCAGATAAACTCTTTGTAAAATTGGGAGATAACGGATTTCTACTCACATAACCATACCTCAATAATCGTGAAAATCTCTGTTCTAAGTCTAGATGTTGCATAACTGGTTGGAAAAAACGAGTTAATCTTGGAATCGCATGATATCGAATATGTGTAGGTAATAAACGCTCTTTTTCATCAAATTCTGGATAATAACTCAATGCTTCAAAAGCTTCTTCTGGAGACAGAATAGGAGGTAGAGCTTCAATTAAAGGATTTCCTTGAAAATCAATGACATCTTGCTTTTTATATTCAGCTACTTGAGCATTTAATTTTTCTCCCCATTCACTCATCTTTCTTCTCCTTTCGTCTCCGTAAATATTCTCTTACATTTGGTCTGGCATATTTCTCTTCGACCTCAATCCCCCTATTAATCGGTACAATATCAGCTTGTTTGTGAGGTGTTTCTTCTGAACCAATTTGAAATACTTCGTTTTTTCTTATTTCTTCTCTTTCTAATTTTCTGTGTTCTTTAATAGAGCTGACTCGTTGCAATTTACTTAAACTTTTGTCTTGTAACTGCTCTTTTTTCTTCTTTGCTTCTTTCACAATAGCTTCAACTTCCGAAATATAATCAATATCTTTTTGCAATTGCTGATGGCTATTATCATGCTTCAGTTGTTTTTCGTATTCTTGTAAATAACGAATTTCATCTAAACTTGTATTTTTTAAACGTTCCGACGGTGTCAAAAGATAGCAAGTTTCATATTTTGTTAACCCTGGATCTATCAAAAAAACACTTGTCATATTTCTTGGATCATACGCGATAGTCACTTTCCAAGAGCCTTTTTGTCTCGCTGTCTCAAACCATGATTCTTTCAGTGCACGTTCGCAGCTGTAATAAATACCTTTGAAGCGTATTCCCTTATGTGTAACCGTAGCGTCATCCCTTGGCATTAAGTGTAATTTTACAAGGTCTTCAGGATAGTACCTAAGTTTTCCCGTACGATTTTTAATACCCCAACTCCATAAATGAAGTGGAATAGGTTGAACATCATCTCGAATCATATCTTCATCCCGTATATAGTCTTGTAGAAAGTGCTTTTGATTATAATGCAAAATTTGCTTAATAAGAATTTTAGTGAAGTCTTCCAAGGTTAGGACCGCATCTAATCGATAATCACGAGCTCCACGTTCTTGAAAGTCTTTCTCGACATAGCCAGGTAGAAAAGGCCTTACTTTTTTCTGAATAAGATCAAAATGTTTTTCAACAACGCCTTTCCAGTCAGCTCGATAAGGGGCTGCATTCTCTACATGGATATTAAAAGCCTCTACTAAGCGATCAGCATTAAAGCCTTCAAATTCCCCACGATCTGCTAATAATATTTCTGGTAAATGTTCACTTGGCCATTCTTCTTTTGATATTTCAATTCCATATTCAGCACAAAATTTTTGTTTATCTGTTACAGTGTTCGCCATTGCCATCATGGCACCGAGCCACGAAGGCCCCTCAAGGCTAACATACATTCCAACAACCATGCGACTAAAAACGTCCATCACTAAATAAATTACTGGTCGTCCGATTATCCAGTTTGGATTATATTTAGAAATTAAATATATATCCCCAACGGTTGCATCAATTTGAAAACGTGAACCTGGACCATGAACCTCCGAAAGTGTTGTATTTAAAACAGCCCGGTAATCTTTATCAAACTTTTTACGTCCCTTCCTAGCAATTGTCGATTCTGGCACTGTATATTCTTTGTTGTACCAATAACGAAATTGTCGGATGGTAGGTAAGTTCTCTTGGGCTTTAACAATAATCTTTTTAACTCCATCCTCATAGTAAATATCCCGAGCATAAAATTCTTTAATCATCATTTTATACGCATCCGTTAATCGATTTTCTTTTGATGTTAAATAGTATTTTTCTAGAGCAACACGAAAAATTTTCTTTGTTTGTTCATCGACATTGATTCCCTGGGACGAGTACTTTCGTGGTCTACCGCGCTTTTTGTTACCTGCTTCTTTATCTTTGCCTTTCCCACCTGAATTACCATAATCGGGTAGAAGAGCATTAATGTTTTTCCCACGTTGCCAGTATTTGCGTAAATATTTACGGACTGCAGGATAGGTTACTTGATATTTTTCCATTGCGTCCTTTATATATTTTGAACGTTGCTTTTTCTCGTATATGGCTGGTTCATCATTAACCATCTCTTCAATAACTTTCCAAGCTTGATTTCTTAGCTCTATATACTTTTCAGGAATATCTTGAATACCCGAACATATAAAAGGATCTTCTTTTATTTTGATAAGCGACTCCTCCAAAATTTCGTCAGTTAATTCTTGAATTAACCGTTTAAATGGAATGGCTTTTTCATCATAAATGTCAATCAGATAAGCTACTACATTCCCATCATCTATCCATAAAATACGGTATATTTCACCACTAAGAGGATTTTTAAGTAGTTCATTAACAAAGAAATTCAATTAGCCCACCTCTTTTCTGTTATAAAGTTAGGCGGAAATTCAAGAACCGTTGTGTTCGACATTAGATCTATTTTTTTCGTTATATTTGTTTTGATAATCTTGTGTGCAAGCATATATTTGAACATAGATAGAGCACTACCGTTTGCCAAATTAAATGTTTCGTCGAATTTTTGTAATAGCTGAAGTATCGGCATACTGTTTTGGGATAACGTTTCATATAGTGAATGAAGCAATTTTTTATCCAAATCATCCGATAAAAAATACGCTGAATATAGCCATTTGATATTGTCTATTGCATCTTTTGGCAATTCCTTTTCTGTTACGATACCCCAGTCTACACCTTGTTTTACCCAATATTCTCTTTCGATTTCAAACTTTTCGATAACCCTTGATGAATCTAATTCTTTAGTTTCTTTTACTGTTCTGGCAAAATAAATAATTTCTTTTTCCTTGCGCACTGTGATGAGAAAATCTGTCGTCATTACAATCGGGGTCTGTGTTGCGGAATCTATGGGGTGCCTTATACTTTTCTCTTCAGCGATAGAAAGGGTTATATCACGTGATAGAGGAAATTGTTCTCTAATATCAATAACCTCATCTGCCCAATCAAGTAAGCAAAAATAATTATATTCCATATCGGATAGCAGGTGATGTATTCGGTTTGTAGTCCAACCTTTTACACGATGAGCCCGTCCATCTGAAGGAACATCTTGAATCGTTAGCCAAGGCTTATAATTAGATAACTCGCCTTGGCCACGTCCCTCTTTATAGTAACGAGCAATTTTCCCCTCTGTCCAACCTATTTTGCGTTTTGACATTTAAACACCTTCTCATATTTTAAATTATATCTTGTCAGTCGGCTTTTCTTCGAAGCCTAAATGGGCAATTTTTAAGATTGATGTAAAAAACACTTTGCTTATTAAAGTTTCTGGTAAATCATAATTTCTTCTATATTTTGTTAAACTCCATCCCTCTGCAATTGCTCTTTCTCCATACGATTCACACGAGGTTATCACAGCATTAGCTGCGTGTTTCTTTGAAATTTTCTGCTCTTGATATAGTTTCGTACTATTAGCGATCGCTCTATAAATGATGCTGTATATTTGGGCGACAGAGAAATGCTCAAGTAAATGTTCAAAAACAGTAATTGTTTTCTTACCTGGTTTAAATTCAAAACCTACTTTATTCATACTGTAAAGAAGATACTCCAGACACTCATGTAGCGATATTTTTTTCCACATTTCAAAACAAAAAGTTTGATCTTTTTCAAATTCACTCTGCGATGGATACATTAATCTTTGAATCATGCCATAATAGTCATCATCAGCTGGAGAAACATTAATTCGATAATTTACCTTATAAATGTAGTAATTGCGCGGAAAATTATCATCATCAACAAACGCATTAATATTAGAGTTTGAATGAGGCATAATGATGCCACGGCCAGTTAAAGTCAGAATTATTTCGTTTGCAAAATCATCTGTTGGAGCAATTTTGTTTTCAAACAACATAATTGGCTTTATATAGTCAAATCCTTCTTCTAACCCCCCTCGTATCAATACTGATAAATATAATTTATCTTCTAACGATAAATTGCTTTCGGGAACTTTTTCATAGTTACCTTCATAATAAGTATTAGATATGGCTTCTCTCTTTCTGATTTCTTCAAGGAGCTTCATTTCTTCTCTTATTTTTTTACAGGTTTTACACCTACATTTATCATGATTTTCGTGTTCACAAAGAGGGCAATATGGGGATTTTTTCATAAAAGAATAGCTTGATTTTGATTCCCAATCTTGCACAAAGGGAACATTACAGTATGGACAATTTTCTTCAAGTATTTTTTTGGGGAATATTGTATAGAAATTTGAGTTATTAATTTTCACATTATACTCTTCTTTTAATTTGTTTACTGATTCACCGGCATAGTATCTTTTTATCAACTCAACTATTTGTTCTTTATCTAAATGTTCAATTCTACGATCAACATTTGAGAAATCTAACATTTGGATTTTCAACTCCATAATATAATCCCCTTTGATAAAAAAATTAAAAAAACACACGTTCGATTACATTAATTGTAATCGATGCCGTGTGTTTTTTAAACAACTTTTTTGTAATTTAAACGACTTTTTTGTAAATTAAACAACTTTTTTGTAACTCAACAAAACTTTAAAGCAATATAAACCTTCTCTATTCCACCGTTACGCTTTTGGCGAGGTTGCGCGGTTTGTCGACGTCGCAGCCGCGGTGTAAAGCGGCGTAGTAAGCGATCAGCTGCAACGGCACAACGGCCACAAGCGGCGTCAGCATTGGATGAACAGCCGGGATGACGTAACGGTCCTCGTCTGTTTCCAAACCTCTCATGGAAATAATGCATGGGTTGGCGCCACGGGCCACCACTTCTTTCACATTGCCGCGAATGCTTAAATTCACATGCTCTTGTGTCGCCAAAGCAACCACCGGCGTGCCTTCCTCAATCAAAGCAATCGTTCCATGCTTCAGCTCACCGCCAGCGAATCCTTCTGCTTGAATATAGGAAATCTCTTTTAGCTTTAATGCTCCTTCAAGCCCTACATAGAAATCGGACGCGCGGCCAATGAAGAAGCAATTACGCGTGGTCTCTAAATATTCGCGAGCAATTTGCTCCATCTCTTCTTTTGCATCACAAAGCATTTCCATGACATTTGCGATGATGCCAAGCTCTTTCACCAAGCTAAAATCAAGCGCAATGCCTTTAGCTTTTGCTGCGACTGTTGCTAAAATCGCAAGAACGGCAATTTGAGCCGTATAGGCTTTTGTCGAGGCAACCGCAATTTCTGGACCAGCATGAAGCAATAGTGTATAGTCTGCTTCGCGTGATAATGTAGAACCAGGTACATTGGTGATCGTCAACGCTTTATAGCCAAGTTTTTTCGTTTGAACAAGTACAGCGCGGCTGTCTGCTGTTTCGCCGCTTTGTGAAATGTAAATAAATAGAGGCTTTTTCGATAACAATGGCATATTGTATGAAAATTCGCTAGCAATATGCACTTCAACCGGAATGTTCGCCCATTTTTCAAGCAATTGTTTGCCGACTAAGCCCGCGTGATAACTTGTGCCGCACGCAATAATATAGAGGCGGTCCGCTTCGAGTACCGCATTGACAATGTCTTTATCAATGGTTAAAGCACCTGACGCATCTTGATATTTTTGAATAATACGGCGCATCACAAGCGGCTGCTCGTCAATTTCCTTTAACATATAATGCGGATAGGTTCCTTTTTCAATATCGCTTGCATCCAATTGCGCAGTATATGGAGAGCGTGCCACCTCTTGACCGTCCAATTTTTTAATCGTGATCGCATTCCGCTTGACAATCACCATTTCTTGATCCATTAATTCGACGTATTGGTTTGTCACTTGCAGCATCGCCATAGCATCGCTGGCTACGACATTAAATCCGTCCCCAAGGCCGACAAGCAATGGGCTTTTATTTTTCGCTACATAAATCACCTCTGGATCTTCTGCATCGACGAGAGCAATCGCATACGATCCTTTTAAAAGTGTCAATGTTTTGCGAAATGCTTCTTCCGCTTCGAATCCATCATTCACAAATTTTTCAACCAACTGAACAACCACTTCTGTATCCGTTTCGCTTTGGAACTGTACATTCTGCAAATGATCACGCTGTAATAATGCATAGTTCTCAATGACTCCATTATGCACTAACGTAAAACGTCCAGAAGCGCTTTGATGCGGGTGAGCGTTCGTACGGCTTGGCACCCCATGTGTCGCCCAGCGGGTATGGCCAATGCCAAGCGGTGCTTGTACATTGAGATCAACCGTTTGCCGCAAATCAGCAATGCGGCCTTTTTCTTTAAAAACATGCACGCCATCTTCGTTTAACACCGCAATTCCAGCTGAATCATAACCGCGATATTCTAGTTTTTCCAGTCCGCGCAATAAAATCTCTTTTGAATCCTGTTGTCCAATATATCCAACAATTCCACACATTATTTGTTTTCCTCCCTATTTTCAAGGGGCAAGCAGGGGCCTTTCTTGCCCCTTTTCTTTGATTAAACGATTGGACTTTTCCCTTTGTGCAAAGAGTCGCCTCTTTGTTTTAAGGAAAAGTTTGCGGCTGCAATCGCACCAGCCGGGAGGCATCCGCCGAGCATTCGATCAACCTCCTCCTCGTCAACTAAGCGGTTATCCGATCATCGCTTAGTCCAGGCGCTTCTTCATGAAAGCTTCTTCTACCCACCTTTCTATATGTGAATGACAACAAAATTAATATTACAGGAAACGCCCTAAAGACGTCAACTGTAATATCCTTTACAACATAAAATATGCATAAATGGAATAAAGCGTTCCATTTATGCATAGGATGTCTACCAAAAAGGGCCATTATTCAGCTCCCATTTCAGCTTGAATCACCTGAACAATACGAGCTACATGGCTTTGACACGCTTCTTTCGTCGGCGCTTCTGCCATGACGCGAACAAGCGGTTCTGTGCCGGATGGGCGGACAAGAATTCGTCCATTCCCATGCATTTCATTTTCTACCTCTTGAATGATAGCCTTCACCTTTTCATTCTCCATCACTTGATGTTTGTCCGTTACTTTCACATTGACAAGCAGCTGAGGGTATTTTGGCATCTCGCTCGCCAGCTCAGAAAGAGATTTTTTCGTGGCCTTCATAATGTTTACAAGCTGTAATGCCGTCAATAATCCGTCTCCTGTTGTATTGTAATCAAGAAAAATAATATGTCCTGATTGTTCACCGCCAAGGTTGTAGCCGTGTTTCTTCATTTCTTCTACAACGTAGCGGTCGCCGACGGCCGTCTGCACGCTTTTTATTTCATGTTCATCTAATGCCTTATAAAACCCAAGATTGCTCATCACGGTCGATACGACTGTTTGATGCTTTAAACGTCCTTGTTCTTTTAAAAATTTTGCGCAAATGTACATAATTTGATCGCCATCCACGACATTCCCATGCTCATCAATCGCAATTAAACGATCTCCATCTCCATCAAACGCCAGCCCAACATCTGCTTCTTTCTCTCTCACAAATTCAGCCAGCGCCTCTGGATGCGTAGAACCAACCCCGTCATTAATATTAATGCCGTTCGGCGAAGCTCCCATCGTCAATACATCTGCCTCCAAATCTGCAAAAAGATGGGTTGCTAATGAAGAAGTGGCTCCATGCGCGCAGTCAAGCGCAATACGAAGCCCGGAAAAATCCTCATCAACCGTTTGCTTTAAATACTGCAAGTATTTTTGTCCACCTTCAAAATAATCGTTAACTTGACCCAACTCTTTTCCTGTCGGTCTAGGCAGTGTATCCTCGGCACTGTCCAACAGTTGCTCAATTTCTTGTTCCTGCTCATCTGAAAGCTTAAATCCATCGGGCCCAAAAAACTTAATTCCATTATCTTGAACTGGATTGTGCGACGCGGAGATCATAATTCCCGCTTGAGCGCCCAATGCTTTTGTCAAATAGGCCACTCCTGGTGTTGAAATGACGCCGAGACGCATAACTTCTGCACCGATTGAAAGCAATCCGGCAACAAGCGCCCCTTCAAGCATATGTCCTGAGATGCGTGTATCACGGCCAATTAACACCTTTGGCCGCTCTTTATCTTTTGTTAAGATATAGCCGCCGCAGCGTCCTATTTTAAACGCTAATTCTGGTGTCAGCTCACTATTCGCCACTCCGCGTACACCATCAGTGCCAAAATATTTACCCATTATGCATATCTCCCCTTTATCTCATGATCGCTGGATGATTCGTATCTTTGCTTTATTTTTAGGCAAATTCCATTTAATATTTTCTGGCCCATTAACCTCTACCTCTACGTCGTGTTCACCGGCTCCTAATTCATTGGCATTGACATAAAGCTGGATATCATCTGGCTGAATGTGATCCAGCACACTCGCCGCACCTTGCAGCTGGACATCCATCGTCCCATTTTCCGGATCAATAAACTGCGCGGTATATTGATCGCTCAATCCCAATATATCAATAGGCAGAGAAGAAAGGGTTTTTTCTTCCTCCTGCTGGACTTGTATATTCACTTTTACTTTTTGAGGATCTACATTTTTAACTCCCTGAGGTAAAGGAACTTTCACTTCTAAAGTTGTATTTTTTGTAATTTCATCTAAATTAATGGTGAGGACATCAATAAATTCAATGGGATCAATGACCTCTTTGGGACCGAAAATCGTCACTTCATTTGGCACGGTTTCAATTTTAACAATACTGAGGCCCTTTTTTAAAGTTCCTGTTTGATTAATTCTGAGCGGAACCGACTTGCTTGGACTCTTAATTGGTACAGTGATATCGACAATCGAAGGATTAATATCGACATCTAGCACCCGTCCGTCACGGTCGTAAGCGATCACTCGAGATTCCTGACGCAAAATATCTGCAGCTCCGGATAAATCTACTCTTGCCTTGACAAGCGCTATTCGATCAACTAAATCCTTCGCCCCCGTAATGGTCACTGTATCCGGTTTGACGATAGGCTGCTCGGTAGTATACCCATCCGCCATTTTATTTTTATGAATAAAATCGACATCGACCGAAAATTCTTTAGAAACCTTCTCTTGAATGGTGACCTTCGCCGTCGCTGGCTGAATAGCGACCGTCAGCTTATCAGAGATATTTTTATATTTAAACGGAACGGTGTAAGTGCCAAGCTCCAAATTCGTTAAATCCACATATACTTCAAAATTCCGCTGCAATACGGTCGTCTTTAAAATACTTGCCGGTCCTTCCAGTGTTACACTTACAAATTTCGGAACACCTGAAACCACTAAATTTTCTTCATCATAATACGTAACGACAGGAATATTTGTAACCGTTTCGATATCCGTCTGTCCCACCGAATTGCGCGTAGCTCCTGATTTCATCTCCTTTTCCTCAACATTAATAACAAACATATACAGCATGATCGCCAATAACAGAGCAAAAGCCTTTATAAACCAGTGATTATTCATTAATTTATCCACTTTTCTTCCCCCTCCATTGCCAACGAGATGAGGAAGTAGTCTTCGTTGTCCGTACTAACTCCTTCGTGAGCAGTTCACGAAATTGCTCTGGAGTCAAATCTCGATGCAGCTCCCCATTTTTTGTAACCGATACAGCCCCCGTTTCTTCGGACACAACAATGGTCACGCTATCGGTCACCTCACTGATGCCCAAGGCAGCGCGGTGCCGGGTTCCTAACTCTTTTGAAATAAAAGGGCTTTCTGATAAAGGTAAGTAGCATCCCGCCGCTGCCACTTGGTTTTTCTGGACAATGACAGCTCCATCATGCAGCGGTGTATTCGGGATAAAAATATTAATTAACAGTTCGGAGGAGATTTGCGCATTCAGTGGAATTCCTGTTTCAATGTAGTCGCCCATGCCTGTTTCCCGCTCAACGGATATTAAGGCCCCGATGCGGCGTTTTGCCATATACTCTGTTGCCTTAATAATCGCTTCAACCACTTTCGTTTTCCCTTCTTCTTCTGGTACGCTGCTTCGCGAAAATATCCTTCCGCGCCCTAATTGTTCAAGCGCTCGCCTTAACTCCGGCTGAAAAATAATGATGATCGCCAAAAATCCCCATGTCAATGCTCGGTCCATCAACCATTGCAATGTGCTAAAGCCTAAAAAGCTACTAGCCATTCGCACAAGTATAATCAAAATAATCCCGTTCAAAAGCTGAACCGCTTTTGTTCCGCGAATAATCATGATCAATTTGTAAAAAACGTACCATACAAGAAGAATATCAACAATTTTGCTTAGATAACTTAACACCGGGAGCTCTCCAAAAGGCATTCTCACACTTCCTTTATCATTCTAATTCCTATTTATTTTTTTATGTAAACAACTCCTTTATTATATCACATGACGAAAAAAGCCATCAAAAGAGATGGCCTTCACTCAAGCATAGCTTTCACTGCGTTTTTTATATTATACCAAATCCAATCAAACATCTCATTAATTTCTTCCACATCTCCAGTTACTTGTCCAGCGGAGGCTAAATATTTTTCACCATGAATGACGGTCACGTCCCCATTTACTTTTCCCTCAATCTTGATGCTTCCATTTCGCACGACGATATCGCCGTCTACCGTTTCTCCTTTTGGAACAATCACCGTATGATCATGAATAATCACGTTTTCCCTAGTAGAAACGGAAAATTGCTGCTCTTTGTTCCACGTTGTAAAAAGGCTTCCCACAGTTAAAGCAGCAAATAAAGAAGCAGCTGTCAAAACGGGATGATTTTTCAGCCATCTTCCTGCACGGACTCGTTGTTTTTCTTTCGGCAGCTTTGCCATCACATTTGCCGTAAAATCCGCCGGCGGAGCAAGAGGCGAAGCATATTGAATAAACGCTACCGTCTTTTTCAGACTATTGAAATGCTGAGAACACGCAGAGCAATGTTGTAAGTGTTCTCGTAGCCTCTTCTCATCATCCGGAGCAATATCGCCATCTAAATAATCATGCATCCACTCTATGATTTGATCCGGACATTTCATGTTTGTTCACCTCTCATAAATGGCCTAAATGCTTTCTTAATGCTTCTCTTCCCCGATGAATCCTCGTTTTGACGGTTCCTATAGGCAGATCAAGAATTTCACTAATCTCCTGTAACGATAAATCATTCATATATTTTAAGACAATAACGCTTCGGTATTTTTCAGGTAGCTTTTCAATCGCCCTTTGAACCGTCTCTTGAAGCTCTAGGCTTTCGACTGTTTCTTCCGGAGAAGCATCATTCGAAGGCAGTTGAGAATATAGCGTTAAACCGTCTGTTCCGCTTACTTCTTCATCCAAATACATATCCGGCTTTTTTTTGCGCAATTTATCGATGGATAAATTCGTCGCAATGCGATAAAGCCATGAAGAAAATTTCATTGCTGGGTTATACGTATGGATGTTGACATACGCCCGAATAAAAGCTTCTTGGGCAGCATCCTCCGCTTCATGACGATTCCCAAGCATTCGATAGCATAGCCGATAGACCTTGTCTTTGTAAAGCTCGACAATCTCGGCATAGGCATTTTGGTCTCCTTTTTGGATCGCTTTAATATGCTTTTTGACAAACATCTCCATAATCAATAATACCCCCGCTCATGCGGCTATTAATTGTATACGTTCGTAAAACGAAAAAAGTTTCTCTTTTGGACGCACTATCTATTTTAACATATTTACAAAAAAAAACAGCAGACGGATTTTTCCGTCTGCATCTCTCGTCTTGCCTACACTAGTTTTTCTCCAAACAGCGATCCCATGAGCGCAACGGCGACAGATGCTGTTTTATTTCTCTCATCTAAAATTGGGTTTACTTCTACAAATTCAGCGGAAGTAATCAATTGTGCTTCAGCCAGCATTTCCATAGCTAAATGGCTTTCACGATACGTCAGACCGCCGATAACAGGAGTACCTACTCCCGGAGCATCATGTGGATCTAAACCATCTAAATCTAACGATAAATGGACGCCATCTGTCCGCTCTTTTAAATAAGCAATCGTTTCCTCCATTACTTTCGTCATGCCCAAACGATCAACTTCATGCATTGTATATACTCTAATTCCCTTTTCGCGAATAAATTGCTTTTCGCCTTCATCAAGCGCCCTTGCACCAATCAATACAATATTTTCTGGCTTTACCTTCGGGCTATATCCGCCAATGGCGGTTAGAGCCTGATGGCCGAATCCAAGGCTGGCCGCAAGCGGCATCCCATGAATGTTACCCGATGGAGAGGTTTCAGCTGTGTTTAAATCACCATGGGCATCGTACCAAATAACCCCTAAATTTTTATAATGTTTTGCGACACCTGCTAAGGTGCCAATAGCAATGCTATGATCGCCGCCTAATACAAGCGGAAAATGTCCTTTTTTAATTACTTCATCAACGGCTTGAGCAAGCTTTTCATTTGCTTCAGCAACCGCTTTCAAATTTCGCAAATTTGATTTGATTCCTTCCTCATCTATTCGTTCAGGTTTGCCGATTGAAATATCCCCCAAGTCTTCAATGTCATAGCTGAGGCGTTCGAGTCTTTCTACAACGCCAGCATATCGGATCGCGCTGGGTCCCATATCTACTCCGCGCCGAGTCTGTCCTAAATCCATTGGAACACCAATGATTGAGATTTTTTTCATGCTGTCTCTCTCCTTCATCCTTATTCTATTTATTATTGTATCTAATAACTGAACGTTGACTCAACTTGACACTTTTTTGAATATTTATTCGATTATTAATAAGAAAAACGCCCGCCGATCGGCGAAGATGGCACAAGCCATGTTGAGGAAGGCTCGAACCAAGCTTGATCTTGCGCGGATGCTCAATAAAGTGATTCAACCTGCCGTCGCTGGGCCTTTACTTTTTAAAAAAATAAAAACTCCTTAAATCTTGTCGATTTAAGGAGTTTTTATGATGGAGCCTATCGGGATCGAACCGATGACCTCCTGCGTGCAAAGCAGGCGCTCTCCCAGCTGAGCTAAGGCCCCACGTTAAAAGGATTCATGTTGATAAGCGGAAGACGGGACTCGAACCCGCGACCCCCACCTTGGCAAGGTGGTGTTCTACCACTGAACTACTTCCGCAATAAAAAAATGAGCCATGGAGGACTCGAACCTCCGACCCTCTGATTAAAAGTCAGATGCTCTACCTGCTGAGCTAATGGCTCATTAAGAAAACAATGGCTGGGCTAGCTGGATTCGAACCAGCGCATCACGGAGTCAAAGTCCGTTGCCTTACCGCTTGGCTATAGCCCAATATGTTGATGAAACGTCAAATTTCATAAAGCTTTTTGGAACAAATGATCGAGCACTCAACAATACAAAAAGCTATTCCATCAAATCGAAATAACTTCACGATCCATCATTAATGTATGAATGGTGGAGGGGGACGGATTCGAACCGCCGAACCCACAGGGAGCGGATTTACAGTCCGCCGCGTTTGGCCACTTCGCTACCCCTCCACGACCATCGTGGTGCCGGCTGCAGGACTTGAACCCGCAACCTACTGATTACAAGTCAGTTGCTCTACCAATTGAGCTAAGCCGGCATAATATATAGAAATCGAACCAGAAAAGGATAGGTTTTGTGCCTCTTCCTCTCCAAGACATTCCAAGATGTCCAATGCGTCGAGGCAACTCGTAGTCATTTCACCGATGCTTCGCTCGTCTCTACCAATTGAGCTAAGCCGGCGTCACCTATACTAGTTTTCATTGAAATAATGATGGAGGATGACGGGATCGAACCGCCGACCCCTTGCTTGTAAGGCAAGTGCTCTCCCAGCTGAGCTAATCCTCCAAAACAAAAAAGAAAATGACCCGTACGGGATTCGAACCCGTGTTACCGCCGTGAAAGGGCGGTGTCTTAACCACTTGACCAACGGGCCAAAAATAATAACACAAGCTTCCAACCGGGCTTGAACCGGTGACCTCTTCCTTACCATGGAAGTGCTCTACCAACTGAGCTATGGAAGCATGGCTCCGCAAGTAGGATTCGAACCTACGACCTACCGGTTAACAGCCGGTTGCTCTACCGCTGAGCTATTGCGGAATAGTGGATAAACACAAAAACTAACGAATCA
>NZ_CP047158.1:102500-170000 GCF_009834045.1 Anoxybacillus sp. PDR2 | reverse complement strand
TCAAGCATTGCCGCAAATTGTGGAAGCAATGAAAAAGAACGGTTATCGAAATGTCAGCATTTCTGAGCTAATCGAAAACGGTCAAACGCAAAGCAAAGACGTGAATTAACTCATGTGTAAAGAGGCTTTCCTGTCTTCAGATCGTTAAAATTCAGCCACTATGTTTAAAGGAGGCTTTGAGAGCCTCCCTCGTTTTTTATATAATATGGGACACTCCCTCATGCTTCGATACCAATCCGGAAATATATACAATGAATGTAAATGGTATCCGTAAAAGAAGTTGCGATTTACCTTTGCCAAATGCACGTTTGATCCAACGCGCTCTCAAACGGATTCACTATGAGTTAAGCATCTTTTGTCAGCTTATGAAGAATCAACAATTGGTAAGCATTGCAAACGAGCAAAGGAATTAACATCAAATATAGCCAGTTTTCATCGTTGATGCGTAACGCCGGAAACCATTCAATGATCGTTACAACTGTCATAAAAAATAAAGAAGGAATAAATGCTTCTTTGTTTGTTTGTTGTCTTTTAACAGCGGCAACAATCACGCCTACGAGCAAAATTCCCAATGCAATCAGTATGTAGCTAATAATGGATTCTCCATCCTTCGCAAACAGCTGATAACGAAAATATATTAAATCAAATAAAACAAAGGCAATCAAAACGATTTGTACCGAATTCCAAAGAGCTACAGACCGGAAAATTCCTAAGCCAAACCGATGAACGGTTAAATAAGCAAAAAAACCCATTTGACTGACTACGCTAAAAATAAAGCCAAAACCAATAAACCATACTAAAACAGCAAACAGTTCACCAATCTTAAACTCAATAAACAGCTTTTCATATTCACTCCAGCGAATAATAAAACCAGCTAACGCTGTTGTGATTCCACCAATTCCTAACGTCGTCAAAAATAACCGAACCCATTTGCGGCTGTTCACACCCTAAACCTCCATCATTTCTCAAGTATTCCTTTAAAATTTTATCAGTCGTTCCTTAAAAACGCTAGCGCTGAATTGGTTCAGCGTATATTTTTTTAGCGGAACATCATATTAAAGATAAGGAACTTTTGCAGAAAGGAGCTTATTACTACATGAAAAATTGGACACTGCTCCTCTTAGTAAGTTTTTTTATTGTTCTTAGTTCTTGCGCTCCACAAGAAAGCAGTCCAGCTCCACCTGATTATGATCAAATCAAAAAAATGGTTGTTGATATTTTAAAAACAGATGAAGGAAAAAAGGCGATTCAAGATGTCATGACAGAAGATAAAGTAAAGCAGCAAATGATTATGGATCAAGCGGTTGTAAAACAAACCATTGAACAAATTTTGACCTCGAAAAAAGGAGAAGAATTTTGGAAGACCATGTTTCAAGATCCAAAATTCGTTGAAAGCTTTGCTAAAAGCTTGAAGACCGAGCAAGAGAAAACTATAAAATCCTTGATGAAAGATCCTGAATACCAAGGAATGATGATAAACATTTTACAAAATCCTGAAATGGAAAAAGAGTTTTTAACTGTCTTAAAAAGCAAAGATTTTCGCAATCATCTTCAAACCGTTATGACAGAAACATTTGACAGTCCGCTATTCAAAGCAAAAATTCAAGATTTGTTAATGAAAGCCGCTGAAAATATGCAAACAACGAAAAAGCAAAGCGGTTCAAATGAAGATGGCGGAGAAAGCGAAGAAGGAGATGGCGATCAGCAAACCCAAAGCCAATAGCTTTTTTCTAAGCTTATTGAATGCAAAACGAGAGACCGTACAAAAAGGACGGTCTCTCGTTATTCTGTTTGAAAGCGCTTTTCATCACATGGCTTTTTCATACTCTTCCCCTCACACGTACACATCGTTTCACCGCAGAAAACTTCTCAATGGATAGGCTAGGAGCAAGCGGTCACACATTTCATCTACATGTTCTTAGAAATGGCAAATGTCCGCGTGAATATAAGGAAGCACTGTTCGTCTTATGTAAGCCGGCATAAAGATTAGCACTTCTTGGCTATTTTCTTTGCTATTTCCATGTATATTTTTCCAATCTTATGATCCCCTCCATATACGGAAGGCGCAAAATCATCATCGTTCCAATCTGGCTGCTGCAGTGGCAGCTGTCCAAGGAGCTCCGTTTGCAGTTCTTCAGCAAGCTTTTTACCGCCCCCTCGGCCAAACACATATTCTTTTTCACCGGTTAATTTGCTTTCAAAATATGACATATTCTCAATCACACCGATGATTTCATGTTCTGTGCGAAGCGCCATCGCCCCCGCCCGTGCAGCTACAAATGCGGCAGTCGGATGAGGGGTAGTAACGATAATTTCTTTACAAGCAGGGAGCATGGTATGAACATCTAAGGCAACATCTCCTGTTCCAGGAGGCAAGTCCAACAATAAGTAATCTAAATCTCCCCATTCCACTTCTTTAAAGAAATTGTTCAGCATTTTTCCTAACATCGGCCCGCGCCAAATCACCGGGGCATTATCTTCAACAAAAAATCCCATTGAAATGACTTTGACGCCAAATCGCTCCACAGGAATGATTTTCTCACCGCGCACAACGGGCCGCTCGGTAATGCCCATCATGTCGGGCACACTGAATCCATAGATATCGGCATCAACTAGCCCCACCTTTTTACCAATTCTTGCGAGCGAGACAGCAAGGTTGACGGAAACCGTTGATTTTCCAACTCCTCCTTTTCCGCTGGCAATGGCGATATATGTCGTTTGTTTTTTTGTTCCTTGATGCTTTGCCATTTCTTCTTCAGGCAATTGAGTAAATCGCAAACCGACAGATGTTGCTCCTGCGTTTTTAAGAGTTTGTACAATCGCTGTCTGTACTTGAAGCTGTTCGGCTGCTCCCGGCTGCGCTAAAGCAATCTTGACGCTTACGTGCCCTTTTTCCTGTTTAATTTTGATTTCCTGAATCGCATTTGTTTCTTTAAAAGGCTTATTTAAATACGGATCTTGTATGTTTTCTAACAATGCGTGTACATCTTGTTCGGTTATCATGATTCATCACCAGCCCTTTTTATGTATTCGTTATCATATTTTTACTATATCATATCTATTGATGATCTTAACATATTGAACCTCTCCGTCTGCAGATAGGGCACACTGATTTATAAGAAAAATGCAAAAAAGGAACAAATCCTCTCTGAAAAAGGAACATGTGCAGCCATCTCCTGAGCTTAGAACCAAATTCTGCTTCGGATGGTTTTCTGATCATTGAACCAGTTGATTGTGCCGACTTTTCAAAACACGCTCCATATGAAACGTAAAAATAAAATCCTCCCTTAATCAGGAGGAGTTTTTTCATTAGAAAAATAGCGCAGTACTCCTTTATAAATAGAAGCGGCAAGCTTGGTTTGGTATGGATCGGAATAAAGCAGCTCGCGTTCTTCAGGATTCGAAAGAAATCCTACTTCCACAAGTGCCCCTGGCTTTTTTGCATATTTCAGCAAATAAACCGTATCGAGTATTTTCGCAGAACGGTCTGTGTTCTCTAAATTGCGACGTAGTTCAGCTTGAATAAATTTAGCGACCCTCTCGTTTTCAATGTATGTTCCATAATAAAATGTTTGTGCTCCTTTCCATTTCGGAGATGGAATAGCATTCAAATGAATGCTGATAAATAAATCTGCTTCGGATTCATTAATCATCTGAACACGCTTTTTTAAATCCTCCGCTTTCCGGCGGCTATATCCTTTTGTATCCTCTGCCGCTAGATCTCGATCATCCTCACGTGTTAAAAGAACAAGCGCCCCTTGTTGCTGCAAATAATCGCGCAATTTTTTCGCTACATCGAGCGCAATATCCTTCTCTAATATTTTTCCGCCGCCAACCGCTCCGCCATCTGGACCGCCATGTCCAGGATCTAAAATAATAATTCTCCCTGAGAGAGGCAGATTCCACGACTTCATAGAATGAACATCTAAAATGACATATTGAAAAATGATCGCAAATAGGACGATACTTGTACCGATCATCCATAACATTCGCTTCCGCTTCATCTTTTCTCCTCCTGCGTTTTCCCTTCATTATCTTATATGGGACAAGAGAAGAAAGTAGAACCCTTTTTAGCGGAGTTTTAAGCGCCAGCGTTTTTTTCCTTTTTCAAATCCTTCGGTCCACCAGCTGGAAATATAACCTTCACACGTATAATATAATGGCTCGCCGATATGAATATCGTTAAGATCTGTCCAAAAGCATAAAAAATCAAACAAAGCATCGGTCAAGTATTTTTCCTCATGCTGTGAACGTTTTTTGACCAATTCAATCGGCTCGCCATAATAGCCAAATCTGCTGTAGCTTGCACCAAGTAAATAGGCTTCTATCGCCATGTCAATACATCCATCTTCCACCGCTGAGGGAAAGGTGGACTTCCCTTGGAAAAAAGGACGAAAGGATTCAGATGCTTGCTTTTGCAATTTTTCTAACGATAGCTCACGGAGCATTTTTCGCTCATATTTGATCTCTTTTTCCCTTTTCTTTTCTTTAAAAGATGTGATCACACTCATTTGCTTTCACACTCCTTTAGAATATAGTGTCCTACCGTTGAATCGGAAACATGCGTCGAAAAGCGCTGTCACCGATGAAAAAAAATCCCAAGTGGAACGGAGTTTGATATACATCCTGCTGTACCAACGTTTGTCTCAAGTAATGACCTGATTTCGATGGTCGGATGATCGGCCGTTCGGCGCTCGATCACGCTTTTTTGATGCGACGAAAACAAGCTGGTGGCTTTGCCCCCGAATATCGCTAAAAAACCACACAAAATGTTTAATTAAACATTCATCTCGCTGTGTTCTTACAGTATTGAACCAAATACTGTCATCATATATTAAGTAATATGACTACACATTTGGCAGGTGATCGCTACATGTACAAAATTAGCTTATGTATGATTGTCAAAAATGAAGAAGAGGTACTTCGGCAATGCCTTACTAGCGTCAAGGATTTATGTGATGAAATCATTATTGTTGACACGGGTTCAACTGATAAAACAAAAGAAATCGCCCAAGAATTCACACAGAAAATATTTGATTTTGAATGGATTGATGATTTTTCCGCAGCCAGAAACTTCGCTTTCAGTAAAGCCACCATGGATTATATATTTTGGATGGATGCAGACGACATCCTATTGGAAGAAGACCAAAAAAAATTTAAACAACTTAAAGCAGAGCTCGATGGTGCTGTGGATGCAGTTTCCATGATATACAATATTGCTTTTGATGAAGCTGGAAACCCGACATTTAGCTACAGAAGAAATCGCTTAGTCAAAAGAGCGCGAAATTTTAAATGGATCGGAGCGGTTCATGAGTATTTAGAAGTCGGAGGAAATATTCTTTCATCAGACATTGCCATTACCCATAGAAAATCAGAGAAGTCAAATGGAAATTTGCAAAGCAGCCGCAATCTAACGATATACGAAAACCGGCTCAAAAAAGGAGAGACTTTTACTCCAAGAGATTTATTTTATTATGCTAATGAATTAAAGGATCATGGGCAGTTTGAAAAAGCAATCGAATACTATCAAAAGTTTCTGGAAACGAAAAAAGGATGGATTGAAGATGAAATTCGCGCGTGCATTCATTTAGCGTCATGTTACAGACATTTAGGCAATACGGAAAAAGAAATTGAGGCCCTTGTTCAGTCCATTATGTATGATGTCCCTAGACCGGAAGTCTCTTGCCGACTTGGAGATTTATACAAAGAAAGAGGCATATTCAAAAAGGCCATCATCTGGTATCGATTAGCACTTGAAGTAGACCTTAACGATGCTTTAGGGTTTAGGGAAAACAGCTACTCGACATGGTATCCACATCTGCAATTATGTGTCTGCTATTGGCACATTGGGGAAAAGGAGCTTTCGTTTGCTCATCATAATGAGGCGAAGAAGTATAAGCCCACAGATCCGCAAATTCAATATAATGAAAACTTCTTTAAGGAAAACTTCAGCAAAAACTAACTAGATCAATGAAAGCCCTCGATATGAGGTGTCATATCGGGGCTATTTTTTGGCCGATATTAGAGGTATAAATGGTTTTCAAACGGTACGCGAATCCTCTTACTATATAAAGATTGAAACATTTTCATTTTACTGATAATCGCCGTTTGATCCTTCATGATCTTGGATTCCAAATGTAAAATTTGTTCCGTAATGTCGTCCTGATCCGTCGAAATGATATAGTCTTCAAGATCTACTGACTTGATAAAGTCAAATACCTTAAATCGATACCCTAACGCAATAAATGGAACATGGGAAGCTAAAGAAAGATAGTTCGCATGTAATTTAAAATTAATTGTGAAAGCAAAATGTTGAATGATATTCATTAGTTCCTCTTGATTATATAGTGTTTTATCCAAAATGGCAGATTGCTTATTGTGTAACTTGCTGTATAGCCGTTCAGCCGCTTCTAAATCCGCATTCCAAACAATAAACAAGTACACTTTATACCCTTGGTCCATTAATTGATTTAAGGCTCTCGCCAACTGATTTTCAACTTCTATTTCATTTTGGCCATAAATGAAATTATAGGTCGTTCCCCAATTAACCCCGATCACTTTCTCTTGATGATGAAATGGGGGGACTTGATCACCATCTAGATTACGGTTAGTTAACAGAAACCCGGGATCTCCGCTCACTTGGATATTTTTCACTCCAAAATTTTGCAACACCTTTGAAGTTAATGGCCCTCGCACTCCAACCCATGCACTTTCCTCAAACACTTCTCTTGTTTTTAATTTAAAATCATCTGAAACCACAAGCGGTATTTCTTCATGATTTTCTAATTGTTGAATATAGGATTTCGGCACCCAATCAATTCCTGTTCCCCAGATCATAATTTTTTTATTCAATGACAAAGCTTGATGTAAAATATCAACAGTATAAGGATGAACAAAATAAGGTTCTCTGCTTAAAATGGATCCCCCTCCTAAAACAATGAGATCATACTCTTTAAAAGAAACATTTTTGAGAAATTGATGTTCGATATTGGCAGATTCCAGTTTGTATGAACCATCCAGCTTTAAAAATTGCTGTTTAAATAAATCAAACATTAATTCGTCTCCTAGATTCTGATAGCCGATCCATCCAACATACAACACTTTCTTCAACGCAAATCCCCCCAACTCATACAAAATGAAAATCCAAAGAAATATACAAGGAGCCAAACGGCATCTTATCCGTCTCAGTTGTATTAGTTATCCAATAAAGCCCCATTGGTATCACTCGATTCCTCGCTTTTTTGCCGTAGTCATCAGCTATTGGCTTGTTAACTAAAAAACTCAACAAAAATCTTCTCAAGCAACAAAGGCTTTACAGGGAAATGAATTTGCCTGCTGGTGTTCTTATTCAAGGGAAGAGGCAGAAAAGTTGGGGTTTAGCTAAATCATTTTATGTTTTTAAGTAAAATAATGGATCATCAACACTGATGTTTCAATATCAAAATGACATTTATATAAAATTCCTTTGTTTGTACATAACCGTTTGTCACTTTTCTCTCTGATCCTCATTGATTCGATTGGGCAATTATTCTATTTAAGCATAATTCTTTGTATTTCAATGCTTTAAAGCTCCCCGTGCCTTTCAAAATAAGGTAATCCGGATGGCATTCACCAAGCTCTAGGCACTTTTGGAATGAAGCCAATGCCTCTTGATACTTTCCTTTCTGAAATAAAATATAGCCCTTCATAAAATGCAGATCAACGTAATCCGGATATAACTGCAACGCCTTCTCAATGCCCGGCCAAGCTCCGTCGATGCTATTTGTTTCAAGCAAAATTGTGTATTTCAAGCGATAAACAATAGCAGGTGGTTTCGTTTGTTGACGCAAAAAATTTAGAATCGAAGCATTTACATAAAGGAAAGCTTTACTATAATCCTTTTCACGATAATATTCGCTTGCCAAATGGTATTCAATCCAAGGGCTGTGATGAGGAGTGTTTATTTCTTCCATTATCAACTCTTTATTTCGTGATGACTTATTTTTCCTTTCAGCAATTTCCTTTATATAGCCGTAATGATGAATAGGTGCATCGACAATATCAGAGGTATGATGTGAGAGAATTTCTTCTGGAAGCTGAATCGTCTCGTGGATTCTGTTATAAAACCGAATACCCATATGATTGCGAAACAAACGAGGCTGATAATATAAAAAAAACTGATCTTCCTGAATCGGAAAATGATCTCCATAATAATTAAGAACCGGAAATAAAAGCACATGTGCTTTTGTCTGCACAACCGATTGCTCGACCAAGCGCTCTTGATTAGATTCGAGCTGCTCATCGGCGTCCATCCATAAAATCCAATCACCGCTGGCTTGTAAAAGTCCAAAATTTCTAGCCTCAGCAAAATGATGGTTCCATTCATAATGGTATATCTTTGCCCGGAATTTTTCACAGATAGATAAAGTGCCATCAGTAGATCCCGTATCAACGATAATGATTTCACTGACTAATTTGCTTACACTAACCAAACATTGCTCGATAAAATCTTCCTCATTTTTTACGATCATACATAACGAAATAGCAGGAAACTTCATTGCTGCATCACACCCTTTATCCTGATATTTCAATGTTTAGGCTTCCATGGAGAAGATAGCGAAGCATCGACTACGACTTTGATATTTTGCACATCAGGTGAGTAATAATAGGATAATATTCTCCTGATAACCTTCTCAAAAAGCTGTTTGTGCTCTTGTTTAAAAAATGGATGTTGTTGGATTAAACTCATTAAACATTTTAAATCATGATAGCTTTCGTTGTTTTTACTAAAAAAGGATAATTTTTCTGATAACATCCCTATTTCTTGAAAAAAGAACTGTTGCTCATACAGATACATATGGATTTTTTCAATCAACTCCAGAGAGTTAAGGATAACCCTTTCAGTATAAATTTGTTTTTGTCGGGAAGAAGTACGGCAAGAAATGGTGAAAAAATAATGAATGATAAATTGAAAAAAGAAATGAAAATATTTGAAATAGTTGATTTTGCTTTGAATGATCTTATCTTGCACAGATGCGTATTTACTTCGCATTTACTTCCCACCCCACATTTAATCATGTCTCACGAACTACACCTAGTAAATGTTTAACTTCATTTTTCATTACATCCATCATCACAGCCACACGGATAATATCTATCAAGACAATCAGGGCATGGTGGTTCCTCGTCACATTCATCTGGATCTTGACTAGGGCATTTTTCACAGCACGTATCACGGTCCAATAAAATGATATCTTCTAGTCTGAATTGCAGTAATATTTGTGATTTGACTACAGCGCGAAGGGTACGATTGATACTTTCGTTTATTTTTAAATAATCATTTAAATTGTTAGGATCTGTATTTAAAAAAGCTTGAAGATTTTCGGCTTCTGCGTTCAAAATATTTGATAATCCAATTTCTTCAAGGGCAATAGATGATAATAATAAATCGATGGTTTCACATCGTTCTAATGATATAATCGGTGTAATGTTTGGAATATTGGGGAGCGACATATTTCGTTTACCTCCTAAATAAGCTTTTTGTTCCGAATCCTTTACAGGTTTTCCTTTCATCATAAGTCCAAGAATGATGGATGCTCTCTAGGCATTCCTTACATGCAGCTTTTCAAATGAGAACAAAACAAAGAAAGATGGGCAATGCTTTGATCGATAATGGTCTCATAAAGAGGTCTCTTGAAACAAATGAGTTCTGTAGCAACCAATCGCTCCTCACCTGTGCCATCTTCCCTGACGCTTTCTATTTAATGCATTTGCCTATATCATATGTAAAAAATAAGCAGATGTTACCCCAGTAGAAAATATGTTAAAAAAGCAATCATTCTTTCCGCATATGTTCTAATGAATAAAAAAGCTGGTATGCCATGATGCATCCAGCTTTTCTCACTTGAATTAAGCGATTTGGTGTACAGACCAGACAATTCCAGACGATGTACCACCTAAATTTAACCCGATTGTTAAACCATTGGCTTCATAAAATAATCCGATTTGATCCCCTGCTGTTAGTTCAACTTCTCCACTCAATGTAACAGTGCCGCTTCCAAGAACAGCTCTTAAAGTTAAAACTAATGCAACGTTCACATTTAATACAGGGAATAATCCTGTTATTAAGTCTGTCGTGGTAGGGGCAATACGCCTTACAACAAACGCTGGGTTTACACCTGTTCCTAAACTGATAGTCAGTGCAGCAGATGTCTGATAATTAATGGTGGCCGAAATAGAATATCGACCCGTTGCTGGAACCGTATAGGTCCCTGTCACTTCATTAAAGCTAGGATTATCATAATAAGGGGACGATACGGTCCATCCAGCAATCTGGGTAGAAGCCGTAACCCCTGGCGCAGTAGTGAATGCGGAAAAACCATTTGCTGCAAACGCCGGACCGGTTGGGCCGGTTGGACCCGTTGCTCCTGCTGGACCCACTGGACCCGTTGCTCCTGTTGCTCCCGTCGCTCCCGTTGCTCCTGTTGGACCCGTTGGACCCGTTGGACCGGTTGGACCCGTTGCTCCCGTCGCTCCCGTCGCTCCCGTTGGACCCGTTGCTCCCGTTGCTCCTGTCGCTCCCGTTGGACCCGTCGGACCTGTTGCTCCCGTCGCTCCCGTTGGACCCGTTGCTCCTGTTGGACCGGTTGGACCGGTTGGACCTGTTGCTCCTGTCGCTCCCGTCGGACCCGTCGCTCCGGTTGGACCCGTCGGACCTGTTGCTCCTGTTGCTCCCGTCGGACCCGTTGCTCCCGTCGCTCCGGTTGGACCCGTTGCTCCCGTCGCTCCGGTTGGACCCGTTGCTCCCGTTGGACCCGTCGGACCTGTTGCTCCCGTCGCTCCTGCTGGACCCACTGGACCCGTTGCTCCCGTCGCTCCGGTTGGACCCGTTGCTCCTGTTGCTCCCGTCGGACCCGTTGCTCCCGTCGCTCCGGTTGGACCCGTTGCTCCCGTTGGACCCGTCGGACCCACTGGACCCGTTGCTCCTGCTGGACCCACTGGACCCGTTGCTCCCGTTGGACCCGTCGGACCCGTCGGACCCGTCGCTCCTGTTGCTCCGGTTGGACCCGTCGCTCCTGCTGGACCCACTGGACCCGTCGCGCCTGTCGCTCCCGTCGGACCCGTCGGACCTGTTGCTCCCGTCGCTCCCGTTGCTCCTGTCGCTCCCGTCGGACCCGTCGCTCCCGTTGGACCCGTTGGACCGGTTGGACCCGTTGGACCCGTTGCTCCCGTTGCTCCCGTTGCTCCCGTTGCTCCCGTTGGACCCGTTGCTCCCGTTGCTCCTGTCGCTCCCGTTGGACCCGTCGGACCTGTTGCTCCCGTCGCTCCCGTTGGACCCGTTGCTCCTGTTGGGCCGGTTGGACCTGTTGCTCCTGTCGCTCCCGTCGGACCCGTCGCTCCCGTTGGACCCGTTGCTCCCGTTGGACCCGTCGCTCCCGTCGGACCAATCCCTCCGCTCGGCATAATTTGAGTAACTTGGCGCAATTTGTTATCCAATAATAATTCCTTCTTCATCGCCATCGCCAACGTACTTTGAACACTCTCATTGATTTCTAATATATCTTCAAGTGTCGATGGCGTTGGCAATCCAGGAATGGTACCTAAAGCATATTGAATTTTTTCTCCTTCTGCGTTTACAATATGGGCAATCCCTATTTCCTCCATCGCTATTGAAGCTAAAAGTAAATTGATGACATCATCTCGATTTAAAGAAATAGTTGGAGTAATATTTGGTAAATTAGGCTGTGACACTTCTTTCCCTCCACTCGTATTTTTGACGGTTACAGGTTTCTCTTCTTAACGATCCATTGCTATAAAACCATCATTCATAATCAACTCAATACAATCCATAATAACTATCCACTATTCCGAGCATATCGATAAATGGATCTTTGACTTTTGCCCTGCCATAACACCACCTATCCATAACTCAAATCAATATCTTCTTTAAGTTATTCAATAGTAGAACAAATAGTGTAAGATAATTTCCATTTGTTTGTTAAATTTTCCAAATTAGGCATTCGTCTTATGAAGAGTATATGAAAATATAGGAGAAAATGATTAGGGAACAAATCAATTGAAGAACAAGAAAGGATGATTAGCTGAGGAAAAGGTTAGCCCAAGCAAAATAAAAAGACTCTCGAAGCATAAAAAGATCGAGAGTCCTGCTTTGAAATATTAACGTTTTGAGAATTGTGGCGCGCGACGAGCACCTTTGAGACCGTATTTTTTACGCTCTTTCATGCGTGCATCGCGAGTTAATAAGCCAGCACGTTTTAATGGTTGACGGTACTCTGGATCTACCTCCAATAACGCGCGAGCAATGCCGTGGCGAATAGCGCCTGCTTGGCCAGAGAAGCCGCCTCCATGTACGTTAACTAATACATCATAGCTGCCTAATGTTTCTGTCAATACAAGCGGCTGTTTTACCACTTCAATCAAAGCCTGAGATGGAATGTACTCTTGAATATCACGATTATTGATGACAATACGTCCGTCACCAGGAACTAAGCGTACACGTGCAACAGAACTTTTGCGACGGCCTGTGCCATAATATTGTACCTGTGCCAAAATAATACCCTCCTTAATCGATTATCCGCGAAGTTCGTAAACTTCTGGTTTTTGTGCTTGATGTGGATGTTCGCTTCCTCTGTAAACATGCAATTTTTTAAACATTTGACGGCCAAGGCGACCTTTTGGAAGCATGCCGCGAATAGCTCCTTCAAGCATTTTCTCAGGATAGTTTGTACGCATTTCAAGCGCTGTTCTTACTTTTAATCCACCTGGATGCAAGCTGTGGCGGTAATATAGCTTATCCGTTAATTTGTTCCCAGTTAATTCAATTTTCTCTGCATTAATAATAATAACATGATCACCAGTATCAACATGTGGTGTGAAAGTTGGTTTATGCTTGCCGCGTAAAATTGCCGCAACTTCGCTTGCAAGACGACCTAACGTTTTGCCTTCAGCGTCAACAACGTACCATTTACGTTCTACTTCGTTTGGCTTTGCCATATAAGTTGTACGCATGATTTTCCCTCCTAAAATAAAAAATCAACGAAACGTTATATATTTATCTGAACACGATTATTTTTCCGGGGCTAATCGTGGCTCTAAAATACATACCATATGATATGATATCTCTTTCCGTTGCCAATGTCAAGAAAATGTTACACCAGGATTAGTTGTCATAAAACACCTGCCATAAGTAGAGTCCATGCGGAGGAGCCGTTCTTCCCGACAGGCGGCGATCTCTTCCTTCTAAAATGGAAGGAATGCAGCTCCAGTGCCTTTTTCCTTGCCCGATTTCCAGCATCGTACCAACAAGGATTCGAACCATATTATATAAAAAACCGTTCCCTATCCATTGAAACTCTATGCCATCATCCGCTACAAGCAGATTCGCTTCATAAATGGTCCGTACCCGATCCTCTATCTCGGTTTTTGCCGAACAAAAGCTGGTAAAATCATGAGTTCCCTTCACAAGCTGTAGTGCTTGCTTTATTGCTTCATCGTTAAGCGGATACGGATAATGATAGGAATAATAGCGAGAAAATACATCTTGTTCAGATGCTGTCCTAATTTTATAACGGTATTCTTTTCCCACTGCGCTAAATCTAGCATGAAACGAAGCGTTTACTTCTTGTACTTGGCGAATCACAATATCATCTGGCAACATGGCATTCAGCGCTTTTTTCCATCCTTCTGTCGGAAGCTGCAATGGCGAATCAAAATGAATGACTTGTCCATATGCGTGAACACCTGCATCCGTTCTTCCTGACGCAACTACCCGGATCGGATCTCCTTTATGCATCTGTAATAAAACGCGTTCTAATTCCCCTTGTACCGTTCTTTGGTTAGGTTGAATCTGATATCCACCAAAATGCGTTCCATCATAAGAAATAATACATTTCCAACGTTTCATGTTTCCATTCTCCATTAAGATCGCAATAAAAATAATGCAGCAGCTAATATAGCAACGGCTAACAGCAAGACTGTGTCGATCCCCTTCCATGTCAAGACGCGATATTTAGTGCGCCCTTCTCCCCCGCGATATCCTCGTGCCTCCATTGCGATTGCCAGCTCTTCAGCACGTTTAAAGGAGTGGATAAATAATGGGACAAGCAATGAAACAATCGCTTTCATCCTTTCACCCAACGGCCCGCCGTAAAAATCAACTCCCCTAGCTGCCTGTGCCTTCATAATTTTCTCTGTTTCATCCATTAATGTAGGGATAAAACGAAGGGAAATAGACATCATGAGCGCTAGTTCATGGACAGGTATCCGAAATCGTTTTAATGGGCCAAATAAGCTTTCGATGGCGTCTGTTACCTCGATTGGAGTGGTTGAAAGCGTCAGCAAGGTAGTGATGAGAACGAACAAGAGAAAACGAAGGGAAATAAATATCCCCTGTTGAATCCCGCCTTCATAAATGGCAAATGGTCCAATCTGATACAGAACACTTCCCTCTTTCGTCATAAAAACATGAAGTAAAAAAGTGAACAATACAACCCAGAGAACGGGTTTGATTCCCTTTAAAACAAATAAAAACGGAACTTGCGATAAGAAAAGGAGCAAAAGCGTAAAAGCCGTTAAAATCGCATAAGTTACCCCATTATTTGCTAAAAAGACGATACCCACATAAAAAAATACTAAAAGAAGCTTAGCCCGAGGATCCATTCGATGGATCACAGAGTTACCTGGAACGTATCGCCCAATAATCATCTTATTCATGCTCATTCACCTTAGCGAATAGCTGCTTAATGCCTGCTATGAGTTGTTCCATTGTTAGGCATGGGGAAGGAATTTCTTGTCCCATTTTCTCCTCGAGCCGTCGCTTTAACAACACCGTTTCCGGCACATCTAAGCCCAAATGCAGCAAAGAGTCCAAATCATGAAAAATTTGCTGCGGCGTTCCTGTTTTCCAAACCGTTCCCTTATGCATAACGACGATATAATCTGCATACTTTGCCGCATCTTCCATACTGTGAGTAACTAAAATCGTGGTTAGTTGTTTTTCGCGGTGCAGACGAGCGAACATCTCCATTAAATCTTTACGACCTTTTGGATCTAAACCGGCCGTTGGTTCATCTAAAACAATCACATCTGGTTCCATCGCTAATATACCCGCAATAGCAACACGGCGCATTTGGCCGCCGCTTAAATCAAACGGAGATTTATTCAGCACTTCCTCAGGCAGTCCGACTAATGAGAGAGCTACCTTGGCTCTCCTTTTCGCTTCCTCCTCTGAAACGCCAAAATTGATGGGGCCAAAACAAATATCTTTCTCTACCGTTTCCTCAAATAATTGATGTTCAGGAAATTGAAAAACAATTCCCACCTTTTGACGCAGTGGCTTCAGCTGTTTCGCTTGTTTGGCGCTATGAATGACATAATCACCAACGCATACCATGCCCTTTGTTGGCTGCAAGAGCCCATTTAAATGCTGCAGCAATGTAGATTTTCCAGATCCAGTATGGCCGATAATCGCCACGTAAGTGCCACTTTTTATCGATAAATTGACATCGTATAAAGCTCTTTGTGAAAACGGTGAATTCGCCTGATAAATATGTTCTACTTGTTCAAATACAATGTCCATAATTCATTCACCAGCCCCTCTAGCGACGCATCATTCAATTGAAGGGGAAGCCCCGCCTGCTTTAATTCATTTCTTATTTTAATGACAAAGGGAAGATCTAAACGAATTTCCTCCAGCTTTTCTCCCAAAGAGAAAATTTGCTGTGGTGTTCCCTCAGACATGGTCTCGCCACGGTTCATCACAATCATTTTATCCGCTTTCATCGCCTCTTCTAAATCGTGGGTGATAGAGATGACCGTCATATGGTGTTTCACTTTTAGCTTTTCGATGGCCCCAATGACCTCTCTCCTTCCGCGCGGATCAAGCATTGAGGTAGCCTCATCTAAAATAATGATATCTGGCTGTAACGCAATCACTCCAGCAATAGCGACTCTCTGCTTTTGTCCCCCTGATAAATGATGAGGCTCTCTTAACAAAAATTCTTCCATTCCTACTTGCTGAATAGCAGACTTCACACGCTCAATCATCTGTTCCCGAGGAACTCCGTTATTTTCCAAACCAAAAGCAATGTCATCTTGCACAGTAGTTCCAACAAATTGATTGTCTGGATTTTGAAAAACGATGCCCATGCGTTTGCGAATACTCCAAATCGTTTCTTCATTTAGCAACTGATCAAATACTTTGATGATGCCGCTTTTCGGCTTTAATAGACCCATGAGAAGCTTCGCAATCGTCGATTTGCCAGAGCCATTATGGCCAACAATGGCGACCCATTCACCTTTTTTGATTTGAAAGCTAACATTGCGAATCGCATCATTCGGTTGATTAGGATATTGAAAGAAAAGATTTTCTACTGATACCGCTATTTCTTCCACTCTTCTTCTTCCTCTCATCTCGATCTATATAGATGCAACTTAGCCTCTTAACTTTTGCATGGATATGCAGTCATGGTAAGTTACATCTATACACCGTGGCGCTTGTTGAGCATTACGCGTATATGAAGGCTTTACCATTTGTCCCTGTGTGAGCTGGTGATGACCCGATTGCTTCGGCGGTTGCGTGACGGAACGACACCGCTTCCTCACAAATAGGTTGTCTGTAAAGAGGCTTATGGGTCGGCACCAAAGCGTGACCGAGACCAGTCATCTCCTTGTCTCCCAATCATCAATTTTTACACATACCGTTCGTTCCAAGTCATAGAACCCAAGGCTAACCAATGGAGCGATTGGATCTAACACCACGGAATATCTATCTCTACTCTTTACTCTACTACATCACATATTCAAAAGGGAAATAAAAAAAGGGCATAGATCCAGTTCAAAATAAACTGTCTCGCCCTTGTTAGTCAACCGAATCGTATTAAACGAGTTCAATAACAACCATTGGAGCGCCGTCGCCACGACGTGGTCCAAGTTTCATGATGCGAGTGTAGCCGCCTTGACGCTCTTGGTAGCGAGGAGCGATATCGCTAAATAATTTTTGAATCGCATCCTGACCAGTTTCTGTGTTTGCTACCTCTGGGCGGATAAATGCAGCTGCTTGACGACGAGCATGTAGATCGCCGCGTTTTCCTAAAGTAATCATTTTTTCTACTACAGAGCGCAATTCTTTTGCACGAGCTTCTGTCGTTTCAATGCGCTCATTAATAATTAAATCCGTAGCTAAGTCACGAAGTAACGCTTTACGTTGAGCGCTTGTGCGTCCTAATTTTCTGTATGACATGAGAGATGTCCCTCCTTTTTTGAATAACTTGTAACATGAAAATGCCTAGTTAATCAAATGTTAACTAGTCATCTTTACGCAACCCTAACCCTAGCTCCTCAAGCTTTGCTTTGACTTCCTCAAGGGATTTCCGTCCTAGGTTGCGCACTTTCATCATATCTTCTTCTGTTTTCTGTGCGAGCTCTTGAACAGTGTTGATTCCTGCACGCTTCAAGCAGTTATAGGAACGAACGGACAAATCGAGTTCCTCGATTGTCATTTCAAGCACTTTTTCCTTTTGGTCTTCTTCTTTTTCAACCATGATTTCTGCATTTTGTGCTTCATCTGTAAGACCGACGAAAATATTTAAGTGCTCTGTCAAAATTTTAGCGCCAAGAGCAACGGCTTCTTTCGGACCAATGCTTCCATCTGTCCATACATCCAGCGTTAACTTATCATAATTGGTCACTTGCCCAACACGAGTGTTTTCTACTTGATAAGATACGCGCGATACCGGTGTATAAATCGAATCGATAGGGATAACACCTATTGGCTGATCCTCGCGTTTATTCGCATCAGCTGGAGTATACCCACGCCCGCGTCTTGCCGTCATTCTCATGCGAAGATGACCGCCTTCGGCCAGCGTAGCAATATGAAGATCCGGATTTAGTATCTCAACATCGCTGTCGTGAGTAATATCCGCAGCCGTGACAACTCCTTCACCCTGTACATCAATTTCAAGCGTCTTTTCTTCTTCAGAGTAAATTTTCAACGCAAGTTTTTTAATGTTTAAGATCATTGCTGTCACATCTTCTACGACGCCTTCAATTGTTGAAAACTCATGCAGTACACCATCTATTTGAATAGATGTCACAGCGGCACCAGGGAGTGAGGATAATAGGATACGACGTAAGGAGTTACCCAAAGTTGTACCATATCCACGCTCAAGTGGTTCAACGACGAATTTGCCATACTTGGCATCTTCGCTGATTTCAACCGTCTCGATTTTTGGCTTTTCGATTTCGATCATGATCTATACATACCCTCCTTCAAAACGTCGAAACCCCGACCAAACGATATGCGTCTAATCGAAATTCCCCCATGAATCAGTTCCCGAATGTGCGCATTAAATGAGTAAAGCTTCTCTGCTAGAAAACGATATCATATCCCATTATTGACAAGAGGATACAAAATCTATACAGAGAAATTAAACACGGCGACGTTTTGGCGGACGGCATCCATTATGTGGAACAGGAGTAACATCTTTAATTGCTGTAATTTCCAATCCAGCAGCTTGAAGTGCACGGATGGCAGCCTCACGACCAGCGCCAGGACCTTTTACGTTTACCTCAATAGTTTTCATACCATGCTCCATCGAAGCTTTCGCAGCTGCTTCTGCAGCCATTTGTGCCGCAAATGGAGTAGACTTACGAGAACCTTTGAACCCTAATGCACCAGCACTTGACCAAGAGATTGCATTGCCATGGACATCAGTAATTGTCACGATTGTATTGTTAAATGTAGAACGAATATGAGCAATACCTGATTCAATATTTTTTTTCACGCGGCGTTTGCGTGTATTTGTTTTACGTGCCATTCGTTCATGTACCTCCTTTGCCTAATTATTTTTTCTTATTCGCTACTGTGCGGCGCGGACCTTTACGTGTGCGAGCATTGTTTTTCGTATTTTGACCGCGAACTGGCAAGCCGCGGCGATGACGAAGGCCACGGTAGCAGCCAATTTCCATCAGACGTTTAATATTTAAAGATACTTCACGACGAAGATCTCCTTCTACTTTTAAGCGGTCAACAATTTCACGGATTTTCCCTAATTCTTCTTCTGTTAAATCGCGAACGCGAGTATCTTCAGAAACACCTGCTTCTGCTAGAATTTTTTGTGCAGTTGGTTTACCGATACCGTAAATGTATGTTAAAGAAATAACTACACGTTTCTCACGAGGAATATCTACACCTGCAATACGTGCCATAATTTTTACACCTCCTTAAAAATTACCCTTGTTTTTGTTTGTGTTTTGGGTTTTCGCAAATTACCATAACTTTTCCACGTCTGCGAATGACTTTACATTTTTCGCAGATTGGTTTCACTGATGGTCTGACCTTCATGATTTTTTACCTCCTTGTTCATGCGGAGTACTGATTATTTATAACGGTACGTAATTCTGCCACGAGTTAAATCGTATGGAGATAATTCTACCGTAACTTTATCTCCAGGTAAAATACGAATGAAATGCATGCGAATTTTACCAGAAACATGTGCTAACACTGTGTGGCCATTTTCAAGCTCCACCTTAAACATTGCATTAGGCAATGTCTCAACAACTGTTCCTTCCACTTCAATTACATCGTCCTTCGCCATGGATCGGCTCTCCCTTCTTCGAATCAGTAACATATTTCATTAATGCATAACGCAATTTACCGTTTGTCACACGACCAGTTTCAAGGATGCTGTTTTTAACTTCCGGGGAAATAATGTCTAGCAACTTTATATGCTGGACATTCTTCTTTTTCGGGAAGTCAAACTTCCGCTTGCTTCCATCAGCAAGCAGAACAAACCGCTCATCAACGATTCCAACAACGACAGCATATTGCCCTGCTTCACGACCATGTGTAATCAACACAATTTGTCCGATTTGGCATGGTGAGCCTGTATGCAATGATTTCACCTTCGATTAGAGGGTAGTTAAAATCTCATAGCCGGTCTCTGTAATGGCGATTGTATGCTCAAAATGAGCGCACATTTTTCCGTCTACTGTTACAACTGTCCAATCATCTTCAAGCGTTCTTACATAACGGCTCCCCGCATTCACCATCGGTTCAATGCACAATACCATGCCTGGCTTCAGCCGTGGCCCTTTATTTGGCGGACCATAATGTGGAATTTGCGGGTCTTCATGTAAGTTTTGACCAATTCCATGCCCGACATACTCGCGGACAATTGAAAAATGGTGTGCTTCTACATATGTTTGAATAGCATGAGAAATATTGGATAAGCGGACTCCTGGCTTCGCTTCCTTTAAACCTATATATAAAGATTGTTCCGTCACTTCTAGAAGCTTTTTCGTTTCGTCAGCAATTGGGCCGACTGGATACGTCCAAGCTGAATCAGCATGGTAGCCATTATATTGAGCACCGATATCAATGCTAATGATATCGCCCTCTTCTAAAACGCGGTTACCAGGGATGCCGTGCACCAGCTCTTCATTCACTGAAGCGCAAATGCTGCCCGGGAATCCGTTGTATCCTTTAAAAGAAGGAGTGGCTCCATGCTGGCGAATGACTTTTTCAGCGATTTGATCAAGCTCTTTAGTAGTGATTCCAGGCTGAATATGTTTTTGCAATTCTTGGTGAGTAAGAGCTACGATTCGCCCAGCTTCACGCATCACTTCGATTTCACGAGGGGTTTTGCAAATGATCATTACTTTAAGCCCCCAAGCAATTCACAAATATCCGCAAAAACCTGTTCAATTTCCTGTTGTCCGTTAATGTTGTGCAAATACCCTTTAGACTGATAAAAATCAAGCAACGGCTGTGCTTGCTTCATATTGACTTCCAAACGGTTCGCAACCGTTTCGGCATTGTCATCTGCACGCTGGTAAAGCTCTCCACCACACTTATCACAAACTCCTGATTGGGCAGGTGGATTGAATACTAAATGGTATGTGGCACCGCAGTCTTTGCAAATGCGTCTTCCTGTCAAACGTTCCATTAAAATTTCTTTATCTACTTGAATATTAATAACGGAATCAATCGAACGGCCAAGCTCCGTTAGCATGCTTTCTAATGCTTCCGCTTGAGCTACTGTTCGTGGGAACCCATCAAGCAAAAATCCTCTTTGGCAATCGTCTTTGCTTAAGCGTTCACGAACGATGCCGATTGTTACTTCGTCTGGTACAAGATCGCCACGATCCATGTATTCTTTAGCTTGTAATCCTAATGCTGTTCTTTCTTTAATAGCTGCTCGAAACATGTCTCCAGTTGAAATATGAGGAATCTCATATTTCTCCACAATTTTTTCTGCCTGTGTCCCTTTTCCGGCACCTGGCAATCCCATTAAAACTAAGTTCATCATAGTTCCCCCTCAACTCTAGTGAGGTAGAGGGAATGAACTCCCCCGCAAACCTCTTTACTTAATGAAACCTTTGTAATGTCGTTTAACTAATTGACTTTCAAGCTGCTTCATGGTTTCAAGCGCAACTCCAATCACAATCAGCAAGCTCGTTCCACCGATTCGAGCAGAATCTGGCAAATTAGCAACCTTGACAAAAAATACAGGAAGAACAGCGATTACTGCTAAAAATATTGAACCAACAAATGTGAGACGATAAAGAACTTTGGTTACGTATTCTTGAGTGTTTCTTCCTGGGCGAATGCCTGGAATATATCCACCTTGTTTTTTCAGATTGTCCGCCATTTGCTCCGGGTTCACTTGAACAAAGGCATAGAAGTACGTAAAGGCAATAATTAATGCCACATATATAATCATACCAACTGGCTGTGTATAATCAAACGTTTTCTTGATCCACAATGTTACATCATTCGAGCCGAAAAACGATGCAATTGTCGGTGGTGCAACAATAAACGACACCGCAAAAATAACAGGAATAACCCCTGCCGGATTTACTTTTAACGGCAAATGAGTAGAGTGACCGCCTACCGGACTGCGTCCCTCCAATCGCTTTGCATACTGAATTGGAATCTTTCTAAACGCTTGTTGAACGTAGATGACTCCAACAATGATGGCAATCACAGCTAAAGCGATAAGAAGCACCGTTACAATTCTTAAAAATAGCTGATCACCAGCGTTTTCAAACTGCTGGGCGTAAATTTGGTTAAGAGTAGAAGGGATTCCCGAAACGATACCCGCAAAGATGATAATGGAGATTCCGTTTCCTACTCCCTTTGCTGTAATTTGTTCTCCTAACCACATTAAAAACGATGTACCCGCAGTTAATACAAGCGCGATAAGCAAATATGTCGGCACTCCAGGATTTTTAATTAACATGCCATTTGTCATATTGTTAAAGCCGTATGACATACCGAATGCTTCGATGAAGCCAAGCACAATCGTAAAGTAGCGGGTAAACTGAGCTAATTTACGTCGTCCAACCTCTCCTTGTTTGGACCATTCCGTAAATTTAGGAACAACATCCATCTGTAGCAGCTGTACGATGATGGATGCTGTAATGTAAGGCATAACCCCCATAGCAAAAATGGAGAAGTTTTTTAAAGCCCCTCCCCCAAATGTATTGAGAACGCCGAACACATTTAACTGGTCTTGCATTTTCAATACATCAGCGTTCACGCTTGGAACAGGAATAAACGTCCCAATCCGGAACACAATGAGCATAAGGAGGGTGAACAGAATTTTCTTTCTTATGTCACCCACGCGCATAAAGTTGGAGATTGTTCGAAACATTAAATCACCTCAGTTTTACCGCCAGCAGCTTCAATCGCTTCTTTTGCAGCAGAGGAGAATTTATGTGCTTTCACTGTTAATTTTTTCTCAATTTGACCATTTCCTAAAATTTTCAAACCAGCTTTCAGCTTGCTGATTACACCTGTTTCTAAAAGAAGCTCAGGTGTTACTTCTGTGCCATCTTCAAAGCGGTTGAGCGTATCAAGATTTACGATCGCATATTCTTTTCGATTGATGTTTGTAAAGCCGCGTTTTGGAAGACGACGGAATAAAGGAGTTTGACCACCTTCAAAACCAAGTCTTACACCGCCACCTGAACGAGCATTCTGTCCTTTGTGACCTTTACCAGACGTTTTACCGTTACCAGAACCGATACCACGACCCACACGGTTACGTTCTTTGCGGGAGCCTGGTGCTGGTTGTAATTCATGAAGTTTCATCGCGAGGCACCTCCTTATACTAATTATTGTTCTAGCTCTTGTACTTTCACAAGATGCGATACTTTATTAATCATTCCGCGAATCGCTGGATTATCGTTATGAACAACTGTTTGATGCAATTTTCGCAAACCTAAAGTTTTTACAGTGACACGTTGATCTTCAGGACGACCAATCACGCTGCGAGTGAGGGTAATCGCTAATTTTTTCGCCATTTGTATTTCCCTCCTTATCCTAACAGTTCCTCAACTGTTTTACCACGCAATTTTGCTACATCTTCTGCGCGTTTCAATTGTTTTAAGCCGTCGATTGTCGCGCGCACCATGTTGACAGGCGTGTTAGAACCGATGGATTTAGATAGAATGTCACTTACTCCTGCTAATTCAAGTACTGCACGAGCTGGACCACCTGCGATAACTCCTGTACCTTCAGAAGCCGGCTTTAAGATGATTTCACCCGCACCAAAGTGGCCGACTACTTCATGAGGAATGGTTGTACCAACGATCGGCACTGTAATCAAGTTTTTCTTAGCATCTTCAATCGCTTTGCGAATCGCATCTGGAACCTCTTGAGCCTTTCCAGTTCCAAATCCGACATGACCGTTCTTGTCACCAACAACAACAAGAGCAGCGAAACGGAATCGACGTCCACCTTTTACTACTTTTGCTACACGGTTAACGGCAACTACGCGTTCTTCAAGTTCAAGTTTATTTGGATCAATGCGACGCATCTCTGTCCCTCCTTTATAATTAGAATTCTAACCCAGCTTCGCGAGCAGCGTCAGCAAGTGCTTTTACACGGCCATGGTATAAATATCCACCGCGGTCAAATACTACGCTTTTAATTCCTTTTTCTAATGCGCGTTTTGCAACTAATTCGCCCACTTTTTGTGCTGCATCTACATTTCCAGTTGCGTCTAAGTTGAACTCTTTATCAAGTGTAGAAGCACTAACAATGGTTACAGCTTTGACATCATCAATAATTTGTGCATAAATGTGCTTGTTGGAACGGAACACATTTAAGCGTGGACGTTCAGCAGTTCCAAATAATTTTCTCCGAACGCGAGCATGTCTTTTTTTGCGAACTGCGTTTTTATCAAGCTTAGTGATCATTTCCGTCACTCCTTTCATTTACCTAAGCAGCATTATTTCTTACCTGTTTTACCTTCTTTACGACGTACAACTTCGCCTTCGTAACGAATACCTTTTCCTTTGTATGGTTCTGGAGAGCGTACCGCACGAATGTTTGCTGCTAATTCACCAACACGTTGTTTGTCCGCACCTTTAACAACAATTTTTGTTTGTGAAGGAACCTCAATTTCAAGACCCTCTTCTGGCTCAATTTCAACAGGATGAGAGTACCCGACACTAAGAACGAGCTTTTTGCCTTGTTTTGATGCACGATAACCGACCCCTACTAATTCAAGGCCTTTCTCGTATCCTTTTGAAACTCCTTCCACCATGTTCGCCAATAAGCTGCGTGTTGTACCGTGAAGAGTGCGATGCTCTTTTGCATCACTTGGACGAGAAACTGTGAGAATATTGTCTTCCACTGTGATTGTCATATCAGGATGGAAAGCACGAGTCAATTCGCCTTTCGGTCCTTTTACTGTAACGGTGCTGCCGTTAACTGTTACTGTTACACCTGCAGGAATTTCGATTGGTTTTTTACCAACACGTGACATAACTTGACACCTCCATTCTTAAAAAGACTGATTACCAGATGTATGCTAACACTTCGCCGCCAGTTCCTTTTTGACGCGCTTCTTTATCTGTTAAAATTCCTTGAGACGTAGAAATAATAGCGATACCTAAACCGTTCAATACACGAGGCACTTCATTAGCTTTGGCATAAACGCGCAAACCAGGCTTGCTGATGCGTTTAAGACCAGTAATAACGCGCTCATTATTTGGACCGTATTTTAAGAAAATACGGAGAACACCTTGTTTGTTATCTTCGATGTATTCGACATCACGAATGAAGCCTTCACGTTTTAAGATTTCTGCGATTTCTTTCTTCATTTTCGAAGCAGGGACTTCAAGTTTTTCGTGACGCACCATGTTCGCATTACGAATGCGAGTAAGCATATCTGCAATTGGATCTGTCATCACCATTATGTTTTACCTCCTTCCCAATTCACGGGTTGATTACCAGCTTGCTTTTTTCACACCAGGAATTTGACCTTTATATGCTAATTCACGGAAACAAATACGGCAAAGTTTAAACTTGCGATAAACGGAGTGTGGACGTCCGCAGCGTTCGCAGCGAGTGTACGCCTGAACTTTAAACTTTGGTGCGCGTTTTTGTTTCGCGATCATTGATTTCTTAGCCACATTTTCGCCTCCCTCTTTTTATAAATGGGATTCATTATTTTTGGAACGGCATACCAAGCAATGTTAACAACTCATGAGCTTCCTCATCAGTGTTTGCTGTTGTAACGATCACAATGTCCATACCACGAACTTTGTTGACTTTATCGTAGTCAATTTCAGGGAAAATTAGCTGTTCTTTGATCCCTAATGTATAGTTACCGCGGCCGTCGAATGATTTTTTTGATACGCCGCGGAAGTCGCGAACACGTGGAAGAGAAACAGAGATTAATTTATCAAAAAACTCATACATGCGCTCTCCGCGTAATGTGACTTTCGCTCCGATTGGCATACCTTCACGAAGACGGAAACCAGCGATTGATTTTTTCGCACGAGTGACAACTGGTTTTTGACCAGAAATTAATGCTAGCTCTTCAACAGCATTGTCCAATGCTTTCGCGTTTTGCACCGCATCACCAACACCCATGTTGATGACGATTTTTTCGATTTTTGGAACTTGCATTACAGATTTATAGTTAAACTTGCTCATAAGAGCAGGAATAACTTCTTTTACATATTTTTCTTTTAGGCGGTTCATGTAAGTACCTCCTTTCTCACATCACGATTATTTATCTAAAATTTCACCAGATTTTTTCGCGTAACGTACTTTTTTTCCATCTACTAATTTATAGCCTACGCGAGTTGGAGTTCCTGTTTTAGGATCTAAAGGCATTACGTTTGAAACGTGAATTGGTGCCTCTTTGCTAATAATACCGCCTTGAGGGTTTACTTGAGATGGTTTTGCGTGTTTTTTAACGATGTTTACTCCTTCTACAAGCACTCGGTTTTTCTTAGGGAACGCTGCAAGTACAACCCCTTGCTTTCCTTTATCTTTACCAGAGATTACTTGTACTTTATCACCTTTTTTTACATGCATCGTAGTTCGCACCTCCTTGAAAGGCTTTTCCTATTCATTAAATCACTTCTGGAGCTAGAGAAACGATTTTCATAAAATCTTTTTCACGTAATTCACGCGCAACTGGGCCGAAAATACGAGTTCCGCGTGGGCTTTTGTCGTCACGGATGATCACGCATGCGTTTTCGTCAAAGCGAATGTAAGAGCCGTCTGCGCGACGCACACCACGTTTTGTACGAACCACAACAGCTTTTACAACTTGACCTTTTTTAACAACGCCACCTGGTGTTGCGTCCTTAACAGTCACTACAACAACATCGCCGATGTTCGCATAGCGACGACCGGAACCACCTAACACTTTAATGACAAGCACTTCACGCGCACCAGAGTTATCTGCAACCTTCATACGAGTTTCTTGTTGAATCATTTACGAAACCTCCCTTCGGAATTATATCAATCATCCGAACATCATTAAAGAATAATCGCTTTTTCCACTACTTCTACAAGACGGAAACGCTTTGTTGCAGAAAGCGGACGAGTTTCCATGATTTTTACGATATCGCCAACTTTTGCTACGTTGTTTTCGTCATGCGCTTTATATTTTTTGGAGTATTTAACACGCTTTCCATAAAGCGGATGTTTTTTGTATGTTTCTACAAGAACCGTCACCGTTTTGTCCATTTTGTCAGACACAACGCGGCCAATGTATACTTTACGTTGATTGCGTTCACTCATGTCGCGAACCTCCTCTCAAGCGTTTATTTATTAGCAGCAATCTCTCTCTCGCGAACGATCGTTTTCATGCGGGCAATAGATTTACGCACTTCGCGAATGCGAGCTGTGTTTTCTAATTGGCCTGTCGCTAATTGGAAGCGAAGGTTGAATAATTCTTCTTTTAAAGATTTAATTTTTTGTTCAATCTCGGCAGTGGTAAGGTCACGGATTTCTTTAGCTTTCATTAGATTCACCACCAATTTCTTCACGTTTTACAAACTTACACTTAATCGGAAGTTTATGAGAAGCTAAACGCAATGCTTCGCGTGCTACTTCTTCAGAAACACCCGCAATTTCGAACATTACTTTACCAGGTTTTACAACCGCTACCCAACCTTCAGGCGCCCCTTTACCGGAACCCATGCGCACTTCTAAAGGTTTTGCTGTATAAGGCTTTGAAGGGAAAATTTTGATCCAAACTTTACCGCCACGTCTCATATAACGAGTCATCGCACGACGAGCAGCCTCGATTTGACGGTTCGTAATCCAAGCAGATTCTAATGCTTGTAATCCATATTCACCGAAATGCACTTCTGTACCGCCTTTTGCGCGGCCTCTCATGCGTCCACGATGTTCACGACGGAATTTCACGCGTTTTGGCATTAACATAATTAATTTCCTCCTTCCTCAGTTTTCTTTTTCGCAGGAAGGACCTCTCCACGATAAATCCATACTTTCACACCGATTTTTCCATATGTTGTATCCGCTTCTGCTGTTGCATAGTCAATGTCAGCACGAAGAGTGTGGAGTGGAACTGTTCCTTCACTGTAGTGTTCAGAACGAGCGATATCGGCACCGCCTAAGCGACCAGATACCATTGTTTTAATTCCTTTTGCACCAGCACGCATTGTGCGTTGAATCGCTTGTTTTTGTGCACGACGGAACGATACGCGGTTTTCAATTTGACGCGCAATATTTTCAGCTACTAATTTCGCATCTAAATCCGGTTTTTTGATTTCTAAAATGTTGATATGAACACGTTTCCCCGTTAGTTGGTTAAGAGCTTTGCGAAGCGCTTCGACTTCTGTGCCGCCTTTACCGATAACCATGCCTGGTTTAGCAGTATGGATCGTAATGTTGATACGGTTAGCTGCACGTTCGATTTCTACTTTAGAAACAGCCGCATCGCTTAAACGTTTCGTGATGTACTCACGCACTTTAAGGTCTTCATGCAAAAGATCCGCATAATCTTTTTCAGCATACCATCTTGATTCCCAATCACGGATAATACCGATGCGAAGACCGACTGGATTCACCTTTTGACCCACTGATTATCCCTCCTTCTTTTCTGAAACAACGATCGTAATATGGCTTGTGCGTTTGTTGATCGCGCTCGCACGACCCATTGCGCGAGGACGGAAGCGTTTCAATGTTGGACCTTCATCCACATATGCCTCTGTTACGACTAAATTGTTAACATCCATATCATAGTTATGCTCTGCATTCGCTACAGCAGATTTCAATACTTTCTCAATAATTGGAGAAGCAGCTTTAGGAGTATGACGAAGAATCGCTACTGCTTCACCTACTTGCTTTCCTCGAATCAAATCAATCACTAAACGAGCTTTACGAGGAGCAATACGAACTGTTCTAGCAACAGCTTTAGCTTGCATAAATGAGCCTCCTCTCATTAACGTTTTGTTTTCTTATCATCGCCAGCATGACCTTTGTATGTGCGCGTTGGTGCGAATTCACCAAGCTTGTGTCCTACCATATCCTCTGTAATGTACACAGGTACATGTTTGCGTCCATCATATACCGCGATTGTGTGACCGATGAATTGTGGGAAAATCGTCGAACGACGAGACCATGTTTTAATTACTTGTTTTTGTCCAGTCTCATTTAACTTTTCAACTTTTTTCATTAAATGATCATCACAAAAAGGACCTTTTTTTAGGCTGCGACCCATAAATAAACCTCCCTTCGTGATTGTTCTACGGTTCTTAAGAACCGTAGTTCAACCCCGTTATTTTTTACGACGACGTACAATAAATTTATCGGATTTATTTTTCTTTTTACGAGTTTTGAATCCAAGAGTTGGTTTACCCCATGGAGTCATTGGCGACTTGCGTCCGATTGGTGCTTTACCTTCACCACCACCATGTGGGTGATCAACAGGGTTCATAACGGAACCGCGAACAGTTGGACGGATGCCTAACCAACGAGCACGTCCTGCTTTACCAACATTGACAAGCTCATGTTGTTCGTTACCTACTTGACCAATTGTCGCACGGCAAGCACCTAAAATCATGCGAACTTCACCAGAAGCTAAACGAACAAGAACATACTTGCCTTCTTTACCAAGCACTTGTGCAGATGTACCAGCAGAACGAACAAGCTGTCCACCTTTTCCTGGTTTCAATTCAATGTTGTGTACTAAAGTACCAACAGGGATATTCGCAAGCGGTAGTGCATTCCCTACTTTGATGTCCGCTTCTGGACCAGACATGATTTCCATGCCTACTTCTAAGTTTTTAGGAGCGATAATATAACGTTTTTCACCATCTACATAGTGAATCAACGCAATGTTCGCTGAACGGTTTGGATCGTACTCGATTGTAGCAACGCGTCCTGGAATGCCATCTTTGTCGCGTTTGAAATCGATGATACGATATTGACGCTTATGACCGCCACCTTGGTGACGAACTGTCAACTTACCTTGGTTGTTACGACCACCTTTTTTCTTTAAAGGCGCAAGCAATGATTTCTCTGGCTTGTCAGTTGTGATTTCTGAGAAATCAAGAACTGTCATGCCACGGCGACCGTTGGACGTTGGTTTGTATTTTTTAATCGCCATGTCGGTTTCCCTCCTTCTCTGTTAAACTTATACTTCGAACAATTCGATCTCTTTGCTGTCTGGTGTTAATGTCACAATCGCTTTGCGACGGCGGTTTGTAAGCCCGCTATAACGGCCAACTCGTTTGAACTTTCCTTTGTAGTTCATGATGTTGACTTTCGCAACCTTTACGCCAAAAATTGCTTCGACAGCATCTTTTACTTCTGTTTTGTTTGCTTTTACATCCACTTCGAATGTATATTTTTTCTCAGCCACTAAATTCATTGAGTTTTCAGTGATAACGGGGCGCTTAATAATATCGCGAGGATCTTTCATTATGCAAGCACCTCCTCTACTTTTTCCACGGCTGCTTTTGTAATCACAAGCTTATCGTGGTTTAACACATCAAGCACGTTGATTCCGTTAGCAGCAACCACTGTTACTCCAGGAATGTTGCGTGCCGATAGCATGATATTTTCATTGATGTCCGCTGTTACGATTAACGCTTTGCGGTCTGCAGAAAGATTGCTTAAAATTTTCACCATTTCTTTTGTTTTTGGTGCTTCTAAAGCTAAGTTGTCTAATACAACAATGTTATTTTCAAGAACTTTTGAAGACAAAGCAGATTTAATAGCTAAACGACGAACTTTCTTTGGAAGCTTGTAGCTGTAACTGCGTGGAACTGGACCAAACACAGTACCGCCGCCACGCCATTGTGGAGAGCGGATCGAACCTTGACGAGCACGTCCAGTACCTTTTTGGCGCCATGGTTTACGGCCACCGCCGCTTACTTCAGCGCGATTTTTCGTTTTGTGCGTTCCTTGACGCAAAGAAGCACGTTGCATAATCACTGCTTCAAATAACACATGTTTATTTGGCTCAATACCAAATACGGAATCGTTTAATTCAATTTCTCCAACAGTTGCTCCGTTTTGGTTGTACAATGCTACTTTTGGCATTGGATAATTCCTCCTTTCTTAAGAAAGTTATTTCACTTTTGCTTTAACCGCACTTTTGATCACAACAAGTCCTTTATTTGGACCAGGTACATTTCCTTTAACAAGAAGCAGATTACGTTCTACATCTACTTTTACAATTTTCAAGTTTTGAACTGTAACACGCTCTCCGCCCATGCGACCTGGCAATTCTTTCGATTTAAATACGCGGTTTGGCGCAATAGGACCCATTGAACCAGGACGGCGATGATAGCGAGAACCGTGAGCCATAGGTCCACGAGATTGGCCATGGCGCTTAATTGCACCTTGGAATCCTTTACCTTTTGAAACTCCTGTTACATCGATCATATCGCCCTCAGCGAAAATATCAACTTTGACTTCCTGACCAACTTCGTATTCCGCTGCGTTAGCACCGCGGATTTCACGGATGAAGCGCTTAGGTGCAGTGTTCGCTTTGGCTACATGACCTTTTTCCGGTTTGTTGGCTAACTTTTCGCGTTTATCTTCAAAACCTAATTGGATTGCTTCATAGCCATCATTTTCAACTGTTTTCTTTTGAAGAACAACGTTAGGAGTCGCTTCAATTACCGTTACCGGAATTAGATCGCCGTTTTCTGCGAATACCTGCGTCATACCAATTTTTCTCCCTAAGATTCCTTTGGTCATTTGTCACACCTCCTATAAATTCGTTTTTACAATTAAAGCTTGATTTCAATATCGACACCGGATGGTAAGTCCAAACGCATTAATGAATCCACAGTTTGTGGAGTTGGGTTTACGATATCGATCAAACGTTTATGTGTACGCATTTCAAATTGTTCACGAGAGTCTTTATACTTGTGAACAGCACGTAAAATCGTATAAACAGTTCTTTCTGTTGGTAATGGAATCGGCCCAGATACTTTTGCACCTGAACGTTTTGCTGTCTCTACGATTTTCTCAGCAGATTGATCAAGGATTCGATGATCGTAAGCTTTTAAACGGATACGAATTTTTTCTTTTGCCATTATTTTCCCTCCTTCTTCGCCTATTTTAAAAATAGACATTCTCCGTGGAAATTTCCTCACACTCGCCATGGCAAAGCGGCCGGGTGTGTCAGCAACCTTCCACTTCATCGCAGTCAAAGACCAACATTAGATATTATACAGATATCTATAATGAAATGCAAGCAAAATCTCGCTTTGCATCCATTGTTTTATCGTAAAACTGATTTTCGCTACAGCTTATCAACGCGTGTCAAAAATGCCTGAATCCATTGTAGACGAATGGGGACATTTATAAACCTATTGGCCTGAATTTCATTATTGAGATTTAGGCCCCTATTTCTTGAGTCTATGTTGAAAATACTTTCATATCGACATGATTTGATTCTCATATGAGCGGATGATGATTTACTTTTGCAGTCAAACGATCATGAGTTTTAATAGATATCATCATATGTATACAAGCATGGAGACAATAAGTGATTCGATTAGATCTAGCACCACGAGTTTTTATTATTTATGAGAACCAAAACATAGCAAAACACAATTTTCATCTTTTTGATGGCGACGCAACTTTCCGTCATAGACAAGTAATGAAGACAACGCTGCCCAGATAGATTTTCAACAATAAAAAAGGGTTTGCTTGAAGCAAACCCTTTCTATGATTATTCAATGATAGAAGATACAACGCCAGCGCCTACTGTACGTCCACCTTCGCGAATAGAGAATTTTGTACCTTCTTCAATCGCGATAGGTGCAATCAATTCTACTGTCATTTCGATGTTGTCGCCAGGCATAACCATCTCTACGCCTTCTGGTAGAGTGATGATACCAGTAACGTCAGTTGTACGGAAGTAGAATTGTGGACGGTAGTTAGAGAAGAATGGGGTATGACGTCCACCTTCTTCTTTAGATAATACGTAAACTTCTGCTTTAAATTTTGTGTGTGGTGTGATTGTGCCTGGTTTTGCAAGTACTTGACCACGTTGGATTTCATCGCGAGCAACACCGCGAAGAAGTGCACCGATGTTGTCACCAGCTTCTGCTTGGTCAAGAAGCTTACGGAACATTTCTACACCAGTAACTGTTGTAGATTTTGGCTCATCAGCAAGACCGATGATGTCTACAACGTCACCAACTTTTAAGATACCGCGCTCAACACGACCAGTAGCAACTGTACCACGACCAGTGATAGAGAATACGTCCTCAACTGGCATCATGAATGGTTTATCAGTGTCGCGTTGTGGAGTTGGGATATACTCATCAACAGCGTTCATAAGCTCAACGATTTTAGCTTCCCATTCAGCGTCACCTTCAAGAGCTTTTAACGCAGAACCTTTGATTACTGGGATTTCATCGCCAGGGAATTCGTATTCAGACAATAGGTCACGAACTTCCATTTCAACAAGTTCTAATAATTCCTCGTCGTCTACCATATCGCATTTGTTTAAGAATACTACGATGTATGGTACGCCTACTTGGCGAGAAAGAAGAATGTGCTCACGAGTTTGTGGCATTGGACCGTCAGCAGCAGATACTACAAGGATCGCGCCGTCCATTTGTGCCGCACCAGTGATCATGTTTTTCACGTAGTCAGCGTGTCCTGGGCAGTCAACGTGTGCATAGTGGCGGTTGTCAGTTTCGTACTCAACGTGTGCAGTTGAGATTGTGATACCGCGCTCACGCTCTTCTGGAGCAGCGTCGATTTGATCGTATGCACGAGCTTCTGCTTTACCTTGTTTCGCAAGAACAGTTGTGATTGCAGCTGTTAAAGTTGTTTTACCATGGTCAACGTGGCCAATTGTACCAATGTTAACGTGTGGTTTAGAGCGTTCAAATTTCGCTTTAGCCATTATAGATATCCTCCTTAAATAATAATTTTCATTTTAATTTTTAAGTATATTGAATGCTTGGAAGCAAACATGCAAGCATGTCTGCTCCCAAGTCTTACATAAGTATTTATACTTGAACAATGCTAGAAAATCAATTATTCGCCTTTATTTTTTTTGATGATTTCCTCAGCAATGCTCTTTGGAACTTCTTCATAGTGATCAAATACCATGGAGAATACTCCGCGTCCTTGCGTATTAGAACGCAATGAAGTTGCATATCCGAACATTTCGGATAATGGAACCATCGCGTGTACCACTTGCGCGTTACCGCGAGCCTCCATGCCTTCTACGCGTCCGCGGCGAGAAGTGATGTCACCCATAATGTCACCAAGGTATTCTTCTGGAATGACAACTTCTACTTTCATAATTGGCTCAAGTAATACTGGGTCACATTTTGTTGCTGCGTTTTTCAATGCAAGAGAAGCAGCAATTTTGAATGCCATTTCACTTGAGTCTACATCGTGGTAAGAACCATCGAATAGTTTCGCTTTGATATCAACAACTGGATATCCAGCGAGAACACCATTTTGCATTGCGTCTTCAAGACCCGCTTGAATTGCCGGGATATACTCTCTTGGAACAACCCCACCGACAATCGCATTTTCAAATTCAAAGCCTTTTCCTTCTTCGTTTGGCGTAAATTCAATCCAAACGTGACCGTATTGACCGCGACCACCAGACTGACGTACGAATTTACCTTCTACTTGAGCAGACTTGCGGAATGTTTCGCGGTATGCAACTTGTGGAGCACCTACATTCGCTTCTACTTTGAACTCCCGACGCATACGGTCAACAATGATATCAAGGTGAAGCTCACCCATACCCGCAATAATGGTCTGACCTGTTTCTTGGTCTGTCCACGCGCGGAATGTTGGGTCTTCTTCTTGAAGCTTTTGCAACGCTGTGCTCATTTTGTCTTGGTCTGCTTTTGATTTTGGTTCAATCGCAATTTGAATAACTGGCTCTGGGAATGTCATCGATTCCAAAATAACAGGAGCTTTTTCATCGCACAGAGTATCTCCAGTCGTTGTATCTTTTAAACCTACTGCTGCAGCGATATCACCCGCATATACTGTAGAAATTTCTTGGCGGTGGTTCGCATGCATTTGTAGAATACGACCGATACGTTCACGTTTACGTTTTGTCGAGTTCAATACGTATGAACCGGAATCTAATGCACCAGAATATACGCGGAAGAACGTCAACTTACCAACGTAAGGGTCTGTCATAATTTTAAACGCTAATGCTGCAAATGGAGCATCATCGCGAGATTCACGCACTGTCTCTTCTTCTGTATCTGGAACAACCCCTTTAATTGGCGGGATGTCCACTGGAGCAGGTAGGTAATCTACGACTCCATCTAGCATTAACTGAACACCTTTGTTTTTGAAAGCAGAGCCGCAGAATACTGGGAAGAATTCAACAGAAATAGTGGCTTTACGGATTGCTGCCTTTAATTCCTCTGTTGTAACCTCTTCTCCTTCTAAATATTTCATCATTAATTCTTCATCAAGCTCCGCTACTGCTTCAATCAATTTCCCGCGATATTCTTCTGCTACATCGCGGTAATCTTCTGGAATTTCAATGCGCTCAATGTTTTTACCTAATTCATCGTGGTAATGATAAGCGCACATTTCAACAAGATCAATAATGCCATTGAATTGATCTTCAGCGCCAATCGGCAATTGGACCGGATGAGCATTCGCTTGCAAACGGTCATGAAGTGTTTTAACAGAATATAAGAAATCAGCGCCGATTTTGTCCATTTTGTTAACGAATACAATACGAGGAACACCGTATGTAGTCGCCTGACGCCATACCGTTTCAGTCTGAGGCTCTACCCCAGATTGCGCATCAAGTACTGCTACTGCTCCGTCTAAAACGCGTAAAGAACGTTCAACTTCCACTGTGAAATCTACGTGTCCTGGTGTGTCGATAATGTTAATACGATGACCTTTCCATTGAGCTGTTGTCGCCGCAGACGTGATGGTAATCCCGCGCTCTTGCTCTTGTTCCATCCAGTCCATCGTAGCAGCGCCTTCATGCACTTCACCGATTTTATGAACGCGACCTGTATAGAAAAGGATACGTTCCGTTGTTGTCGTTTTACCGGCATCGATATGAGCCATGATACCAATATTGCGAGTGTTTTCTAAGGAGAACTCTCTTGCCATCTTGGTTTTTTCTCCTTCCTTGATAAGTTAAGTATCTTAATTTAATAAATAGTTGCAAATATAGGAAGATAGGTGAGTATACGAACAAGGTCAACACCTGATCGTCTTCACCTATTTTCCTCATTGGACATAAAAGATCCATCGTTTCATTAAGGCAATACGATTACCAGCGATAGTGAGCAAATGCTCTGTTTGCCTCTGCCATTTTGTGAGTATCTTCGCGTTTTTTCACAGATGCTCCTGTATTGTTTGCAGCATCTAAAATTTCGTTTGCTAAACGCTCTTCCATCGTTTTCTCACCACGAAGACGAGCGTAGTTTACTAACCAACGAAGACCTAATGTTGTGCGGCGGTCAGGACGAACCTCTACTGGAACTTGGTAGTTCGCACCACCAACGCGACGTGCACGCACCTCAAGAACAGGCATTACATTTTTTAATGCTTGTTCAAATACTTCCATCGGATCTTTGCCAGTGCGTTCACGAATAATATCGAACGATGTGTAAAGAATTTTTTGCGCCTTTCCTTTTTTACCATCAATCATGATTTTGTTGATGAGGCGTGTTACGAGTTTCGAATTGTAAATTGGATCTGGTAATACATCTCTTTTCGCAACCGAACCTTTACGTGGCATAGTTTTTCCTCCTTTCAAGAAAAAAATCCTATTTTTTCAATTGTCATCATCTATTATTTTTTAGCAGCTTTTGGTTTCTTAGCACCGTATTTAGAACGGCCTTGCATACGGTTAGCCACACCTGCAGTATCTAATGCACCGCGAACGATGTGATAGCGCACACCCGGCAAGTCTTTAACACGGCCACCGCGAATTAATACAACGCTGTGCTCTTGTAGGTTGTGGCCGATACCCGGAATGTATGCTGTTACCTCGATTCCGTTTGATAAACGCACACGGGCATATTTACGAAGCGCTGAGTTTGGCTTCTTCGGCGTCATTGTACCTACACGTGTACATACACCGCGTTTTTGCGGAGAAGCAACGTTCGTTTGTATTTTTTTGAAGCTGTTATACCCTTTATTTAAAGCAGGGGATTTAGATTTCACAACTTTTTTCGTACGGCCTTTGCGTACTAATTGGTTAATTGTAGGCATAATAAAAATCCTCCCTTCACACATAAGTTCAAGTCCACACATCCAGGTGGCTCATTATTTATGCAAAAACAAAGTTTTTGTAGAAAATCCACAAAAACAGTTTTAACGAATAATCGCAACAGCTGCTGCCCTTACTTGGATTTTACACGCTTCTCCAAGCTTCTTCATTGAATCTACCTTTGTTACAGGGACGCCTGCCTTGTTTGCTGCTTCCATAATTTTAGTGGTAATGGCTGGATCAGCATCCTCGGCAACCACTACTTCCTGTGCGCTTCCTTCTTTTAGGGCGCGCATTGTTTGCTTTGTTCCCACTAACACTTGTTGAGCCTGTAATACTTTTTCATAAGACATATGCCATATCCTCCAAAGCAACAGGTTTTCGGAACACCTTTATTACATTAACATGTTCTACATGACATTGTCAACTCTTATTTGATGAATTTGTTACCGGCAGGTCTTACCTGCCGGTAACTCCATAAATCATGATTTACTTGGTTGTTACTTGTTCATCCTGATGCTGTTTAACCGCAGGCTTGATTTTTCGATAACGCGCCATTCCCGTTCCGGCTGGCACAAGCTTACCGATGATCACATTTTCTTTTAAACCCAGCAATTCATCGCGCTTACCTTTGATAGCTGCATCCGTTAACACACGCGTCGTTTCTTGGAATGAAGCAGCGGATAAGAACGAATCTGTTTCGAGTGACGCTTTTGTAATACCAAGAAGCACCGGGCGAGCCGTAGCTGGACGTTTTCCTTCAAGCAGAACCTGCATATTCGCATCTGTAAATTGATGAACATCAAGCAAGGTACCTGGGAGTACATCTGTGTCTCCAGCGTCAATGACTCGAACTTTGCGAAGCATTTGACGCACCATCACTTCAATATGCTTATCGCTAATTTCTACCCCTTGCATCCGGTATACTTTTTGCACTTCACGCAATAAGTACTCTTGAACAGCCGTGATGTCTTTTACTTTGAGGAGCTCCTTCGGATCAATCGATCCTTCTGTCAACTCTTGACCTCTCTCAACTTGCTTTCCTTCTTGAACTTTTAATCTTGCGTTGTATGGAGCTGTATATGTCCGTGTCTCAACCTCGCCTTTTACGACGATTTCTTGTTGACGGTCTCTCGTTTCATTAATAGCAACGACGATACCATCAATTTCAGAGATGACCGCTTGCCCCTTCGGATTACGCGCTTCAAATAGCTCCTGAACCCGAGGCAAACCTTGTGTGATATCGTCTCCTGCTACCCCACCTGTGTGGAATGTACGCATCGTTAGCTGTGTACCAGGTTCACCGATGGATTGGGCAGCGATAATGCCAACTGCTTCTCCTACTTCTACTTCTGCACCAGTAGCAAGGTTGCGGCCATAACATTTTTTACATACTCCATGGCGAGTGTTGCATGTAAAAGCAGAACGAATCCATACTTGATCAATGCCGGCTTTAATAATAGCGTTAGCAATATCCTCTGTGATCATTTCGTTCTCTTTTACTAGAATTTCTCCTGTTTCTGGATGTTTCACTGTTTTCCGCGCATAGCGTCCTACTAGACGCTCCTCTAGCTTCACAATCACTTCTGTTCCATCAGTTAGTGATTTCACAAGCATACCACGGTCTGTACCGCAATCATCTTCACGAACAATGACATCTTGGGCAACGTCGACAAGTCGGCGCGTTAAATAACCAGAATCCGCTGTTTTTAATGCTGTATCAGCAAGTCCTTTACGCGCACCGTGTGTGGAAATAAAGTATTCCAATACTGTTAAACCTTCACGGAAGGATGATTTGATCGGCAATTCGATAATGCGTCCCGCCGGGTTCGCCATCAATCCGCGCATACCTGCAAGCTGTGTAAAGTTAGAGGCGTTACCACGCGCTCCAGAATCACTCATCATAAAGATCGGGTTACGCTTATCTAAGGACTCCATCAGCTTGCTTTGAATTTTATCCTTCGCAGCGCTCCACACGGAAATGACACGTTCATAACGCTCTTCATCTGTAATTAAACCGCGTCTAAACTGCTTTAACACTGTATCTACTTTCGTTTGCGCTTCTTGAAGGATTTCTTGCTTTTCCGGCAATACGACGATATCGGCTACACCAATAGTGATACCAGCTTTTGTCGAATACTTAAATCCAAGATCCTTCATCCGGTCTAACATTTTAGATGTTTCCGTGATTTTGAACCGTTTAAATACTTCAGCAATAATATTACCAAGTATTTTCTTTTTAAATGGAGGCACAAGCTCGCGCTTGCGGATTTCTTCTTTTACGTTTACACCTTTATCAAGGAAGTATTTATCCGGCGTTCTTTCTTCAATATTTTCCTGCGTCGGCTCGTTAATATACGGGAAAGACTTCGGCAGAATTTCGTTAAAGATCAACTTCCCGACGGTTGTAATGAGCAACTTCTGATTTTGCTCTTCTGTGAACGTTTCATTTTTCAACGAACCCGCATGGATGGCAATTCGAGTGTGCAAATGCACGTAGCCGCTATGGTAAGCGAGCAACGCCTCATCTGTATCTTTGAAGATCATTCCTTCACCGACCGCACCCTCGCGTTCCATCGTCAAGTAATAGTTTCCTAACACCATATCCTGTGAAGGAGTAACAACTGGTTTTCCATCTTTCGGATTCAAAATATTCTGGGCCGCCAGCATAAGCAAACGCGCTTCCGCTTGTGCTTCTGCTGATAACGGAACGTGTACAGCCATTTGGTCTCCGTCAAAGTCCGCATTATAGGCTGTACATACAAGCGGATGCAGACGAATTGCCCGTCCTTCAACAAGCGTTGGTTCAAACGCTTGAATTCCAAGTCTATGCAAAGTTGGAGCACGGTTTAAAAGCACTGGATGTTCTTTAATGACAGACTCCAATACATCCCAAACTTCCGGGTGCACACGCTCGATTTTCCGTTTCGCGCTTTTAATATTATGAGCCAAACCACGCTCAACCAGCTCTTTCATAACAAATGGCTTGAAGAGCTCCAGCGCCATTTCTTTTGGCAAACCGCATTGATACATTTTTAAGTTCGGGCCGACGACGATTACAGAGCGGCCAGAATAGTCCACGCGTTTACCAAGTAAGTTTTGGCGGAAACGCCCTTGTTTACCTTTTAGCATATGCGATAAAGATTTAAGCGGACGGTTCCCTGGCCCTGTTACCGGACGGCCACGGCGTCCATTGTCAATTAACGCATCCACCGCTTCTTGAAGCATCCTTTTTTCGTTTTGCACAATGATGCTTGGCGCACCCAGATCTAATAAACGCTTCAAGCGATTGTTCCGGTTAATGACACGACGATATAAATCATTTAAGTCTGAAGTCGCAAAACGGCCACCGTCTAATTGAACCATTGGGCGCAATTCAGGCGGAATAACCGGAAGTACGTCAAGCACCATCCATGCTGGATCATTTCCGGAATTACGGAAGGCTTCCAACACTTCTAAGCGTTTAATCGCCCGAGCGCGCCGTTGTCCTTGCGCTGTTTTTAGCTCTTCTTTTAATGTTTCTACTTCTTTTTCAAGATCAATATCCTGTAAAAGCTTTTTAATGGCTTCTGCTCCCATTGATGCTTGGAATGAGCTTCCGTATTTTTCACGATAGGCACGATACTCCTTCTCGGAAAGAAGCTGCTTTTTCTCAAGCGGTGTATCTCCGGGATCTGTAACAACATATGAGGCAAAATAAATTACCTCTTCCAAAGCTCGCGGGGACATGTCTAGGACAAGTCCCATGCGGCTCGGAATCCCTTTAAAATACCATATATGCGAAACAGGGGCAGCCAGTTCAATATGGCCCATACGCTCACGGCGAACTTTCGCTCGAGTAACTTCTACACCACAACGATCGCAAACAACACCTTTATAACGTACGCGCTTATATTTTCCACAATGGCATTCCCAGTCTTTCGTTGGTCCAAAAATGCGCTCGCAGAACAACCCGTCTTTTTCAGGCTTGAGTGTACGATAGTTAATCGTTTCTGGTTTTTTCACTTCGCCATAGGACCAAGAGCGAATTTTTTCCGGCGAAGCGAGTCCGATTTTCATATACTCAAAGTTATTTACATCTAGCAAGGGGCCTACCTCCCTCTCAATCTCCAGGTTTTACCCTTTTTGCCTTATCGGTTTATTCCTTTGTCACTGCATCTTTTTCTTCTTCTTTTTCCACTTCTATTCCAACGGCAATGGCTTCTGCTGGTTGGACATCATCATCTTCGTCAAAGTTTTCCATGTTGATTTCTTTCTCGTCACTTGAAAGGATCGTCACATCCATTCCTAAGCTTTGAAGCTCTTTGATTAAAACTTTAAATGATTCCGGAACGCCTGGTTCTGGAACATTTTCACCTTTGACAATGGCTTCGTAAGTTTTTACGCGACCCACTACATCGTCCGACTTCACAGTCAAAATTTCTTGTAGCGTATATGCCGCACCATAAGCCTCAAGAGCCCAAACCTCCATCTCACCAAAACGCTGGCCGCCAAATTGAGCTTTACCGCCAAGCGGCTGTTGCGTGACAAGCGAGTATGGACCTGTAGAACGAGCATGGAGCTTATCGTCAACCATGTGCGCAAGTTTAATCATGTACATGATTCCGACAGAGACACGATTATCGAACGGCTCACCAGTTCTTCCATCATAAAGCACCGTTTTGGCATCACGTGCCATTCCAGCTTCCTCCAAAATGGCCCAAACGTCTTCTTCGCGAGCTCCATCGAATACTGGTGAAGCAACATGAAGGCCAAGCTTTCTCGCAGCCATTCCCAAATGCAATTCAAGCACCTGACCAATGTTCATGCGTGAAGGAACGCCCAATGGGTTTAACATGATATCCACCGGTGTTCCATCTGGTAAAAATGGCATATCTTCTTCCGGAAGAATTCTTGAAATAACCCCTTTGTTTCCGTGACGACCAGCCATTTTATCTCCAGCAGAGATTTTCCGTTTTTGAACAATGTATACACGCACAAGCTGGTTCACGCCGGGAGGAAGTTCATCCCCATCTTCTCGGTTAAAGACTTTGACATCCAGTACGATCCCGCCGCCACCGTGTGGTACACGAAGCGAGGTGTCGCGCACTTCACGCGCTTTTTCTCCGAAGATAGCATGAAGCAGACGTTCTTCCGCTGTCAGCTCTGTCACCCCTTTTGGTGTGACCTTCCCTACTAGCAAATCTCCGTCTTTTACTTCTGCGCCAATTCGCACAATGCCGCGCTCATCTAGATTGCGCAACGCGTCTTCTCCAACGTTTGGAATATCGCGGGTGATTTCCTCTGGTCCCAATTTTGTGTCACGAGATTCTGATTCATATTCTTCAATGTGAACAGACGTATATACATCTTCTTTTACAAGACGTTCGCTCATAATGATCGCGTCTTCGTAGTTATAACCATCCCATGTCATAAAGGCAACTAATACGTTGCGACCGAGCGCCAGTTCACCTTTTTCCATTGATGGTCCGTCTGCGAGAATTTCTCCTTTTTCAACAATATCTCCTTTTTTCACAATTGGGCGTTGATTATAGCATGTTCCTTGGTTGGAACGAACAAATTTAAGCAGACGATATTTGTCCAGATCGCCTTTTATCTCTTTCCCGTCAACTTCCACCAAACGGCGAACCCAAATTTCTTTTGCTTCCACCCGCTCAACAATTCCACGATGCTTACAAATAACAGCAGCACCTGAATCTTTAGCTGATACATATTCCATTCCTGTACCAACAATTGGTGCTTCCGGCTGCAATAACGGCACCGCTTGGCGTTGCATGTTTGCTCCCATCAACGCCCGGTTGGAATCGTCATTTTCTAAGAATGGAATACACGCAGTCGCCGCTGATACGACCTGTTTCGGCGATACGTCCATATAGTCGACGCGATCGCGTTTAACGACAATGTTTTCACCACGGAAGCGCGCTACAATATCTTCATCTAGGAATGTTCCATCCTCAGCAATTCTGGCATTTGCCTGCGCTACCACATAGTTATCTTCTTCGTCAGCCGTTAAATAGTCGATGCGGTCCGTGATTTTTCCTGTTTCAGGGTCAACACGGCGATAAGGTGTTTCAATGAATCCAAATTTATTAACTTTGGCATACGTAGATAAAGAGTTAATTAAACCGATGTTTGGCCCCTCAGGTGTTTCAATCGGACACATGCGTCCATAGTGAGAATAGTGTACGTCACGCACTTCCATACCCGCACGTTCGCGAGTTAAACCGCCTGGTCCTAATGCGGATAAACGGCGCTTATGAGTCAGCTCAGCAAGCGGATTGGTTTGATCCATAAATTGTGAAAGCTGTGAGCTGCCAAAGAATTCCTTAATAGCAGCAATCACTGGACGAATATTAATAAGCTGTTGAGGTGTGATCGTATTTGTGTCCTGAATCGACATGCGCTCGCGAACTACCCGTTCCATGCGCGATAAACCGATACGGAATTGGTTTTGCAACAGCTCTCCTACAGAACGAAGGCGCCGGTTTCCTAAATGATCGATATCATCCGTGTCACCTACTCCATGGAGAAGGTTGAAGAAATAGCTAATGGACGCAATAATATCGCTTGGCGTAATGTGTTTGACATCTTCAGCAATGTATCCGTTGCCAATGACATTAATGACTTGCTCACCATCAGGATCATTCGGTGCATAAATTTTAATGGACTGAAGCGTAAACTCCTCATCTACTACACCACCGAATGGCTTATATGTCCGGAAGCCGATCCCGTTTTCGAGATAAGGTAGAATTCGATCAAGCGTTCTGCGATCAATCATCGTTCCTTTTTCAGCGATAATTTCACCAGTCTCCGGATGAACGAGCGTTTCAGCAAGCCGTTGATTGAAAAGTCTATTTTTGATATGAAGTTTTTTGTTAATTTTATAGCGGCCGACGCTCGCTAAATCATAGCGTTTTGGATCAAAAAAACGAGAAATAAGCAAGCTTTTCGCGTTTTCTACTGTCGGCGGCTCGCCAGGACGTAAGCGCTCGTAAATTTCTAGTAACGCTTTCTCCGTATTTTCTGTATTATCTTTTTCAAGCGTATTACGAATATACTCGTTTTCACCGATTAAATCGATAATCTCTTGATCGGATCCAAATCCAAGAGCACGCAAAAGCACGGTGACAGGCAGTTTACGAGTACGGTCAATGCGAACATAGACAACGTCCTTTGCATCTGTTTCATACTCCAGCCATGCGCCTCGGTTTGGGATAACAGTGGCTGAGAATCCGCGTTTGCCGTTTTTATCTACTTTTCCGCTATAATATACGCTTGGAGAACGTACAAGCTGCGAAACAATGACCCGTTCGGCACCGTTAATAATAAACGTTCCCGTCTCTGTCATTAGAGGGAAATCGCCCATGAAAACATCTTGCTCTTTTACTTCGCCTGTTTCTTTATTAATCAGGCGCACTTTTACGCGAAGAGGTGCCGCATATGTAACATCGCGTTCTTTCGACTCTTCGACTGAGTATTTCGGCTCTCCTAGGCTATAGTCGATAAATTCAAGAGATAGATTTCCGGAAAAATCCTCAATTGGCGAAATTTCTTTGAACATTTCTCTCAGACCTTCATCAAGAAACCATTGGTAAGAGGAGGTCTGAATTTCGATAAGGTTTGGTAATTCCAATACCTCACTAATACGCGCGTAACTTCTTCGTTGGCGGTGTCGTCCATATTGAACTAGTTGACCTGTCAACTGATTCACCCCTCAAATTCAAGCGTTGATAAAAAAGTAGAAGGCTGCCTTGCTGATGAAGGCATTTTTTGCCTTACTATCAGACAAAAGAAAAATGGTTTCTATAACAAGAAAACCACATTTTCACCTATTTATTGATTTTATAATTTTCCCCATTAGAAATAAAATTATACATATGAATTATAGATAGCTACATAAGGTTACACATTTGGCATTTTATAATGCTATCATAGCTAAAAAAAACTGTCAATATTTTTTTGCCTTTATGATATAATATCCTTTTTTCTTTGTTATTACTTCTACTTCTGGAAATAGTGATTGGAGTTTTTCAAGAGCGGAAGGAGCCCCTTGCTTCTTCTGAATCACAATCCATAATTCTCCACCAGAAAGGAGATGATCCACACTTTCTGCAAAAATCGAATGAACGATCTGCTTTCCCGCACGAATTGGGGGATTCGTTAAAATGGCAGCGAACTTTTTCATTCCGATCTCTTGAAACAAATTGCTTTCATAGATGATGGCATTATGAATTTGATTTTGCTGCTGATTTTGGCGGGCTAACGCAATCGCTCGTTCATTAATGTCAACCATCTCCACCTTGCGCTCAGGGAAAGATTTTGCTAAAGCTAAACCAATCGGACCGTAGCCGCAGCCGACATCCAAAAAGTCCCCTTGAATCAACGGCTCTTCAAACGTTTCAATGAGCAATCGTGAGCCAAAATCCACCTCACGCTTAGAAAAAACACCTTGATCAGTTGTAAAGAGCAAATCATTTCCTCTAAGTGTGTAACTCCATGTATGTGGATCACTTGAAGAAGACGGAGCTTTGGAGTAGTAATGTTCACTCAATGATTCTCATCCTTTCATTGGCTTTTTACCATTCTCTCCATACTTGATAGCAGAATATGCTGTAAAATCCATGTATATAGATATATAGCCGGATGCCTCCACATTAATTCCCAAGTGAGCAGGTGATGATCCTGCTTCGTCCGATTTCGACGGTCAGACAACCATAGTTTTTTACACATACCATCCATTTCATCTTTGTATTGATGCCGTACAAGGACAACAAAGTGAATCGATTTTATTTGACTGATACGATAAGTGCTGTAAAGATGAAAAAGCCCGCTATCATTAGCGGGCTTTTTCATTCCACATAAAGAAAAGAGAAATTACTTCACTTCTACGCTAGCGCCAGCTTCTTCAAGTTTAGCTTTGATTTCTTCAGCTTCTTCTTTAGAAACGCCTTCTTTAACTGGCTTTGGAGTGTTGTCAACTAAGTCTTTTGCTTCTTTTAAGCCAAGACCAGTAAGTTCACGCACAACTTTGATAACTTTGATTTTTTGCGCGCCGCCATCTGTAAGAATAACATCGAATTCTGTTTTTTCAGCAGCAGCTTCGCCACCAGCAGCACCGCCACCAGCAACTACTACAGGAGCAGCAGCAGTTACGCCGAACTCTTCTTCAATTGCTTTTACTAAATCGTTTAATTCTAAAACTGTCATATTTTTAACCGCTTCAATGATTTGTTCTTTCGTCATTGTAATATTCCTCCCTTAATATCAAGATGTTTAGCATTGTTTTTCAAATGGGCTAAGCCACTATAAGATTAAGCACCTTGTTCTTCTTTTTTCTCTGCAACTGCTTTTGTAACAAGCGCGAAGTTGCGGATAGGAGCTTGAAGAACGCTAAGCAACATAGAAAGCAAGCCTTCGCGAGAAGGAAGATTAGCAAGTGCTTTCACTTCTTCAACTGTAGCTACGTTGCCTTCAATAATTCCTGCTTTAATTTCCAACGCTTCATGCGCTTTTGCAAAATCGTTTAGAAGCTTGGCTGGAGCTACTACATCTTCGTTACTAAACGCGATCGCATTTGGACCAGTAAGTACTTCATCTAACCCTTCTAAACCAACTTCTGCAAGCGCACGGCGAGTTAACGTATTTTTGTATACTTTGAACTCAATACCAGCTTCGCGAAGCTGTTTGCGAAGTTCAGTAACTTCTGCTACGTTTAGACCGCGATAGTCTACAATAATAGTTGATTTGCTTGCGCGGAATTTCTCTGCGATTTCTGCGACTACTTGTTTTTTGAGTTCGATTGCGCTGCTCATTTTCACACCTCCTGTAGAAGATAAGATGAAATACCACTTATACCGTTCATAAGAAAACCTCCATGCCACGTAGACATGGAGGTACTGTAAAGCACCACAAGATGCACTTTGCTTTCTATAAACAAAACACCTCGGTAGGAAGTTAAGCTCATGCCGAGCACCTACTGTCTACGGTACAAATGATATTCTCTTTTCAGACAAGTTTTATGATACTAAATGACTGCCCGAAAGTCAACAGCCACTTATTTTGCAACAGCAAATGTTGAAGGATCGACTTTGATGCCAGGTCCCATCGTTGAAGTTACTGTTACATTTTTTACATACGTGCCTTTAGCAGCAGCAGGCTTCACTTTTAAAATTGTTTCGTAAATTGTTGTGAAGTTGCCCACTAGCTTTTCGTTATCAAACGAAATTTTGCCAATTGGCACATGAATGTTTCCAGCTTTATCAACACGGTACTCTACTTTACCAGCTTTGATTTCTTTTACCGCTCTTGCTACATCAAATGTAACTGTTCCTGTTTTTGGATTCGGCATTAATCCTTTAGGTCCTAGGATACGACCTAGCTTACCGACTTCACCCATCATGTCAGGAGTAGCTACGATTACGTCAAAATCAAACCATCCTTGTTGGATTTTGTTGATGTACTCTGTATCGCCCACATAATCTGCTCCCGCAGCTTCAGCTTCTTTTGCTTTTTCTCCTTTTGCAAATACGAGCACGCGTTGTACTTTACCTGTTCCATGAGGCAACACAACGGCCCCGCGAATTTGCTGATCCGCTTTTTTAGGGTCAACCCCTAAACGGAAAGCAACTTCTACAGTGGCATCAAATTTCGCAATGCTTGTTTTCTTCACTAATTCAATTGCTTCAGTTACAGAATAAGCTGTATAGCGGTCCACAAGCTTCGCCGCTTCTAAATATTTTTTTCCTCTTTTAGCCATTTGAATTTCCTCCTTATTGTGGTTTTAGCGGAATAACCTCCCACGAATAAAGGTTGCGAAACAGATTATTTCTGTACTCGCAACCTTCAGCAGCCAGATACCATAACACGATTAGTCTTCGATAACAATTCCCATGCTGCGTGCGGTACCTTCCACCATACGCATTGCTGCTTCAATGCTAGCAGCATTGAGATCTGGCATTTTTGTTTCAGCAATCTCACGTACTTTGTCACGCTTGATTGTTGCTACTTTATTACGGTTTGGCTCACCAGAACCTGACTCAATGCCAGCCGCTTTTTTAAGCAAAACAGCAGCAGGCGGAGTTTTTGTAATAAATGTAAATGAACGGTCCTCGTATACCGTAATTTCAACAGGAATGATCAAACCTGCTTGGTCAGCTGTACGAGCATTGAATTCTTTACAGAATCCCATAATGTTTACACCAGCTTGACCTAAAGCTGGACCAACTGGTGGTGCCGGATTCGCTTTACCCGCAGGAATTTGTAGCTTTACAACTTTGATTACTTTTTTAGCCACGAGACACACCTCCTTAAGTCCGTGATGTGGTATTAGGGACGTTCCCTCCCACTCATATAAGGTTATGAATAATGCAGCATTTGCATTATTCTTTCGTAAGGCAGGACGTAACCTTTCGCCCTTCTATTTCCTATCATGCTTAAAGCATAGGAAATGCCACTGATTTATCATTGATTATAAAAAAGTTCATATGATCAGCTTGTATCATGAGATACACTGACTATAAAATATTATCACTTTTCCTTTTTGATTGCAAGTTGTTTCAGCAATTATATTTTTTCAATTTGCGAAAAATCAAGCTCTACTGGGGTTTCACGCCCAAACATATTCACAAGCACTTTAACCTTCCGCCGATCCATATCAATTTCTTCAATCGTTCCTGTGAAATTAGCAAAAGGCCCTTCCTTAACCTGTACCGTTTCTTTTAGCTCATAATCAAAATCAAGCTCATTAAGCGGCACGCCCATACGTTTTAAAATTAAGTGAACCTCTTCTTCAAGAAGAGGGGTTGGCTTTGATCCTGCTCCGCTTGATCCGACAAATCCAGTAACTCCTGGTGTATTGCGCACTACATACCAAGAGTCATCCGTCATAATCATTTCAACCAACACATATCCAGGGAATACCTTCCGCTTTGTTACTTTTTTCTTTCCGTTTTTCATATCTGTTTCTTCTTCTTCAGGAACGACAACGCGAAAAATTTTATCCTGCATCCCCATCGATTCTAAACGTTTTTCCAGATTGGCCTTCACTTTATTTTCATAGCCTGAATATGTATGGATAACATACCAGTTTTTCTCCATTGGCTGGGACTTAAACGTCCTTCCCTCCCCTTAAACAGCAATTAAGTTTTATAAGCAAAACAAAAACCCGTTTCCGGGCCTTTTATTTCTACCTTATTATCTTTTATTATACCATAACAAAGCGCCAGTTATTCAAGCACAAAACGAATTAAAGAAGAAATCCCTAGATCCACAACCGCAAAAAAAATGGTCATGAAAGCAACAGTGGCTAACACGGTAATGGTATAATTGACTAACTCTTTTCTTTTCGGCCAACTGACTTTTTTCATCTCACGTGCGACTTCATTAAAAAAATTGATAATACGTTGCATGATTAATAACCTCCAACAACTTAGAGCTGCTTTGCCAGTCATTGGCATGATCGTAAAACTTATTTCGTTTCCCGGTGAATTGTATGTTCATTGCAAGTTTTGCAAAACTTTTTGATATCTAGACGCTCTTGAGTATTTGCGGTATTTTTCATCGTTGAATAATTACGGGTATTGCATTGACTGCAGGCTAATATCACCTTTTTACGCATATGCCTCCCACCGTTCTACGAGATGTCTTTAAAAATTTAACATATCCATCTTTCTTATGTCAATGACAAATAGTGCTTTAGCCTGTTGCCCAGCATGCCCTTTTCATTTATAGACTGATTTCGCGATATTCCAAATATCTTTCCAACTTTCGCTTCACTCTTTGTAAAGCGTTATCAATCGATTTAACATGGCGGTTAAGCTCTTCAGAAATTTCTTGATATGACCGCCCATCTAAATATAGAACAAGCACCTTTCTCTCTAAGTCACTTAAAAGCTCGGCCATTTTAATTTCAATATCATCGACTTCTTCACGATTAATAATCAACTCTTCTGGATCCGTTGCTTTTGTTCCGGAAATAACATCCATCAGTGTTCGATCGGATTCATCATCATAAATAGGCTTATCAAGCGAAACATATGAGTTGAGCGGAATGTGCTTTTGCCTTGTGGCCGTTTTGATTGCGGTAATCATTTGCCGAGTAATGCATAATTCCGCAAAGGCTTTAAAAGAAGTAAGCTTGTCCTCTTTAAAATCCCGAATCGCTTTATATAGGCCAATCATTCCCTCCTGAATAATGTCCTCTTTATCTGCTCCAACTAAAAAATAAGAACGCGCTTTCGCTCGGACAAAGTTTTGATACTTATGAATCAAAAAGTCCAAGGCATCGCTGTCTCCTTGGTGCACCCGTTCGACTAATACTTCATCCTCAAACTGTTCCAACTTTTTCTCATCTTTGCTTTTGAAGCCTTCGCCCACGCCGATCCCTCCGACCGCACAAATCGATAAAATTATTATACAGTACAAAATTTTACAGCGTCAACCTCTCATTTTTCGCCTCTTCGCCATCTTTCGAAAATTCTTGCCACTTCATCTGTTAAAGGAATTTTTGAGACTGGTTTTTGTTCGTGAATGGCTTTTACTTTTTTAGAAATTCCTTGTTCAATTGATTCCATTTCGGTCAAAAGCTCACGAGCCGACTTTCGCAAAGCACCTTGTCCAAAAATCGCCCATTGTTCTGTGTAATCAGAGGTCGCTACATATACTTTTGTCCGAATATTAATTAGCTGCTTTGCAAGCTTTTCAATTCGCTCATCTGCTGTTTCATTCTCTTTTGTAAAAATAACATCTACTTGATAATTGGTATATTTTTTCTCAACGCCTTGTACGAGGTGTGCATCAAAAACAATGATCACTTTATATCCAGTAAATCCTTGGTACTCAGCCATTTTAGAAATTAATACATCTCTTGCTGAAGCAAGATCATGCTCTTTTAATTTGCGAAGCTCAGGCCAAGCACCAATCACGTTGTAGCCATCCACAATGAGAATATCCATAGAGTTATTCTCCTAAAGGATATCGTTTACGGTACACCTCATACATTAATAAACTGGCTGCCACTGAAGCGTTTAGCGATGTCACCTTCCCCTTCATCGGAAGGCGAATTAAAAAGTCACATTTTTCCAAAATCAACCTCCCAATTCCTTTCCCTTCACTTCCAATTACGAGGGCTAAAGGCATTGTTCCATCCAGCTGGCGATAATCGTCTTGTGCTTTGGCATCCGTGCCGACAATCCAAATTCCCCGTTCTTTTAGCTCATCAATCGTTCTTGCTAAATTCGTCACACGGGCAACTGGAATATGTTCAATCGCTCCTGTGGAAGCTTTGGCCACTGTTGAGGTTAAGCCAACTGAACGACGCTTCGGGATAATAATGCCATGTGCTCCGACCGCATCGGCTGTGCGCATAATAGAGCCTAAATTATGAGGGTCTTCCAGCTCATCAAGCATCAAGAAGAAAGGAGGTTCATTTTTTTCTGCCGCACGGTAAAATAATTCATCGATATCATAATATTGGTAAGCAGCTACTTGAGCAATAACTCCTTGGTGATTTCCATCAACCATCTGATCCAGCTTTTTTTTCGGAACATATTGCACAATCACTTTTTGCTGCTTAGCCAGCTCAATGACCGATTGCATCGCTCCCCGCTGCGCCCCTTCGGCAACCCAAATTTTATTTACTTCCCGTTCCGACTTTAACGCTTCTAATACAGGATTTTTTCCGATAATAAGGTCCATTTCTTTACGTCTTCCTTTCTTAGCCTTCAGTAATATCAAATGAATAACGGATGAGCTCTTTCAGTCTTTCCTCATTATTTCCTAAGAAATGATACCCAATCAACGCTTCAAAGGCTGTACTGTATCGATACGTTTGAACATCGGTATTTTTAGGAATTGTAGCTGATTTAGCATTTCTCCCTCTGCGCAAGACCGCTTGCTCTTCCTCCGTTAAGATCGCTTGTTCTAGTAACGCCAATACCACTTTTGCCTGCGCCTTGGCAGAAACATACCGGATGGCTTGCTTGTGTAATTGATTTGGCTTAACGCTTCCTTTGGCAAGGAGGCGATGCCGCACATACAATTCGTAGACAGCATCACCGATATAAGCAAGAGCTAAACCATTAAGCTGTTTTACATCTTTTATATCTACAAAAAAGTCTTTCACACTCTTATCCTCTTTTCCATCTCGTTCCTTGCGGCGTATCTTCTAAAATAATATTTTTTGCTTTTAGTTCATCCCTAATTTGATCAGCTAAGGCAAAATCGCGATTTTTTCTAGCTTCATTTCGCTTCTGGATCAATGCTTCGACTTCGTCATCGAGCAATTCATCCTCTGTTAAAGAAATTCCCAATACACCTAATAGCTCTTCAAACTCATGTATGAAAGCAGAAATGACTTTTTCAGCTGTATTTTTTTCAAGCAAATATAAATTTGCCTGTTTAGATAGCTCAAATAATACAGCAATGGCATTTGCCGTGTTAAAATCATCATCCATCTCCGTAATGAAAACATTGCGGCATTCATTAATCTTATCTAACCATTGCCCATCGTTATCGGTTAAATTGCTGCAGCTCGCAAGACGATGTTTTAAATTAAGGTAGGACGTTTTTAAACGTTCCAATCCGTTCTTTGTGCTTTCTAACAACTCTTGACTATAGTTAATCGGATGACGGTAATGAACAGATAGCATAAAAAAGCGCAATACTTTCGGATCTACTTGCTGAATGATATCGTGTACAAGAACAAAGTTCCCGAGAGATTTAGACATTTTTTCATTATTGATATTAATGTAGCCATTATGCATCCAATATTTCGCAAATGTCTTTCCTGTCAACGCTTCTGACTGGGCAATCTCGTTTTCGTGATGTGGAAATGTTAAATCTTGGCCACCTGCATGAATATCGATAGTATCTCCTAAATATTTGTGCGCCATCGCTGAGCATTCGATATGCCAGCCCGGCCGTCCTTTTCCCCAAGGGCTATCCCAAGCGATTTCGCCCTCTTTCGCTGCTTTCCATAAAGCAAAATCAAGCGGATCTTTTTTCTTTTCTCCAATTTCAATACGGGCCCCCGCTCGAAGCTCATCAACCGATTGATGTGAAAGTTTTCCGTATTCTGCAAACGCTCTTGTTTTATAATAAACATCCCCATCTACTTCATAAGCATATCCTTTTTCGATCAGCTGCTCAATAAATTCAATAATAATGTCAATATTTTCGGTTACACGCGGATGAACATCGGCTTTTCGGCAGCCTAATGCGGATACATCTGCAAAATAAGCCTCAATAAAACGTTCAGCAATCGTTGGAACATCTTCTCCTAATTCTTTAGCCGCCTTAATCAATTTATCATCAACATCAGTAAAGTTCGAAACATATTGCACATCATAGCCGCGAAATTCTAAATAGCGGCGGACGGTATCAAATACAATAGCTGGACGCGCATTTCCAATATGAATATAGTTGTACACCGTTGGACCACAGACATACATTTTTACCTTATTTGGTTCAATCGGTTCAAATTTCTCTTTCTTTCGTGTCAATGTGTTATAAAGCTGAATGCTCATTTTGTGCCTTCCCTTCTTTAAGTTGTTGAATTTCCATTTGTAGCTTTTCAACCTGATTCTCTAGCTCTTTTAAACGATCGGCAATAGGATCCGGTAAATCCGTATGGTTTAAATCTTTGTTCACTCTGACTCCATTATGCACCACGACTTTCCCTGGAATACCAACAACAGTGGAGTTCGGGGGTACATCTTTTAAAACAACCGATCCTGCTCCTATTTTTGAATTTTCTCCAATTGTAATGGAACCAAGCACCTTAGCTCCTGTTGCAATCAAACAGTTATCTTTAATGGTCGGATGGCGCTTTCCTTTTTCTTTTCCTGTCCCACCCAATGTCACTCCTTGATATACCGTCACATTATCGCCAATTTCACATGTTTCTCCAATCACAACACCCATGCCATGGTCGATAAAAAAGCGACGACCGATCTTTGCACCTGGATGAATCTCAATGCCTGTAAAAAAGCGACTAATTTGTGAAATCAGCCTTGCAAGAAAGTACAGTTTCCGTTTATAAAAAGCATGAGCAATGCGATGCGCCCAAATAGCATGTAATCCTGAGTAAGTCAAAATAACTTCTAAATAGCTTCTTGCTGCCGGATCTTGTTCAAACACAACTTCAATGTCCTCTTTCAAGATTTTAAACATCTCTCTCCCTCCTCCTCAGACTTCCAGAATATCGGAATAATAAAAAGCGTCTCTGTGTTTGCAAACACAGAGACGCTCGGACGCGCGGTTCCACTCTGTTTAGCCAAATGAAAAGCTTGGCTCCCTCAGCTCTTATAACGGAAGAGAATCCGCTCCATTCTACTACAGAGCATCTCTGCTTCGAAAGGAGGCTCCGAGGCGCATTTCAAAAGCATTAAGCATGAATCACTTCCAGCCAAGGTGACTCTCTCTGTAATGTTAATGCTTTTTACTTCTCCTCATCTACGCTTTATATATGGATTTGTTAATCATCATATTACAAAAAAGAAAAAATGTTAGTCAATTAGTTTTTCTAAGCGTTGAATCACTTTTTCTTTTCCAAGCAGCTGTATCGCGAGCGGCAGCTCCGGTCCGTGAGTTTGTCCTGTGGTAGCTACACGGATAGGCATAAATAATTTCTTGCCTTTCTGTCCCGTTGTTTTTTGTACCGCTTTAATAGCGGCTTTAATGGACTCTGCATCCAATGTTTCCAGATTTTTCACTGCCTCTAAAAACGCCTTCAATACGGCTGGAACTTGTTCTTCCACTAATACAGCCCGCGCTTCTTCGTCATACTCGACATCTTCTTTAAAAAACAGCTTGGACAATTCTACAATCTCTGCTCCATAGCTCATCTGTTCTTGATATAAAGCAATTAATTGCCGAGCCCATTCCCGCTGCTCTCCGGTCATTTGCGCCGGCAAACAGCCCGCCTTGATTAAGTGAGGCAAAGACAGTTCTACAAGCCGATCTAAATCAAGCTTTTTAATATATTGGTTATTCATCCATGTCAGCTTCTGTTTATCAAACATCGAAGGAGATTTAGATAGGCGAGATACATCAAAAATACGAATGAGCTCTTCCTTCGTAAAGAGTTCTTCTTCTCCTTCTGGCGACCACCCTAATAAAGCAAAAAAGTTAAACATCGCTTCAGGAAGGTAGCCAAGCTCTTTATATTGAGAAACAAATTGAATAATCGATTCATCGCGTTTGGATAACTTTTTGCGCTGCTCATTTACAATCAATGTCATATGACCGTAGCGCGGTGGCTCCCAACCTAAATACTCATAAATCATCAACTGTTTTGGCGTGTTCGATAAATGTTCTTCGCCGCGAAATACATGAGTAATCTTCATTAAGTAATCATCTATGACCACCGCAAAGTTATAAGTCGGAATTCCGTTAGCTTTGACGATGACCCAGTCACCGATATCTTTTGATTCAAACACTACTTTGCCACGAACCATGTCTTCAAACTCGTATACTTTCCCTTCAGGTACTTTTATACGCAATGTATACGGCTTGCCTTCCGCCTCCAACTGCTGTACCTGTTCAGGCGTTAGATGACGGCATTTGCCACTATATTGCGGTGCTGCAATTCCCGCCGCCTTTTGGGCTTCACGTTCTTGCTCCAATTCTTCGGGCGTACAGAAGCATTTATAGGCATATCCTTTTTCTAATAGCTCATTTGCATACTGACGATATATATCAAGACGCTCTGTCTGGCGATAAGGTCCATATCCTCCATCTTTGTCTACCGATTCATCGTAATCAATGCCGAGCCATTTTAAATTCTCCAATTGAGACTGCTCTCCGCCGGGCACATTCCGTTCGATATCAGTGTCTTCGATTCGCACAATAAATTTCCCATTATGGTGGCGAGCAAACAAATAATTAAATAGAGCTGTGCGCGCTCCTCCGATATGTAAATGGCCAGTCGGACTCGGCGCATAACGCACTCTTACCTCTTGTGACATGTTAAGACCTCCATCAACATTTAACTGTGTATCGTTATTTTAACATTATACCACCACAAAGTTAAGCCATTATTGCCTTTGCAATAAAACAACCGCTTGAGCAGCAATGCCTTCTTCACGCCCAGTAAATCCAAGTTTTTCTGTCGTCGTCGCCTTCACATTTACTTGAGAGCGCTCCGCTTCTAATAACTCAGCCATTCTCTCTATCATTTGTTCAATATAAGGAGCCATTTTCGGTTTTTGTGCAATAATGGTACAGTCTAGATTGGCAAGCTTATACCCCTCTTTCTTAACGAGGTTCCAAACTTGCTGTAGCAATCGCGCGGAGTCGGCATCTTTATATTGTTGATCCGTATCTGGAAAATGCGTCCCAATATCGCCAGCACCAATGGCTCCTAAGCACGCGTCTGCCACAGCATGCAACAACACATCTGCATCTGAGTGACCAAGCAATCCTTTTTCATAAGGAATGCAAACACCGCCAATTATTAAAGGGCGGCCTGTTACTAATTGATGAACGTCAAATCCTTGCCCTATCCGAAACATATATTCACCTTGCTTCCTTTAATGATAAAATCGCTTCCGCAAATAGTAAGTCATCTGGCGTTGTTAATTTAATATTTCGATAATCTCCCTCCACAATTTTCACTTTTTTTCCCATCCGTTCAACAAGACTGGCATCATCTGTTCCGATATACCCTTCTTCCTGTGCCCGTTTATGCGCTTCTAAAACAAGGGAAACACGAAAAGCTTGTGGAGTCTGTACAGCCCACAAGCTAGAGCGCTCCACCGTTTCCTCAGCCATTCCATTCCTAACTTTTTTAACGGTGTCTTTCATAGGTACAGCGGGAATTGCCGCACCATGCTCTTGCGCTTCCTTCACTAATTCGTGTATTTTTTCTAGCCTAATAAACGGGCGGGCACCATCATGAATGAGGACAATCTCACCTTCTTTAACTGCCTGCAACCCATTGTAGACGCTATGTTGCCGTTCGATGCCACCACTGACGATCGAGATCACTTTTTTGATCCCGAACTTTTTCAGTAGCTCAACAAACAGCGGTCTTTCCGTTTCGTTTACTACCATAATAATTCCGCGACAATCGTCATCTTGTTCAAACACCTTTAACGTGTGTATAATGACAGGCTGATGCTGCAATTCAATAAGCAGTTTGTTCATGCCAGCCTTCATTCGCTTTCCCTGTCCTGCTGCCGGAATGACTACTTGATATAACATATGACTTATTCTCCTAGTCTACACTTATAATGCCTTTTGGAGAAGCTTGAGCTTCGCAAAAATCATTCTCCCTGCTGAAGTTTGTAACACACTAGTGACTAAGACGTCAACCCGTTTGCCTATATAATCTCTGCCATCTTCGACAACAATCATCGTTCCGTCATCTAAATAGGCAACGCCCTGGTTATGCTCTTTTCCATCCTTAATGACTTGTACATTCAATTCTTCTCCCGGTAAAACAACCGGTTTAACTGCATTGGCCAAGTCGTTTATATTCAGGACTCTCACATTTTGCAGTTCACAGACTTTATTTAAATTGAAATCGTTCGTCACGACCACTCCTGATGTTAATTTCGCTAATTTCACTAGCTTGCTGTCCACTTCCTGAATGTCATCAAAATCGCCTTCATAAATCTCTACTTTCATTTCCAATTCTTTTTGAATGCGATTCAAAATATCAAGCCCGCGGCGGCCGCGATTTCGCTTCAGTACATCTGAGGAATCAGCAATATGCTGTAATTCTTCTAGAACAAAACGAGGAATAACAATCGTTCCCTCTAAAAATCCTGTTTGGCAAATATCAGCAATTCGTCCGTCAATAATCACGCTTGTATCAAGAATTTTTAAAGTACTGTTTTTTTGCTTGTCGCTTTCTTCTTCTGTTCCTTTTTTCTTAGACATGCGACTAGAAATGGAAAATAAATTCATCAACTCATGGCGTTTCTTAAATCCTACCTGAAACCCTAAATAGCCAAGCAAAATCGTTAAAAAAACTGGCAGCACGGTATTAACGACTTGAAATTGAAATGCTTTAAGCGGCATCACCACTAAAAATGCAACAAACAATCCAAAAATTAACCCTAAGCTTCCAAACAAAATATCTGTGACAGGTGCTTTTACCAGAGATTCTTCAATCCAGTGAATTAAACCCACTACATAATCAACTAGCCAAAAAGTCATGATAAAGAAAATAAGTGCTCCCAAAATCGCCAGCATATATGGATTGTTAAAAAATGAAAGATGATGGATATTCAGCAGTCGAAATATATTCGGAAGAAAAATAATTCCTAAGGTCCCTCCGACGACTAAGAAAAATAATTGGACTACTCTCTTTAACATCATACTTTCACCTCCTCAACTACATTATAAACAGTTTCCAATGTTTGAAACCAATGATAACACAGTTTTTAATCTTTTTTAAAAATTTGATACATGTTTGTAACGTTTATTCATACAGATTTTCTGTCTCCTAACGTGTATTCCAACGCTTCAGCGACATGAGACACCCCGATAATTTCCACTCCTTTTGGCGCCAGCCATCCTCCCAAATTATTTTTTGGAATAATAATACGATGAAATCCAAGCTTTACTGCTTCTTGAACTCGCTGCTCGATACGAGAGACTCGACGTACTTCTCCTGTCAGCCCCACCTCTCCGATGATGACATCTGATGGATTCGTCGGCAGATCGCGAAAGCTGGAAGCAATGCTTACAGCGATGGCTAAATCAATAGCTGGTTCATCTAATTTGACTCCCCCGGCTACTTTTAAATAAGCGTCTTGGTTTTGCAGAAGCAACCCAACTCTTTTTTCTAGTACAGCCATCAGCAATGATACGCGGTTATGGTCAATTCCCGTCGCCATTCTTCTTGGATTGCCAAAGCTTGTTGGGGAAATTAACGCTTGAATTTCCACGAGCACGGGTCTTGTGCCCTCCATTGACGCTACTACCGTTGATCCTGCCACTCCGCTTGATCGTTCTTCCAAGAATACCTCTGAAGGGTTTTCAACCTCTAGCAGCCCCGTTTCTCTCATTTCAAAAATACCAATCTCATTAGTCGATCCAAATCGATTCTTCACTGCTCGTAAAATTCGGTACGTATGATGGCGCTCACCTTCAAAATACAAAACTGTATCTACCATATGCTCTAAAATTCTCGGTCCAGCAATGGAGCCTTCCTTTGTTACATGGCCGACAATAAAAATCGCAATTCCTTTTGTTTTAGCGATTCGCATCAATTCCCCTGTACACTCCCTGACTTGAGAAACGCTGCCGGGAGCTGATGTAATCTCGGCTCGATAGATCGTTTGAATGGAATCAATTACTACAAAGTCAGGTTGAATTTCTTCAATCGCTTGATGAATATATTCCAAGTCTGTTTCTGATAATACATACAGCTCATTAGCGGAAATGCCCAAACGGTCAGCACGCAGCTTCGTTTGCTTGACTGATTCTTCCCCGGAAATATATAGCACCTTATATTGATTCAACGCCAATTGTGCAGACACCTGCAAAAGAATGGTTGATTTTCCGATACCAGGATCACCGCCGATAAGAACGAGAGAACCTTTAACGATTCCGCCACCTAACACGCGATTAAACTCCGCAAGATCCGTTACCATTCTTGGCTCCTGTGCTGTTGCTACGGTTGTAATCGACACTGGCTTGGATATAGAAGAAGGAGCAGTATGAACAAATACTCCCCTTGCTGCTGGTTTTCCTTTCTCAATTTCCTCAATCATAGAGTTCCACGTCTGACAACCTGGACACTTTCCCATCCATTTGGCTGATTCATATCCGCATTCTTGACATACAAATTTCGTTTTCTTTTTCATAACAGCTAATTCCTCTCTATTCGCAAATGCAAAAAGAAGGTATGCGCCAATCTACTTCTGCCGCATACCTTGCTGCCACCTTTTACTGAACGGTTTGTTCTGATAAAACTACAAATTCTCCGTCTTTGACATCTACAATGACTTTTTGCCCTTTTGTGATCGTTCCTTTCAACAGCTCTTCAGATAAGCGGTCTTCAATGTGTTTTTGTAAAGCTCGGCGCAATGGACGAGCACCATATTCTGGGTCATGTCCTTCTTCAGCAATTTTTGCAATCGTTTCTTCCGTCAATTCTAATTCAATATCTTGCTCTGTTAAACGTTTTACAAGCTGATCGGCCATAAGATGAACAATTTTTGCTAAATGTTGTTTTTCTAATGAGTGGAATACAATAATTTCGTCAATACGATTCAAAAACTCTGGACGGAACGCTTTTTTCAATTCATCCATGACTTTACCCTTCATGTCTTTATATTTCTGGCTTTCATCTTGAACATTAAAGCCTACATACTTATTTCGTTTCAGGGCATCAGCTCCCACATTGGATGTCATAATCACAATCGTATTGCGGAAATCAACCGTTCTTCCTTTTGAATCTGTTAAACGTCCGTCTTCTAATACCTGCAGAAGAATATTAAATACATCTGGATGTGCTTTTTCCATCTCATCCAATAAAACGACCGAGTATGGTTTACGGCGAACTTTTTCTGTCAATTGTCCTCCTTCTTCATATCCGACATATCCAGGAGGAGAACCAACAAGTCGAGAAGTAGAATGCTTCTCCATATACTCGGACATATCGATGCGAATCAACGCATCCTCATCTCCAAACATCGCTTCTGCCAGTGCTCGTGCTAACTCTGTTTTTCCTACCCCAGTTGGTCCAAGGAAGATAAATGAACCGATTGGACGCTTTGGATCCTTTAATCCTGCACGGGCGCGTCGGACCGCCTTCGCCACTGCTTTCACTGCTTCTTCCTGTCCAATCACTCGCGAATGCAAAATTTCTTCAAGCTTTAACAACCGTTCTGTTTCTGTTTGCGCCAATTTCGATACAGGTATTCCTGTCCAGCTAGATACAACCAAAGCAATATCCTCTACTGTTACTTCCGAATTTTCCTGACCTTGCTTTTCTTTCCAAGCGCGTTTTGTTTCTTCTAATTCCTCACGCAAACGTTGTTCCGTATCGCGCAATGAAGCAGCTTTTTCAAATTCCTGACTCTGAACAGCAGCGTCTTTTTCTTTACGAACCTCTTCTAACTTTTGTTCCAACTCTTTTAAATTAGGAGGAGCGGTAAAAGAACGAAGACGCACTTTTGAGCATGCCTCATCAATTAAATCAATGGCTTTATCTGGGAGAAAGCGATCTGTAATATATCGATCTGATAGCTTCACTGCTTGAATAATTGCTTCATCAGAAATCGAGACACGATGATGCGCTTCATATCGGTCACGTAACCCTTTTAAAATTTGAATGGACTCTTCAACAGTCGGTTCATCAACATAAATTGGCTGGAAACGACGTTCTAGCGCAGCATCCTTCTCTATATATTTCCGGTATTCATCTAACGTTGTAGCACCGATACACTGCAATTCACCACGAGCTAATGAAGGTTTTAAAATGTTTGAAGCATCAATAGCTCCTTCCGCTCCCCCTGCGCCGATGAGCGTATGCAGCTCATCAATAAATAAAATAATATTTCCTGCTTGACGAATTTCATCCATAACTTTTTTCAAGCGGTCTTCAAATTCACCGCGATATTTGGTTCCGGCAACAACTGTCCCCATGTCTAACGTCATGACTCGCTTGTCTCGTAACGTTTCAGGAACTTCATTATTGACAATTTGCTGCGCCAATCCTTCTGCAATCGCTGTTTTACCTACACCGGGTTCACCGATTAATACCGGGTTGTTTTTCGTGCGTCGGCTTAATACTTCAATTACACGTTGAATCTCTTTACTTCTTCCAATGACAGGATCTAAGCTGCCTTCGCGAGCAATGGCTGTTAAATCGCGAGCAAGACTGTCTAACGTCGGTGTACTCACATGGGAAGCACTGCCTTGGTGTCCGGAAACAGACTCATTGCTTCCCAATAGTTGTAACACTTGTTGACGTGCTTTATTCAAGCTTACTCCTAAATTATTGAGAACACGAGCGGCGACTCCCTCTCCTTCACGAATTAAGCCAAGCAAAATATGCTCTGTACCTACATACGAATGTCCAAGCTTTCTGGCTTCATCCATAGAAAGCTCAATCACTTTTTTGGCACGTGGCGTATAATGAATCGTTTGCGACACCTCATGTCCTCGACCAATCAATGCCTCTACTTCCTTCTGAATCTTTTCTGGTCCTAACCCCAAAGCAATTAAAGCTTTAGCGGCAATCCCTTCCCCCTCGCGAATCAATCCAAGCAAAATATGCTCCGTGCCAATGTTATTGTGACCAAGACGTACCGCTTCTTCTTGAGCTAAAGCCAACACTTTTTGCGCCCGTTCTGTGAATCTACCGAACATCATTTTCATCACCCTCCATTGCTTTTCGTTCTTCCATTTTTAAACGTTCTCGAATCAAAGTAGCTCGAAGAACATCCCGTTCATTAGGTCTTAATGCTCCGCCAGCATATTGCTGCAAGAATCCCGGCTGCATTAAAATCATCAGCTCATTTAGAATGCTCCGAGAAATGTTTTTAATATACCCTAAATCAATTCCCAAACGTACATCCGATAAACATTGGGCCGCTTCCTTCGATTCGATAACACGGCAATTGGTCAAGATGCCATAGGAGCGAAAGACTCTGTCTTCTAATTGTATGTTTAAAGTTTTGACTAATGCCTCTCTTGCCATTCTTTCCTGAGCAATTAATTGTTGAACAACACTTTTTAAATCCTCCACAATATCTTCTTCTGATTTGCCAAGCGTAATTTGATTTGATATTTGGAATATATTCCCTAAGGCCTCACTTCCTTCTCCATACGTTCCTCTTACCACTAATCCTAGTTGGCTAATGGCTGGAATGATTTGGTTCATTTGCTGTGTTAGAGTCAGAGCCGGTAAATGCATCATTACCGATGCTCTTAATCCTGTTCCTACATTTGTAGGACAGCTTGTTAAATAACCTTTCTTTTCATCAAATGCGTAATTGACATGCATTTCAATCCAATCATCCAGCGCATTGGCCATCTCTAAAGCTTCTGTCAGTTGCAGTCCTGGAAATAAACATTGAATACGAATATGGTCCTCCTCGTTAATCATAATGCTTACCTCTTCATTTTCCGACAGCAAGCATGCTCCGAATGGGCAATCTTCCGCTAAATGTGGACTAATTAAATGTTTTTCAACCAATACCCTTTTTTCGATCGTTTGGAGCTCATTCATTTTTAAAAGCTCAAATCTACCAACTACAGGATGTGATTGGCGTGCAAATGTCTGTTCAAATTGCTGTACGATATGCTGGGCTTCTTCGTTGCCAAAAACAGTGGGAAACTGGTAATCTACAATATTCCTTGCAAGCCGAATCCGACTGCTCAATACAATGTCTGAGTCCGGACCTTCTTGGTTCATCCAAGAGCTTACTGCTGTATTCAAAAACTTCTCAAGCGACACAATCAGCCCTCCTCCCCATGTTTACTTACACGTGATTCAAGCAAACGAATTTGATCGCGAACTTCAGCTGCTTTTTCAAACTCTTCTCTGGCAATAAGCTCTTGCAGTTTTTGTTTTAAATGAGCGATTTGTTTACGAATATAAATACTGCCACCGATTCGTCTTGGAATTTTCCCTGCATGAGTAGTATTGCCACTATGAAGCCGTTTCAATATCGGCTGCAGCTGTTTAGCGAATGTATGATAGCAATGAGAGCAACCAAAACGGCCAATTTTGGCGAATTGGTTATATGTCATGTTGCAGCGTTCACATTGCAAAATTTCAATGCTTTGAAATGCATTTTGCTTGGCTCCCTTTGTAGGAGCTTCAAAATTTAATAGACCTGCCAATAAATTTTGCAGAGAAAATCCTGCATTTCCATGAAACATAAAAACGTCCCCGTGCTCTTGAGCACAGTGTTCGCAAAGATGAAATTCTGTCTTTTCACCATTGATAATTTTCGTAAAATGCATCGTGGCCGGTCTCTGCTTACATTCTTGACATATCAAAGATCTCACCTCTTTCTATTTATACTTCAAAGACATTAACATGGCTTTTAACATTCTAGCTCTCAACTCATCTCTTTGAGGCAAGTCAATATATAAAACAGATCGATCCATTACGCTCAGCATAATATTTGCCTCTCGTTCAGAAATGACTTTTTCTTCAACAAGTCGGCGAATAATATCCTCTGCACTCGATTGACTGACATGATGACGAATTAAAGATAATAGCTGATCAATTAATTGCGATTCATTTTTTGTTTTCACTTTTATAATTCGAATATAGCCTCCACCGCCGCGCTTGCTTTCTACAATATAGCCTCGTTCCAAAGTAAAGCGTGTATTAATGACATAATTAATCTGTGAAGGAACGCACTGAAATTTATCGGCGATTTCACTTCGTTTAATCTCAACAATTTCTTGTTCACTCATATTTAAAACTTGCTTTAAATATTGTTCGATAATATCAGAAATGTTTCTCACCCTACCCCTCCTTGCTTAGGTAGTTGACTTTGACTATATTTGACCTTAATTTTACTATATAGCAGATATAAAAAAAATGCAACAAACAAGAGCAGATAATCATATGATTGCCGATTTTCCGAATTTAAAACAAAAGCAGTATGAATTAATTCGATAACATATGCTAAAAATCCTTTATATCAAGAAAAAAGTTATAATTATGAAGCAAGGACATATCTCAACATGACACATGCTCAAAGATCCATCTTTGAAGCAGTAAACCATTCAACGATGGAAACAGACACCAGCACTTTTTTAGAGTTTTCGCATGTGCAGCAAAGCATATTCAATCCGTAGAATATGTCAATTAAGCTGTTTTTGAATGAGAGAGAAGCACAGGAACCAAGGAGTTTGACGTGGTCATTCACATGATTTAACGTTTAATATGCTCGAGGATATGATATGGGGTGAATAGAGGTTCAAATTTTAATCAGTGAAAACCAATCGTATCGAAAAAACGAAATGTACAATTTTATTGTGAATATGTCGCAAAGCGCATCATAAATGCATAAAGACATATAAAACCCACTCACTCCCTTGAAAATCCTATACAGCGACCAATAAGCTCCAAAGAGTGGACATTATGCGTTCTAATTTGATTAAAGAACATGCATGTAGGAGATGAAATCTCTTTTGATGCATTCTTCCAATAGATCCATCGGCTTTCTTTGTTTGGCACGCCGTATACAACAGAGAGGCCGCCGATTTTAAAAAGGCATTACTCAGGTGCTTATTTTTAAAAACGTATTTTGCGCTCGATTCGTTGCGAGAGTTGATGTGAGTCCTTCAGTGGTTTGATTATTGTCGCCGCCTTTGTGGACTAACAGCGTTCTGTATGTTTCGACGCTTTCTCGTACAAAACAATGGTTTCAAGAGCAAGAGTTTCCGGAATCTCATGCTCAACTGCTTATGCATTTAAGTGTCAAGCAGCCTTCAGCTGTGTGGATTGACAATATGGCACTCCGAAGCAGCCCCTATGATTCTCAAATGAGGGGAAGGATGATGCCCACTCTTATCACTTGTTTAAGGGCTATCAACTTTATACAGGTATCACCGCAGACGAAATCGTGGTCTCCCATATGCTTACCAGAGGTTTTTTGAGCTCTCAAAGACTGGAACATTCGGTTTGCTTTAGGAGATGCCGCCTATGACAGCAAGAAGGTTCAAACTATCGCCCGCCGAGAACATAGGAGTGTTTTTGGGTCACCTCGAAATCAAAAGAACGAATATGACTCCAGGGTTGTTGAAGGTGACATTTGGAAAACAGTTATGGGGCTTGCATACCAACATTGAACGAATAGGCCATCAGCTCAAAATGAAAGGACAAGGATCAGCATGAGTTATGGAGGTTATCGCCATCCGTTGCATGGTCAATAGTATATTTTTATTTAGCAACACCATCATTAGTAGTGTAAAGCATTTACAGATGGTTTCAATATATTAAACAAAAAAGCATGTTTCATTATGAAACATGCTTTTTATATACAGCCTAGCAACGTCCTACTCTTGCAGGGGCGTTAGCCCCAACTACCATCGGCGCTGGAGAGCTTAACTTCCGTGTTCGGGATGGGAACGGGTGTGACCTCTCCGCCATCGTCACTAGACTATTCGAAGGATGGTTCCTTCAAAACTAGATAACAGATCAGAAAAGAAAGGATAGGCGGTGCTTTTCTTGGTGTCTAGCTCCCCTTTTCGTATTGTCTAGTTCCGCAAGCTGCATCCTACGGTCGTTTCCGCTTCTTCTGTCCCAGTCTCCTGACTTGTCCGTCAGAAGCTTGAACGCCCTATGGATGCAAGCGAGCTTGCTCCCCTTTTCGTATTGGTTAAGTCCTCGATCGATTAGTATCCGTCAGCTGCACGTGTCGCCACGCTTCCACCTCGGACCTATCTACCTCGTCATCTTCGAGGGATCTTACTTGCTTATGCAATGGGAAATCTCATCTTGAGGGGGGCTTCACGCTTAGATGCTTTCAGCGCTTATCCCTTCCGCACATAGCTACCCAGCGGTGCCCTTGGCAGGACAACTGGTACACCAGCGGTGCGTCCATCCCGGTCCTCTCGTACTAAGGACAGCTCCTCTCAAATTTCCTGCGCCCGCGACGGATAGGGACCGAACTGTCTCACGACGTTCTGAACCCAGCTCGCGTACCGCTTTAATGGGCGAACAGCCCAACCCTTGGGACCGACTACAGCCCCAGGATGCGATGAGCCGACATCGAGGTGCCAAACCTCCCCGTCGATGTGGACTCTTGGGGGAGATAAGCCTGTTATCCCCGGGGTAGCTTTTATCCGTTGAGCGATGGCCCTTCCATGCGGAACCACCGGATCACTAAGCCCGACTTTCGTCCCTGCTCGACTTGTAGGTCTCGCAGTCAAGCCCCCTTCTGCCTTTACACTCTTCGAATGATTTCCAACCATTCTGAGGGAACCTTTGGGCGCCTCCGTTACTCTTTGGGAGGCGACCGCCCCAGTCAAACTGCCCACCTGACACGGTCTCCCACCCCGATCAGGGGTGCGGGTTAGAACTTCAGTACGACAAGGGTGGTATCCCAAGGGCGACTCCGCCAAGACTGGCGTCCTGGCTTCTCTGTCTCCCACCTATCCTGTACATGACGTACCAAAATTCAATATCAGGCTGCAGTAAAGCTCCACGGGGTCTTTCCGTCCTGTCGCGGGTAACCTGCATCTTCACAGGTACTATAATTTCACCGGGTCTCTCGTTGAGACAGTGCCCAAGTCGTTACACCTTTCGTGCGGGTCGGAACTTACCCGACAAGGAATTTCGCTACCTTAGGACCGTTATAGTTACGGCCGCCGTTTACTGGGGCTTCGGTTCGCACCTTCGCTTTGAGCTAAGCGCTCCCCTTAACCTTCCAGCACCGGGCAGGTGTCAGCCCCTATACTTCGCCTTTCGGCTTCGCAGAGACCTGTGTTTTTGTTAAACAGTCGCTTGGGCCTTTTCACTGCGGCTCTCTCGGGCTCAACACCCAAGAGAGCACCCCTTCTCCCGAAGTTACGGGGTCATTTTGCCGAGTTC
>NZ_CP047158.1:40000-92500 GCF_009834045.1 Anoxybacillus sp. PDR2 | reverse complement strand
CTTTAATAGCATCCACCATGTGAAGCCGTTTCCATTGTGGGGTTAAGTCTACTTCGTGCTCTCCGTATTGAATTTTTGTTGTACCTAGTACTTCTTGAGCGATATGGGCAATCATATTTTCCGTCAGGTTCATAATATCTTGATAATCCGCATACGCTTCATATAACTCAAGCATCGTGAATTCTGGATTATGTCGTGTAGAAACTCCTTCATTGCGGAATACACGGCCAATTTCATATACTTTTTCTAATCCACCTACAATAAGGCGTTTCAAATGCAATTCAATGGCAATCCGCATATATAGCGGAATATCTAGAGCATTATGATGCGTAATAAACGGACGCGCCGCTGCTCCTCCAGCGATGGAATGCATCATCGGTGTCTCTACTTCCAAATATCCATGAGTATCTAAATAACGACGCATCGATTGAATAATTAAACTACGAGTAATAAATGTATTTTTGCTTTCTGGATTTACAATTAAATCCAGATAACGCTGACGATAACGCTGTTCAATATCCTTCAAGCCATGATATTTTTCTGGAAGAGGCCGCAAAGACTTTGTTAGCAACTCATAAGCGGATACTTTAATCGACAATTCGCCTACTTTAGTTTTAAAAACGGTTCCTTGAACACCAACGATATCTCCTAGATCGGAAGTATCAAATATTTCATATTGTTCTTCACCAACATCATCTTTTCGCACATAAATTTGAATTTGACCTGTCAAATCTTGAATATGGGCAAATCCAGCTTTTCCTTTTCCCCTTTTTGTCATAATGCGGCCTGCAATGGCTACCTGGATATTCTTTTCTTCCAATTCTTCTTTTGATAAACCTCCATATAATTCAAAAAGCTCTTCGGCTTTATGCGTGCGTTCAAATCGTTTTCCAAATGGGTCAATACCCTTCTGTCTTAGTTTGCTTAGTTTTTCTCGACGTACTCGTAATTGGTCATTCAATTCTTCGTGACTCATATTCCATTCACTCCATTTTTTAATTTATTAAAAATACTGTCAGCAAAGGCTGACAGTAAATAGTCATGACATATATTCCTTCACTTACACAGCCTGCGCATCACTCTGTTGTTTTGCTTCTACTTCTTCAACGAACTGTCTTAAAAGATTGACCAGCTCTTCCCGAGTATTGCATTCGTTAATGGCATTTCTTACCCTTGCATTTCCACGTACGCCTTTTAAATACCAAGCGGCGTGTTTGCGCATTTCTTTGACCGCAATATGCTCATTTTTTAAAGCAATGAGACGATCTAAATGCAAAATGCACACATCTATTTTTTCTCGGACAGATGGCTCTGGTATCAATTCTCCAGTTTCTAAATAGCGAACTGTTCGATAAATCATCCATGGATTTCCCAAAGCAGCACGACCGATCATAACGCCGTCAACGCCTATTTCATCAAGCATTCTTTTGGCATCTTGAGGAGTTTGTACGTCTCCATTTCCAATCACCGGAATATTAACAGCTTCTTTTACCTGTTTAATGATATTCCAATCTGCTTTTCCTTCGTACATTTGCACTCTTGTTCTCCCGTGAACAGCAACAGCCTTGCCGCCTGCGCGCTCTACTGCTTGGGCATTTTCCACTGCATAAATATGATCTTCGTCCCAGCCGATACGCATTTTTACTGTTACAGGTTTTTCAACCGCATCGACGACAGCACTTACGACATCATAAATTTTATTCGGATCTAGCAACCATTTAGCTCCAGCGTCGCATTTTGTGATTTTTGGAACAGGACATCCCATATTAATATCAATAATATCAGCATTTGTATTTTTATCGACAAATTTCGCTGCCTCGACAAGCGTTTCCTTCTCTCCGCCAAAAATTTGCAAACTTAGCGGCTTTTCACGTTCATCAATATAAAGCATATTTAATGTTTTTTCATTATTGAACAAAATTCCTTTATCACTGACCATTTCTGCACAGACCAACCCCGCACCAAATTCCTTCACCGTCAGGCGGAACGCAGAATTACACACTCCTGCCATTGGCGCTAGAACAACACGGTTATTGATCTGAACATCACCAATTTTAAACATTTCTTGCCCTCCTTTCTTCTCCCGCTATGATCTCTGGTGGCGAGAGCTCCTCAACCGTAATGTTTAAGCATTGAGCTACCATTTGTAAAAACTGTTCTGTCGGCAGGCGATTGCCTCGTTCAATTTCCCCTAAAACCGATACAGAAATGCCCAACTGTTTGGCAAATCTCTCTTGTGTGTAGCCTTTTAGCTTTCGAAAAGCGCGAATACGTCTCCCCCACTTTTCTGCTTCCATAAATATACCCCTTCTTTATTTAATAATTGATCTATACATAACGATAAATCACCATTCAAATTTGGAATGTATATTTTCTCATTAAGCTCAAACAACGGAACTAATACAAACGCTCTTTCTGTCATTCGCGGATGCGGAATGGTAAGTTGTTCTGTTTCAATATTTTCACGATTATATAATAAAATGTCAAGGTCTATCGTACGCGGTCCCCAACGAATCTCTCGTTTTCGCCCAAGCTCCTGCTCAATTTTTTGCGTTTCTTCCAATAGTTCAAAAGGAGATAGCGACGTTTGAATTTGCACAACCATATTTAAAAATTTGTTTTGTTGGATGTAGCCAACCGGATCCGTTTCATAAATAGAGGAAGTTTGAATAACAGAGATTTGCGGATGTTCCGCTAGTTTTTGAACAGCTTTGTATAAATAAAGAATACGTTGTCCAATATTAGATCCCAAGGCAATATATGCGCAGTTTTCCATTTAACGTCTCCTTACTATTTCTACCGCTACAGATTGGTAATGGCCTTTAATAGGCGGATTCGGCTTCACAACTTTGACCGTGCATTGCAGAATCGAAGAAAACGCAGATAAAACATGGCAAGCAATTTGTTCCGCCACCGCCTCAATCAGTTTAAAGCGCTGCTCCTCCACGATTTCACGGCATATTTCATATAGAGCGGCATAATTAATCGTATCATCTAAACAATCGCTTTCTCCTGCTTTTTTCAAGTCAGTCTCAATCACTAAATCAACTATAAATCGCTGCCCCAATCTATTTTCTTCTGGGATGGCCCCGTGATATCCATAAAACTCCATTGCGTTTAGATAAATTTTATCGATGGCCATCGCCCCCTTTCCCTATCATGGCATCCATCATTTTTGCCATTCTAGCGATCGGCTGAACATCGTGAATACGAACGATGTGAACCCCTTTCGCAATCCCTAAACAAATCGTGGCTCCCGTCCCTTCCATACGCTCATGGACTGGCAAATCAAGAACATGGCCGATAAATGATTTTCGCGATGTTCCTAATAACAATGGATAGCCTAATTGTACAAACTTGTCCAAATGTCTCATGACTTGCAGATTATGCTCAGCTGTTTTTGCAAATCCGATGCCCGGGTCTAAAATAATATTTTCGTCCTTCACCCCAGCTTTTTTGGCTAACTCCACACTTTCCAACAGATCAGAAATCATATCGTTAATTAAGTCTCTATAATCTACTTGATGGCGATTATGCATTAAAATAATCGGCACTTGATAATGAGCAGCTACTTCTGCCATTTTCGTATCGGCTTTAGCCCCCCATATATCGTTAATTATATGCGCTCCCGCCTCAATAGCTTGCTTCGCTACTTCTGCCTTGTAAGTGTCTACAGAAATAGGAACCTTTATTTCATTGGCCAACGCTTTTATTACAGGTATCACTCGTTTTAATTCTTCTTCTAGTGCTACTTTCTCAGCTCCGGGGCGCGTCGATTCCCCCCCAATATCAATAATATCTGCTCCAGCATCTACCAATTGCTTGGCATGTTCAACAGCGCGATCGATTGCATTAAATTTTCCTCCATCCGAAAATGAATCAGGTGTTACATTTAAAATCCCCATGATGATTGTTTTTTGCTTTATATCAAGTGTATACGGTCCACACTGAATCACATTCATTGTTCCATACTGATCCTTTCTGTTAATTGATATCTTGTCCATAAAGAATGTGTGAAGCAAGCATAATGGGCCTTCAAAGATTGAACAAAGACGCCGCGTTCACCCGGATAAACGAAATGATCGATTCGCGAAACGGGAACAATTTCTTGAATTGAGTTCGTTAAAAATACCTCTTCTGCTTGTTCTAAATCCTTTAAGGTGTAAAGTCCTTCTTCACAGCGAATTCCTGAAACGCCGAGCATAGCCATGACAAACTGTCGTGTAACTCCATTTAAAATTCCTGTTTCTAGCGCTGGAGTATATACAATTCCGTCTTTCACCCAAAACAGATTGGAGACAATTCCTTCAGCAAGAAAGCCATAATCATTCAGAAAAATCCCTTCCATGTGAGGATGGTTTCTCATCTCGCGCTTACCAAGCACATTATTAAAATAATGATGCGATTTAAGACGCGTTTCTCCCTCAGGACTATTTCTCCTTGTTTTTAAAATGGTACACATTTTTTCTTTTACAGCTATTTCCGGCAATGATTTCATATATACAATAACAGTCGGCTCAGTATATGCATCGATTTGCAAACCAATATCGCCAATTCCCGCTGAGATATTTAAGCGAATATAAGCATCTTCTAAGCGATTAGCTGCTAATAGCTGCTGAATGATTGCGATTGTCTCTTCCCGGCTAACTGAAAAACGGATTTGCATATCCACTAAACTTTTATGAAGGCGTGCAAGATGGTCATCCAGTAAAAACGGATGACGATTATAAGTACGAAAGGTTTCAAAGACTCCCAATCCATACATAAAGCCGTGATCAAATGGCGAAATACGGGCCTGTTCATTCGGAATAACTTTACCATTTATATATACATACATGGATTATCGATTCCTTTTATATGTTTGAATAAAATTGTTCAAAAGCTCCATCCCATATACAGTCATGATCGACTCTGGATGAAACTGAACCCCCTCTATAGGCAGCGTTTTATGACGGATTGCCATAATCTCGTCGTCTTCTGTCCACGCTGAAATGTCAAAGCATTCAGGCAATGTTTCTTTTTTTACAATTAATGAATGGTAGCGGGTAGCTGTAAATGGATTTGGAACCTCCGAAAAAATCGTTTTTCCATCATGTAAGATTTGTGATGTTTTTCCATGCATCAGCTTTTCCGCGCGAACCACTTCCCCGCCAAATACTTGTGCAATGGATTGATGGCCGAGGCACACTCCGAAAATAGGAATTTTGCCAGCGAAGTGCTCAATGGCTGCCAAGCTGACCCCCGCTTCATTCGGACTGCACGGCCCAGGCGAGATCATTAAAAAATCAGGATTCAATTGTTGTATGCCCTGCACATCGATCTCATCATTTCGTTTGACAATTAACTCCTCACCTAATTCCCCTAAATATTGAACTAAATTGTACGTAAATGAATCATAGTTATCGATCATTAAAATCATCTTTTCTCACCTCGTCATAAATAATCGCTCTGCTTCGCTCATCTCTTTTGCTTGCCACAGGGCTCTTGCTTTTTTCAAACATTCTTTGTATTCATGCGGTGGCCGAGAATCAATGACAATCCCGGCGCCAGCTTGTACGTGCGCCATCCCGTCTTTGGCGATCATGGTTCGAATCGCAATATTAAACTCCATATCTCCATTAAAGCCGATCCAACCAATTGATCCGGTATAGATTCCGCGTCGCACTGGCTCTAATTCCTCAATGATTTCCATCGTGCGCACTTTTGGAGCCCCGGTAATCGTCCCGCCTGGAAATACGGCCTTTATCACATCAAAAACATCTTTTTCCTTTTTCATTTCTCCTGATACATGCGATACAATATGCATGACATGAGAATATGCTTCAATGGTCATCCATTCATCTACTTTTACTGTACCATATTTGCATACTCTGCCTAAATCATTGCGCTCTAAATCAACAAGCATGAGATGCTCTGCTCGCTCTTTCTCGTTTTCTAACAACTTATTAGCGATTTGTTGATCCTCCTCCGCTGTACTGCCTCGCGAACGTGTCCCCGCAATCGGTCTTGTACTCAGACGAGATTTTCGCTTTTTTATGAGCAATTCTGGTGAGCCGCTCACCACCTGAAATTCCGGAAAATGAAGATACCCCATATATGGAGAAGGATTTAACAGACGCAGCTTTTCATAAATGTGAAATGGATGTGTGAACAAAGGCTTGGATTGCCGCACTGACAGGTTGACTTGAAACACATCTCCTTGCCCGATATATTGCCGAACTTTTTCAACCGCCTCCATAAACTCCGTTTCTGTCATGGAAACAGATTCGCTTTGCGCCTTTGGAGTAAAAAACCACCCATTCGGCTGCTTGCTCTCCTGTAACCATAAGAATTCATAAAGCGAAAGACGCTTTTGTGCATCTTCGTGTTCTTCCTCTACATAATGAACAATGAGATGCAGAGCTTGTTCCTCATGATCATAAACAACAATATCGTCAAAAATTAAAAAATAAAGATCTGGAACTTTAAGATCATCCTCTGCTTGGGAAGGAAGGCGTTCGATATAGCGGACACAATCATAGCTAAAATAGCCCATCAATCCCCCTTGAAAATCGGGACCATCATCATCAAAATCCGTCTTCCATTGCGAAAACCATCGCTTTAGCAAATGTAACGGATTTCCTTGTAGCTTCAGTTCTTCTCCTCGATAGCGAAGCAAAAGCTCCTGTCCGCTTCCTTGTACCATTCCGGCTGGGCGCAAGCCGATAATGCTGTAACGCCCTGAACGTCCACTTTCTAGCAAAATATGATAAGGCTCATCTTGTGCGAGCCATTGATATTGTTTGAACCACTCCTTATGCTGATAAGCAATCTTTTTTTTGAGTATTCGCCTCAGTCTCATAAAAGGTCCATACCTCCCTTCCTTTGTTGCACCATACTTATTGTACTATAAAAAAATTTCGACAGGGAGTATTCCCTGCCGAGATATGCGACTTTTCATTATTCTTCGAATTGATATAGCGCTGTACTTAAGTAACGCTCTCCATTACTTGGAACAATTGCCAATACTTTTTTTCCTTTTCCGAGCTGCTTGGCTACCTTTAGAGCTGCATGGATAGCTGCCCCTGATGAAATGCCTCCTAAAATTCCTTCTTCGCGGGCAGCGCGGCGAGCAGTCTCAAATGCTTCCTCTGTCTTTACAGCAATGACTTCGTCGTAAATATCTGTATTTAAAATATCTGGGACAAATCCAGCGCCAATGCCTTGGATTTTATGCGGTCCCGGTTTTCCTCCTGATAACACAGGAGAATCTGCAGGCTCTACTGCATAAATTTTAATATTTGGGTAGGCTTCACGCAGTACCTCGCCAGCTCCTGTAATCGTTCCACCAGTACCGATTCCAGCAATAAACGCATCCAGCTGATCGCCCATTTGTTCTACAATTTCTTTTCCTGTCGTAATTCGATGGATTTCCGGGTTCGCTTCGTTTTTAAATTGCTGTGGCATAAAATAGCCGTGTTCTTTAGCCAACTCTTCCGCTTTGTTGATCGCTCCTCGCATTCCTTCACTGCCTGGTGTCAATATAAGCTCCGCACCATATGCCCGCAATAGATTACGGCGTTCCAAGCTCATTGTATCAGGCATGACCAGAATGGCTTTATATCCTTTCGCAGCCGCTACCATCGCTAAGCCAATTCCAGTATTGCCGCTTGTCGGCTCAATAAGTGTATCTCCTGGCTTTAGCTTTCCTTCTTTTTCAGCGGCTTCAATCATTGCTAAAGCAATACGGTCTTTCACGCTGCTGCCTGGATTCATAAATTCCAGCTTTACGTATACATCTGCGCTGTCTTCGTCCACGATGCGATTTAATTTTACTGCTGGTGTGTCTCCGATTAATTCTGTAATAGAGTTTACTGCACGTGCCATTTTTTATCCACCCCTAATCCCGAGTAATTTTATAGAATTTGTTTAAAATTTATCAACTATTTTCTCAATTGTCAATTATTTAATTTTTTACTCGGTCGACGATTCAGCCATTTTCTTTAATTCATATAGCTCCCGTGTTGTAAAATGATACGCCTCATTGCAAAAATGGCACATTGCCTCAGCCTGCCCTTCTTCATCAATAATCGCTTGAATTTCTTCGGGGCCTAAGCTGATAAGGGCATTTGCAATTCTTTCTCGTGAACAGCTGCATACAAAAGCAACAGGAAGAGTTTCAAGAATTTTTACATTTCCTTTGCCTAACAATTCTTCTAAAATCTCTTCAGGAGTCGCTCCTTTTTCAATCATTTTTGAAACCGGAGGAATGGCTTGAAGCCTTCGTTCAATTTCATGAATCGTTTGTTCTTCTGTATTAGGCATCAGCTGAATAATAAATCCGCCGGCTGCTAGGATTGTATGATCAGGGTTTACAAGCACCCCAACTCCAACAGAGGAAGGCACCTGCTCAGACGAAACAAAATAGTATGTGAAATCCTCTCCAAGCTCTCCAGACACAAGAGGAACTTGACCTGTGAAAAAATCACGCAGCCCTAAATCTTTCACAATCGTCAACGTTCCGTTTGTCCCTACTGCTCTGGCTACATCTAATTTGCCGTACTGATTTAAGTCAAAATGGACTTGCGGATTGGTCACATACCCTCTGACTTCTCCCTGGGTATTGCTGTCAACCATAATGGCGCCAAGCGGGCCCCCTCCCTCGATTTTAATGGTGAGCTTGCTATTTCCTTTTAGCATCGCTCCCATCATAACACCGGCTGTCATAGCGCGGCCAAGAGCGGCAGAAGCCGTTGGCCATGTCTGATGACGTCGCTGTGCCTCTCCAACGGTCGTTGTGGTTCGTACTGCATACGCCCTTACTTGTCCATCATAAGCCAAAGCTTTTACTAAGTAGTCTGACATTTCATTCACCTTTTCTTATTTTTTATCTGCATTTTTTATATAAAGGAGTTGCAGTCCTTTTAATGTTAAAAATGGATCAACGATATCAATTACGTTCGATTCGTTGGCAATCAAAGAAGCCAACCCTCCAGTTGCAATCACCTTCGGAGGAATGGCACTTTTTTCTTTCATCCGTGATACAATGCCTTCGACCTGTCCAACATAACCATATAGTATACCAGCCTGCATCGCACTGACGGTATTTTTCCCAATAATATCATCTGGACGCGCAATTTCAATCCTTGGCAATTTAGCAGCACGAGAATACAAAGCTTCTGTTGAAATCGTGATTCCCGGAGCAATCGCTCCTCCCATATATTGTTTATGTTCATTGATATAGCAATATGTTGTGGCAGTTCCAAAGTCAACGATAATTAACGGGCTCCCATAAAGGTGGATACCCGCAACAGCATTGACAATGCGGTCTGCCCCTACTTCTTTCGGATTATCATATTTAATATTGAGTCCTGTCTTAATTCCTGGTCCAACAATGAGTGGTTTAATATGAAAATATTTGTGACACATTCGTTCAAGCGCAAACATGATCGGCGGCACAACAGAAGAAATAATAATTCCATCAATATCAGAAAAATTAAGATCGACATGATTAAGGAGTGCTTTAATCGTCATTCCATATTCATCTTCTGTTTTTCCCCTGCTTGTTTCAATACGCCAATGATGCTTTAGCTCATCTCCATCATATACCCCTAATACAGTATTAGTATTTCCGACATCTAACACAAAAATCATCGCTTCATCCCCACTTTTCACACATTCTTGCCTTTTCATCATACCATAAGAATAGAAAAATTGCCTGCAAGGTAAGAAGCACGCAAAGTGTCCATCGATGGCGCTTGAAGCTAGACAGCGCCTTACTTCTAAAAAAAGAACGAGCGGTAATTTCTGATATGATGAAAAAAGATGCCTCTGTAAAAAGAGACATCTTATTCTTCTTCTTTCTTTGTATGAATATTTACTTTTACGTCTTCTTGTTGCTCTCCATTTCCCGTACGATTCGGAAGCGTTCCATGCTCAAAAAGATGTTTAATTTGCTCTGCATCTAACGTTTCCACTTGGAGTAATGTTTGGGCAATAAGCTCTAGTTTATCCCGTTGCTCTGTTAGGATATTTTTGGCTTTATCATAGCATTCCTTAATAATTCGCTGGATTTCTAAGTCAATTTCATATGCGATTTGATCGCTATAGTTTTGCTCACTATGCAAATCGCGGCCTAAAAACACTTGGCTATGAGACTGGCCGAACTGCATTGGGCCAAGCTTATCGCTCATTCCGAACTCTGTTACCATCCGACGAGCAATGTTTGTCGCACGCTGAAAATCGTTATGGGCTCCTGTGCTCACTTCATCAAAGACGATTTCTTCAGCGACACGGCCGCCCAGCAAGCCAGTAATTTTATCTAACAACTCTGGCTTGGTCATAAAGTAACGATCTTCTTTTGGCAACATTACCGCATAGCCACCTGCTTGCCCGCGTGGCACAATGGTGACTTTATGAACCATTTCCGCATCAGCTAATACCATGCCGATAACCGTATGTCCCGCTTCATGGTAAGCAACAATGCGACGCTCTTTCTCAGAAATCACGCGGCTCTTTTTCGCCGGCCCGGCGATGACGCGATCGGTAGCTTCGTCAATATCGCTCATATCAATTTTCTTTTTGTTTTGCCGCGCAGCTACGAGAGCTGCTTCATTGAGCAAATTCTCTAAATCAGCGCCAGAAAATCCTGGAGTGCGCATAGCAATGGCTTTTAAATCAACAGATTCATCCAATGGTTTGTTGCGGGCATGGACTCGCAACACCGCTTCACGCCCTTTCACATCCGGGCGATCTACCGTGATTTGACGGTCAAAGCGGCCCGGGCGCAGCAATGCTGGATCAAGAATGTCTGGACGGTTCGTTGCCGCAATAATAATAATGCCTTCATTGCCGCTAAATCCATCCATTTCCACAAGCAATTGGTTCAGCGTTTGCTCGCGTTCATCATGTCCACCACCAAGCCCCGCACCACGCTGACGACCGACCGCATCGATTTCATCAATAAAAATAATACAAGGCGCATTCTTTTTCGCAGTTTCAAACAAATCACGCACGCGTGATGCACCGACACCTACAAACATTTCTACAAAGTCCGAACCGCTGATGGAGAAAAACGGAACTCCTGCTTCTCCAGCTACCGCACGAGCTAACAACGTCTTCCCTGTACCAGGAGGTCCAACAAGCAGCACTCCCTTTGGAATGCGAGCACCCAACTCGGCAAATTTTCTCGGGTCTTTTAAAAATTCCACAATCTCTACAAGTTCCTGCTTCTCTTCATCTGCGCCAGCCACATCGCGGAAGCGCACTTTTTTCTTTTCTTCGTTATAAAGTCTTGCGCGGCTTTTTCCGAAATTCATTACTCGGCTGCCGCCGCCTTGCGCTTGATTCAGCAAGAAGAAAAATAAAATGAAAATGATAACAAACGGAATAATCGACGTAAAGAACGTCACCCAACCGCTTGTTTCATCCGCCGGCATCACTTCTACTCTCGTCCGTTTAGCCGCCGCGTCAATACGGTTTAAAACAGGATCACTGTTCATTACATACGTAGAAAAATACTGGCCTTCACGATAGTCTTTTAGCTGGCCTCTAATCTCGTATACGCCACGTTCCGGCTTCATGGAAAACGTTTTGACATCACCGTTTTCTAGATGGGTAATAAAAGCATCGTATGTCATCGGTTCAGTCCGCTGGTTGCTCCCATTAAAGAAGCTGACAACGCCAATGACCACGAGAAAAATTAGTAAATAAAATATCGTATTACGGAAGATCCGATTCATTTCTTGCCTCCTCCCATATGAAACACGCTATATTCAATAGTACCATAGAAAATCATTCCAACACAACCAATTCACCGTATGGACTGCCGCTTTATTTGCTGTATACTTCAGGCTTTAACACACCGATATAAGGAAGGTTGCGATATTTTTCACAATAGTCTAGCCCATACCCCACCACAAACTCATCCGGAACGACAAAGCCAACATAATCTGCTTCAATATCTGCTTTTCGTCCAGCTGGTTTATCTAAAAGCGTCACAATCTTGATCGATTTTGCTTTGCGGTAGCGGAACAGCTCTACCAAGTAACTCAGGGTCAGACCGCTGTCAATAATGTCCTCGATAATTAAGATGTCACGTCCTTCAACAGACGTATTCAAATCTTTTAAGATTTTGACTTCTCCAGATGACACCGTCGCATTTCCATAGCTAGACACATCCATAAAATCCATTTCTAAGTATGTATCAATATGCTTTAGCAAATCCGACATGAAAGGCATTGCCCCCTTTAACACGCCCACAGCCAGCGGAAACCGTCCGTCATATTCCTCTGTAAGCAGTTTACCTAGCTCCTTTACCTTTTCCTGTATTTGTTCCTGTGTCACTAAAACTTTTTGAATATCTTGATTCATCCCCATTTTCTTTTTTCCTCCTAGATGTTCATTGCTCTTTATAGTGTAATACAAGATATCGCATTTTTGTAACATCAGTTGCTTCAAAAGCGGATTTTTTTAGCTTTGGAAGCCACAAAATTCTCCCTTGTCCATCTTCAAGTACAGGCCAGCTATCTCGTTCATGCAAAGGGATTTTTTTTTCAATAAAAATATCCTTGATTTTTTTTGTTCCCTTCATCCCTTTTAATGTCATGCGATCACCCTTGCGCCTTGTTCGCACACGCAGAGGAAGTTCAAGCGTTTCTGGATCTAGAACCAGTATGGCATTTCCTTTTCGCTCCCTCGGATAGTGTTCCCAAAATTCGCTTATGATTGCACATCCATTTGGCAAATACAACGTTGTTGGTATGGCTGCATCAAATTCGACCATATAAGCCCCTGTTTTCTTTTCTTGGAACGTGAAGGTACAGCTATCATAAGAACGAATGATTTTTAGACCATTTGGAAAATCCAGCCTGCCTGAAGGATGGTTATTGTTTAAAATGGCTAACACATTTTTTATATGTAACGAGGACAAAGAGGAAGGCTTTCCATCATAAAGACAGTTCAATATTAGTTGAATCCCTCTTCTTTGTAAAGGCTTAGGCATCGCTTGAAACGGCTGAATCCGCAAAGTAATTTCGTCAGATTGCTTTTCCATTACCTTATTCATCGCTTGCTCCGTTAATTCCTCTAAAAAGGCTTCATCCTCCATCATCGTTTCACTATAATATTGAAACCGTTCATGGACACGCGGATTTTCTTTTTTCAAAAAAGGAAGGAGCACGTGGCGAAATCGGTTTCTTGTATAGCTATCTTTCGTATTGCTTTCATCGTAGCGAGGCTGAAGGCCATGATCATAACAGTATGCTTCAATATCATCCCGACTGATGCATAAAAATGGACGGATGATATAACCATCGTGAAATGGCCGCTTAACCGGAATCCCGGCATATCCCTTCTGGCTACTTCCACGAACAAGCCTCATTAAAATTGTTTCAATTTGGTCGTCACCATGATGCGCCAACGCTACATAAGAAGCAGAATGCTTCTCCATGATTTCCTGAAAAAAACGGTAACGGCATATGCGAGCTGCCTCCTGTACACCTATCTTGGTCTGACGTTGGAAAGAAGGAACGTCAATTTGTGTTGCCTCACATATAATACCGAACTGAGCGCAAAAATGTTTCACAAAATTCATATCTTCTTCTGATTGTAGACCGCGAAACATATGATCTACATGAGCAGCAACAAGCTTGATTTTCCATTCATGTCGAATAGTATAAAAAAAATGTAGCAAAGCAAGAGAATCAGGTCCACCTGATACACCAACTACAACAGTCGAATTCGGCTCAAGCAGCTGATGCGTCTGAATAAAGGAACGGACGGTCGAAAGCATATAGCAAAAACCCTCTTCTATCAATTTTCTTCATTATTTATCGTATCATTAATGAAATATTTTCTCAAAAAAGAAGGTTTGTCAATTTAAAGAACTTGTCCATATAAGTATAGTACGTATACGAATAATAAAATGGCAGCAATAAATGCCGTTTCAATCACTCCTCCTCGCCGCTTTTTTGCTTTCCGCCGTTTTTTCCTGCTTCTTGATGAAGGAATTGTTTGGGGAGGAACATGCTTTTCTTTTGGCGGGAGATCAGAATGATGAATAGCCGCTACCAGATCTCGTTTCATTTCAATCGCTTGCTTATAGGTTCCATCAATCGCTTTCATAAGGGCTTTGCGATATTTTCGCAATGTCGCATCCGCTTCAATCATAGATAGTAACTGCTGACGCGCATTTTCCTTTTTGGTAAATTGTGTAGGATAGCAAACATGAATCATCATCATTGCGACTGCGAATAGATCATAAGCAGGGTCTGCTTTTCGTGAACCAAGTCCCCAATATCCCCGATCATAAAATTCAGTAAATTCTTTAATTGCTCTTCCTTGCAAAGTCGTACCGCCAACATCAAGTAGCCGAATAGTTGGTGGCATTCCTGCCACTAGCAAATTCTCTGGTTTTAAATCTCCAAATACCCAGCCTTCTTTATGCAGCTTATCTAATGCAGATAGCAATTGCAAAATTAAAATGATCATCCATTCTTTTCCTCTTTTTTTAATAAAGGAAAAGAACTCCTCTCCTTTAATATATTCCATTACATAAAAAGGAGTCAGGCGATTGGTAGAGGGATCAAGCCAGTCATCCACGTCTAGCAAAGAAGGCCCAAGGGCGGCTCCTTGGACCTTGGAAAAACGTTTTAATACATTTACTTCAGATAAAATGGTGGTGTTATTATCACTTAATTTAATCGCCACAAGCCCCTTTTGGCTTTCCGCCAAATAAACAACCCCATTTGCTCCGTTGCCGAGCAGCTTAATCATTTTGTATGCTTTGCGATGCCATTTTCCCGTAATAATCGTTCCAGTCGGCAGCTTACATAGATGATTCTTCAAAGTATGATTCATCACCAGAGATCAAACTCCTTAAGGAACGTTTTTTATTGAAGTAGTAGGAAACCGCTTCACGTAATGCAGGACCTGTCGGTGTAAGTCCTCCAGACGTTAATTTCGGAAATACGGACGATAGTGCCTCCAGATTAGGTGTCCAGTCCATCACTTTTTCTACATTTCCTTGTTTCCCAGGAAATACGAAAACAGAGAATTGGTTATCTCCGGTACGGGCATTTAAGCTCAACGATAAATCAAATAATGCTTCTTTGACTGTTGGCAGCTTGGTTTTCATGCTTCCGCTTGTGTCTATTAATATTAAAACTTCCAATTCAATCGTTTCGCCGAGTTCATCGACAACTTCCATGACTTCTCCGCGCTTTTCTGGAGGCAGATCCTCTAACGATGTATCGGAACCTAAAATCTGCTTTAGCTCTTTATTAACCACTCCTTGCAATGTTTGTGTCATCGCTTTTCGTGTGACCATTTGCACGGTTTGTGATAGCTGTTTAGCATAAACAACCTGACTAACTCCACCTCCCGCCATTGCAATTCCTTCTATTTCACGCAAGCCGTTTTCATCAATCGTATCTTGATCAAGCACACCAATGACATTGACTGTAATTCCCTGCTCCTTAGCTAGAGAAGCCATTGCGATCGGATCTTCTCCGTGGTTGGAGCAACCATCCGTAATTAATAAAATTTGCCGTAATGTTCCTTTTCGCACCTTTCATTCCCCTCCTCAAATGATGTATTACCATCATCGACGGAATGAAAGAATTTTATACTTATTGAGCTTTTTTCGCATACATATAAGCCGGAATCGTTGCCCATTTTGGCGTATTATGCTTAATCTTAGCTACGATTACGGTCATATCATCCTCGATTTTTCCAGAACGAGTTCGAATCACCTCTTCCATGATTAAATCCGCTACTTCTTGTGGATCATTGGTTTGCAATTCGGTAATTTTTCGTTTCATCCATAGCTCATGATTCTCGACATGGGAAGGCCCTTCAAATACTCCATCGCTCATCATAATTAATAGATCGCCCGCTTTTAATTGCTCGCTAACCATTTCAAATTCGAATTCTTTAATAATTCCTATTGGTAAATTGCTTGATTCAATTTTTATCACTTTATTTCCTCTTTTAACAAAACTAGGAATAGAGCCGATTTTCAAAAATTTCGTGGCCGCATTTTGCAGATCAATAATCGCTAAATCAAGTGTTGAAAAAATTTCATCCGTCGTTCTCAGTGAAAGAATCGAATTAATCGACTTAATGGCTACTGTTTCATCAATACCTGTTTGTAAAATTTTTTGCAATAACCGAAGCGTTTCATTGCTTTCATTATGCGCTCTTTCTCCATTCCCCATCCCATCGCTGATTGCAATCGCATATTTTCCTGCGCCAAGCTCAATCATGGAATAACTATCACCAGAAACAAATCCCCCTCCTTTTGCTGCAAACGCTACCCCTGTTTCGACAACAAAAGCTTTCGTTGATCCGAATGCAACACGGCAATATCCATTTGGATAGGCGGCACACTCCTCTCTTTTGACAACAATGGTTTCATCTAAAATATCAGAAAGCATCGGCGCGATTAATTTTTCACATTCCCCTCGCCCCTCGCAATATGGAATGCTCATCTCAATATCAATATTTCCTTTTTCCAAACTATAAATATCAACATGCCCCACCTCGATGCCAAACTCCTGCAACGCGTGGAAAATTTGTTCCTCCTGTAAATAATGATTTTCGCGCTCCCGTTGAATCTCTTTAGCAAAATCTTCCATAACTTGCGAAACTCCCATAAGTTGTTCAGCCACAAGCTTGCGGCTCTCTTGAATTTGCTTTCGCAGTTTTTGATTAGCTTGATAAATCGCAACATCCTTTTCCATCACTTCAACCATTTTTTTGGCCTTCATGCAGTAGCGATCCCATTCACGCAAAAGTTTATGGTTTTGCATGAGATTTCCTGTCTCAGCCTCTGTCATAATCTGTTTCATATAATCATATGTTGTATCAAACTGTTGAGACCAGCATTGTTCTTTCCTAAAGCATGTTTGGCATGTTTTCTCAGCAATATTGCTAAGGAAATAGTCAACCTCTTTTTCGCTATATTCATGATCTGAAAGAAGCCGATCGCTAGAAAAGCTGTTAGCCAATGCCTGAAACACACGGGAAAATTGCGAAACTCTCTGAGCAGTCACATCGCGCACTTTCCGTACATATTGCTGTTGTTCATTCATATACTCGACAGTGCCAGGTACATACTTGGCTACCTTTTCTATTAACGAGCTAGGAGTAAGCAGAAACAACAATGTCGCAACGCAAGATTCCAATATGGTTGGAACGACATCCATTTTTCCGTTTCCATACAATCCGATCAATAAAGTAGCAACAAGCATTCCAAAAGCCGCACCAATTTTCTTGCCTTCTTTCAATAAGCCGCCTAAAAGCCCAGCAAATGCAAGCAATCCCATTTCATATAAATTGTCCACATTCGCTAAGCTTAAAATCAGTCCTGTTACTACTCCTACTGTCGAACCAACTGTTGTACCTGCCACAAAAGCAAATAGTAATACGAGATAACGGGATAAAATATACTCAGCAGATAAATCAGATAGCTGCCAGCCAATCGTACCTGTTAGCATCGAAGCAAGTAAAATAACGAGAGAAATAATTTCCTCAGACCTTAATGATTGCTTATATTTTTGCATTGTTAACAGAGGAATGCTTTGCAGAAAAATCAGAGTAAGGACAAACCCAAGACCAGCTTCAATCAAAGCCATGATATTTTCGTACATTGTCGGTGTACCCGATAAAAGGTAAATAACCGCCAATTTTGTAGAAAAAGAGAGACAAAATACAACAACAGGGAGCGTTTTCAGTGATTCATCAAAAAATTTCTTAATGAATGGATAGAGCAGCAAAAAGCTAACCATCCCTCCCAAAACAAACAGCGCCGTTTCAAACGATACCGTTAGTGATCCTGCTACTAAAGCAATAAATGCTAACCCTGCTTTTTCACGGCGCATCATATAAACAGACACAAAAAATGGCAAAGCAAATGGAATCAGCTTTGATAAAATGAGCGCGCGCCCAAGCAAAAAACCAATGACTAATAATAGAAATCCTTTATGAATAAACAAATGCCCTAACCTTAATTTCAAATGCTTCGTCCAACGTGAGAAAATAGCTGGTGTGTTGTTAAGCGGCACCTCTGAAATTTGGTTGATTAAACGACTTTCAATTCTTTCCACTTCCGAACCACTCCTTTGTTTTTTCTATTAGCCCTATTATATCTCCTGAATTATCAAAAATTTGTCAAAAAAGGAACGCTGTATAAAAAACTGTTCGACGAATTTCATGCTCACTTGCCATAATGATACAGGCTCTGCCTTGTTTGAAAAAAATAAAAAAGGATGCTTCCTATTGCTAGGAAGCATCCTCCTGTAGTGACCCGTACGGGATTCGAACCCGTGTTACCGCCGTGAAAGGGCGGTGTCTTAACCACTTGACCAACGGGCCTTATTTTTATGATAGCGGCGGAGGGAATCGAACCCCCGACCTCACGGGTATGAACCGTACGCTCTAGCCAGCTGAGCTACGCCGCCATATAACGACAATTACAATTTTAATTTTCTATTTTTCTTTTGTCAACATTTTTTTATCTATTTTTGAATGTAAAAAGGAATATGGCCACCGTTCTGCCTTGCCTGTACTTACATAACAAGCATCGCTGTCTATCGCATGACGATCCCTGTATTCTTTGACAAAACGAGCGACATTTACACACGTCAGCCACTTGAGTTTGTATGACCATCATCAGATGCGACATAGAAAAAGCATCCATCAGCTGGATGCTTCTATACGTTCACCATTTACTTATCTGCCCGATTATTATGGTAATTCAGCAGCAAGTCAACCGCGTCTCGCGCCACGACCTCCTCGTTTTGATTCAGTATGACGTTTTAGAGAGGCTAAACGATCTTCGCTTTCTTTTAAAAAGCGGCTGATTTTTTGTTCGAAACTCTCTTTTGTGGCACGATCATTCACTTTCGTACGCGGGCGCTGTGAAGACTGCGATTCTTTTGCCTTTTTAATCGACAAGCCGATTTTTCCGTCTTTTTCAACATTAATGACTCTGACATCTACCACATCGCCGACTTTAAGATGGTCATTAATATCTTTTACATAATTATCGGCTACTTCGCTAATATGCACCAAGCCTGTTACGCCGTCTGGCAGCTCCACAAACGCTCCGAATTTTGTAATTCCCGTTACTTTGCCTTGTAACTTGCTGCCTACTTCAATTGACATAAAAAAAGTGCTCCTCCTTAATCATTAAAAAAGTAAAAATTATTTTCTTTATTATAACGAATGCGAAAAACAGGTGTCAATAAGCTCAATGCCCATGTCTTGAGGGATTCGCTGATTATTTTTTCGGAACAGCAAATATGATTTCCCCTTCTTTTGATAAATAATACTTTTTTCTGGCCAGTTCCGCAATATAGTCATCGTCATGCAGCTTTTTAATTTCGGCCTCCAATTGCTTTTGCTGCTTCTCCAACGCTTTTAATTGTTTCTCGAGCTTCTGCTGCTCTTTTACCTTCGCCTCAATATCGGCGGACTGAGAGTGGAGAGAATATAAAAATACAGTGGACAGCGCCATGAGCACCGCACATAAAAAAGCAAAACGAATAACAACCATACGCCGTCTTTTTGCCGTTTTCCTTTCTTTTTCTTCGTGTGCTAGAGCATATGAAGAATGAAGCTTTGTCACATTGTTTTTATGTAAAGCACTCACATTTTATACCTCCACTCCTATTTTCGGAATTTAGAGCTCCTTTTTATGATGATATTCTTGACTCTTTGCACAACTCCTGCCGCCCAATCAAAAAATTTAGCTATTGTCTCTCTTTGTTTAAGCGGAACCATCATCCAAAGCCATTTTATCAGCCAAAAAACAGGCATTAGCAAAAAAATAACACAACGATAGAGCAGTTTACATGTCGAAAGAATCAATTTCCATATCACAAGCAAAAGCAGCAGTAATAGATGCAGAAGCCCTTGTATAGGGCGAACCACTATATAATAGCATGTCCTGACAAAAAAGCGGAACAATGCTGTAAAAAAGCGAATGAACATTTCTAATAGCCGCAAATATAGGCTGCGCAACAAGCTTTGATAAGCGGCATAACCACATAAAATAGCTAAAAAAATATAAACTCGCAGTTCCCCTTCATTAACAAGCAGCAATACATAAAAAATAATGAGACCTTGGAGGAGCCAGAATAAAACATCATTAATAAAAACGATGAAACGAGCCCGCTTCCGGCGTTGTAAAAAGCGGCTATATGTGTCGATCGACAGGCCGAGCCAGCCGCCCATTCCAATCATAGCAAGCATCGTTTCGAGTTGAGTGGTTACACTCATTTGAACAACTTGCTAAAGAATCCTTTAGCTTTCTCCTGATGATGTTCATCTAAATAAATCAAATCGAAAATTTTCCCCTTGATGGAAACAATTCCTTTATCAACATCTAAGTTTTTCATTTGCAAGTTTTGTCCCCGAATAGACAAAAATCCCATCACTGTTTCCAACAAAAACTCTTCGCTGTCAAAGCTTTCTACCTGCTTGACACCCGTAATATCTAAAAGCCGGCGCCCCCGCATCACCACATCATGCTCTTGCACAGCTCCTTTATTGTTCATTCCTTCGTAATGTTGGCTCATATTCATCCCCCGCAATCATCTCACATTTGTACCATATGTATGAATGCGAGGGACATTTTAGAACAAGCTATCATCATTCATTTTGTGGGAGTTCCTCTTCGATACGCTCTTCCTTTATAATTTCATAAAGCTGCGACGCTTCTTCTTTTTTTGTCGTTTCTTTTAAATCAGTAATTTTAACAGTCAATTTTTTCTGTCCAAATTGAATCGTCACTTCATCCCCTATTTTCACTGTTGAGCTAGCCTTTGCAATGGTATCGTTGATCGCGATACGCCCTTGCTCTGCCACTTCTTTCGCTAATGTCCGCCTTTTAATAAGGCGTGATACCTTCAAAAACTTATCAAGCCGCATTAGCCTTCCTCCTTTTATAGACCTTTCTCCTTTGCTTCCTCCCACCATTGATCAAGCTCTTGTAGAGATAGTGCCTCCATGCGCAAGCCGCGCGTCTTCACCTGCTCTTCAATATAAGAAAAACGACGGTAAAATTTCATATTTGTTGCCTGTAACGCCTCTTCCGGATTGATCTTATAATAACGAGCGATGTTGACAAGAGCAAACAATAGATCTCCGAACTCATTCATTTGCTTTTTCACATCTTGGTGTCCTTGCAAAAGCTCCTGTTTAAATTCTTGCATTTCTTCTTCTACTTTCTCCCACATCGGTTTTACATCATCCCAATCAAAGCCGACTTTTGCTGCTTTTGCTTGAAATTCATAAGCCTTTAGAAGGCTTGATAAACTTTTCGGCACTTGGTCAAGCAACGATACAGAACGGTCTTGTTTTTCTTTTTCCTTAATCAGCTGCCAATTTTGCAAAACTTCTTCTGCATTTTGTACCTCTATGTCGCCAAATACATGGGGATGGCGGCGAATCATTTTCTCCGTAATTCCTTTGATGACATCAAATATGGAAAAAAGACCCTCATCCTCACCAATTTGCGCATGCAGCATCACTTGCAATAAAACATCTCCCAATTCTTCAATGATGCCGTCATCGTCCTGCATATCAATAGCATCAAACAGTTCATATGCTTCTTCTAGCAAATATTTTTTTAATGATTCGTGCGTCTGCTTACGATCCCATGGACAGCCATTTGGTCCGCGGAGTGTAGCAATGACATGACGCAATTTCTCAAAACGATGATACAGCCACTTTTCTTCCTTCACAGGCGGAACGTAGACGCTCGTTAAATTGTTCAGCTCCGTAACACGATCCAGCTCATACAAAGGAACTTGAATCACTTTTTCTGCTACCGTCCCTGCCGCTGTCACCACATAAACAGGATAATCATCTGGCAGTTGTTCCATTAATGTGAGTTTCACTTCAGAAGCAATGAATGAATCATATACTTGACAAAAAACAACGTGATTCGTTAACTGCCACTCCTCTTGCTGAAACGATGTTGCATCCAGAAGCTGAAAGCCTTCAATTGGATCGATTTTCACAGCGGCAAACAGCGGATCCAAAAAGCTTTGGCCCCCTGAAACCACCACCCGGCATTGCTGCTTTTGTTCAGCCTCTAATAAAAGCTGTACCGTTTTTTCTGCTACGAGAGGGTGGCCAGGTACCGCATAATATACATCGCTCGTTTGCGCTTTGTCCAACAGTACACGAACAATCGCTTCATATACTTCTTCAAACGTTTCATATGTTTGATATAACTCATCAAAAGAGGTGGCCGAGACCCCTTCATCAATAAGTGCTTGTACAACCGGATGCTCTTTTGTGCGCAAAAAAAGTGGAGAAGCCGTTTTTAATTGACGATAAATGCCAAGCGGCAATTGATCTATATCTCCCGCACCCAAGCCAAAAATAAAAATCGTATTCACTTTTCATCACCTATTTTGCCAAGAAATATGCGTAATTTTTCTCCAAAAGGAAATAAAGCAATCTCTTTTGGAGAGAAAAGCTTTCCTCTTAAAATCATTATAATATAAACGCTTCCTCCAAGCAGCACGCCAAGCAATGCTTGACCTGTCGCTCCCAGCCGGCTTCCTCCCCACAGCTGCGTTCCCCACATATATAGTTTTAATGATACCACCATTATAAGCGCCGCTTTCATTACAGCATATACATCTTTCTTCCTAATAAACCAAACACCTATCTTCTTTCGTAATACTTGATACAGAAACAAAAACATCACGATGTATGAAAGCCAGGTAGCCCATGACGCTCCAGCAATTCCAAACATAGGGACAAACCAAAGATTGCCCAACCACTTACTAATAAACGCAATGAGTACGCCAATGACGGCAAATTGCTCATATCCAATCCCTTGTAAAAGGGCGGAAGCTGTAAGAGACATCGTGGTAAAAAAAATAGATAGCGATAAAATAGCTAATGGCCAAGAGCCGGCATCATTTTTGAACAGCATGATGTTGACCGGACGGATTAACGCAGCCAAGCCAAAAGCCGCACCGATACCGACAACAAGGGCAACCCGCAAGGTGACGTCTATTTTTTCTAAAATAAATGTCTCGTCCCCGCGTTTTTTCGCTCCTGCAATGAGCGGCACAAGCGTTAATGAGAACGACGTCGCAACAACGGTTCCTAGCTGCACAAGCGGCTGACCGCGATCATATACTCCTTTAAATGCTTTCGCAGCCTGCTCCTCTATTCCTTTTTCCATTAACAATGATAATAACGACATCGCATCAGCAAGTTGAGTAAGCGTTAGTGCCATATTGGCTATACAGATCGTCAATCCTTGTACAAATAAATACCGAATAACACTTTGAGCAGACAGCCTCGAAGCTTCGTAGAAATACAGTGAACGTGCGCTACGCAGCCAATACGCACTTAAAAGCAAAAGCGCTGCAAACCCTCCCGTCAACGATCCAAAAATAGCACCTGTTCCAGCTTCATACATGGTATGTCCCGTTTTCACTAAAAGATATGAACAGATGATAATCGTGGCTACTCGCACGGATTGCTCTGCTACTTGTGACAGAGCCGTTGGCATCATCTCATTTTTTCCTTGGAAATAACCGCGTAATACGGAAAGAAAGGGCAGAAGTAAAAATGAGAAAGAAATGGTACGAATCAGCGGTGTCAGCTTTTCATCTCCCATCCATCGCGCAATCCACCCTCCCCCTACGTACAACACACCGAAGCAAAGCAGGCCCATAACAGCTAAAAACCAGAATGAGACTTGCAAAACATAGCGAATTCCCGCTTCATTTTTTTCTTCTGCTTGCTCCGCTACAAGTTTAGAGATGACAACGGGATAGCCGTATGTAGCTAAAGCTATAACCATTGCATAAATCGGATAAACCTGCTGATAAATGTAGAAACCGATATCGCCTACAATATTTTGATAAGGGATACGGTAAAAAGCGCTCAATATTTTCATTACAACGGCTGCAATAGCCAAAACAGTAGCTCCGCGCCATATGCTTGCATTTCGCGATTCACCATTTATAGCCATTTCGCTTCACCTTCCAACACTCTAAAAGCTAGCCCTTGCCATTATAACGCAAAAAGAAAAAGACAGCATAGCAGCTGCCTTTCTGAAGGAATAGAATGCTGTTTATTCAAAGCAGCCCGCTCGCCTCAAAGCTCGTTGCATAAAGTACAAACATTCCTTAAGGGGATAACATTTTATTAGGCGTCCATTCTGTTTTAAAATCTCAGGCGCTCTTTTTAGCATACCCCGTAAACGATAACCCAATAGCAAGCAGGTCGACATTGATAGCCGTTATAACATTTGCCTGCTTTAGACATGCGAGCGGAGGCCATTCACGTGTTACCGCTCAAAATATAGCGATATCGTTTGTTAAGTAATCCACTTTATTTCATTATTGCTCCATTTGCCGCGCTAAAAAGCTTGCAGCAGTTTCCGCTGATTTGTGCTCTACTTCGCCAATCGTTTTGTCTTTTGATAAAATGACAACAGCTCCAATTGGATCCCCGTTCGCCACAATCGGTCCGATTGTATATGATTTCAATCGTTCCTCATGGCCATCGACAAGCTCCACTTCACTCTCTTCTGTATGGATCACAGACTGGCGCTCCTCCATTGCTTTCTCAATAAGAGAGCTTACACCTTTATTGAGAAATTCTTTTTTCGACACACCAGCTACGGCGATAAAGGTATCTCGGTCACAAATTAAAACCGGATGACCTAAGCTGTCAAACAATGCCTCTGCATATTCTTTCGCAAAATCACCAAGCTCGCTAATAGGCGAATATTTTTTTAATATAACCTCACCATCACGATCAACGAATATTTCGAGCGGATCTCCTTCTCGAATACGCAACGTTCTGCGAATTTCTTTTGGAATGACAACGCGTCCTAAATCATCAATTCGACGAACAATACCAGTTGCTTTCATCTATTGCTGCCTCACTTTCATCTAAATTTAAAAATTACATCGATGAATCCTTCGTTGAAGAATTCACCATTGTTGTGATTAGTATCCTTCACAACCCAACTTCTATACACGATGAAAGTGATTTTTTCAATTTTAGATAAAATTCCCCAACCTCCATGATCGACAACATTCCTAAAAAATAAACATGAGATCCCCATGATGCTAGGTAAGCATTATGCTCAACTACTATTATAGATACATCTTGATACATCAACATTTGTCCCATGCGAACAAGGGATGATCCGATTGGAATGATCGGACAACCCAATAAAACCGCTTCCAGATAAATTCATTTATCTGGAAGCGGCTTGTTGGTTGGTTTTGGCGTCCCCCAGGCAGGTCGGTGACTTTTCTTCCGGCTTCGGATTTTTGTAGATAACGTTCGTTGATATTTATACAGCACAAGGACAACAAATAAACCAATTGTATCTGACACCACGGGTAAACATGGGATGCTTAAGCTGTCACCGATTTTCCGTCTTTCTCATATACTAACTCTTTTAAGGTTTCATATAAGATGACAAGCCATTCCTGAGGCTTTAGCCCCTTTACATACAGCACAATTTTTAGCTTTGGACCTTCCATGCCAAATCCAAATATTCGTCCATATCTGTTTCCTATTTTCGATAAACGTTGGATTTGTACATCCTTAGAAGCCTGATCATTAAATAGTAAATCAATTTGTTGCTTATGCTGTTTAATGGACTCGACTCCATTTTGTTTTGCATATACCTTCATTTCAGCAATTTGGAATAAATAATCTACCTCATCTGGATATTCTCCAAAACGATCCAACATTTCTTCGCGAAGCTCCTCCAACTCTTCTAGGGTGCTGATCGCTTTAAAGCGTTTATACATATCAATTTTTTGCAAGCCATCAGAAATATACGTATCAGGAATATAAGCATCAATTTCGATATCGATTTCCACATCAGCTGGCTTTTCTTCTTGCTGCACTCCTCTTCGTTTTTCAATCGCTTCTTTCAGCATTTGTGAATACAAGTCAAAACCAACCGAGTCAATAAATCCATGCTGCTCAGCTCCCAGTATATTTCCGGCTCCACGAATGGATAAATCACGCATGGCAATTTTAAATCCCGATCCGAGCTCTGTAAATTCTTTAATTGCCTGCAGCCGTTTCTCAGCAACCTCATTTAATACTTTATCCTTTCGATACGTAAAATAGGCATACGCTACCCGATTTGAACGGCCAACGCGCCCTCTTAACTGATAAAGCTGGGATAGCCCCATTTTATCTGCCTCATATACAATCAATGTATTAACGCTTGGTATATCAACGCCTGTTTCAATAATTGTCGTCGTCACTAGCACATCGTATTGTCCCTCTAAAAATGCAAGAAGCACAGATTCCAGTTCGTTCTCGCTCATTCTCCCGTGCGCATATGTGACACGAGCGTCGGGTACAAGCATCGAGATCTCTTCCGCTCTTATATCAATATCTTCAATGCGGTTGTACAAGACAAATACTTGCCCATCTCTGGCAAGCTCTCGCTCAATGGCCTCGCGAATTAGCTCTGGCGTATGTTCCATCACATACGTCTGTACAGGAAAACGATTTTCCGGCGGAGTCTCAATAATGGATAAATCACGCACGCCAATCATGGACATATGCAATGTTCTAGGAATCGGCGTTGCAGTCAATGTTAGCACATCAATATTCGCTTTTAGCTGTTTAATTTTCTCTTTATGGCTTACACCAAACCGCTGCTCTTCATCAATAATGAGCAGCCCTAAGTCTTTAAAGGCTACATCCCTCGATAATAATCGATGGGTGCCAATCACAATGTCAACTGTGCCATTTTTCAATCCTTGGATCGTCTCTGATTGCTGCTTCCTTGTCCGAAAACGATTAAGCAGGCCAATTTCAATCGGATATCCTTGAAACCGCTCTCGAATCGTTTCATAATGCTGCTGGGCCAAAATAGTGGTTGGAACTAAAAAAGCTACTTGCTTTCCATCCATAATCGCTTTAAAGGCTGCGCGAAGGGCCACTTCTGTTTTTCCGTAGCCGACATCGCCGCATAATAAACGATCCATCGGCTTTTCGCTTTCCATATCCCGTTTAATTTCCTCAATAGAACGCAGCTGATCATCTGTTTCTTGATAAGGAAAGGCTGCTTCAAATTCGCGCTGCATTTCCGTATCTGGAGAAAACGCATATCCCTTGCTTGCTTCCCGCTCTGCATAAAGTTTAATTAAGTCTTCCGCAATATCTTGAACAGACGACTCAACCTTTTTCTTTACCTTTTTCCATTCCGAACCGCCCAATTTATAAATTTTCGGTTCTTTTCCCTCTGAGCCTACATATTTTTGCACCTGATCGATTTGATCAACAGGAACATAGAGCGTATCGCTACCTTGATATTGAATATGAATATAGTCTTTATGAATCCCATTGATTTCTAACGTCTCGATGCCTAAGTATTTACCAATCCCATGATTGACATGGACTACATAATCTCCTACTTGCAGCTCTGAATAGCTTTTAATTCGCTCTGCATTTGATAATTTCTGTCGGCGAGCTGGTTTTTTTACCCGCTTTTTAAATAGTTCTTCTTCAGTAATGACCGCCAGTTTTTGCATCGGCAACTCAAAACCAGTGCCCAAGTCTCCTTGAATAATCTGGATCTTGCCATGCATCGGCAACGCTCCTCCAGGCAAAGGAGAAGCATCCATCTCATAATCTTCCAAAACAGATTGTAATTTTCGCATTCGTTCTGCATTCGCAGCTAAAAAAACGATGGCGTATTTCGCCTTTTTCCATCTTTCTAGCTCCGCCTTTAGCAACGGCATTTGTCCATGAAAATTTTGCATTTGCTTGCAGGAAATATTGACGATATTTTGCGGATGGGTGTGCGGAACATGCCGTAAAAAGAGCGATAAATATAAAATCGGCCTTTTGTTTTTCTGCAATAGATCAGAAAATGAGTGAGAAACAAAAGCAGTATGAATCGTTTTACCCTCTGCAAGTAAACTTGTCTGCCACTCTGCTTCCTCTTCATCTAAATTTTCTGACGTTTCTTGTAGCCGGCTCACCTCATCAAGCAACAACAAACCGTTTTCTGGCAGATAATCTAGCAAACTAGCAGGCTGCTCATAAAAAAGTGCCGAATATTTATATGGCTGCTCAATTTCTTGCCCTTGCTTCAAGCGCTCGAGCTCATATGAAATATGCTCCAATAGCAGCTGCTTCGTTTTTTCATCTTTGACCTTTTGAATACTTTCTTTTAATCCCATCTCAATGCGCTTGATTCCTTGCTGCAGTGCATCCCCATATACAAGTGTCTCATTTACAGGTCCGATTAAAACTTGCTGCACTTCCTCATGAGAGCGTTGATCGTCAACCGTAAATGTTCGAATCGATTCTACCTCTGTATCAAATAATTCCATTCGGTATGGCAATTCAGCTGTTAACGGATAAATATCAATAATACCACCGCGGATGCTAAATTCTCCCGGGGTTGATACAACGGATACACGCTTATATCCCATTTGAACAAAACGATGTTTATAAGCTTCAATATCGAATTCTTGCTCCACAGTAATTTTCAGTAAATTTTCTTTCCATAACGACTTTGGCGGCAATAAACGCCGCACCCCAGCAACAGGAGCAATCACAATTCCTCTTTTTTGCTCTGACCAATAATTCATGACCTCTAAACGCTGAGCCTTTAGTTCCGGGCTAGCAATGGCCATTTCTGCGGCAATCATTTCATTAACTGGATACAGAAACACTTCCTCTGATCCTAAAATTTGAACAAGATCATCATATATTTTTTGCGCTTGAAATAGGTTATGAGCAACAATAAGAAGCGGTCTTGCTGTTTCTTTATAAAGAGCAGATAAAAATACGGATCGAGCAGAGCCAGATAATCCTGTTATAAGCTGCTCTTTTAACCCCGCCTCAATTCCTTTCATGATCGATTGAATATCTTGGTTTTCGATAAAATAATGATGCAACGAACGCACCTTGCTCTCCCTCCTCTCGCAAAGCAATAAATGCAAAAATGCTTTGGTCACCCAAAGCGATCTACTGAATAAATTTTTCGCATTGATGCAGTTCCGGATTTCTCTCAAGCGCCTCATAGCAATCTTCACAAATCGTTTTTACATGAATTTCCCCGTTTGGAAGATAGGAGATCATATCTAATCGCTCTTCTTCTGTTAAATGGTGAAAGCCCAGTTGTTCACTATATATCGGCACTTGACTGATCGTTCCTATTTTTACTCCACAATGCCGACAATAATAGTGTAATGCCATATGGATAACCTCCTAACGGTCTCTTGCTCACATTCATTTTTTACCATTTAGGAGGATTTTATTCATGCATTAAATTCATTCATCACTTGCAAAAAAGGTTCGGTCATAAATTTTTCGCAAGCGTCAGCCGCACGCATGATAGCATGCTGAATATCCGGTTGTTCCTCGCTTATAAACCGTCCTAATACGTAATCGGTTACTTTTTGACCGTTTTGTGGACGGCCAATACCAATGCGGATCCGTTTAAATTGATCTGTGCCTAAATGATGGATTAACGATTTAATCCCGTTATGACCTCCGGCGCTTCCTTTTACCCGTAAACGAATTTTTCCTACTGGCAGATCTAAATCATCATAGATAACCAATAAATCATCTATATCCATTTTAAAATAATCCATCAACGGGCGAACACACTCACCTGATAAATTCATATATGTTAGCGGCTTACATAATATGACTTTTTCTGTTCCTACCATGTGTGATGAAAACAGCCCATTAAATTTAGTTTGATTGTATGAAAGATTCCATCTTTTCGCAAGCTCATCGATGACCATAAATCCGACATTATGTCTTGTCTGTTCATATTCTCTCCCCGGATTTCCTAGACCGACCAGTAACTTCAATGCCTTTATCTCCTCTCTATATGACACGTTCTTTCGATCTTTTCATTTTCTTGGTGTAATCCCTTGTCACGATATCGTTCTCATGGAATGTGTCAACGCTACCCCAGCATCTGGACACACGAACACAAAGCCCGTGACGGCTGTCATCGGGATGGCGAACGTAAAATTTTCACTTTTTGCTGCGGATATCATAACAGGAAAACCAACAGCCAAAAGTGCAGATCAACATTCGGCCGCAAAACAGACACACAACCCTACGTCAAATATTATCACAAAAGACGTAACCGAAATACGGTTACGTCTGTCATCACGATTCAGGCGTAGTTTCTCTTCCCTCTTCAGCTTCCGGGTGACCTGGTTCCTGTTGTTCGCCGCTATGAATTTCCTCTTCCTGCTTAGGTGGTAAAATCGAGGCAATCACTTCTTCCGACTCATGATTGATTTCGTACATCCCACCTGTTTGCACATCGCCCACTGTAATGGTTTCACCAACCTGTAATGAGGAAATGTCAATATCAATTGAGGAAGGGATGTTGGCTGGCAACGCCCGAATCGACAGCTGATGTAAAGACTGCTGTAATACACCGCCATCTTTCACGCCAGCTGCATTACCAACTAAATGTACATTAACAGCCACATCAACCTCTGTTGACATATCAACGACTTGAAAATCGACGTGAATAATCTCATTGCGAATCGGATCTTTTTGAATATCACGTAACAACGCAGAATGACTTTCACCATTTACCTTTAACGTGATTAAGCCATTTCGTCCTGCTTCGCGAACGGTTTTCAAAAAATCTGCCGCATTCATATAAACGACACGATTTTTCACATTTTTTCCGTAAAGTACTCCAGGAATATTTCCTTGTAATCGGATTTTGCGCAATCCAAAGCCTTGCCCTTCTGTACGCTCTTTCGCTTCGAGCACAGCCATGCGTCATCCTCCTCCTGTTTAAAGACTCTACGAATTACTTTGTCCTAAAACAGGAGGATTTAAACATCTATTTTTCTCAATCAAACAAGGCACTAATCGATTGCATTTCATAAATACGAATAATCGCTTCGGCAATCAACGGGGCTACTGATAGTTCTACAATTTTATCAATTTTCTTTTCTTCTGGAAGAGCAATCGAATTTGTCACAACAAGCTCTTTAATTTTTGAATTTTGAATTCTCTCAATCGCTGGACCTGAAAGTACCGGATGCGTACAACACGCATATACTTCACTAGCTCCATTTTCTACAAGTGCATTGGCCGCTAATGTTATCGTTCCAGCGGTATCAATAATATCGTCAATGAGAATGGCCGTTTTGCCTTCCACTTGTCCGACGATATTCATAACTTCAGCAACGTTTGGTTTAGGGCGGCGTTTATCAATAATCGCAATCGGAGCTTTTAACCGATCAGCTAACCGACGGGCCCGTGTTACTCCTCCATGGTCTGGGGATACGATCACGATGTCTTGAAGATTTTTGTTTTTAAAATAGTCCGCTAAAATTGGCACACCCATTAAATGGTCGATTGGAACATCGAAAAATCCTTGAATTTGTGGAGCATGGAGATCAAGCGTAATCACGCGAGAAGCCCCCGCCGTTTCTAGCAGATTCGCAACCAGCTTAGCTGTAATCGGCTCGCGAGAACGCGCTTTACGATCTTGTCTAGCATATCCATAGTAAGGCATAACGATATTAATCGTTTTGGCTGACGCCCGCTTCAGTGCATCAATCATAATTAAAAGCTCCATTAAATGTTCATTGACAGGGGCGCTGGTCGATTGGATAACAAATACATCTCCGCCGCGAATGCTCTCCTCAATGTTGATTTGAATTTCTCCATCACTGAATCGGGATACAGAGCATTTTCCCAATTGTACCCCAATCACTTGAGCAATTTCCTCTGCCAGCTTCATATTCGAATTTAACGAAAATAATTTTAGACTGGAATCAAGATATTGAGACATGATAAACCTCCATCAGGAATTTTTCTTAAAGTTAAGGCGATCCACATAATTTTCTTTATTAACCTGGCGGGCGCGAGCAATCGATAAAGCATTTCCCGGGACATCGTCTGTAATGGTAGAGCCAGCAGCTACATAAGCGCCTTTTCCAATGGTCACTGGAGCAATCAAGTTAGCATTACAGCCGATAAATGCGCCATCTTCAATTTTGGTTAAATATTTATGCTTTCCATCATAGTTCACTGTGATAGAACCGCAGCCTAAATTGACATCTTCCCCGACCTCAGCGTCGCCAATGTAGCTTAAATGCGAAGCTTTGCTGCCTTTGCCAAAGGTGGATTTTTTAATTTCAACAAAATTGCCAATCCGAACATCATCGCCGATTTGAGACGATGGACGAATATGAGCAAAGGGACCAATCGTTACTTGATGTCCAATTTCACTGTCATGGGCAACAGAGTGACGAACCGTCGTGCCGTCACCAATCGAACAATCTTTAATTTCAGAATGAGGGCCAATGATACACTCTTTTCCAATCGTTGTTTTTCCTTCAATGATCGTACCAGGATAAATGATGGTGTCACGTCCAATTTCCGCTTCTGGTGATATATAGGTATGCTCTGGATCAATAATTGTCACGCCATTGGTCATATGCGCATAGTTAATCCGTTTGCGCATAATCGCCTCAGCTTGAGAAAGGGCAATGCGGTCGTTGATCCCTATTGTTTCCTCAAACGAAGGGGACTGATAAGCAGAAATGATTTCGCCTTTTTTTCTTAAAATTTCAATCACATCAGTTAAATAATACTCGCCTTGAACATTCTGATTCGATACATTTGTAAGCGCTTCAAACAATGCTTTGTTATCGAAACAATACGTTCCTGTATTAATCTCTTGAATAGACCGTTCCTCTTCTGTAGCATCTTTATGCTCTACAATTTTTTCTACGCTTCCTTCATCATTTCGGACAATTCGGCCATATCCGCTAGGATTTTCTACAATTGCCGTTAAAATCGTCGCTTTAGCCTTGGTTGAAAGATGATGCTCTAATAGCGCTTTCATCGTTTCAGCCGTGATGAGTGGGGTATCACCGCACACAACAAGTGTTACACCTTCCAGTCCTTTCAAGTAAGGAGAAGCTTGCATAACAGCATGAGCAGTCCCTAGCTGCTTTTCTTGGAGAGCAAATTCGCTTTTATCACTGATTTGTTTTTTTACTTGTTCCGCACCAAATCCAACTACGGTAATTAACTTCTCAAGATCAAGCCGCGATACTTGATCGACTACATGCTGAACCATTGGCTTGCCGCAGACAGGATGTAAGACTTTATATAGGTTTGATTTCATTCTTGTTCCCTGTCCCGCCGCCAATATTATCGCGTATCGTTTTACCATAAACAGGGCCTCCAATTACCTTTTTATCCATAATTGAATATATCCTAATTAGCTATGTATTTCAAGGAAACATTCCATTTTACCAGAAAATAAAAAAAGCCTGTTGCACAGAACAGGCTTTTTTTATTTAAGAAGCACCGGCTTCTTCTAACTCTTCTTCAAGTTCCCCTAAACGGTGATACTCAGCTAATACTGCTTCTTGAATTTTTCCACGAGTTGTGGAATTAATTGGATGTGCGATGTCGCGAAACTCCCCGTCAGGAGTACGCTTGCTTGGCATAGCCACAAACAAGCCGTTATTGCCATCAATTACGCGAATATCATGCACCACAAATTCGTTATCCAGCGTAATAGAAGCAATCGCTCTCATACGTCCTTCGGTATTCACGCGGCGTAATCTAACGTCGGTTACTTCCATTCTGCTCACCACCTTTTCCCTATATAAGAACTTGGTTAATTTATTCCACATTCATCTCGCATTTCCTTCTTTTAATTTAAAAAATTTCATAAAAAATAGATAAAATGACCTGTTTTTGTCAAAATAAGTGTTTATTCTAGCCGATGCTGTCGAATGAAGATATGCGGGAAAATCTAATAAGGGAAAAGGGGAGTAGAAAAGCTATCATTCACTCGTGGGGCCTAATAAAATGGATTTGCTTGTTATTCTTGCGCCTCATAAATGATGAACGGACCGTATCTATATCTGTAAAAAGCCTCGAACGGAAGGCAAGTGGGTGCACGGTCACGCTTTGGCGTGACCGTGCACCCGCCAACAAGTATCTTATAGTTGGGATATCGCTAAACTTATTTCACTAAAGCAATCACTTCAATTTCAACAAGTGCGTCTTTTGGCAGCTGAGCCACTGCTACGCAAGAACGCGCTGGTTTATGCTCATTAAAATACTGGCCATATACTTCATTCACAGCTGCAAAATCGTCCATGCTTTTTAAGAAAACGGTTGTTTTTACAACTGTTTCAAGTGATGCTCCTGCTGCTTCCAGAACGGCCTTCAAATTTTTGAACACTTGATGAGTTTGCTCTTTGACATCTCCCTGCACCATTTCTCCTTCTGGTGTCAAGGCAATTTGACCTGAGCTGTAGAACATATTATTAACAATGATTCCTTGGGAGTATGGGCCAATCGCCTGAGGCGCTTTCGATGTTTGTACTTTTTCCATCTTTGTATGACTCCTTTCTTTTATTCGAGAAAATTTAAATAGTTTCCTTCTTTTACAGCAATGTGCTTCTCTTTTATATTAACAGAAGAAAGCTTCACTAAGGAAACGTATTCATCCACAAGCCGTTCACTTATATCTTCTGACTCGACAAGCACTCCGATTCCAGCCAAACGAGCGTTAAACTCATTTAATAAACTGGTCATACCATGTATCGTGCCGCCCGCTTTCATAAAATCATCGATAATTAATACGTTCGTTCCCTCTGCTAAACTGCGTTTTGCCAATACCATTGTTTGAATGCGTTTAGACGAGCCAGATACGTAATTAATGCTAACCATCGATCCTTCTGTCACTTTATTATCATGACGCACGATCACCACAGGCACATTCAAAAAATGGGCTACAGCATAAGCTAACGGAATCCCCTTTGTCGCAATGGTCATAACGACATCAATAGTCCGTTCGGCAAAAAGAGACGCATATAATTGGCCGATTTTATTGACAATTCGCGGATCTCCAAGAATATCCGTCATATAAAGATACCCACCGGGCAGCAATCGATCCGGATTTGCCAGCTGCTCACATAAGTAATGAACCGTCTCTTTGGCTTCATCAACAGAGATTTTAGGAATATATTGAACTCCGCCTGCCGCGCCTGAAAGTGTTTTCAATGTTCCGATCCCTTGCTGTTCAAATGTTTGCTTAATAATCGCTAAATCCTCACTAATGGAAGATTTGGCCGACTGATAGCGTTCAGCAAAAAAAGTGAGCGGGACCAGCTGATGGGGATGTTCTAGGAGATAGTGCGTCATATCGACTAAGCGGCTACTGCGCCTTAATTTCATAAACGAACCCCCTAAAAACCGAATGTTATATGGTAAATATAACATTAATGTACGTATTTAATCAAGCGTATTCCGCTCTCCTAATAACCTCACTGTAAAGACTTGGTCACAAAAACCTCTTAAACCGTTATAAATGCGCTGCAATCGTGAATCATACTGGACGAGTCCAAAAACCGTCGGGCCGCTTCCGCTCATTAATACCGCATCAGCCCCGAAACGCTTCATTTGCTCTTTAATATGGGCTACCTCTGGATATTTTTTTAACGTCACATCTTCCAATACATTTCCAACAAGAGAACAAATTCCTTCGTAATCTTGGTGTTTAATGGCTTGTACCATTCCATCGACATCAGGGTGCTCAATCGTGTTGACATTTAAACTTCGATACACTTCGGCTGTTGAAACCCCGATGGCTGGTTTTGCTAGAATGACCCAGCACGGTGGAGGAGCAGGAATATGTTCAATTTTTTCTCCTCGTCCGGTGGCAATGGCTGTTCCGCCATAGACGCAAAACGATACGTCAGAACCTATTTTTGCACCAAGCTCGGCTAATTCATCGAGAGTAAGTCCCAGTCTCCAAAGTTTATTTAGTCCTCGCAGTGTAGCTGCTGCATCACTGCTTCCTCCAGCCAAACCAGCAGCGACCGGAATCGCTTTCGCAATTGAAATAGCGACCCCCTTGCGAATTCCAAACGTTTCTTTCAGCAATTTTGCTGCTTGGTAAGCTAAATTCCGATGATCGTCAGGAACAAATCGATTATGTGAGACAATTTTAATTGTATCGCTGGCTAATGGGACTAGTTCGATTCGGTCAGCAAGATCAATCGTCGTCATCACCATTTTGACTTCGTGATATCCGTCTGGCCGTTTATGTAGCACATCTAACGATAAATTGATTTTAGCCGGAGCTTTTACCAATAGTCTCAAACTTTCCACCTACTTTATCCACTTCAAACTTATACGAACATTTTACCACAAACCAACGAACTCCATTATGCAATCTTTCAAGAGCCTTGTCAAAGAAAAACCGAAGCCATTAAGCTTCGGCTGCCGCGGTTATAATTTTTAGTGATTTTGATTACTTTGTCCTCTCAGCCAAATGACGTTCCGCCATTTGTATCGCTAATTTCACCATATTTCCCGCATCTTTCGCGCGAATAGCTCCCCAGCCTTCTTTTTGAACGACATCGTAAAATCCCAACTCTTTGGCCAGCTCTTCCTTAAACTGCTGTGACATCATTCCTCGACGTCTGCTCAATTGCAAGCAGCTCCTTTCAAAAACCGCGACAATTTTATTATTTAAAAACAGACGCATCTTTATGTTTCCTTTATAAAGAAAAGTACAAAACAAAAAGCAGCAAACAAATGTCTACTGCCCGCCCATTACCATATGATCGTCATCTAAAAAGGTTAATTTTACTGTTTCTGTTAACACGTCAGCATAGCTATAAGATACACGCTCGAATGCGTTTTCCGCTTGATCAAGCTCAATGACAAAGACAGATGGATACGTTTCTGCAAGAATCCCGCAGCGTTCAATGGTTTTTCTTCGCCCACCGTTCGCTTTTAATGTTAGGCGTTTACCGATGTTAGAGTCTAACGCCTTCTTAATATCGGATAAAGTTTTTGCCATCATTCGCCCTCCACCTCACTGATTTAATTATAACAAATTATTACTCAAAAATCAAAAATAAAAATTATACCAACCATTTTTTATTTATGTCAATGTGTATTTTTCTACATTTTTCTCATTTCTGTGCATATTATATACTGTTTATGAAAAATTATGTATCAAACATAGAAAAGATCGCCCGACTATCTCCCGTCGTAGCGACCTTCCTGATTTTCTTTTTCAATTAGACGAAATGGCATTCCTGTGCGCAGGACTCCTTTCGTTTCTATGCCTCCGAGCCCTTTTTCACCAGTCAATGTATTTCGTAATACATCCCAAACATGAACCGTTTCAATAAAAGGAGTAAAGCTAATCCTAGAAACAATATAGACAGGGTCAAGGGCATGAATATTGACCCGAGCTGGAGAACTAGCGAAGTTGGCGCCTGCGCGAATAAGCGATTCAAAATACGATTGACAAGCTCCTGCAAAAATGACGAGCTGGTCGAGATGAGGTATTCTTTTGCGCGCTTCTTTCACAGTCTGCACAAAATATCGCGAGTGACGATATGCCTTTAAATCCGTCGCTTTTCCTTTCGATTTCGAATAAGAGTCATGTCCTGTGATCACTAAAATATCAGGACGAATTCGGTCGATAAGCTCCCCAACCCTTTCTGGCATTTCCTTTTCTTCGCAATATATTCCATGTACCGGGACGCCAATTCGCTCATACATGCTTAAGCATTTTCGTAAATACACAGGGTCACCGTCCATGTGCAGAACGCGCCCCGGGATTTGAAAAAAATCTTCCTCTGTTTGATAGCCTCCTGTTGCTCGGTACTCTGATTTTTGCTTTAATAAGTGATAATCTTGCCTTAACAATTTATACGACTGCTCGATTAATTCACTTTCTTTTTTCTGTCTCATTTGCTGCTCTTGCTCATCAATAATGATTAAATCATCGAATGGAGCATCAGCTATTAATCGCACATCTTCTCCATGCAAAATGACTTCTTTTTCTCCGTCATTCCTCACCTTAATGTCAATGACTCGGAATAGCAAATCGCATTCATATGACTTCCTAGCGACAATATCGCCGATTTTGATATCCATTGCCTCTTCACTCCAAAAATATACGATTTATTAAGTACAATATGCATAGATTTTCAAGAGGTGAAGCGAAAAGAAAAAAAGGTCTAGAGCTAGACCTTTTTTTCAAAAATATCCACTAAGCGATTACTAAGAGCAGCAAATTCTTGAATGGTCAGCGTCTCACCTCTTCTTTTTGAATCAATGCCACTATCCGCTAACCCGCGCTCAATATTTTCTTTTTGCTGTTTTCCGTTGGGCAGATGGCTTATTAGATTATTTAAAATCGTTTTGCGCCTTTGTCCGAAGCTAGCCCGAACCACCTGAAAGAAAAATGATTCATCAACGACTTCAACCGCTGGCTTTTCTCTTTTTGTTAAACGAATCACAGCAGAATCAACATTTGGCTGAGGCATAAAAACCGTTCTAGGCACATTCATCACGGTTTCAGCTTTTGTATAGTATTGGATAGCAATGGATAAAGAGCCATAATCTTTAGTACCAGGAGAAGCAGAAATGCGGTCTGCCACTTCTTTTTGCAACATGACCACAATGCCACGGATCGGCAAACGATCTGTAAGCAGCTTCATAATAATAGGTGTCGTTACATAATAAGGCAAATTGGCCACAACCATAATATCATGAATTTCTGCCAATTCTTCATCAATAATGTGCTGAATATTAGCCTTAAGTACATCTTGATGAATAATACGAATATTGGAATATAAGGAGAGGGTATCCGCTAAAATAGGCAAAAGGCGCTGATCGATTTCAAAGGAAATCACTTTTTTGGCCTGGCGCGCCAGCTGCTCAGTAAGGGCCCCAATCCCTGGGCCAATTTCAATTACGCCTGTTTCGTTAGACAATTCTGCAAAATCGACAATGCGACGCAAAATGTTCGTGTCAATGAGAAAATTTTGTCCTAAACTTTTCTTAAATGAAAAACCATATTTATTTAAAATTTCACGCGTACGTGCCGGTGTAGCAATATCCTTATTCATTGTTTTTTTCCTCCTGAAGCACTTGCTCAAGCGCATGATAAAACGCTTCTTTAGAAATTTGAAACATGAGCAGCCGTTTATAGAGCTGCTTTCCATTTGTATAGCCAATTTTTAATATTTGCCCTAAACGCTGCCGCCGAGCTTTAGCTAATGGTCCGCCAATCAATCCAGCAGCTATGAGGTCATCCAGCGTAATATCTTCTCGCCATTCTGCCGCTTCCTCATATACGTGCCTTAGTGCTTGCTGAATCGCTTCAACAGAAGCATATTCAACGCCAACTCCCCTTCCTTTTTTAGAAAGCGCCTCCTGCTTTGGTAAAAACGCATGTTTACAACCAGGTACGCGTTCAGCAATTGTTTTTCGAATCTTTTCACCAGGGAAGTCTGGATCAGTAAAAATAATAACGCCACGCTTTTCATTTGCCAGCTTGATCCGTTCAATCGTTTCTTCTGTAATGGCCGAACCATTCGTTTCAATCGTATCTGCTGTAACCGCGCGCTGAATGGCTACTGTATCATCTCGTCCTTCAACAACAATAATTTCTTTAATTTTCAATCCTTCTGCGCAGAAATATGGTTCCGCGCTTCCCCCTTTCTTTCACAAAAAATGTTCCATGATGATCCCATAAAACCGAATGAACAATTGTGTCCCAGACTTTATTTAATATTTTTTATCATTACTACATAAAAAACGCGAAACTTTTTGCCCATTTCTTCGTCTAATAATGTAGAAAATCACTTCCCATTATAACGAAAAAAAAGAGGGGAGAAAAACCCCTCTCTTGCGTTTTGCCTATTGTATAATTCTTACCTTTACGCGTTTCGTTCCCCAACGAAATGCAGCGGACTTATTTGGAAAGAAAACATCAATTTTATACCCATTAATGCTGCCTCCTGTATCAGCAGCAATTGCATAGCCATAGCCTTCTACGTATACTTTAGAGCCGAGAGGAATAACGCGAGGATCCACAGCAATGACTTTCATATGCGGATTCGCCCGCAGGTTGATTCCTGTACTCGTTCTTCCCGAACAGCCGCCGCAATAGGCTGTATACGCTGTCGCATTAACATAAAGTTCTCTAGATGATGCTGACGAGCCGCGCGATGTCATCGCTGGCCTTTCTTTCGTACCCACAGCGATCACTCGATTTTGGCTTTGCTTCACGGTTTCAGTTTTTAATAGCTTCCTAGATATTTCCTTTCCGTTTTCTAGCACAACCTCATAATGCTTTGATAAAAGCCCTTTTTGACCTGGATTAATGACTCGTTGCTCACCTTTAGGCAAGCTAGCATCCTTCTGAGTAACGACTGCGAAATTTACCGGTTCTTCCACTACATCGGTGACTTTTTGAACTTTCGTAACCTTCACAACCATATTCGCTTTTATTTGATCTTGTAATGCTGGCTCTACACGGTCGAGTTCATTTAACGTGATATGGTGCTGCTTTAAAAAGTCAGCGACAGTAGTCGAAGTTGCCCACACTTGCTGTTGCTTACCGCCGACATTCAACTGAACAGGAAACGCTTTTTGCAGCGAAATGCTCATCCCTTTTTGGATCGGTGCATCCAGTGATGGAGATACTCGATCATATGGTCCGACGGTAATATGCTGGCTCGCTAATAACTCTCTTACACTTTCAGCAGTCGTCCATAGTTCCTTTTGCTTTCCATCTATTTTGACGGTAACTTGTTTGCTCGCTTTCCAGACAATATTCAAATCGTCTGTAACAACCGTATCAAGAGAAGGGTACACATGATCCTCTGGACGAAGGTCAATATGCTGCTCCTTTAACACTTCTTTCACTGTGTTAGCGTGTGTGCGAATCTCTTGCCTCTCTCCATTTTTAGTAAGAACCACATGATCCTTTGTTGCTTCATATCCTGCAAATCCAGTCGTCGCTGAAAAAGCTATTAAACTACTAGCTGTTACTGTAAAGTTTTTCCTTAATGAATCAGAAAGCAGACTCCTCATGCTAGTCAACACGGTCTAAACCGCCTCCTTCATTTGCCTATATTTCCCCTTTCCCTAACCTTTACGCATAAGCACACTCTATTATGCAAAAAATAAAGGTAAAAGGGAAGGAAGACTTGTCGACATGTCTATACTATGCATCGTTCTAAATTTGTAGAACTCTTTTTTATTTCTCGATGATTAGACAAGCCTTCTCAAAAAACGACACATTTTGTTAGCGATTAATGCCGAATAATTTTTTCGCATTTTCGGTTGTTTTCATCGCTACTTCCTCAAAAGAAACCCCTTTCAGCTCAGCAATCGCTTCGGCAACATACTTCACATAGCTCGGTTCATTGCGCTTGCCTCGAAAAGGATGCGGGGTTAAATAAGGACAGTCCGTTTCTATAAGCAAATGTTCAAGAGGGATTTCTTTCGCAACTTCTTTAGGCTTCTTCGCATTTTTGAATGTCACAGGTCCGCCAAACGAAAGGTAAAAATTCATATGGATGCACTGCTTTGCCACCTCAACACTGCCGGTAAAACAATGCATGACCCCGCCGACTTCTTGTGCGTTTTCCGATTGTAAAACTTCCAAAATATCCGCTGTCGCCTCGCGATTATGTATAATAATCGGCAGCTTCACCTTTTTCGCCAGTTCAATTTGCTGCCGAAATACTTCTTTTTGTATTTCCTTCGGTGATTTATCCCAGTAATAATCTAGTCCCATCTCTCCTAATGCCACTACTTTAGGATGCGATGCTAGTTCTTCAATCATTTGCAAATCTTTGTCCGTCATATCAATCGCATCGACAGGATGCCAGCCAACCGCAGCATAAATAAACTCATATTGCTCTGCCAGTTCCATCGCACCGGCAATCGTCGGACGATCAAATCCCACGACTACAATATGAGATACTCCTTCATCCCGGGCTCGCTGAATGACCTCTGTCACATCCTCGCTATATTGCATCGCATTTAGATGTGCATGCGTATCAAATAACATAAGCAATGACCCCTTTTCTAACCTGTTGTTAAGTGTAGCATACAAAGCGATTACATATATCACATATCCTTAACATTTATATTACAAAATGACAACAAAGAGGTGTCGTGTGTTTCATTCACGTCCACCTCTCTGATTGATGCTACTTAATTTTGGTTCCGTTCGGCAGATTCTCATCAACAGTTGCTAAAGAAAGCATTCCATTTGTCTCGCCAGCCAAAATCATTCCTTGAGATAGTTCTCCTCGCAACTTAACTGGCTTCAAATTCGTTACACAAATCACTTTTTTGCCAATTAATTGTTCAGGTTGATAAAATTCAGCAATTCCTGACACGACTTGACGCTTTTCATAGCCAAGGTCGAGCTGTAGTTTAAGAAGCTTGTTGGCTTTTTTTACCAGTTCAACATGGAGAATTTGCGCCACTCGCAAATCTACTTTCATAAAATCATCAATTGTAATTTCCGCCGCCGTTTCTTTGGATGGATCGTTTGCTGAAGGATTTTGTGCCGCTTGATCTCCTTGCATGTGCGATTTAATATACGCCACTTCCGTTTCCATCTCCAATCTCGGAAATAAAGGCTCTCCTTTTTCAACCTTTGTTCCTTCTTTTAAAAGGCCAAATTGATATAAGCTTTCCCATTCTTTTAATTCTTGTTGTTTGATGCCGAGCTGCTGAAAGATTTTGTCTGGAGTGCGAGTTAAAAATGGCTGAAGCAAAATCGCCATGTGACGGAGCGATTCTGCCAAGTGCGTCATGACGGACGCCAATTTTTCCTTATTTGCTTCCTCTTTCGCTAATATCCACGGTTGTGTCTCGTCAATATATTTATTAGCTCGGCTGATGAATTGCCACAACGCTGTCAGAGCAACAGAAAACTCCATTTTTTCCATTGCCTCTTCATAATGCTTTACCGTTTCCTTCGATGTTTCAACAAGCTGATTATCGAACGCAGTTTTCGGTCCATCATAAACCGGAATCACACCATCAAAATATTTTTGAATCATCGCAATCGTACGATTTAGTAAATTTCCTAAATCATTGGCTAAATCATAATTAATTCGTTCGACAAACCCTTCCGGAGTAAATACCCCATCTGAACCAAATGGAACTTCGCGGAGTAAATAATAGCGAAGCGCATCTAAACCATAACGGTCAATTAATGTCACAGGATCGACGACATTTCCTTTAGATTTCGACATTTTCCCATCTTTCATTAGCAGCCAGCCATGGGCAAATACCTTCTTCGGCAACGGTAAATCCAGTGCCATTAGCATAATCGGCCAGTAAATCGTATGGAAGCGAACAATTTCTTTCCCTACCAGATGAACATCTGCCGGCCAATATTTCAAAAACTTCTCATCATTTTCCGTACCATAGCCCAATGCTGTAATATAATTAGATAACGCATCAATCCATACATAAATCACATGCTTCGGATCTCCCGGCACTTTAATGCCCCAGTCAAAGGTTGTTCGCGACACAGCTAAATCTTCCAAGCCAGGCTTAATAAAGTTGTTAATCATTTCATTTTTGCGAGATTCTGGCTGGATAAATTCCGAATTTTCTTCGTAATATTGAAGAAGACGATCGACATATTTGCTCATATTAAAGAAATACGATTCTTCTTTTACCTTTTCAACCGGACGCCCGCAATCTGGACAATTACCATCTACCAACTGTCTTTCTGTATAAAATGATTCACAAGGTGTACAATACCAGCCTTCATATTGATCTAAATAAATATCTCCTTGTTCTACTAGACGGGCAAAAATCTTTTCAACCACCTCTTTGTGGCGATCCTCTGTCGTACGAATGAAATCATCATAAGAAATATCGAGCTTTTTCCATAGCTCTTGAATCCCAGCAACGATTTCATCTACATATGCTTGAGGTGTAACTCCTTTTTCTTCCGCTTTTCGCTGAATTTTTTGTCCGTGTTCGTCCGTTCCTGTCAAATACATCACATCGTATCCGCGAAGCCGCTTATATCGAGCCATCGCGTCTCCAGCCACCGTCGTATAAGCATGGCCAATATGTAACTTGCCGCTTGGATAGTAAATCGGTGTCGTCAGATAAAAGGTTTTCTTCTCCATTTTATACCCTCCTCGATATGCAAAAACCCTCGTCCAAAGACGAGAGCAATTATCGCTTATTATATATTTTATATGATTTTGATGGTATATAAAAACATCTATTTCTCTCATCTTGGAAAAATATACATAAACACTTGAACAAATGTCAACAAATACGGTTGATTTTTGTCGAATATTCTTTACGAGTTTATATTTATAAAAAAAGAAGTGGAAAAAATAGAAAAGCATGCTTATTTTTTGATAAATTTATATATTTTATTACTTTCCTAATATATAAATAAAAAGATATAAACTCTTAATTGAAAGCATGTGATATTAAATAAAATTTTTCTAAAATAACAAAATACATTTTTTTTAAATTTTACATATAAAAGGATTGACGTATAATGGAAACATTGATATGATTAGGTTGTAGGAATTTTGTCGAATATTGACGAATAAACAAACAGGCACATAGAATTTATGATGGAGAGGAGATTATTTCAATGAAATCTACAGGTATCGTTCGTAAAGTGGATGAATTAGGCCGCGTTGTTATTCCAATTGAGTTACGCCGTACATTAGATATCGCGGAAAAAGATGCGTTAGAAATTTATGTTGACGATGAGCGCATCATCCTCAAAAAATATAAACCAAATATGACATGTGTCGTAACAGGTGAAGTTTCTGACGATAACTTCAAGCTTGCTGGCGGCAAAATCATTTTAAGCCGTGAAGGTGCTGAAATCCTTCTTAAAGAAATTCAAGAACAATTAGAAACATCAAAATAAAAGTTTCTCTAGATTTTCTAGAGAAACTTTTTTATTGGTGATATTCTTGATAGATTTCCCGTTTCGGCACCTTTCGATCTTTTGCTACTTCTTTTATTGCATCCTTGACGCTCAAATGTTTTTCATCAATATAATAATCAACATGTTCGCTGACTGAAAGCGAATGCCACCAATCGCTCACCTGTTCCTCGTTTTCCTTTGCCCCTTCCACAATGATACAAAATTCGCCGCGAATCTCCCCGTTCTTTGTCCATTCGATTACCTCGCTTATAGTACCGCGAATAAATTCTTCAAACCGCTTAGTTAATTCGCGGCCTATCGCAATTTTCCGCTCTCCCATGACTTCATGCATCTCCGCCAGTGTATCGGCCAATCGGTGCGGCGATTCATAGAAAATCATGGTGTCACGTATATTCTTTAATGCTTCAAGCTGTTGTTTCTTCTCTTTTTTCGCCCTATCAAGGAAACCAAAAAAATAAAAATGTTCAGTTGGAAGCCCAGAAGCAACAAGGGAGGTGAGCGCCGCATTCGCTCCCGGCAATGGTACAACAGGGCAACGCTCTTCCAAAGCGGCGGCAACGAGATCATAGCCCGGATCAGAAATAGCAGGCATTCCAGCATCGCTCACCAATGCAATCGTTTTTCCTTCTTGCAGCCATTCGACAATTTTTTTGCCAGCTGTATATTTATTATGTTCATGATAACTGATGATTGGTGTCGTAATTTCAAAATGGTTAAGCAACTTTTTCGTTTGTCTCGTATCTTCTGCTGCTATCATATCTGCTTCCTTTAACACCCGCAATGCCCGAAATGTTATATCCTCTAAATTGCCAATCGGGGTCGGCACAATATATAAAGTTCCTTGATGAGTTTGCTCTGCAAAGCTTTTCTGCTGCCAAACCATAATTTTTTCTCCTTTTTATCACATTCCATATAATATTTGCCTTACTTCTTCTGTATACTCATTATGATCATTATACACAATTAACGGTGGCAAAATTTTTAAATCAGGATTCCCATCTTTTATCCCTTCGATCAAAAGCGTATTGGCTTCCTTCCCCAGTTTGGGGTATACGAAACGTAACCGCTTTGGCTCTAAACGATATTTCCGCATCAGGGTCACAATATCTAATAAGCGACCCGGCCGATGAACAAATGCCGCTTTTCCTCCTTGCTTAAGCAGCTGGCTGCTAACCTTCATGACATCCTCTAGCGTACAATAAATCTCATGACGCGCAATCGCTAAATGCCTATTTTTATTCATTTCCTCCTCACTTACAGTCGGAAAATATGGCGGATTGCATGTCACCACATCATATTTGCTGTAACCGAGCTTCTGAGGCATGTCCTTAATATCTCCATGAATCATCTCAATTTGCTCTGTCAGCCCATTATATTGCACACTTCTTCTAGCCATATCATAAATTCGTTCTTGAATTTCAACACCGATAATTTTTCCTTTCGTCCTTTTGCTGAGCAAAAGTGGAATCACACCATTACCTGTACATAAATCAACAATATGGCCTTTTTGAATGGGCAAATATGCGAATTTCGCCAACAACACTGCATCTAATGAAAAGGCAAAAACAGATGGACTCTGAACAATGCGCATATCTTCATTTAAGAGATAATCGAGTCTTTCATCGTGCTGCAATTCAATCATCGTTCTAATCCCTCTTTCATGTTCTTTCAAGAAAAGAGCCTCTCCTTGTTGGAAAGGCTCCGTTATTACTTTTTATTTAAAAAAGACAAGCAAAATAAGCAATCTTCCGTACGAACGCTGCCATAATGAACATTGCAAATATGAAACCCTTCTTGATAAAGCCGCGCCAAATTGTCATATCCTTCACCAATATCAATCGGCTTGCGTTCATTTTTTACCTTATGGCTTTTTTCTTTTCGTTTTATGCTGACCGCATCTTCAGTAAGTTGCTCGAGACGCATGCGCAAATGGCTGTTCTCCATTTGCAACTGCCGGTTCTCCTCAAGTAATTGAGCAAGATGTTCCTTCAGTTCAACAAGCTGACTATACAAATGGCTGATTTGTTCTTCCATACTTGTTACTGATTGAAAAATCTCTTTCTTATCCACGCAAATCCACCTCAATTAATCTGTGGCCTGAATCGACAAAACTCCTTCTTTTACTAGCTCATCAATGGTATATTCGACTACTCGTTCGTGCTCTGGCAATTCCACTTGCAGCACTCTTTCCAAAATATTTAAGCCAACTACTCTGCCGAGGCCATGCGGGGTTTCAATATATTCCCCTAAATCAGGCAACTGCTCTTTTGCTGTTTCATATTCGTCGTTTTCATATTTTAAGCAGCACATTAGCCGTCCGCAAAGACCAGAAATTTTGGTAGGGTTTAAAGATAAATTTTGATCCTTCGCCATTTTAATGGATACAGGATCAAAATCCCCTAAAAAAGTAGAGCAACAAAGCATTCTTCCGCAAGGCCCGATTCCTCCAAGCATTTTTGCTTCATCGCGAACACCTATTTGTCTTAGCTCGATGCGAGTGCGAAAAATAGCTGCTAGATCTTTCACAAGCTCACGGAAATCAACTCGTCCATCAGCTGTAAAATAGAAAATCACTTTATTGCGATCAAACGTGTACTCCACATCAACAAGCTTCATTTCAAGCCCGTGCTCTTCAACCTTTTTTAAACAAATTTGATACGCTTCCTGCGCTGCTTTTTTGTTTTCTTCAACGACCATTTTGTCTTTCGAATCTGCTATGCGAATCACCTTTTTTAAAGGCAAAACGATATCATTCTCATCCACTTGTTTATTTCCAATAACGACCTTACCGAATTCAATGCCACGAACAGTTTCTACAATGACAAACTCTCCGGTTGGAATCGTTAATTCTCCAGGATCAAAATAATAAATTTTTCCTGCTTTTTTAAAACGGACGCCTACTACATTATACAAACGGTCTTCCCTCCTTTAAGTTGAGGATAAGCTGCTCCATTAAAAGCTGGGTATTCATATTTGTATTTAAACGTGCTTTTGCTTGTAAAATCGTCGACATATTTTGGATCATTCGTTTTTGCGAACAGGCAAGAGCCCATTGCTGCAAGCTATCTAATCGATCGCAGTAAACAATGTTTTCAAGCTGATCGAGTTGCAAATACATTAGATCCTTATATAAATACAACAATAAATCCAGTCCTATATCCATTTGCTGCTTCTCTTGAAAATGGGGCATCCATTTTTCATGTATCATGAAAAGTGCATATGAGGGCTTTCCCTGTAATGCTTCATATAATTGTAACACTATTTTTCGGGCATCTGCAAACCAATCATCTCGACTTAATTCGAGAGCTTCTTCGCGATTGTTCGTAACATGTGCCGCAAGAAGGGCAAGATGGGGAGGAATTTGTTGTTCTCTTAAATAATCAGCGATGGCAGTAGGCGGCAACGTCCGAAATGATAAAACTTGGCAACGGGAAATGATGGTTGGTAACATGCGATGATATTGCTCTGTTAACAAAACCGCCGTTGTGCCTCGGTGAGGCTCCTCCAAAAACTTCAGCAAACTATTAGCCGCATTGTTTGTCATTTTATCTGCATGCCTAATGATGTAAAGCTTTTGGTTTGATTCGACTCCCGTTTTAGAAAATTCCTCTTGCAATGCTTCAATTTGCCCTTTTTTGATCGATTGACCATCCGGTTCAATCCAGTGTACATCCGGATGGTTTCCTGAATCGATCCTTCGACAATTTCTACATTCATTACAAGGTCTATACGTTAAACGGTTGAGACAAAATAAACTTTTGGCCAGCAATAAACTGACTTCTCTTTTGCCTGTTCCCCGTTGTCCTTCAAATAAATAAGCATGTGCCACACGCTCTTTTTCAATGCTGCGAGCGAGCATCTTCATCACAATCGGTTGATACTGCTCAAGCTGGTCCCAAAGAACAGCCACATCCATCACTCACTTATCTATGATCTAAAATCGAAAAACGCTCCCATTTTGCATTGATCCTGCTGCTTATTCAGGATGATGAGACAGACATCGTCTTCGTTCAACTGCATCATATTTATTATGAAGCAATAGCCGCAAAACGGGAGACCTTATTTTTATTCTAACATGTCTTATGAATTTCATCATTTTATGTTTCATGGTCGAACGATTTTTCCTGTTCACCAAGCTTCTTTAAGATAATATGGGCCGTGTCAGCCAACACCTCATCAACTGGTTTTGAAGCATCAATTTGTACAATACGTTCAGGAAAACGTTGGGCTAACTGCAAATATCCTTGCCGTACTTTATGATGAAACGACAAGCTTTCCATATCCAGTCGATTAATTTCACGCTGCTGGCTTTTACGAATTCGCTCTAAGCCTACCTCCGGTTCTAAATCAAAATAAAACGTCAACGATGGAAAGTATCCATCAATGGCAAATTGATTAATACTTAATATCTCATCCATTCCCAGCCCTCTTGCAAAGCCTTGATAAGCAAGGGAGCTATCAATAAAACGATCACACAATACAATTTTCCCGCTTGTCATGGCAGGAATAATTTTTTCTACAAGATGCTGTCTTCTTGCTGCAGCATATAATAAAGCCTCGGTTCGTCCATCCATTTTTATATATGCTGGATTTAAAATAATGGAACGAATTTCCTCGGCAATTTCAATTCCTCCTGGTTCTCTTGTCGCCACAACCTCCCAGCCCCGCTCTGTCAAAAAGTCCTTCAGCATAGCAATAATCGTCGTTTTTCCTGCTCCTTCTGGTCCTTCAAATGAGAAAAATGGTCCTACCACATCTGTCACCCTTTTCATTTTCTTTTTTATTATTCGAACACCTCAATTTGATGAAAATCGAGTCGTTTTCCTCCTTGGAAATGAGAACCGTATTGTCGTAATTCAAGAAGCGAGGCAATATGTTCTCCGTTAATGATTTCTCCAATAATCAATAAAGGAATCCCTGGGGGATACGGTATAATGGTTTCTGCTGCTATGAGCCCCTCTGCTTGTTCCACATGAACAAATTTTCTGTTTCGCTTCTTTAATGATGAATATGGAATGACCTCTGATGCTGCCGCAAACGAAATGGGCGAGACAGAATCAAGGGAACGGTCACAACGGTGAAGACCAGAAAATGCCTTTTTTATTTTTTCAATAATCTCCTCCAGATTTTCAAATAATGCTAAGGGATAAACAAAAAGAACATTCAATGGATCAGCCAATTCAGTAAAAATCCCTGCTTGCTCTAAACAGCGCTGCAATTCATAACCTGATAACGAGCTTCTTGTTTGAACCGTAATTTTTAATAAATCGGTCATCACACATGGATCAGTAGATTCCACTACCGCTATTCCTTCTATTCCATTTAATGCTTTTTTAAATAAAGATACTTGAGCTTGTATATGACCGATCTCTTCTATAGATAAATGAGCTAAATAGCTTCGAGCTAAATCAAGTGAAGCCATAATTGGATAAGATGGGCTGCTCGATTGAAATATTCGCAAAAAGTGATGCAGTTTTTCTATGTCGACTAACGAGCTGTTTACATGTAAATACGACCCCATTGTCATAGCCGGCAATGTTTTGTGAGCGGATTGTACAACCACATCAGCACCATATGTTATCGCTGTTGAAGGAAAAGGATCTCCTAATATAAAATGAGCGCCATGAGCTTCGTCAACAAGCACAGGGATGCCATAGCGATGGGCCATACTCACCGCTTCTTTTAGATCAACTGCCATGCCATAATAATTGGGGTTTGTCAAAATCAGAGCTTTAGCGTTAGGATAAGCTTCAATAGCCTGTTTAATTGCCTCGTTAGAAACATAAGAAGCCACTTTTACCTCATCATCAAACTGAGGAGAAAGAAATACAGGCACTGCTCCTACTAGCTGCAAAGCATGGATAATCGATTTATGGCAATTTCTTTGCACAATTACCGGCTCGTTTTCTTCACACGTAGCAAAAATCATGGCTAAATTGCCAACAGTTGAACCATTGATCAAAAAAAAGGTTTCATCCACTCCATACAACTCAGCTGTTAATCGTTGTGCAGCTGCAATCACAGACTCCGGTTGATGGAGATCATCCAGTCCATTCAATTCAGTAACGTCAATCCTTAATAAATGCTTATAATGGTTTTTTGATTCGTTTAAAAATACATTTCCATATTTATGTCCTGGTACATGGAAAGAAATTGGATGTGCAGAGAAATGCTTTTTTAAAGCCGTATATAAAGGTGTTTCTTGTTGTTGATAACTCATACGAAATCATTCCTTTTTTATTCTATCAATTAAATATATTAAAATAAAATGGGGCTGTCTGATAAGTCCCTAAAATGAAACAAGTGGAGAAAAACGAGCCGTTTTTCTCCACTTGCTTTTGTATTTTTTCGATTTTTCTTCGAAAGTAGCTGGCGGATGCCTGCTACTTTCAGTATGTTGTGGGCTAACGCCACAATCCCAAACTCGACATGTACCTTGTCGAGGCCCCGCAAAGAAAATCTGCGGAACGACCGATTGCCCTTGATGTGACCGAACACACTTTCTACTTCGACTTTGCGCCGAGCGTAGATGGCGGCTTTCTCTTCACATTCAAGGGCTGTTTTTGCCTTCGCTTTCATTTCTTCGAAGACGGTATTCCAGTGAACTTGACGATTGCCCTTCGCCTTCGTGCATTTCGCTTTTAATGGGCAATCTGTACAATCTTCACATTCGTATATTTTGAAGCTTTGTTCATAACCAGATGGATTCTTTTGGTTTTGATATTTTTTAAATGTTACTTTCCTTCCATTCGGGCAAATAAAACCATCATCTTGCTCACAATAGGTCCAGTTTTTCGCGTTTTGGATATCCTTTTTGTCTTTGCGTGTCTGTTCTCGTACATAGGATCCATAAGGAATGAGAAAATCCAATCGAGGCTCTTTCTCATCACCAATCGCATATACATAGTTTTCTTCACTGCCATATCCTGCATCCGCGATGATGGTTTTGGGCATCGGTAAAGAAGTAGCCGCCAGTTTCTCCAAATGTGGGATCAAACAACGCGTGTCTGTAGGTCGTTGGTGAATCGTATAAAACAAGATAAACTGATTCTCTGTCCCTATTTGCACGTTATACCCTGGCTTGAGCTGACCGTTTTTCATATGATCTTCTTTCATGCGCATGAAGGTTGCGTCTTTGTCTGTTTTGGAATAACTGTTACGGTCGCCAAAGATTTCGTTCTGTTCCTTGTATGTAGCTAGTCGTGGTAAGAAATTTTCCCGAATCAGCTTTAAAGGTTTTTTCCATTTCCTGCATTCTTGGCCCTTTTCCTTACGAATCTTTGTCTCTGGTTCCTTTTCTATTTCCTCTGTTAGCGTTTCAACTTTTTCTTCTATCTCCTTAGCGACTGTCTCTAAATGATGTTCGGTGATCTCTTCACGTTGTTCGGTTTCCTTTTCTCCCGTTCCAGCTTCTAATGGTGTCAATTCATGAATGTACTCAAGTGTTTCTTGAATTTTTTCTTTTAATGTTGCTTCCCATTTCTCTGTTGATTTTTTCCACACGAAAGAATACTTATTGGCGTTGGCTTCCATCTTGGTGCCATCCAAAAAGTAGTTTTCCATTGTGATGTACTTTTCTTCAATCAATTTTAGAATCATGGCTTCAAATAACTCATCCATCAAGGCTTTCATCCGTTCTCCGCGGAACTCATTGATCGTGCGGAAATCGGGTTGTTGCATCGCAGCTAACCATATGGCAGGAAGATTTTCTTTTATTAGTTTTTCGATTCCACGGC
>NZ_CP047158.1:15000-32500 GCF_009834045.1 Anoxybacillus sp. PDR2 | reverse complement strand
TACGTCACTTTTCTCTTGCTAAAGCTCTATCATTTCTTTTTCAAATCGTATTTGTCGAAGGTAACTTCTTTTATAGAAGAATATATTTTTGAATAATCACTAAAGCAGCCACTCCGGGAATTCCTAAAAATCCAGATATAAATGATGTTAAAAGGTTAATGGGTACATGAATATTAAAAGAAGTTCCAATAGCATTTAAAACAAATAAAAATAACGCTCCGATCATTAATTTAATAGCCCCGTAACCAAAAAAACGAATGGGCTTTAAGGGTGTTCCCACAAACAACAAAAGAACAATGGCACAAAAAAACAAAGTAATCACCATTTTGGGTTCCATTATATCCGCCCCTTTATATAAAGATTGCTTGTACTACTTCAACATTATGCGTACATGACAAAAAAAGAACAAAAAAAGGAGCTTATCTCGCTCCTTTTAATGATAGACGCCGAAGCTTTGCTTCTCGAATAAGAAAAAAATATTTCGCTTCAGCAATTTTTACATCGATGAGTACTTCCTGTGAAGGCTCTATGCTTTTCTCAATAAGCTGCTTTTGTTTCATCCATTCCTCTCTCGTTACTTCCAGTTCTTCAATTAATCGCTGATCGAATTGCTTTTTTAACCATCCTTTGCGTCGCCAAAGCACGCGACTCACCTCAACTAAATTTTCTTATAATTCTCGGCGACCTTCAAGAGCCTTGGAAAGCGTCACTTCATCTGCATATTCTAGGTCTCCTCCTACTGGCAATCCATGAGCAATCCGGGTTACTTTGATGCCTGTTGGCTTCAGGAGCCTTGATATATACATAGCTGTCGCTTCTCCTTCGATGTTAGGGTTTGTAGCTAAAATAACCTCCTGCACCGTTTCATCCTGAAGACGCTTTAGCAGTTCAGGAATTTTGATATCTTCTGGACCGATGCCATCCATTGGAGAAATAGCTCCATGCAAGACATGATACAGTCCGTTGTACTCTTTCATTTTTTCCATTGCGATCACATCTTTCGACTCTTGAACTACGCAGATCGTCGTTTGGTCCCGTCTTTCATCTTCACAAATATAGCACGGATCCCTATCTGTAATATGGCCGCACACCGTACAATAAGACAAATTGCGCTTGGCGTTTACTAACGCTTTAGCAAAGTCTAATACAGTATCTTCTTTCATATCAAGGACAAAAAAAGCGAGCCGCACCGCTGTTTTCGGTCCAATTCCCGGCAATTTCATAAAGCTGTCAATTAATTTGGATATCGGCTCTGGATAATGCATGAAACATCCTCCTAGAACAGGCCTGGGATATTTAAACCTTTTGTAAATTGTCCCATCGTTTCCGCTGTCAGCTCATCTACTTTTTTCAACGCATCATTTGTTGCAGCTAAAATTAAGTCTTGCAGCATCTCAATATCCTCAGGATCGACAACCTCTTCTTTAATTTTCACCTCCAAAATTTGCTTATGGCCATTTGCAACTACAGTGACCATGCCACCCCCAGCTGTTCCCTCTACTTGTTTTTCAGCGAGCTCTTCTTGTGCTTTTTGCATATCTTTTTGCATTTTTTGCATTTGCTTCATCATTTTTTGCATGTTTCCCATTCCACGCATCATGATCAATTCCTCCTTTAAGATTATTCTTTAATTTCGATTAAATCTTCTCCAAACAATCGTTTGGCTTCCGCAATAAGCGGATCCTCCTCCCGCCGAGGTTCTTTGTCTCTTTGCATTCCTTTTTCACGAATAAACTCTTCTCTTATCGCTCCCCATTCTTCATCAGGAACAGCGATCATTTCAACATGACGCTGCGTCAAATCAAACAAAATGGCTTCTACGTTTTCCTTTACTTGGTTCGTATTATCAGCTGCCATTTTACAATGAATTTCGTATTTAAATTTTAAAACAAATGCCTGAGGGCTTGCTGCAACTGGCTCACTTTCCTGCAATAGAGCAGCATGTGATACTTTATTTTGCTTTTTTAAAATATCGAGTACTTCTGCCCAATGGCTTTTAATTAATAATAAATCTTGGTGTGTGGCCTGCTTTAATATTTCATGAATGCGGCCGACAGGCGTTTTATATCCGCTTGTTTTCAATGGTTTTGTCGTTTTTTTCGTTTGGACAGATACAGAATCTTGAGGTGGCGCAGAAATCCCTTGTTCTTTCAAACGAAGCAGCTCTGTCTCCAGATTTTCGATTTTCTTTATCAGATGACGCATGTCTTCTGCTGCAGGTAATGATGGAGACTGGTGCTCTTGATGACAAAGCTTGACTAAAGCAACTTCTAAAAAAATACGTGGATGATTCGTCCATTTCATTTCCTGCTGACTTTTATTTAAAATTTCGATTGTTTCGTAAATAGAGGACACAGGAATCATTTGAGCAAGCTGCTGAAACTCCTGATCCACCAACACCTCTCTTATCATGCCGCTTAAATCTGGAGCTGTCTTGTATAACAGAAGATCTCGATAATAAAAGATTAAATCCTCGATCAAGCGATTTGAATCCTTTCCCTGATCCATAAATTGCTCTAAAAGCCGTAAAGCTTCCGCCACATTTTTTTGGTGAACAGCTCGGACAAGATCAGTCAACATAAAAGAAGATACTGCTCCTGTCATAGAAAGCACATCTTCCAGCAATACTTCTTCTTCGCTGAAGGAAATGGCTTGATCAAGCAAGCTTAATGCGTCGCGCATACCTCCGTCCGCTGCGCGGGCGATTGCAAATAGCGCTTCATCAGAAGCCCTAATATGCTGTGCATCGATCACTTGTCTTAATCTCGAAACGATCGAATGAGGCTGAATTCTACGAAAATCAAAGCGTTGACAACGCGAAATAATAGTAGGCGGAATTTTATGCGGCTCGGTTGTCGCTAAAATAAAAATGACATGCTTTGGAGGCTCTTCTAACGTCTTTAATAATGCGTTAAAAGCACCGATCGAAAGCATATGCACCTCATCTACAATATACACCTTATATCGTACAGAAGTAGGTGCAAATTTTACTTTCTCACGAATATCACGAATTTCATCTACTCCATTATTGGATGCTGCATCAATTTCTAATACATCTGGAATAGAACCGTTCGTGATGCCAACACAAGCTGGACATTCGTTACATGGCTCAGCTACTGGCGCCCTCTCGCAATTTACAGCCTTCGCCAAAATTTTCGCAGCGCTTGTTTTACCTGTACCACGTGGACCAGAAAAAAGATAAGCGTGGGATATTTTATTTTGAAGCAGGGCACTTTGCAATGTTTTCGTTACATGCTCCTGACCGACAACATCAGCGAATAACTGCGGCCGAAACACACGATATAGCGCTTGATATGTCACAAAAACGGCCCTCCTCTTTTCTCTTATCTTATTTATTATATAATGTCTTAATCGTTTTTCAAAACACAAAACAAAATAAAAAAAACCCACTCTTTGTAAAGAGTGAGATTGACTTATGTATGGTATACCGTGCACCTTCCGTCGATTAGCTGCCCCAAGCGTTGCTTAAGCAGTTAGCTCAGTCCAGGCTCCCCCACGGCACATGGGAGCATCCGCTTACTGCTGCTTCCTTCCGGACCTGACAGGGTTCACGGAATCCCATTGCGTGGGACCCAGACGTCAACACCACTTGCTTAAGACAGACCTCACAACATACTAACCTCGGGAAGGAATTCGGTCTCGCTAGAGCGGATTGCGAGTACAGGGCACCGCTACCTCCCCACTTAGCACGGCAAATATAAGTATATCGTCTTTTTTTAAAAAAAGCAATGAATGCAGATGGTAATTTATTTGGAATGTTCGCCAGTCTTTTCATCTTTCTGTTTTTTTCTGATTCTTAGCTGTCGGAAAAAATCGCTGAGAATACGGCCGCATTCTTCTTGCCGTACACCACCTACCACCTCTGTTTGATGGTTAAACCTGGACTCTTGCAATAAATTCATCAGCGTTCCAGCACATCCTCCTTTTGGATCGCTCGCGCCAAACACCACCCTCTTTATCCTTGAAAGAACAATAGCTCCGGCGCACATCGCACATGGTTCTAATGTGACGTATAGTGTCGCGTCTTCAAGACGCCATGACCCCATCGCCTCACACGCTTGATCAATCGCTAATATTTCAGCGTGAGCAATAGCCCGTTGCTCAGTTTCCCGCAAATTATGAGCGCTTGCAATAATTTCACCATTTTTTACAATAATAGCCCCAATCGGCACCTCTCCTATTTTCTCTGCTTTTTTAGCTTCTTCAATCGCTAACTGCATATAGTACTCATCATTCATGATTAAACCCTCACTAAAATAACCGTCATTTCGCTTTTTTCTTAATCATAAAATATGAAGAAGGAAAGAGGCAACTAGGAGGGAATATATGCAAATTCATGTTGTACAGCAAGGACAAACTCTGACGGGAATTGCTCAAGCTTACAATACGACTCCTGAAGAGATTATTCGTGCCAACAAAATTGAAACGCCAAATTCACTCGTTGTGGGCCAAACCGTCGTCATTCCGATTGTTGGGAGATTTTATTGGATAAAATCAGGAGACAGCCTTTGGTCAATCGCTAGACAGTTTCAAACAACACCGCAACAGCTTGCTCAAATCAATCGTATACAAATAAACACCCCTCTACAAATTGGACAGCGTTTATATATTCCACCGCTCCCAAAAAGAAACGCTGAATTTAATGGATATGTCGAGCCGCGGACGGCGAACGTGCTTCCTGTTTTGGAGGAAAGCGCGCGGAGTGCTGCTCCATACTTAACATACCTCGCCCCATTTAGCTTTCGTATTCAAAGAGATGGAACATTAAAAGAGCCGCTTCTTAATAACTTTCCTTCTATTGCACGTGCGGATAATGTAACATTAATGATGGTAATCACCAATATTGAAAATGACCAATTTAGCGATGAATTAGGATCTATTATCTTGAATAACGAAGCACTGCAAAACCGATTTCTTGAAAACATCGTTTCTACAGCCAAACGGTATGGTTTTCGTGATATCCATTTCGACATGGAATATTTACGTCCCGCTGATCGAGACGCATATAGCGCCTTTTTACGTAAAGCTAAACAACGATTTAATCGAGAAGGTTGGTTAATGTCAACCGCTCTCGCTCCAAAAACAAGTGCTACACAAAAAGGCCGCTGGTACGAAGCACACGATTATAGAGCTCACGGCCAAATTGCTGATTTCGTTGTGATTATGACCTATGAATGGGGATATAGCGGCGGACCGCCAATGCCCGTTTCACCAATCGGTCCTGTTCGACAAGTATTAGAGTATGCGATCACCGAAATGCCTGCTTCAAAAATTATGATGGGACAAAATTTATACGGCTATGATTGGACGCTTCCATATGTTCCTGGGGGGAAATACGCCCAAGCTATTAGTCCGCAACAAGCAATCCGTCTTGCCAACCGTTATCATGCTGCGATCGAATATGATTCAAAAGCACAAGCCCCTCATTTTCGTTATCGGGACGAAAACGGAAACGATCATCAAGTATGGTTTGAAGATGCTCGTTCCATACAAGCCAAATTTGATTTAGTCAAAGAGCTCGGCTTAAGGGGCGTTAGCTATTGGAAGCTTGGTTTAGATTTCCCACAAAATTGGCTTCTCATCACTGATAATTTCAATGTTATAAAGAGGTAGAAAGCACTTGATATTCAAGTGCTATTTCTTTTATTGATCTCTCCCTTTTCTCTTATCGTATATGCTAAAATAAAACCTGTCTGTCTAAATAGACTTTGAACGATCAAGGAGGGGCGTCACATGGGGATCGTACCGTTTATTGCGGTAGAGGGACCGATTGGGGTTGGAAAAACATCGCTAGCCAAAGCTATTTCTGAACAATTTCATTATCATTTACTAAAAGAAATCGTTGACGAAAATCCATTTCTCGGGAAATTTTATGAAAATATTGAAGAGTGGAGCTTTCAAACAGAAATGTTCTTTCTCTGCAATCGCTATAAGCAATTAGAAGATATCAATCGCGATTTTCTGAAAAAACAAAAGCCTGTCGTGGCTGATTATCACATTCTAAAAAACCTCATTTTTGCAGAAAGAACATTAAGATATGATCAATATCAAAAATACTTAAAAATATACCACATCTTAACGGATGATATGCCAGAGCCTAATATGATCATCTATCTCAATGCGAGTCTCGATACATTGCTACACAGAATCAAGATGAGAGGAAGGAAGATCGAAAAAAAGATCGATCCATTGTATTTACATGAACTATCCATTGCGTATGAACGAACAATGGAATTGTTAAAAAAAGAAAAGCCGCACATTCCTATTTTACATTTTGATGGGGACAAGCTTGATTTTGTCCAGCGTAAATCAGATTTACTCTACATATTTGAACAAATCAAAAATGGATTAGAAGGAGTTAACTGCAATGAACTTACGTGAAAAATATCATATTCCGCATGATGCTGTCATTACAATTGCCGGGACGGTCGGCGTCGGAAAATCAACAATGACGAAAGCTCTTGCCAAAGCACTACAGTTTCGCACTTCTTTTGAAAAAGTAGATACAAACCCATATTTGGACAAATTTTATGCTGATTTTCAACGATGGAGCTTCCACTTGCAAATTTATTTTCTTGCCGAACGATTCAAAGAACAAAAACGAATCTTCGAATATGGTGGAGGATTTGTGCAAGATCGCTCCATTTATGAGGATACGGGCATCTTTGCCAAAATGCATTTTGAGAAAGGAACAATGACAAAAGTCGATTATGAAACATATACGAGCTTATTTGAAGCGATGGTGATGACTCCTTATTTTCCTCACCCAGATTTGGTCATTTATTTAGAGGGAAGCTTTGAAGAAATTTTACGGCGAATTCAAGAGCGCGGCCGGCCTATGGAGCAACAAACTCCAATAGAATATTGGAAAGAAATGTATGATCGTTATGAACAATGGATTAATAGCTTTAATGCCTGCCCTGTACTTCGCATTAATATTAATGACTACGATCTATTGGAAGACGATCAATCCATTGAGCCAATTATCGAAAAAATGGCTCACATTCTTCATCAATACCGCTGTTTAAAAAGATAACCGCCTATTCTGAGGCGGTTTTTTATAAAGCGGGCAAAGCGCAAAATAAAAAATTCGTTACAATAAAGTAACGAATCGTTTCGAATAACAATCTCCATTTATGCGCAGTGGTGCTTTAAACGAACTGATGGCGGAGGAGGAGGGATTCGAACCCCCGCGCGCCTCTCGACGCCTCTCGGTTTTCAAGACCGACCCCTTCAGCCAGACTTGGGTACTCCTCCTTATCGACAAGAATTACTTTACCATACGAAAATACATCCGTCAATACTTTTCATCCTTTTCCCCCATATTCGAAATATAAAGAAAATAATCGTGGTACCAGACAAAATTCATTCGCTTGCTATCCTTGTGCTGTGTAAATAGAAACGAACGGCATCAATAAAAAATCACAGTCGGAAGGCAAGCCAGTGACTTGCCTCCGATATTTTAAGTCATCTTTCTATTATTTTTGCCGTTACTCCTGATCCGATAATTATCGGATGACTTCTTTATTTCCCATATAAGGACGCAACACTTTTGGAATTAAGACAGTGCCATCCTCTTGCTGATAATTTTCCAAAATAGCAGCCACTGTCCGGCCAATAGCTAAACCAGATCCATTAAGCGTATGAACGTGTTCAGGTTTCGCTTTTGGATCTCGGCGAAAACGAATATTAGCACGGCGCGCTTGGAATGACTCGAAGTTGCTGCAAGAAGAAATTTCTCGGTAAGTGCCGTAGCTTGGGAGCCAAACTTCGATATCATATTTTTTAGCCGCTGTAAATCCTAAATCACCTGTGCACATGCTCATCACACGATAAGGCAGTTCTAGCAACTGAAGCACCTTCTCAGCATGGCTCGTTAATTTTTCTAGCTCCGCATAAGAGTCCTCAGGCTTCACAAATTTCACAAGCTCCACTTTGTTAAATTGATGCTGGCGAATTAGTCCTCTTGTATCGCGGCCAGCTGAACCGGCCTCTGAACGGAAGCATGCACTATATGCCACATAGTTGAGCGGCAAGTCTTCTGCTGATAAAATTTCGTCGCGGTGCAGATTAGTCACAGGCACTTCTGCCGTAGGAATTAAAAAATAATCCTCGCTTTCAATTCGAAACGCATCCTCTTCAAATTTGGGCAATTGACCTGTTCCTGTCATGCTAGAACGATTTACAATATATGGAGGGAGCACTTCTTCATATCCATGCTCTTCTACATGCAGATCAAGCATGAAACTAATAAGCGCTCGCTCTAACCGAGCACCTAATCCTTTATAAAATACAAATCGGCTTCCTGTCACTTTCGCTGCACGCTCAAAATCCAAAATGCCAAGCTGATCAGCAATTTCCCAATGTGGCTTCGCTTCAAATGAAAACGCACGAGGTTCTCCCCATTTGCGGATTTCCACATTATCCTCTTCAGATTCCCCGATCGGCACAGATTCATGTGGAATATTCGGAATCGAAAGCAATAACATCTCTAACGTCTCTTCGACTTGTCGCAATTCATGATCCAACACTTTAATGCGATCGCCAACTTCACGCATTTCAGTGATCAAATGATCAGCATCCTGCTTTTCCCGCTTTAAAATAGCGATTTGTTGAGATACCTCGTTCCGTTTACTTTTTAGCTCCTCTGCTTTAGCAATGAGCTCCCTCCGCTTCTGATCAAGCTCTTCAAAACGAGTAAAATCCGTTAAATCTTCACCACGATGTTTCAGCTTTTCTTTCACTTCCGCTAAATTCGTGCGCAAAAATTTCAAATCTAACATCTCTTGTTCCTCCTTTTTTATTCCTAAAATAAAAAACTCTCGTCCCCTTATTAAACCAAGGGACGAGAGTAACCCGCGTTGCCACCCTAATTGAAGACAAAATGTCTTCCACTCAAATTGGTAACGGCTTGACACCGGAAATGCTTACTTGCGTTCAAGCGTTCGGCATTTCGCTCAAGGATGGATTCACAAGCGTTTCCCATCGGTTCGCACCACCCACCGATTCTCTGAAGAGAAACATTCCTGCTACTATTTCCTTTCATCACTTTAACGCTCATTCACTTTTAATAAAAATAATGTACTACAAGGTTCGGCAAGATGCAATGGTTTTATTCCATCGATTCTTTAACCATATTTATAAAATACTGTGTCATTCGATGATCTTCTGTTAATTCTGGATGGAAAGAGCATCCTAAAAATTGTCCCTGTCTCGCAGCGACTATTCGTCCCTCGTGCTTTGCTAAAATTTCTACCTCTTCTCCAACTTCAACAATATGTGGTGCACGAATAAAGACACCAACAAAATCATCAGCGACTCCAGTAATTGACAGTTCCGCTTCAAAGCTTTCCCGCTGACGGCCAAATGAATTCCGTTCAACAGTAATATCCATTAAACCAAGATGTGGTTCATCATATCCAACAATACGTTTAGCTAACATAATCAAGCCTGCGCACGTTCCAAAGATGGGTTTACCTTGTGCAGCAAACTCCTTTAACGGCATTATAAAACCGTATTGATCCATTAGCCGACGCATCGTCGTACTCTCGCCACCTGGAATAATAAGACCATCGATTTCTTGAACCTGCTCCATTTTTTTGATGACAGCCGCTTCAGCTCCACACGATTCAATCGACTGAACGTGCTCTCGGACAGCTCCTTGCAAACCTAAAACACCAATTTTTATCATCTTAACCTTCTCCCTTGATTACCAGCCGCGTTCTTGCATGCGTTGTTCAGGTAATAACGACGAAATATCGATTCCTCTCATCGCCCCGCCTAACCCTTTAGAAAGATGAGCAATTAGTTCATAGTCTTCGTAATGAGTCGTTGCTTCAACAATCGCACGCGCATATTTCTCCGGATTCTCTGATTTGAAAATACCAGACCCTACAAATACGCCATCTGCTCCTAAGTACATCATTAAAGCAGCATCCGCAGGAGTCGCTACTCCACCCGCTGCGAAATTAACTACAGGTAACCGGCCTAATCGTTTAATCTCAAGCAGCACTTCAAACGGAGCGCCGAGATTTTTTGCTTCTGTCATCAACTCATCTTCACTCATGCTCACAACTTTACGCACTTGAGCATTCACTTTGCGCATATGGCGGACAGCTTCAACAATATTTCCTGTTCCCGGCTCTCCTTTTGTCCGCAGCATCGATGCGCCTTCAGCAATCCGACGAGCTGCCTCCCCTAAATCTCGACATCCGCACACAAATGGTACGGTAAATTGGCGTTTATCAATATGGAATTCTTCATCAGCAGGAGTCAAAACTTCACTTTCATCAATATAGTCTACCCCTAACGCTTCAAGAACTCTTGCCTCCACATAATGACCAATACGCGCTTTCGCCATTACCGGAATGGAAACAGCTTTCATTACTTCTTCCACTACAGTTGGATCTGCCATACGAGCAACACCGCCTGCAGCCCGGATATCAGCTGGCACGCGCTCCAATGCCATAACCGCTACAGCTCCAGCAGCTTCTGCGATTTTTGCTTGTTCAGCATTTACCACATCCATAATAACGCCGCCTTTTTGCATTTCCGCCATTCCGCGTTTGACACGCTCTGTACCTGTAATAGCCACTTGTGATTCCTCCTAATAACCTCATGTAGTCGTATTTTTTCATGAAAAAAGAAAGAAAAGCGATAAGAAATAATTTAATTACATTTTCTTATTTTACCTCAATTTTTTTAAAAATCACAATAAAAAAAGTAAAAAGCTCCTCCTGCTTGAGGAGGAAGCTTTTTACAACCAGCCTTTGACCGTCTTTGTCACACTTGTCCAAATATCGCTGAATAAACCGCCGATTCCTCTCATCATCAATACAAATCCATTTGCTTTTTCCACGCTTTGTTTAGCTACAACATCTACCTGTACGGCACTTTTCCCATTTGGTGTCAAATAATCATCATCATTAGCTCCCGTATACCGCACCGTCATGTATCCAACTTTTTCGCCTTTTTTGATCGGTGCTGTTAACTCTCCATCTTTATTGAGCTTTTTCTTGTCAAACACATATACTGGCTTATAGTTTTTGTCTTCCCCATTTTTTATGACAAGAGAAAGGGTTTTTTTCGTGACAACAGCTACTGATTTTTCCTTTCCCTTCGTTACAGGCAGAGTAGCGTCACCTTTTTGTTGATACCCTGCTGGATAAAGTTCTTTTAATGAATAGTTGCTGAACGCATAATCCAATAGCTTTCTCGTTTGCTCGAATCGAGCATTAATGGTCGATTTGCCATTGCTTTTTGCATTCATAACAACCGTAATAAAGCGAACACCGTTTTTCTCCGCCGTTCCTGTAAAGCAGTAGCCAGCAAAATCTGTATATCCTGTTTTCAATCCGTCTACTCCCTCATAGCCATAAACAAGACCTGGCAGCATCCAGTTCCAATTGTCCATTTTAATTTGGTCGTCTGTGCCTTCTCTAAATGTTTTTTTCGTTATGCTCGAGGTTTCTAACACTTCAGGATACTCTTTAAGTAAATGGTAAGCTAACGTAGCAACAGCACGAGCTGACATAACATTTTCTTCGCTTGCTTCTGTTCCTTGTGGATGAAATCCTTGTAAATCTTGATTGCTTAGTCCTGTCGCATTGACAAATTTATAACCTTGTAACCCCAGTTTTTTCGCTTTTTCATTCATCATTCTGACGAAGTTTTCCTCTGAACCGCCTACAATTTCAGCGATAGCAACTGCAGCGGCATTAGCAGAATAGATCGCCATTGCCTCATAAAGCTCACGAACGGTATACTTTCCATCTTTTCTTAGTGGAACATTAGATAGATCGCGATCTTGTGACAGACGGTATACATAATCACTTGGTGTATATTCTTGATCCCATTTCACACGTTTTTGTTTCACTGCTTCTAATAACAAATATTCTGTCATCATTTTTGTCATACTTGCGATTCCAAGAACGGTATCAATATTCTTTTGGTACAAAATTCTTCCTGATCCTGCATCAACAAGTATCGCCGCATCCGCTTCAATATTTATCGGATCCTGTGCGGCCTCCACTTTTTTATTCAATGGAAAAACCGTTGCTAGCAGGAACACTAAAACTAATCCTATTATTATACTTTTCTTTCTTTTCACTTTTACACCCTCCTTACACAAACGTTATTGTAACATACTCCTATACAAAAAAATAGACGGAGGAACCTTCCTCCGCTTCAAGCGATCGAAATGCAACTTGGCATGCTAACATTTTCGCTTCTTCTTCGACTAAGCGACTATTTGATTTCGACAGTCAGGTGGCCGAACAACAACGTCTTCCAGATAAATGCATTTGTTGCTCGTCTCTCTGTCACACTTTGGCGTGACGAAGGCAAGTCTATGACTTGCCTCTGACAGTCAAAAAATGGAGCGGCTTCTTTCCAATCGCGCTATAACTTTCATATAAAGCTTGTACACTGAAAAAACTACTAATGTTACATCAACAGGCAAATCATTATGAAATGGAATAGTTTGGAGCTTCTTTTGTGATTTGTACATCATGCGGATGGCTTTCCCGCAATCCTGCACCTGTCATGCGAATAAATTGTGACTTCTCGCGCAATTCTTCTAGATTTTTTGTTCCACAATAGCCCATTCCGGATCTTAAACCACCGACAAGTTGATAAATCGTATCGGCAAGCGGTCCTTTATAAGGCACACGGCCTTCGATTCCTTCCGGAACAAATTTTTTATTATCTTCTTGGAAGTAGCGGTCCTTACTTCCTTTTTCCATCGCTGAAACAGATCCCATTCCACGGTACACTTTAAAACGACGGCCTTGATAAATTTCGGTTTCTCCAGGGCTTTCTGTTACCCCAGCTAAAAGGCTTCCAAGCATTACGGCATGAGCGCCAGCTGCTAGAGCCTTCACAATATCGCCTGAATACTTAATTCCGCCATCTGCAATAATTGGAACACCGTATTTGCGCGCCTCTGTCGCACAATCATAAATAGCTGTGATTTGTGGCACTCCTACACCAGCAACAACGCGCGTCGTACAGATCGAACCTGGTCCAATTCCCACTTTGATAATATTAGCCCCAGCCTCAATTAAATCTCTTGTCGCTTCTGCCGTAGCCACATTTCCTGCAATAATATTTAGCTTCGGATACTGTTCGCGGATTTTTCGTACTGTATCAAGAACACCTTTTGAATGGCCGTGAGCCGTATCTACAACAATTACGTCCACATTGGCCTCAACTAATTTTTTTACACGAATCATTGTATCAGCTGTTACCCCAACAGCAGCACCAACTAATAAACGGCCTTTTTCGTCCTTTGCTGAGTTCGGAAACTCAATCACCTTTTCAATGTCTTTAATCGTGATTAATCCTTTCAAAACGCCATTTTCGTCAACAAGAGGCAATTTTTCAACCTTATATTTTTGCAAAATCTTTTCTGCCTCTTCTAAAGTAGTACCTACAGGAGCTGTAATTAGGTTTTCCTTTGTCATGACATCGGAAATTTTTATGGAGTAATCTTGAATAAAACGTAAGTCTCGATTGGTAATAATGCCGACCAGCTTTTGTTCTGTTTCATTATTAACAATTGGAACACCGGAAATGCGATATTTGCCCATCAAGTGCTCCGCATCATATACTTGATGATCTGGAGTCAAAAAGAATGGATCAGTAATTACTCCACGTTCTGAACGCTTAACTTTGTCTACCTGCTCTGCCTGTTGTTCGATTGACATGTTTTTATGAATAATTCCTAATCCACCTTGGCGAGCCATTGCAATCGCCATTTCTGCTTCAGTAACGGTATCCATCCCTGCACTGATAATGGGAATATTTAACGATAACGTTGGAGTAAGTTGAGTTTTAACATCTACATCTCGAGGCAATACTTCTGATTTTGCAGGAATAAGAAGAACATCATCAAAGGTCAATCCTTCTTTTACAAATTTAGATTCCCACATGTTTTATCCTCCTCATCCGGAAATATTATTAGTAGCTTAACAACTGGTTAAAATACTGTCAAGGAATCAAGGAAATGTTCGATTTTTCTTTCAATTTTATCATTTCAACGAAAGGGGAATGGTCAATGTTACATAGCGAGGAAGTTTGGATGAAATTTTCCTCTTTCCATTCTACAAGCATGGTTCAACAATTGTTATACCGTTGTTATTCCAAGACGGGAAGAGAAGACGCAAAACAAAAAAGTTATGCAAATGGCTACGCTTTTCTTTACTATTTACAGCATGGTCAAAGCTTTTATCTGACAGCTCGAACAGCTCCTCTCTCAATTCAACCTGTCCTTTTATTTTATGGAATGGTCCAGCTTTTAAAAGCTTGTATTCTTACTGTAGATGCTGATTATCCCATGTCATCATCTGTTTTAGCGCATGGTGTTTCAACAAGAAAGCAAAAAAAACAAAATTATAATTTTTTCAATGACGAAGTAAAAGTTCAAAAGCACGGATTGTTTACTCATTTTTCTGAAAAAATGTTCCATGTGAAACATATGGCTGGAGAAAAATTTCAAATGCGTTCTTTATTAAAGCGCATTAGCGAGCTTCACGAATTGTTTGAAGTCTACTATGGGGCTAAGCTATCAAGGAAAGTCCATTACGATCCTTTTCGACAATGCATCCTCATTCCAGTTACTATTTTAGACGATTACCATATGACATTTTCTCATTTCATAAGCCATGTCATTCCAGAATGGCACTGGATTCAAAAAGAATCTGTTGAAATAGAGGGGAATTATATTAAAGCCATTTGTACTGATCAATTAAAATCATTAGAGCATGAACCGTTTATGTTTGATTTGAGCACGAAAACATATCGTCTTCCGACACAACGCGAAGAGATATTTCAAAAACAGGAGGTTATATTTCATTATTTATTATTATATAACTTAAGCATGATCTCTCGATACGAAACAGAATGGTGGAGTGAATTGCTACATTCCTATTCGAGCGAAGCCTATCCGTTTATCCATAAGTTTTTATCTGTAACATTTGAAAAAGTCCCTTTTTTATTGTATGAGTATTTAGCTTTAACTAACTGATCGTATTTTGCAACAGTCGGTTGTCGAGATCCATTCATGAGTCCCCGGATCTCTGATCTTGGCCTCTACTACAATAAGTACATGATAAAAAAGTTTGTAGAGCGGCCGTTGACCACCAAATCATTTATATATAAATCCAAGTTCTTTTTTGGGCATACGGTTATCTCGTCTCTGAGCCGTCTACACTGAAAATAGGATAGACGGACAGGAGTGGTAGAGATGAAAACTTGGCAAATTACAGAGACACACGGCTGGACCATTGATGCATTACGCCAACAAGAAAAACAATCCAAACACACATGGCAGTACAAGCAAGTGGCTTCCATTCGGATGGTGATGGAAGGATACAAGGGCATTGAGGTTGCTGCTTGCCTCGGTTTGAATCGCAAAAGCGTATCCGAATACGTTCGTCTGTTTTCAGAAGGCGGTCTCGATCAGTTGTTGAGCCGGAACTTCACTTCGCACAAGCCTACCTACTTGTCTCTGGAAGAACAAGATGAGTGAATCGCCATCGTGAGTGAACAAACACCATGTGAACTTGGGTTTGCGCAAGAGTCGTACTGGAATACGAAACTGATCCAAACCTTTCTCATGAACCGATTTCATGTGGGAATGTCAAGGGAAGGTATTCGCCTCATGGTGCATCGACTCGGCTTTCGCTATACGCGACCGACGTATGTCCTGATCAAAGTCAATGAACAAAAACAACAGAACTTCCAAAGTGAGCTGAATATGATAAAAAAACGTGATGACTGACTCCTGTGTTCTGTTATATGAAGATGAAATCCCTATCCGTGATGTCCAAACCCTACATGCCACCTGGCAGCCGAAAGGAAAACAAAAACAAGTGCCGGTTTCTGGATCTCAGACGACACGTCACCTGTTTGGCGAGGTGAATCCAGAAGAAGGAGAGGTATTCTTCATGGAAACGGACACGTGTAACACCCAAACATTTCACCAGTTCTTGAAATACTTGCTTCCATGCCATCCGCAAAAGCATCTCATTCTGGAGCTGGACCATGCTCGCTACCACCACGCCCTTGCACTGCGTCCTTTTTTGACTAAACACGAAGACAGGCTGACACTTTTCTTCTTGCCGTCTTACTCGCCTACTCTCAATCTTATGGAACGGATTTGGAAGTGGCTTAAGGAAGTGGTGCTGTCAAATCGATACGATAAGGACCGTGCAGACTTGCGAGACGGAATGAAATATATGTCCGTTTATTAACTTGGATTTATATATAAACAAAGGACCTGACTAAACGTGACGTTTAGTCAGGTCCTATTGTTTGTTTGCCTAGCAACGTCCTACTCTTGCAGGGGCGTTAGCCCCAACTACCATCGGCGCTGGAGAGCTTAACTTCCGTGTTCGGGATGGGAACGGGTGTGACCTCTCCGCCATCGTCACTAGACTATTCGAAGGATGGTTCCTTCAAAACTAGATAACAGATCAGAGAAGAAAGGATAGGCGGTGCTTTTCTTGATGTCTTGCTCCGCTTTCCATCGACATGCAAGCATGTCTCGTCGGAAGAATATTTTCCTTCCGGCGCTAAGCGCTCGCTTCCACTTTTCGTATTGTCTAGTTCCGCAAGCTGCATCCTACGGTCGTTTCCGCTTCTTCTGTCCCAGTCTCCTGACTTGTCCGTCAGAAGCTTGAACGCCCTATGGATGCAAGCGAGCTTGCTCCCCTTTTCGTATTGGTTAAGTCCTCGATCGATTAGTATCCGTCAGCTGCACGTGTCGCCACGCTTCCACCTCGGACCTATCTACCTCGTCATCTTCGAGGGATCTTACTTGCTTATGCAATGGGAAATCTCATCTTGAGGGAGGCTTCACGCTTAGATGCTTTCAGCGCTTATCCCTTCCGCACATAGCTACCCAGCGGTGCCCTTGGCAGGACAACTGGTACACCAGCGGTGCGTCCATCCCGGTCCTCTCGTACTAAGGACAGCTCCTCTCAAATTTCCTGCGCCCGCGACGGATAGGGACCGAACTGTCTCACGACGTTCTGAACCCAGCTCGCGTACCGCTTTAATGGGCGAACAGCCCAACCCTTGGGACCGACTACAGCCCCAGGATGCGATGAGCCGACATCGAGGTGCCAAACCTCCCCGTCGATGTGGACTCTTGGGGGAGATAAGCCTGTTATCCCCGGGGTAGCTTTTATCCGTTGAGCGATGGCCCTTCCATGCGGAACCACCGGATCACTAAGCCCGACTTTCGTCCCTGCTCGACTTGTAGGTCTCGCAGTCAAGCTCCCTTCTGCCTTTACACTCTTCGAATGATTTCCAACCATTCTGAGGGAACCTTTGGGCGCCTCCGTTACTCTTTGGGAGGCGACCGCCCCAGTCAAACTGCCCACCTGACACGGTCTCCCACCCCGATCAGGGGTGCGGGTTAGAACTTCAGTACGACAAGGGTGGTATCCCAAGGGCGACTCCGCCAAGACTGGCG
>NZ_CP047158.1:0-10000 GCF_009834045.1 Anoxybacillus sp. PDR2 | reverse complement strand
ATCTCAGACGAATAAATGACCTCTTCGATAAAAAGATGACGTTGTTCGCTTAATGAAATAAACTCATTTCCATCAACTGTTTTAACAATAGGCCGCGTCGGTTCTTCTCTTTGAACAAACACAATTTCCGCCATTTCGCCATTGGATAACTTCACCTTTGTGCCGACCGAAAACATTGTTAAATGATTCAATAAGATTTGTATGACTTCCATGCTTAGTTTCCCAAAGTTATCTACTTGAATTTGTTCAAGCGCTTTAAACGGTGATTCTTTTTTCCGATAAAGACGCTCAGAAACCATGGCATGATATACATCCGCTACGGAAACAATCTTACTATATGGATGAATTTGCTTGTCATTGATCCCAAACGGATATCCGCTTCCATCATTTCTTTCATGATGCTGTAAAACAGCTAATTTTACTCCTTCCTGTAAAACAGGGATTTTCTGAACCATCTTATATCCTAAAATGGTATGTTCCTTTACCTCTTTATACTCTTCAGCCGTAAGAGCGGATTTTTTCATAATAATTTTTTCATTAATTTTAGCCATACCACAATCACAAAGAATCCCTGCTAGAGCAATTTGATAACATGCTCCTTTTCCATAATTCAGATGCTTCCCTAAAAACCCTGACAATAACCCGATACAGACCGCATGATGGTATAAATAATCTTCTTTCGTTGTATAACGATATAGGGTAAGCAGTTCTGTTCGATTATCGATAAAACGGTCAAGCAAAGGAATAATAATTGAACGAATTTCTCCAACATCAATAGGAGAACCTGACTGCCAAGATTGAAATGCTTTTTTGTATCGTTGTACTGCTTTTAAATAAAGAGCCATAATATCTTCCGTACTTTCATTATTTTGCTCATCGCTTTCCTTTTTTACCTCGATAATTTCTAGAGGCCTAAAGGGTTGGCCATTTGCTAATACCGGCTCTACATAAACATCTTCAATCAAAAATTTTTCCAACACATTTAAAAGCAACGGAGTTAATACAGTGTTCTTAGGAATAATTGTTTTCTTTGTTTTTCCAATTACATCGGCTGCTAGAATACATCCTTCTTGTAACTGATTAATTTTGACACGAATCATTTTATTCCCCCAGTCTAACAAGACACAATTCCCCGTGTATTATAAAAAGCTGACTCGAGGATGCGGGCTCTGTTCCTCGAATCAGCAATGTTAATCCATTAGTCTTCCTGTCTATCCTCAGCTTCCTTTTCTTCTTCTTTTGGTACTTTTGCAACTGTGGCAACATATTCGTGTTCATTATCACCTGATAGCCGGATCAATTTAACTCCTTGCGTATTCCGTCCCATTCTCGAAATATCGCTGACAGCAATCCGGATCAAAACGCCATTGGTGGTGATCAACATAAGATCTTCTTCGCCTGTTACAGTCTTTACAGCTACAACTGTGCCATTTTTTTCAGAAATATTGCATGTTTTTAACCCTTTTCCGCCACGACTTTGCACTCGATATTCTGAAGCCCCTGTGCGTTTTCCGTACCCGTTTTTCGTTACTACAAGCACATCATGATCTTCCTCTAGAATCTCCATTCCGACTACTTCATCGCCACCTTCTAACGTGATTGCCTTAACCCCCGTTGCATTTCTTCCCATTGTTCGCACCTCTGTTTCAGGGAAGCGGATGAGCATACCATGTTTCGTTCCAACGATCACGTGTTTAGAACCATCTGTCAATTTTACAGAAATAAGCTCATCTCCTTCACGCAAGCTAACGGCAATCAAGCCATTATTGCGGATATTGGCGAACGAAGATAGCGGAGAGCGTTTAGCAATTCCTTCTTTTGTTGTAAAGAACAAAAAGGAATTATCGTCAAATTGGTCGATCGTAATAATTGTATTGACCCATTCATCTTTATCGATTTCTAATAAATTAATAATTGGTATTCCTTTAGCTGTTCGTCCAAATTCAGGAATTTCGTATCCTTTCGAACGATATACTTTCCCTTTATTTGTAAAAAATAGAATGGTGTGGTGGGTTGACGTGATCAAAAGGTGCTCCACAAAATCGTCTTCGCTTGTGTTCATTCCCTGAATTCCTCGGCCGCCACGCTTTTGACTTTTGTAGGTAGATAAAGGAAGGCGTTTAATATAGCCTTTATGCGTGAGCGTCACGACAATATTTTCACAAGGAATCAGATCCTCATCATCAAATTCTTCAATGCCTCCGCTTACAATCTCGGTTCTCCGTTTATCATTAAATCGCTCTTTTATTTCTGTGAGCTCATCACGAATAATTTGCAACACTTTTTCTTCATCCGCTAAAATCTCTTTAAGTTGGGCAATCAACTGAACCAACTCTTGGTATTCTTGTTCAATCTTTTCTCTCTCTAACCCTGTTAATCGTTGCAGGCGCATATCTAAAATGGCTTGCGCTTGTCTTTCGGTAAGTGAAAATTTTTGCATCAAACCTTGTTTAGCGATTTCTGTCGTTTGTGAGTGCCGAATTAAATGGATCACTTCATCCAAATGATCCAAAGCGATGCGCAGCCCTTCAAGAATATGAGCTCTCGCTTCCGCCTTTTTCAGCTCATAAGCTGTCCGGCGGCGAATGACGATCTTTTGATGATCTAAATAATGCATCAGACACTCTTTTAGGTTTAAAACTTTTGGCTCTCCATTCACGAGCGCAAGCATATTGATTCCAAAGCTTGTTTGCAGTGCTGTTTGTTTATACAAGTTGTTTAAAATCACCTTGGCATTAGCGTCTTTTCGAACCTCTATTACGATTCGCATGCCGCTGCGATCCGATTCATCACGCAAATCGGTGATTCCATCGATTTTTTTCTCGCGTACAAGTTCAGCAATCCGCTCGATCAGCTTGGCTTTATTCACCTGATAAGGAAGCTCCTGAACAATGATCGTTTCTTTCCCATTTGCTTTTTGCTCAATTTCCACTTTCGCTCTTAAGGTAATTGAGCCTCTTCCTGTTTCATATGCTTTCCTGATTCCGCTGCGCCCAATAATTTGTCCTGCAGTAGGAAAATCAGGTCCCGGTATAAATTCCATTAATTCAGCAACGGTCATTTCCGGATCTTGACTTAAGGCTAAAAGCGCATCAATTACTTCTCCCAGCTGGTGGGGAGGAATATTTGTCGCCATTCCGACTGCAATTCCTGAAGATCCATTGACTAGCAAATTAGGAAATCTCGATGGTAACACCGCCGGTTCCTTTTCCGATCCATCATAGTTATCTTGGTAATCAATGGTGTCCTTATTGATATCCCGCAACAGCTCCATCGATATCTTAGACATTCTTGCTTCTGTATAACGCATGGCTGCGGCTGCATCGCCGTCAATAGAACCGAAGTTACCATGTCCATCCACCAGCATATAGCGATAGTTAAAATCCTGAGCCATCCGCACCATCGTGTCGTAAACAGCTGCGTCACCGTGCGGATGATATTTCCCGATCACTTCACCAACAATCCGTGCTGATTTTTTATAAGGTTTGTCCGCTGTCATCCCTAAATCATGCATCGCATATAAAATACGACGATGGACTGGCTTTAATCCATCCCGAACATCTGGCAAAGCCCTTGAAACAATAACACTCATAGCATAATCAAGAAATGACGATCTCATTTCTTGGCTGATATTCACTTCGCGAATTCGAGGATTACGATTTTCTGACATGTTTACGTACCTCCCTTATAAACTCATTTTCCAGATGGGGAGGGTGGCATTTGAACACTCTCCAATACATAATGAAGGATTAACCTATACGAAGCCAACACTTTTCTTTTCATCCACGTCGGCAAGGTGTTCTTGCCGACATTGGATAGATCTGGGCATTGCTTCTTTATGCATATCAATGACAAAAACCATCAAAACCGATGTTCCGTAGATATAGAAATCGATTCTCAAACATCCATCTTAAATATCTAGATTTTTGACATACTTTGCGTTTTCCTCAATAAATTGTCTTCTTGGCTCAACCTTGTCTCCCATTAAAACCTCAAATATCTCGTCAGCTTCAATCGCATCTTGAAGGCTTACTTGAAGCAGCGTCCGCGTTTCAGGATTCATGGTTGTTTCCCATAGCTGCTCAGGATTCATTTCACCAAGACCTTTATACCGTTGAATGGTCGGTTTTGGAGTTTCTGGCAGTTCGGACAAGACTTGCTCTAGTTGACGATCATTGTAGGCATATTCCACCCGCTTGCCTTGCTGAATTTTGTAAAGAGGCGGTTGAGCAATATAAACGTATCCCTTTTCAATAATTTCCCGCATATAACGGTAAAAAAACGTTAGCAGCAGCGTCCGAATATGCGCTCCATCGACATCGGCATCCGTCATGATGATGATCTTATGATATCTTGCTTTTGTAATATCGAAATCTTCACCAATTCCTGTTCCTAACGCTGTTATAATTGTTCGCACTTCATTGTTCGATAAAATTTTATCTAGACGGGCTTTTTCAACATTGATAATTTTTCCGCGCAACGGTAAAATCGCTTGAAAATGGCGATCTCGTCCCTGTTTCGCAGATCCGCCCGCTGAGTCTCCCTCTACTACATACAATTCGCTAATAGAAGGATCCTTTGAAGAACAATCTGCCAGTTTCCCTGGCAAATTGGATATTTCAAGCGCACTTTTTCTCCGCGTTAGCTCGCGCGCTTTTTTTGCCGCTAAACGGGCACGCGCCGCCATCATTCCTTTTTCGATGATCTTCTTAGCAACAGTTGGATTCTCTAGCAAAAAGGTTTCAAACTGCTCTGAGAAGATGGCATCTGTTACTGTTCTTGCATCGCTATTTCCAAGTTTCGTCTTTGTTTGCCCTTCAAATTGCGGCGCAGGATGCTTCACAGAAACAATCGCCGTGAGCCCTTCCCGCACATCTTCCCCGGTTAAGTTAGCATCATTGTCCTTAAAAATGTGGTGTTTGCGTGCATAATCATTAATAATACGGGTTAATGCTGTTTTAAAACCCGATTCGTGTGTTCCGCCTTCATGTGTATGAATGTTATTAGCGAACGAATAAATATTGCTGCTGTAGCTGTCATTGTATTGCAAGGCGATCTCAACGGAAATTCCATCTCGTTCCCCATCGATATAAATAGGCTCATCATGAAGCACTTCTCTTGTTCGGTTTAAGTGTTGAACGTATGATTTAATTCCGCCTTCATAATAGTATTCGTTCTTTCGGTTTTCGTCTCGTTTATCTTCAAGACTAATTTTAATCCCTCGATTTAAAAAGGCTAATTCCCGTAATCGAGTGGCCAGCGTCTCGTAATCATATTCTGTCGTTTCGGTAAAAATCTCAGGATCTGGTTTAAACCGAGTAGTAGTGCCTGTCCGATCCGTTTCGCCAATAACTTGTAAATCCGCACAAGGAATCCCGCGTTCATATTTTTGATAATGAATTTTTCCTTCACGATAAACAAATACTTCTAATTCTTGTGACAGGGCATTTACAACAGAAGCACCAACTCCATGAAGCCCTCCAGATACTTTATATCCGCCGCTACCAAATTTTCCGCCGGCATGGAGCACCGTCATAATGACTTCAACAGCCGGTCGACCCATTTGTTCTTGAATGCCGACTGGAATACCACGACCATTGTCAACCACGGTAATACTGTTATCTTTTTCGATTGTTACAGAGATTTCTGTACAATACCCAGCCAATGCTTCATCAATACTATTGTCAACAATTTCCCAAACTAAATGATGTAAGCCTTTGGGACCCGTTGATCCTATATACATGCCTGGCCGTTTCCGTACAGCTTCAAGGCCTTCCAATACCTGAATTTGCCGTTCATCATACATATGTTCGATTTTTTGTTCCATTGTCATGTTAATCACCTACGCTTTCCTTTGAAAAACGATCAAACATCCCCGGTGTCCGGGGAACAAATATGACCGGAACTCACTTGATAGATCGCTGCTTCCTTTATGACATCATGTTTAATTCCGTCAATACTTGTTGTAGTAACAAAGGTTTGAACTTTCTGGCGGATGGTGTTAAGCAGATGTGTTTGCCGAAAATCGTCCAGTTCCGAAAGTACATCGTCTAATAAAAGAATGGGATAATCGCCTGTTTCAGAAAAGATCAGTTCAATTTCGGCCAATTTGATCGATAAAGCTGCTGTTCTTTGCTGTCCCTGTGAACCAAATGTCTGTACATCTCTTCCATTGACATCAAATGACAAATCGTCACGGTGAGGACCAGCAAGTGTTGTACCTCGCTGAATTTCCTTCTCCTTTATTTTAACAAATTTTTCAGTATATGCTTCTATTATTCTCGACAATTCCAGCTCTTCTGATACCTGAACAGAAGGATGATATTGGATTTGCAGCTTTTCCAATCCTCGGCTGATTTCGTGATGAATGGGCTCAGCCCATTTTTGCAGCAGCTGGGAAAATTCATATCTCTTTAATGTAATTTTCGCGGCAATCTCTATCAGCTGTTCTGTTAATACATCTAAAACAGCTTCATCATGATGCTGCTTCGTTTGCAACAGCTTCAAATAATGATTCCGCTGCTGCAATATCTTTTGGTAGCGGCTTAAATCATGCATATAAACAGGGGAAATCTGCCCCATTTCCATATCAATAAAACGTCGTCTTACTTGCGGCCCGCCCTTGACTAAATGCAAATCTTCAGGAGCAAATAAAACCACATTAATGTGTCCGATATATTGACTTAATTTTTTTTGTTCAATATGACTTATTTTTGCTTTTTTCCCTTTTTTTGAAATCACAAGCTGCAAAGTTGACGGCCCATTTTTTTTAACGGCCTTCCCTTCTATTTTAGCATATTCCTCATCCCAACGAATCAATTCTTTATCATTTGATGTCCGATGAGATTTAGCCATCGCTAAAACATAAATAGCTTCCATCAAATTCGTCTTTCCTTGCGCGTTTTCTCCCAAAATCACGTTGACTTTATTCGTAAACGACAGCTCCTGGCTGATATAATTCCGGTAATTTTTTAACGATAGATGTGTTAAAAACAAAGATTCTTCACCTACTCCAAACCTTTTACCATAAAAGTTCCGAAATCGCGAATATCGACAACATCCCCATGCTTCAGTTTTCGTCCGCGACGATTTTCTCTATCGCCGTTGACATATACTTCTTTTGTTTGTAAAAACCATTTTGCCATACCGCCTGTATCAATCGCTTGCACAAGCTTTAAAAATTGGCCAAGAGTAATCGTTTCCGTTGTGATCTCTATCGTTTGTTTCATCATTTTCACCGCTCTTCAAAAAAATGTCCATCACTTCATTTTACTAAAAAATTGATCAATAGCAAATAAAGCTGCTAGAGAGTCGGAGTAGTTCTAGCAGCTTTATTATACATTAGTACGTTCTGACTGGTAAGATCAGCTGGAGCATGGAATCGCTGTGTAGTGGACGAAGAACAAATGGACGCATGGCTCCGGTAAAGCTGATCTTGATTTCAGCTCCCTCCAGTGCTTTAAGAGCATCCATCATGTATTTAGCACTGAAAGAAATTTTTAGCTCTTCCCCTTCGACAGATTCGCTCTGGATCTCCTCAGTAACTTTCCCGATTTCTGGGGATATCGATGAAATTTCTACAATGCCATCCTGTAATGTTGTCAATTTAACCACATTGTTTCTTCCTTCTCTAGCAAGCAAAGAAGCGCGGTCAATCGCTTGGAAAAACTCCTTCGCATTCACAATTACGTCTGTTTGGCTATCTGCCGGAATTAAGCGGGACGTATCAGGATAGTTTCCATCAAGCAATCGCGAGAAAAATAAAAGGTGTTTCGTTTTAAATAAAACCTGATTTTCTGTAATGACAATTTCTACATTTTCATTACTGTCATCAAGAATTTTACTTAATTCGTTTAAGCTCTTCCCAGGGATAACCACGTTATAGCCTAGACTTGCATCCATTTCGATTTTTGCTTTCCGTAAAGCAAGGCGATGACTATCTGTTGCAATACAGATCAGTTCTCCATTCTCTACCTTCCAGTTTACACCTGTTAAGATCGGTCGTGTTTCTGAAGTAGAAACCGCAAAAACCGTTTGACGAATCATGGTTTTTAGTAAATCCGTTGGAAGTTTGAACACATTCTCTTCTTTAATTTGTGGAAGTCTTGGATACTCTTCTGCATCTAAGCCGTTTAAGCTAAACTCCGCTTTTCCTGAACGGATGATTGTAACAAATTGATTTTGAACTTCTATTTCGACGTTGTCTTCTGGAAGTTTTTTAACGATTTCGGCAAAAAAACGAGCCGGCAATACAATACTGCCTGGTTGCAGGACTTCTGCAATAATGGTTCCTTCTTCTTCAGCTGGAATAGATGATTCAATGGATATATCTGAATCGCTTCCAGTCAGTGTGACTTCTTGAACAGTTGCTACCATTTTAATACCAGAAAGAATCGGGATCGTTGTGCGTGAAGAAACAGCTTTCATGACATCTTGAACGCTACGAACTAAGTGATCTTTTTGAATGGTAAGTCGCACGAATCGCACCCTCCTAAACTAGAATAAAAGTAAATTTATTTTATATAAAAAATAAGTAATAGTAGTAATAGTAGCTGTTAACATGTGGATAAGCCGAAAAATCGCAAAGGAAACACAGTCATCCACATGTGGATAGACTGTGCACAACTTTTTATATTATTCACACTATCTATCAATGTTTCAATTTTTCTTGAATTTCTTTTATTTGTTTCTGCAGCTGCACATCCGTTTGCAGCAAAGTTGAAATCTTCTCATGAGCATGGATCACAGTTGTATGGTCGCGTCCTCCAAATTCTTCACCGATTTTTGGCAAAGAACAGTCCGTCAGCTCCCGAGATAGGTACATAGCGATTTGCCTCGGAAAAGCAACCGATTTTGTTCGTTTTTTCGCCTTGAAATCTTCCAGCTTGAGATTGAAATGCTGCCCGACTACGCGTTGAATATCTTGAATGGTGATGACCTTCGGTTTGGAGCTTGGGATGATATCCTTTAGTGCTTCTGCAGCAAGATCCGCGTTAATTTCTTTATTAATAAGCGATGAATATGCCACAACTCGGATGAGAGCTCCCTCAAGTTCACGAATGTTGGAATCAATTTGATTAGCGATGTAAAGCATAACCTCATTCGGAATATCGAAGCCTTCTGCCTTTGCTTTTTTGCGAAGAATAGCAATTCTCGTTTCTAAATCTGGAGGAGTTATATCGGTTATAAGTCCCCATTCAAATCGTGAACGCAGGCGGTCTTCAAGAGTTGGGATTTCCTTTGGCGGCCGATCGCTAGAAATGACGATTTGTTTACTTTCTTCATGAAGCGTGTTGAATGTATGGAAAAATTCTTCTTGTGTTTGTTCTTTTCCAGCTAAAAACTGAATATCATCAATTAATAGGACATCAACATTTCGATATTTGTTGCGAAAGTCATCGGCTTTATTGTCACGAATTGCATTAATAAATTCATTAGTAAATTTTTCAGAAGATAAATAAACGACTTTGGCTGATGGATTATGTTCAATCACATAATGGCCGATCGCATGCATGAGATGGGTTTTTCCCAAGCCGACTCCTCCATATATGAAAAGAGGGTTATATGCTTTTGCTGGCGCTTCTGCTACTGCTAAGGAAGCGGCATGGGCAAAACGATTTCCGGATCCGATGACGAACGTATCAAATGTATATTTTGGATTTAGCATGTTTTGCGGAAAATCTACCTGCTCATCATCCAATTTACGTTGCTTTTTCGTCACCTGTTTAAGATCGATATCTTCCTCGTTCGAGTTGTGAGGAATGATAAATTTAATAGTTAGCTCTTCTCCAGTGATATCATAAATGGTTTCGCCGATTAAATGAGCATAGCGGGAATCCAGCCAATCTCTTGCAAATTCATTTGGGGCTACAATGACGAGTGTATCACCTTTTAGGGAGTGAGCTTTCGTTGATTTCAGCCAGGTTTCAAAGCTGGGTTTACTGATTTTTTTTTCGATCTCCGCAAGCGCCTTATTCCATAAATCATCAATATTTTCCAC